>NZ_JADQAI010000015.1 GCF_022129235.1 Psychrobacter sp. Ps6 | reverse complement strand
CTTCATTCCTCCGCACATTAAAGTTCACTCTGCAAATTCATCGGCTAGAAGAAAAATGGAACTTGGCATACGTAATATCATGCGGAAATTTAATGGTTCCTCTTAACCAATAAGCAAGAAACCCTAGTCATTTGCTTGGCTAGGGCTTTTCTCTTTAGACACATATTTTAAAGGGAACCCCTTCATTCGATATCATGAATGTGCAATAAACTCTTAGTTCTTGTGGGATAGAACCCCTTTATCTTCTAAGTCATCGCTAATTTCTTTCATGACAAAAGCAATAGGGTTGGTATCGAGGCTGCTAACTTCAAGTTTTGATTTAGGGTCCCAACTATTATCGCCATCATCCATAAGCCCAGATCCCAATATACGGGCCAATGTTTCTTGGGCCCGAACGTTACCCGGTAATGTCTTCTTGAATTGAACGATGGTGCCATCACTAAGCACTTTTTCATCTGTGATCTGATGTTCTGTCGCTGAAATCAACATTTGGTTGGTGACTTCGGCCAGTAGTGACTTATTAGCATGGAGAATAGCGGTATTGAATTCGGGACGAAGTTTGCGCCATTTCCCAATGGTTGCATGACAAACACCAAAGTATTTAGCCAGTTTGGGGTTTGATGTGCAGCCAGATAAAACGGCTTGACGGACTTCATCTACGAATGAATCACGCCATACCTGAGCAGGCTGGACGCCAATCCGTGGCGGTGGTTTCTTTTTCTTTTCCATTTGGCCATCCTGTTATCATTTTGGTGATATACCGATAATGGGCAGCAAGCTAATTTCGTAGGCTTTAAAACGGCTTGGGTAGCATTACCGGTACATCAATAACACGTATATATTATACACCTTTACTATGTATTCGCTATCGCCAGAGGTGGATAATTAACCGGGTCTTGGGGGTGTTCTAGCTGTGCCAAAAGAGCGGCAAAAACTGCTTGGGCGTCTTCACTCTTACTGTTTGTTTTGATCTTAAGGTGGTGAGTTAACATGAGTTCAACCATCTTTTTGTCGGCCAGAATTATCAGAATAAAGCGATTGACGAATTGGCGATGGGGATTCTTGCTGTATTTTTTAAGTAGTTGTTTTTCAAGGGATAGCTCTAGTTTTTGGCGTTTTTTGTCACCAAAATCTCCGTCGTCCATAGTATATAAAGGCGACTGTAAAAATGGTGACAACTTTTCGCCCCCTGAGACCACCACACAACCAGACTCGGTTAACTGTTCTTCCCTCGCGAATAAACGAGCAAGTTCCCCGGAGCATTCAAACTCAACAGAGTTATCATTACGAGCAATAAACTCAAATCCATAGCCGTCATCGCCCCAACATTCCATCGTTAAGCGAGAGAGATTATCCTGTCCGATATTCTTTTTAATGATGAGAGAGACTGCTTTTCGTTTAGCAATTGAGAGCAACTTAGCGATGCGCCCTCCATTGACTCTCACCTCTCCTTTAGCGTTGGTTATTTCGATGCCAACCGTTTGTAGTAAGCGGGAAATAATGGAGCACTGTCCTTGTTTGTTCTTAGGGGCTGAGTTAACCGTCAGCACGTTACCATCAATTAGAGGGTAGGCTTGCATACTGGCATGTAATGCTTTGTTGAAGCTATTTGATACTCGTTCAATCAAAGGTTTAGTTGATGGGTATTTCACCTTATTTCGCCCGATCACTGTAAATAAGCGGTCGGTTCGATACCATCTGCTATGGTTAGATTCGCTACCACGGTCGAACACCCCTGCTGAATATAGAGCTGCTCGGTATTTGTCATCAGCGATTAGACGCAACCCCGTGTCTAGGGCTGATTTAGATGCAAAAGAAAGGTCTTCCCCTTGCTCTAATCTTTGCAGCCAATTCCAGCCAATTAATTCAGACATGGCTTGATTTAGAACATCAAATAAAGCTGGATCATTGCGAAGAACAACTGCGACTAGGAGAGACTGAATCTCTTGAGCGTTTTTCGTGCTCAAACACAGGCGAATATCGTCAGGATTGAAGCTCAAGGCACTGTGTATGGCCGTTTCATATCGAATGCATGATTCTATGTCATCGTAGCTCAGGTCTGTTCTACGGGAGATTTGAGCGTGTTCTATGGCACTTAATGGTTTTTGGTCAATGATGCTATTGATTCGCGCTGAGTTATCTAATTTGTTGGTATTCACATCAATAGATGGTTTGGCTGAATGATCTACCGTTGAGCAACCCCATCCCTCCGCCTCAAATTGATAGTAGAGAAATTCACGTTGTTGCTTTGTTGATTCCAGATCTACTGTCCTCATGTAATCATGAAGCAAACTATATGCTCCGGGATAATCAGCCTTGCCAGATGTTTTAATGAGTAGATCATGATTAACCGTGTCTGTGGTGGTTAAGGTTTGGTTATCTGCAGCAAAGACATCAATATGTTTTGTAAAGCGAAATCGGAATCCCATCTGTTTTAGATCGCTAGACTTAATCACCTTTGTCGTAATGATGATCCCTTGCTCATAATCTGGTTCGGCCCACGAACAACCGCTTGTTATTGTCGGTGTATAGATCACAACATCGAACAAATTAGGCGAGCACTGATGATTAACCAAAGCATAAGCCCCCTTTTGCTCTCCTTTGGCTTGCATCGTATCTGCGTTAATAAGACAAGTACGCAACCCCATCGAAAGACAGTAATCATTAAGAGCAACTGATTGGCTCTTGTTGTCGATAGCAATAAAGAATCGATCCGAAGGACTCCCGCAATCCCGTTGCTCAAGGCGTAGTTCTGCCAGCTCATTAATACGGTTTAGTAAGAGCTTACGCGATTGGATATTACGATGAAACACTACTTGTCGTGAGCGTTCCGCCGATGATAGCTCTCGTTCTGGATGCGTAATGTTCATAATGACATTGTATTGCTTAGTGTCCGTTTTATCCTCAATCAAATAAATGATGTGTTCGTTCAGGTCGGCATCAATAACAAGAATGGTTTTATTGTTATTTGAGAACTGGTGGAAAATCAGATCTAGTGTTTCGACTGATTTTTCATACGATGATGATTGGACAATCGCTTGTTCTGAATGGTCATCTTCAAGCATTCTTAAATTGCCGAGCGTTTGCGTGAATTCATCAAAGAGAACCACCTCAGACTTGGTTAAATGCTCTTTAATGTGGGGACGCGATAACGAATTTACACAAACGATCAGTACCCTTTTTAAGTTAAAGACTGATCGCTCATCATAATGCCATACGCTGTTACTTAAACGAGGCAGATGCTCATTCAGATAGTTTGTCACGCGAGTTTTTGTATCGAACGTTAACGTCCTACGATGTAATACAATCGTCACGTACTTACCATGCTCTAATGCATCTTTGACAGTAGGCAGTAATACCCCGTCTGTTTTTGAGCCACTGTTATGCAGTTCTTCACCAATCTTAACGTTGTAAACACCGCCCATTGGCGCAGATAGAAAAAAATTACCACCTAAGTTATCTTTGATTGAGTTTTGAATAAGCGGCATGATTTCATCAACATGTGACAATTTTGTGCGGCTTGCTCCTAACTGAGTAAATGAGATTGCACGATCTCGTTTTTTGCCGATGATTTGGTTGATGTCCTCACGGATCGCATGGTGTGAATTGTCTTGTTTAAATCCATCAAATACATGCTCAAGCGGGATCTCGGCTGGGTACAAATGCACACGTTTTTTTGCTGACATATAGGACATCAACAAGACAAACGAGCTATATTCGTTTCCTTTGCATCCTCCCCAAGCGCCCAAGCGGAGTAATAATCGGTTTGCACTTTCCAGCCACTCACGACAATATTCTTTATGCGCATTATTAACTGCAAACATGAAGCGTTCCGCCACCATTTCTGGTGTGGTTGAGTATTTTTCGCCATGTTCATCTAAACAGTAGATAGCATTAATCATGCGTTTGTAGTCAATCCAAAAGCGGTAGATAGGATCGGATAAACTATCTGGATCATGTAGCGCTTTTGTCGGGTTATGGATAAATCGAGAAGCAAGAGTTGATAGTGCTTTTGTTTGCTCGATATCACTCTCTAGTTTTGATTTTCTGGCATCAAGTTTAGCCTTTTGCTGTAACACCAGATCGCGTAATGCTTGCTGTTTAGCTTTTTTCTCTGGATTCTTAGATCGAGGTAGGCGAGGCGGACGGCCAATAGTCTTGCGTTCCGTGATAGTTTCGTTCAAACAAGAAGTAAGACGTGTGTTCGCCTCTGCCATAATAGAGATTGTTTCTTCGCAATCAGCCATAGCATATTGTTCGGTGTCCCCTAATAACGTTACGACCTCTCTTTCAAGCATTTTGATGTTATCCAGGGATAGATTATTCATACCACCTCCCCTGATTTATTAGCTTTAAAGACGTTCTGGTTGTGTTGTTGCAACGTTAATCCACCGCAGACCACATGGCTTTCTGCAAATTCACGCAGTACGTTGCCCAATGTCATACCGGGACGAGCGTAGACACACCACACGTCAAGTTTGTCATGTAACTTCCCATCAGAAAGAGGGTCGCTTGAGTGACTAGATACATAGCCTCCCTCTGCTCTGTATTTCGTTGAAATGGTTACTCCCGGTACGCCAGAAGAGCTACAAGGCGCAATCCAGCGATTCCCATATCCTTTTTTAAACCCACAATAACGGAGCAAGGCTGACCAATCATTGGCTCGATTGAATTCCGCAATAGGATCGATGAAACCATCGCCTGTACTGTGCGTTTTATGAATAACCGGGTCTTGGGTTGGTGGTGAGGGAATTGGCTGTTCATCTTCGGTGATATATGTCTGAGCCAGCTCAATGGCTTGTTGTGCAAATTCAGATTGAAAAGGGTCAAGATAATCCCCTTCTCTTTTGGAAACTTGATAACACGCCTTGTTTCCTGCTGATAACGTTGGTAGGTAACTGATCTGGTTTGCATTTTCCATTGCATCGTCAGCCCCAAACATATACGTCAGAGCGCGTTGTAAAATTAGCCAATCATCGTAACCCACAGACTCGGCTAATGGGATAATGATTCGTGAACGGCGGCATTCAACGGTTGATGATACGGTATCGTAGATTAGGTAAGCATCAATTTTTAGCGAAGTTAGAGCATCAATAATGGCTTGCTGATCATGGTTTCCATAATCCAGATCTGCGATCAGTAAGGAATAGTTCCCGTGTGAAACCATAGCCTCTTTTTGTTTTGATGCGCAGTCAGAAGGAATGCACCACCAACATTTTTCTTTCACATAACGCTTATCGGCCAAAGTGTTGAACGGCATCGACGTTAGATCATGAGGTGAAAGAGAACGAGATAGAATATCCATGTATGAAATGCGGTAGAACTTGGTTGAGTCATTATTACGGTGTGACTCTCCCACTGTGATGTATTGACGTTCCATGTATAAGCCTAAAAAACAAGGAAGAACGCCCAGAAGAACTGAGCGTTGGTTGTTAGGGGTTAAAACTCAGGGCCGTACATATTGATAAAGGCCCAAATCTCGCTATTCGTTTTAAACTCTGGTAATGGCACCTCTGCATAGTCTGCTACTCTGTCTGCATAATACTCGGCGGAAAAATCCGGTTTTGTGCTGATAAGTGCGGCCTTATCTAGTAGCGATTCAATTAGAGGGAAATTCCCTTGAATAAGTCCAAGCAGGCTACTGAGTTGCGTATTATCAAGAGGTAATGGATAAACTTTATCCTTTACGATTAGTTGACACTGAGTAATCTCGGGCATTTAAGCTTCCTTGCGTTTGTGCATTAGATTAATAACGAGCGCTTGGAGTTCGATGTCATTAAACCCTTTGATACGCGCATTTAGCAGTTCCTCAACCTCATTGGCTGGGATGAGCTTTCGAGTACCGATTGAAATAGGCTCCGTTAGTAATTCATTTTCAATCTGACGACCAAGTGTACGAGCTGACACACCAAATAGAGCTGAGATCTCTTTGTAAGACATTAGGCGATTCAAATTATTGAGCCTCTGTTGCTGATAACTCCCATTATGCTCAGGCTGCTGACGGTGAATCTCCACTGGGGAATAGACTAAATAAGGTCCAATTGTTTAGTTTGGTTAAAATGTGTGGGCTTGATCAAAAAAAACATATAAGTAGGAAAAATGTGTTCTATCCCGCTTTTAAGGCAACTTGGTAAGTAAATTGGTAAGTAGCAAGGTAAACCGAAAGCTCCCGTGTTGACTGGAATCATGGGGTGAATATTTGTTTTTTTATCAGCGAGAACTTGGTTAATACCTTTAAATGTAGGTGGTTGCCGTTTTTTTGTGAGGTGTTTCTTTTGATCGGAAGAGGCGGTAGGATAGCGCAGAGAAACAAAAGCCCCGAAACTTATCAATCAACTTGGCGGAAGACATAAGAATTCAGGGCTTACGAAAAACTATCACAGGGATAATATTCTCTAAAGGAAGTATAACAGATGAATTCACAATCTCAACTTATCATGACCGCCAATAAGTGTGGCCATGAGTGAATACTGAACAATCAACTGCCTTTCAGTTAGAACTCTTCGAGTCTCTTCCGAATAAACCGTACTGTACTGATGAGTTAGGGGTGACATTTATTCGCTCGAAAACTACTGCAATCAGTAAAAAGTATCTGCAGGTGAACCAGCCTTGTGTAACTACATACCTTGTTTTCGATGTAGATCGAAATGGGGCTGTACTCGCTTGGTATGATAATAATCTTCCAGCTCCATACTGGACGAGTAAAAACCCTGAGAACGGACATGCTCACATCGTTTATCGTTTGAAAGTACCGTTCTGCACGTCTGATATTGCTCATCTGGAGCCTATTCGTTATGCCGCTGCGATTCAATCTGCACTTGTTCAACGACTGAAAGCTGACCGTGGATACGCTGGGTTACTAACTAAGAACCCATGTCACCCCCATTGGCAGAACCAGTGTTGGACCGAACATGAATATACGTTAGACGAGTTAGCTGATTATTTAGATCTACGTGGCCACCCATTAAAAGGACATGAATCTATTGGTCTTGGTCGTAACTGTGAACTCTTTGATAACGTGCGTCATTGGGCTTATAAAGCGATTCGTCAATATTGGGCACCTAGCTACAAGCGTAAATGGAACGAAGCTGTATATAAGCATGTAGAGGCGTTAAATTACGGTTTTATTTCACCACTTCCCGTTTCGGAAGTGAAGTCTATCGCCAAATCCATTGCTAATTGGACATATCGAGAGTTTACGCCAGCTAAATTCCGTCAGAGTCAGGCCAAGAAAGGATCTAAAGGTGGCAAAGCTGGCTCAAAAGAGGATAAGGCTAAAGCTGGACGTATATCAAAAGGTGGCGGTCGTCCTCGGTCGCATGATCCATTGTTGTTGGAATCTATCGTAAGTAAAAAAGCCCTAGGTTTATCTAATCGTGGCATTGCCGATGATCTCAATATTTCACCGAGCACCGTGAGTAAGTATCTTAAAATCCCATTAGAGTGATCGCGAAACAACAAGCCTTATCAGATAACAGCCTTTTTAGGGTTCTTTAAGGGAGCCTCTGATGTTGTATTGGCCTACACAGATTTCTATATTGTGATCGCGAAACAACAAGCCTTATCAGATAACAGCCTTTTTAGGGTCTTTAACCCACCTATTAGATACTGAGAAATTTTTACTGCTCGTTTCTAAAGGAGGTGCTATGACTTATTTGATTTCTCTTTTTGAGAGTCTTGCTAAAATGCCCGATAATCGTTTTTATCCATGTCTCTTAGTGACCGGAATGATCGGAATAGCGTATGTCTTGACTCTGCCGAACTGTACTTGATTTTAGTCTTACGTGTGAGACAGCTATAAATATTTTTATTGACTCTTCTGTATCATCTATTATGATTAAGACAGGTAATAAAAATGATTTGTTACCAGAGTGCGACAGACATGTTTATACATGACGCTCCACAACCCTTTTAGGGTCGAGGCCTTGTCCGGTAATGGTGTTCTGGATACCTGATTATTTCAGGCGAAGCCCCCTCATATATAGGGGGCTTTGTTACATCTGGGGTTTGGGTAACGTTTTATTTTTTAATAGGTTTAGTGCAATACTAAAAAACTTTACTTTTTTAACCTTTCCTAAAGGCTCATCAAGTGGATAGGCGCTTTTTATATGTAGCCTTAGTTTTTTGTTCTCTCGATATGCAACAAAAGAGATATAGTATTGAATGGTTTCACCATGTTCAGACTGAATATCACAGGTAGCAAAGCTCTCATACCCACCATGAAAAACTAAATTCGCCTGCCCTAAGTTAGCTATAATCATCGGTAATTTCTTGCTTAATTCATAACGGATAAAGCAAAAAGGGCGACTATCTTTTGTCGTTTTATATTCTAATCTAATTCTATCTTCGTCTGTTAAGTGCTCATAATCTTTAGCAAAACAATGAAAAGAATAAGTAACATAAAACTTATAATTTCTAGCTGGATTTTTCCCTTTAGCTGGTTGAACGTACTCAACTACTTGGCCATCTAAGTGTGATAAATCATAAACCTGATCATCAAGCCTAAATGGCTGCCAGTGGGTTTCTTTATCTAAGATTAATTTCTTTTTTTTTGCCGTAACATTTGTCATGGATCTTGTATTATTCAGATTAGATGAAAGACGATTGTTGGTTTATCTTATCTATAGATGATGAAGAAAAGTAGAAAATAGTTAGTCTGTCATTGTGATTGGTGTGGCGAAATGGCGATTACATTGATAATTATAATCGCCTAAGAGCTTACTTGGTTTTTAATGCTTCTTGAATTAAATCTGCATAAACAGGTAAACATTCAAGGCTAGACTTAACACTAGTGGAGCTATTAGTCGATAGCTTAGTTTGAATTAGTTCTAGTGCGCATGATACAGCGATAGCTCGTTGAGTATCTTTTCCTGCTCTATGGTAATAAGAAGTTGTAGGTTTAGTTGAGTAATCTAGTTTTAGGTAATCGTTAAATACGGTATTAGAGTCTGACATATCAATATACACCTTAATTATGAGTTGTGTTTCTTATTATATCGACATAGTTATTTGTCGTAAGCAGGTCCAAGCATCTTTTGTATGTTATGTCGTCAAAAATTGCTGCTAAATGACATCCCTATAAGTGTTTTTGTATGTGGGTGGGTATGTCACTCTTGTTTGAGATAATATTTTTTCCTATCTCAGCCTAACAAAACAGCAAGCTCTATCTGGACTATAGATTTAGATCACAATTGTTACTCTAAGTGCCTATTCTTATTCTTTTTTTATCCTGGATGCCTTTATATTGTGACACCTATCTATTGTTGTGTGTTGTATGAACCGAGCAGTTTTAAATTATATCGTTACTAGCTGTCCTGAAAGAATTGTAGAGTTAGGAGAAGATAATGGCGTAGCAGATACTGAAACGTCTATCCGTTTAGCTCGCCTTCTGGCAACAGGGGAACTTATTCTTGAAAATCTAACTGCCGCTCAGATGTATCATTATGAGAATGCAATGCGTCCATTACTGGAAAATATTCCTTGTGATGGTGTGATTAATAGTTTTATGAGCGAGGATGACGACTTATGTACGGGAAATGGTTTTGTAGACGATGAAAGTCTCTTAATGAGTTATGAAACCGACGATTTCAGATGTCAACATTGTCGTCATGATGCTAATCATTAATAATTCGTAAGCCGCCAACATGGCGGCTTCTCTACCTGTTTTATTAACCGTGTCTTGGGTTACTTACTCAACAATGCCTGTACCTCATCCCAATATTTGGCCATTGAGTCTTTAGATACTGCCTCCCCAATCGCTTTTCTGCATTCACTCTTAGGGTAGCGAGCTTTAAGAATAGCCTGTCGTTCTTCTGGTGATAGTTGCTCTACTAATCCAAATAATGCCTGACGAGTTTTTTCTGCCCTTTCTGCATTGTGTGTGCGGACATGTACGTTTTTTCCCGTTTCTTTTTGTGCGGACTTAGCTGGGCATTCCTGTGTTTGTCTGGGTTGTACTGGTATTTCTCCATCTAATCGCATCAAAACAGCTCTACGAACCCAAGCTGAAAACGAGACGTCTCCCCGAGCTTCGTCTATCCGTGCCATTAACTTTTTGTCGAATCGCATATCCTTACGAATAGATGCAGATGTTTCGTTAGCTTTTTTTGTACTCATGTGTGCGGACACTCCCTGACTAATGTGTGCGGACAAGTGCGGTAAATATAGCATGGCGATTTTAGTTCCGCTAAAGAGAAAAGTTTGTCAGGTCTAAAAATTAGATAAATTTTTTACGAGGATCGGTGAAAGGGGGGGAGGGGGTATCCCATTTGGGGCCGCCCCCCTCCTTATATATTTCTGTTTTATATTTCTCTTATAACACATACGCTAATCTGAGAATTTCTTCGTTATTTTTATTGTCTTGTTAAAATTTCGCATACTAGATTTTCATCTAAACTTCGCCTTTTTCTCCTTTTTTATATCAGCATAATAATATTACCTATTGATTTTAAATGATTTTATGATTTCTTATGTTATGAGTTTATGGGAGAAGAACATATGGCATATTCAAAAATAATAAAGTTATTAATAGTTGTAACACTTAGCTTAATTCTGAAATGTGATTCACAAGAATGTGAGCCTCAATGCGAAAAAATAATAACCCCTGTCATTGATAAAGGGGTATATAAATAATGTTTTATTTGGTCTCTTATCGGTATACCTGAAATAGACCTGTTCCTTTCGATCAAATCACCTTAAAAATAATTTAGTAGACTATTCATAATAGACCATAATTAATAGACCACATGTAATAGACTTACGAGAGGTCTCAAGATGAGAATCTACCCTTACTTACGAGCAAGTACCAAAGATCAAGATGCTAGGCGAGCCATAGTGGCTATCGAGCAGTTCGCCAATGAGCAAAGTCTCAAACTATCCAAAAGTTTTATTGAAAATGAGTCAGGAACGACTCTACAGCGACCTGAATTATTTAGACTGTTAGATACTGCTGAATCCGGTGACGTGATCTTGTTAGAGCAAGTAGATCGATTATCTCGCTTGAAAGAGAGTGATTGGCAGAAGTTGAAAAGCATCATCCAAAGCAAAGGGATTGGGATTGTTAGTTTAGATCTGCCGACTTCATGGGTACAGTTGAGGCCGGGTGGAACGGATGAGTTCACGGCCAGTATTATGAAAGCGGTTAACGGGATGCTATTGGATATGTTAGCTGCTGTTGCCCGTAAAGACTATGAAGATCGAAAACGCCGTCAAGCTGAAGGAATCCAGAAAGCGAGAACGAACGGGAAGTATCGAGGACGAGTGGATGATACCGATAAGCAAGCTCGTGTGGCTAAGCTGCTTGAAAGTGGCTTGAGTTGGAATGATGTGATTGATGCTGCTGGTTGTAGCCGAGGTTTAGTTGCTAAGGTGGCCAAGCAACTTAAAGCCCAATAAAAAAGGGCAGCCATAGCGCTTTTGTGGCCAGTCTAAATAGTTGGCAAGGAGCAAAAGAAAATTGAAAGTATATTTAGATGATGAAAGGGTTACTCCTAGCGGATGGGTAAGAGTTTATTGGCCTGAAGAAGCTATCAAGCTACTAAAAACAGGAAAGGTAACAGAGATAAGTCTCGATCATGATTTGGGCGATGATGAACATGGCACTGGGTATGATGTCGTATTGTGGATTGAGGAGGCGGTATATACAAAAAACTTCATTCCTCCGCACATTAAAGTTCACTCTGCAAATTCATCGGCTAGAAGAAAA
>NZ_JADQAI010000010.1 GCF_022129235.1 Psychrobacter sp. Ps6 | reverse complement strand
GGACACGATTAGGGGTATTCCAATCAAAATCGGTATGCGCAATTAACGACTTGATAACATTAGGTGTCACATCATCAGCGGCAGCTTGGACACTGAACCACAAATCAATCACCAGATCATTTGCTTGGAAACGCTCGTAGAAGTCCGATAAGTACTTATCTGCATCTACTAATTGATGGTTAACCATCGCCTTCAACGCACCAAAACGCTCTGTCATACAGCTAGCATTATCATATTGCTGTTGTGCCCAGTCGGCTGCACCTTCAACGTTAGCAGTCAGTGCCATATCAAGCACCACATTACGCAGCGCACGAATGCCTCGAGCTTCAGCACTGTCTTCATATGATTGCATTGGCAGATCATTGTATAACGTAGCCCACTGATCTTTTAATCTATCTGCCACTTGCTGATATAGCCCATCGCGCTGCTCTTTCACTAGTACCGGATCGTAGTCTTGAGGAATGGCAGAAGCCAGCTCTTGCGCTGATGGAATATCAAGTAAACGTGCGGCCAGCATCGCATCATCAGCTGCTAAAACGGGCAACGTCTGTGCCAATGCCTCTAAATACACATCAGGACTGCTCTTCGCGCCTTGGCTTTGCAGTAAAATACGGTTTACCAGCATTTGGGTGACTTGCCAGCGGTTAAACCCATTGGTTTCATACTTGAGCAAAAATGCTAAGTCTGCATCTTGGTAGTCATAGTTGAGCTGTACTGGCGCACTAAAATCACGCAGTAAAGACACGACAGGCTCACTTGTGACATTTTCAAATACAAACGTTTGCGTCGCCTTGTCAAGCAATAACATATGCTCAGCGACAATACTGCCAGAATCTTTATCAAACAATGCCGTTGCTACGGGTATCGGCAATGGTTTTGGTGCATCAAAACCTTTCACATGACGTGTTTGCTGATTCAAGGTAATCGTTAGTGTCTGCGCTGCACTATCATAAGCTTGAGAGCCCGATACCACTGGCGTACCTGGCTGACGATACCAGTCGATAAAGTTCTCGATTTTGTCATCAGTGATACTGAGTGCTGATAAAAAGTCTTCAACCGTTACCGCTTGTCCATCATAACGACGGAAGTACTCGTCTGTTCCTTTGCGAAAATCATCCGGCCCTAACGTGTTGGCAATCATACGTACAATTTCAGCACCTTTCTCATAGACAGTTGTCGTATAAAAGTTATTAATCTCAACAAAGCTCTCAGGGCGCACTGGATGCGCTAATGGGCCTGCATCCTCTGCAAACTGATGCGCGCGTAGTGTCGCTACGTCATCGATACGCTGTACCGCACTTGATTGCTGATCTGCTGAAAACGACTGATCACGGTAGACCGTAAAACCTTCTTTTAAACACAGCTGAAACCAATCACGGCACGTGATACGGTTACCTGTCCAATTATGGAAATATTCGTGAGCAATAATGGCTTTTACGCTAAAACTGCGCGCATCAGTAGTGGTCTCAGGGCTAGATAATACGCAAGCAGTGTTAAAGATATTAAGGCCCTTATTCTCCATTGCACCCATATTAAACTGACTGACCGCCACAATCATATAGCGATCTAAATCATAGGCTCGGCCGTAATTGACCTCATCCCACTTCATGGCGTCTTTTAAGGCTTGCATACCGACATCACATTTATCGATATCAGCAGATTTTGCGTAAACCTCAAGTAATACTTCTCGACCTTCGCTGGTCATATAAGAGTCTGTCAACACATCCAAATCAGCAATAACACAAGCAAACAGATAGCTTGGCTTGTTGGTTGGATCCTGCCAAATCGCATAATGACGCTCTGGCGTATCAGCGACCTCGCCTGCTTCAACTAAATTACCATTGGCCAATAGCGTCGGATAGCGCTTATCGGCTTCCAGTCGAGTGGTAAATATCGCGAGTACATCAGGACGATCAGGATAAAAAGTAATCTTGCGAAATCCTTCTGGCTCGCACTGAGTCACAAACATCGTGTCGTCACCACTGCCTGCCATGTATAGACCTTCAAGCGCGGTGTTGGTTTGCGGACAAATACGTACCTGAATGTCTAAGGTAACCTCATCAGGTGCTTCATAAATCGTCAGCTTGCCATCTTCTTGCTGGTAGTGCTCAGCTGTTAACGCTTTATCATTCATGATAATAGACAGCAGCTCTAACGACTCGCCAAATAAGACAATATCCCCTGCGGTTTGGCGTACCATCTCAAGCGTACTATTTACCTGCGCATAATCCTCAAACAGTTTGATATCCAAATGAACCGTTTCAACGTCAAAACTTGGTTTTTGGTAATCCTTTAGATTGATTTTACTCGGTGTATTGGGTGGTACATCTGGCATTTCAGGATTGATAATCTGAGCATCGGTTTCAGCAGTAGACATATGATTTCCTATTATTATTGATGATATGTTATGAGTGTTATTGTTTTGCTACTCGCATTATAGCTTTCGTCTTTATAGCAACGTTCATAATGCTTAAAGTTACAACGGGCGCATGTTATATATGACTTTTTGCTTATAGGTAGATTGACCTAAATCCTTATATTTCAAGTATGGGCATCGAGATAACTGAGTTTATCCTTCATATACATCTCCTCGTATACACTCATGCGTGTTAATAAGCCTCTATATAAATGATTAAATCAACAATTGGCTCACGTTATCAATTGGATAATGCCGATGAAAATGATTTAATAGGCACATTAATAACTCACCTTTCATAAACGGCTTATTATATGACAACACACACTGCCAAATACTCAAAGATTACGTTACCTTTACTGATAGAGTATGTTGATGCTCTCATGCCTTCGCTTGATAGCTCACTTGATAAACAAGCACAAACGATGGCTGGACAGACTGATGATACTACTGAGCTGTTATGGGTAGCACACGACAAAACAGAATTATCAACTCTGCAAACACAGCTAAAGAAAAGTACACATATTAGAGATACGAATGTTAAAGATGATAATAACGTATCAGCTCAAGCATGGCACGTCTCTACTTTACCAGAGCTTGCTAAACAGCATGTACTTGAACGTTACGAGCTTGCTTGCTTTTGGCTACCTACCCTCTCGCAAGACCTGTTACATCAATACATTCCTGCACTCATGCGTTATCGTGATCTCTATGCAGCACACTTGCTGGTTGCCCTTGATAGTTCAATCGATTTGAAACCTTACGGGTTTACACCATTTGATATCTTAAGTGAGCCCTCTTTAGATATTAGTGATATTGAATCCATAACCTCTTCCACTGTATCAGCGACGCTTTGGCAGTTCAATTTATATGATTATAAACAGCTACCGAATTGGCTCAATGCTGATTACTGGGCCAATCCTGAAAACTGGGGCAAACACCGTTGGTGATACGTTACATATCTATCTATCGTTATTTACAGTAAAAATACTTACATAAATTAACAGTTAGTATATGATGGCTAAAGATTGCCTGAGTTTTATCGTAAGCAGTTTAAAAAATAAATTTAATTAAAATTTTAGGAGCTCGTCATGTCAATCAGTTTTTCTAAGATCGCTGTTTTAGCTGTACTATCAAGCGCCGTTGCACTCACTACAGGTTGTGCGACTAAACGTGCTACCTCAGAGGTTGTAGTCGCGCCGCTAGGTATTCCAGGTGGTCAAGTTGGCTATAATGGTGCCGTCATCGTTGATAACTCAGCCGCTGTCATTACTGGTGCTGAAAACTTACAAGCGGTTGTCTACTTTGCTTTTGATAGCAGCGAAATCACTGCGCAAGCGGCGAGTGTCCTTAACCAACACGTGAGCCTATTAAACTCAAACCCAGCAGCTGGTGTCGTTATCGCAGGTCATACTGATGAGCGCGGTAGCCGTGAATACAATATGGCACTCGGTGAGCGCCGTGCCCAAGCAGCACGTAATTATCTTGCTGCTCAGGGTGTCGCCGCCAACAACATCCGTGTCATTAGCTATGGTGAAGAACGTCCTGCAGCGGCTGGCAACACCGAAGATGCTTATGCACAAAACCGCCGTGCTGAGCTGTCTTACTAAGAGTCATTAAAAAATCATTTGCCTTAAAAAAGCCCAGTAATGTTATATTACTGGGCTTTTTACATTCTATTGGGCTAAGTAAGATATAAATATCTAAGACACCTATGTAAACTATCTATTTTTAATTGAGTTGTATTTCTAGAAACTTTACATTTTTAATTGAAACCTTTGATGATCGCTTATTATGATGCCAGTCCTACATCTTACCAATGTCCAACTTACTCAGCTCAATCATGAAACTTGGTGCGTGACTGCTCAAGTAAATGATTTATCCAGTCCTGTAGGAATTAGCAACTTGTGGAACGACTCATACTGGTTATCAGCATATCCATCATCACATATAGTCTTTACTGAGCTTCGTCATTTCGAATGGCATTATCATGCAGTACAAAAACCAAGATCAAAACGCAGTATCGCTCGCAGGCACCGCCAAGAGCAGCGCCAAGGTGTGAGACAGTTACTACAAGCGCTACTTAATAAGCTAGAAATCAATGATACCTTAGATGAGTCGAGCTTTCCCTATCGCCTTCGCCAAAGCAAGTATTACGTCTGTTTTAGCCATACAGCCGCTCATAACAAAAATGAATTCAATAAAAAATCCAATCAAAACATCGCTGCTATTTCATACAGCAAAATAGCAGCAGTCATCAGTCGTCGTCGCCCTGCTGGCATCGACATCGAGCACAATAATGTTGCTTGGAATATCGTCAAGCGTTTTTATTCAGATAATGAAATTACTATCTTACAGACACTACCAAAAAATCAGCGTAATTATATTGCAAAGTTACTATGGCAAATCAAAGAAAGTTTTATAAAGGTCCATCAGTACACTTTGGCACAAGGTTTAGGTATAGATTACTCTGATGTCATTCCTACCTTGACTGATGATATAAATAAAGACCTTATTACTATCAGTCATACTAACGATCAATCCAATTACCAAATTGCTGTACTGCAAGTAGATCAAACAGTAGTCGCTTTTTAATCATATCTGGCAATGCTCTCGTATTTGTTATCTTCACTTTCTTCTAGACATAAAAAAACGACCCTAAAAAGGGTCGTTTTTTTTGTTCTCTTCTGATGACAGTATTTACACTGTGATCAGATTAGAAACGGTAAGTTGCACCGAGTTTAACGATTGGCATCCACTCTAGCCAGTTTTTATCTTCTAAATCATTTTCTGCATCACGAGCAGCTTGATTTGCTGCGACAGTGTTACCACCTTCACCAGTATAGCGGACATCTGCGTCTACTTTACCCAAGTATGCTGCACCAACTTCACCAAATACACCGAAGTTATTTGTGATATTAGGGCGGAAGCCAACAGTTAAGTAAGGGGCTAGTTTATTGCGATGTTCTAAAGAGCCTTCTAGGTTACCTACATTTTGGCCACCAAAATCGTCTTCAAGAAGTTGCTCTGCAGTTGCCGTGCCAGCATAATATTTGTTGCCATCGATGCTGTAATAACCGTCGCCTTCAGCATTAGCTCTTACATCGATATCGTTATCAGGAACAATGATACCAGCGCCCATTGTAAACCAGTTGGCTGCAGGACGGTACTGAACGCCTAGGTATGGGTTGCTGAAATCCGTATCAACATCATAGTTAATGTCGTTTGCATCAAAATCACCACCGAACAAGTCAGCAACATCGCCACCCGCCCAACCAGCTTGTAATTCAGTTTTGTCATTCATTGCCCAAGCAATGTTAGCACCATAACCCAAAGAACCAACTTCAGCACTAACAGATGCTGGGTTAACAGCTGTTTGGAAGAAAGTTTTAGTACCACCAACTACAGCACCAGTAGTATTGCGTACGATACCAGCATCAGAGTTATATGCGTAAGCAGGTTCTGCTTGATAGGCAACAGCCACTGGCTCAGCTTCGTATACTACCGCATCGTTGTCATCAACAACGATAACTGGATCAGCTGCTAATGCAGCAGTTGATGCTAGAACAGCAGCAGAGATAGCTGTAAGTTTAATAAGTTTCATAATTATTCTCCTAAAGTGTAAAGTAACTCGCCCGTAAAAAATGATGATTTTGCTCTCTTTTAAACCACCATTTTGTTGAAGAGATTAAAACAATTTTGACTCAAAAAGTCACCCCCAAGGATGCGCTTTTTATTTGCCGTTATGTAAAGATTGCATAGTTACTGTAATAATTACTACACCAACCTGCAAAACTTTGAATTCCTGTTACAAAACCCTCTCAAAGCAATTAATCAGTGTAGACATGAATATTGATCCGCTTAATGTTCATGTGAGGGTATTACAAAATGTTTCATCATAATGTCTGAGTAAGCGACTCGACTCAACACCAGTTGTATAGCTTATTACTACAGAATGTTGCAATGTGTGAGTTGACGTATCTACTGTTGCGCTTAGAAAATATTGTAAATATGGAAGCTAACAATACAAATGTTCTTATATAGTGTTACTAAACCTTGTCTCAGCTTGATATTGTGCTAAATTAGACGTAGATATAGATCTACTGTGGGAATGCAGATTTATTACTATTTGTCTTCATTGTGAAAACGTTATAGTCTCGTCGGCCTCACCCCTTTTACTACTACTGAGCCCTTTATATGCCTAAAGTATCCTCGATTACCCGTGTGTTAGAGATCATAGAAGCCGTGTCATATGCTTCTAAACCTCTCTCTCCACTTGAATTATCGCAAGAGTTGGATATTCCTAAGCCAACCATACACCGTTTGATTCAGAATTTGGTCGATGATGGTTTTTTGACCGTTGATATCGGTGGCGGTATTGTTCCTGGTAAACGAGTTCGCAATCTGAGCGTTGAGCTTTGGCAGCAGCGATTATTCTTTAATGAGCGCCAGATGATTTTGCAAAAACTGGTTGATGAGCTTAAAGAAACTTGCGGTATCGGCGTTCCTTATCATATGAACATGATCTACACCAATCGCGCACAAACGACCTTGCCATTACAGATATACCTCCCTGTAGGAGCAAAGTCGCCTATGTGGTGTACGGCAACTGGTAAATTGTATTTGAGTCAATTGTCTACCACCAGTCGCAACAAAATACTGCAAGGTCTACCATTAGACAAATTCACCAAAAACACCATCACTGATATTGATGCCTTGAATGCCGAGCTCGATCGTATCGCTACCACTGGCATTGGTATTGACAACGAGGAGTTTATCTCTGAGATGGTGGCGGTGGCCGTGCCTATATTAGATAAGAAGTCGCGCTATCTGGCCTCATTGTACCTGCATGCACCGACGATACGCGTATCGCTCGACGAGCTACTGACTCATGTACCTCGACTACAGCAAGCAGCGCAAGATATCCAAGCACTCGTGTATGACCTACAAAGCTAATGGTGTCATTGCTCATTCATTACTATGATCAAATAATAAAAAAAGGTTCATGCTATAAACATAGCATGAACCTTTTTTCATCTAACAAGCCCTCTCTAATCAGTCCTCACTACTCACGATAGCAAGAGTGATTGAGTATATGAGTCTTTATTTCTAAGATAATTCTAAAACAATACCGAGGCATCATGACGGCCCATGATACTAGAGAAGTCTTTATCACCGTTCTCGAGCGTGTGCGTGGCATATAACTCTGTTGCCTTGGCACCCATCGGCGTGTCTACATGAGTATCTTGAGCCGTTTGCATGGCAAGATTGAGATCTTTTTGCATTAGCTTACTCATAAAACCACCTTGGTAGCCATTGCTAGATGGGACATTTTCCATAACTTGCGGATAAGGGTTATAGACCTCTAGCGTCCAGTTACGGCCTGAGCTTTGTAGCATAATATCTGATAATACTTTGGGATCTAGACCGTTCTTAACCCCTAAATTAATCGCCTCTGCCGTGCCTGCCATTAGGATACCTAACAGCATGTTGTTACAAATCTTCGCAACTTGTCCTGCACCATGCTCGCCTGCATGAAAAATATTTTTCCCCATTACAGCGAGTATCGGCTCAGCTTTGGCAAAAACGTCGTCATCACCACCAACAATAAAGGTCAAGCTACCAGCAATTGCCCCGCCTGTCCCGCCAGATACGGGGGCATCCAAAAAGTCGATGCCAAGCTGGCTTGCAGCGTCTGCCACTGTCCTAGCATCAGCAGCCGCTATCGTACTACTGTCAATCACAAGCGTGCCTTTTGGTAATTCTGCCAGCAGACCATTAGCGCCGCTATCACCCAGATACACAGAATGCACATGCTGACCCGCCGGCAGCATACTAATGACAACTTGAGCATTGCTTGCCGCATCTTTAGGACTCTGTGCCACGCGAGCACCTGCTTTTTCTAAGCGCTGGGTTGCTGCATCAGACAGATCGAAGACAGAAAGTGTATAGCCTGCCTTTAATAAGTTTTCTGCCATAGGCGCACCCATATTACCAAGCCCAATAAAGGCAATATCTGGTTTAGAGTTATTATTCATTGTACTTATATCCTTTGTACCCATCTCATCACTCCTTGATGATTTATCATGTAGCCATTGCTACATACCATTTGACAATATTTGTTAGTGATATATTTACGTCATATTTTATGATGCTTTTTTAGAAGTTTTAAAAAACGTTATCTGTCTTACTTTTTGAGTTGTCTGTAAATAATTAGCGCACATACTGACTGCCCAAAGCTTCCTCACCCAACCAACCTTCTAGAGGGTGCTCACCTTTTGGATAAGGATTGGTAAAGTGCTTATCGATATACGCTTGGCCTTTTACGCTTAGACAGTCTGCCAACGAGCGCGACCACTGCGGATCTTTATCCTTATCAATCAATAATGCACGCACGCCTTCTTTGAAATCAGGATTGGCTGCACAATGTACCGCCACGTTGGTTTCTAAATATAAAACTTGTTCGATCGATAAATCAGCGACTTTATTATACAGCGCGTAGGTTAACGCTGCCGTTACTGGGCAACCATGCCGATAGGTTGCAACTGCTCGCTGAGTCCAACTGTCTTCTGCAAAGTCTTTATTTAACTGTACTAGCGCTTCATCACTTTGTAGCAATGCATCGATATCTGCTAAACCGCCACAGTTCATCAGTTTCTGGATAGGCTGCCAGTAGGTCGCGAGCTTACTATCAGACAACTCGGCTACTGGCAGCTCAGCAAGTGCACGGCTGACGATACTATGCACACTATTATGATGGAACTTGTTTGAACTACTCGCATTTTCTAACCTTTGCCAGTCGCTCTGCTTAAGACGTTGTATGACAGCATCATAATCATGACTTGCAACAGCATACTCTGCTAGGTTGGCCAACAGCGCATCATTGCCATTACACATTGCTCCAGTCAAGCCTAAGAACAAACCTGTTTTGGCGGGCATTCGCTGCAAAAACCAACTGCCTGAGGCATCAGGAAATAGGCCAATAGTAATCTCAGGCATCGCAAAACGCGTACGCTCAGTGACAACACGGTGACTGCATCCTGCCATCAGCCCCATACCACCGCCCATAATGATGCCATCACCCCAAAGTATTAACGGCTTTGAGTAAAAGTGCATTTGTCGATATAGACGATATTCGTGACTGAAAAACTCAGTGGCATAAGGGTTTGGCATCGGCGCACTAGTAGACATACTGTCATAGAGCTTACGGATATCACCACCCGCACAAAAGGCCTTATCGCCTGCACCTTTTAACACAATCGCCACTACTTGGTCATCCGTTTGCCACTCCTCTAACTGCGCTGCTAGCAGTTGGCACATATCAACGCTGAGCGCATTAAGCGATTTTGGGGTATTGAGTGTCATTATCCCAATCAAACGCCCGCAATCTGTTGGTTCGGTATTGAACAATACAGATGTCTCTTGCTCGGTATTGTTCGAAGAGTTTTGGGTATCGTCGGTAGCTGCTGTCATAAAAGTGACCTACAAAGTTAAAAAGTTAAATAATGTCGTGAGTGTTATGACTCAAGCATTTTAAGCAATGCTTATTTGTTTTGCCAATTGGGTTGACGCTTTTCTAAAAAGGCTTGTACACCTTCGCGCTGATCCATTGTGTCAAATAGCTTAACGAAAGCTTCACGCTCATGGATAAGATTTTGTGCAGGCGGCGTGTCTCTAGCCGCCTGAATAAGTGCTTTGGAATAACTGACAGCGACGGGTGATTGTTTAGCGACTTTTTTTGCCAAATTTTGCGCGGCTTGCAACCCCTCGCCTTTTGCAGTGACCTCTTCAATCAGACCGATACGCAGTGCCGTATCTGCATCGACGCGCTCGCCGCACAGTATCATGCGCTTGGCCCAACCTTCACCGACTAGCCAAGGTAGGTTTTGGGTACCACCTGCACAGGGCAGTAATCCCACACCTGTCTCTGGCAGTGCCATCTGGGCGTGCGCTTCTGCGATACGGATATCACACGCGAGCGCACATTCCAGTCCACCGCCCATCGCATAGCCGTTGATGACGGCGATACTGACACCGCGATAGGCAGACAGGGCTTCAAACGCTTCGCCAAATGCAATCGCCATGCTTATTGCGCGGCCTTTATCACCGTCTGAAAAGTTGTTTAAATCTGCACCAGCTGAAAAAAATTTTTCACCATCTCCATGCACGATCAATGCGTAGACATCGTCATTGGCATTGAGGTCTGTGATGAGCTGCTTAAGCGCATGCAGACTGTCCATTGTCCACGTATGTGCCGGTGGGTTATTCAACGTCAATGTTGCGGTATGACCATCAATTGATAGCTTTAGGTTTGTATAATCTGTCATAAAACATCCTTGTTTCAGTAGATCGAGATAAATTAGCGAAGTTGGCTTAGCCCTTCATCTTGCAAGACTTGACGTGAAATAATCACGCGCATGATCTCATTGGTGCCTTCTAGGATTTGATGGACACGCAAATCGCGCACATGGCGCTCAAGTGGATACTCGTTTAGATAACCATAACCACCGTGTAGCTGTAAGGCTTCATTCGCAACATCGAAACAAAGATCGGTGGAGAGACGTTTGGCCATTGCACAGTAGGTAGACGCTTGCCCATCGTTGTTATCAACTTTACTTGCCGCAAGATAGAGCATTTGACGCGCGGCGATGGTCTGAGTCAACATATCAGCAAGTTTAAACTGTACGGATTGTAAGCTAGCAATTGGACTGCCAAATTGGCTTCGCTCTTGCACGTAACTGGTTGCCGTCTCTAATGCAGATTGTGCCGTTCCTACTGCGCAAATACCGATATTAATACGACCACCGTCTAGACCTTTCATCGCGATACGAAAACCTTGGCCTTCCTCACCTATCAGGTTTTCTGCTGGGACTTTGACATCTTTAAAGCTAATCGTCCGTGTCGGCTGTGCTTTCCAGCCCATTTTATGCTCGTTTTTGCCATATTCGATACCAGCACTATTGGCATCTACAACAAACGCAGATACACCTTTTGGCCCAGCACCACCAGTACGCGCCATTACTACCAATACATCAGTCGAGCCTGCGCCAGAGATAAAGGTTTTTTCACCATTCAGTACGTAATGGTCGCCTTGTTTATCCGCTTTGGTACGTAATGAGGCTGCATCCGACCCTGCATTTGGCTCTGTTAGGCAATAGCTGCCAAGCCAATCACCGCTGACCATATTGGGCAAATATTCTTTGCATAAGCTGTCGCTACCATATTCACCGATCATCCATGCGGCCATATTATGGATGCTCATATAAGCCGCCACGGATGTATCACCCCATGCCAGCTCTTCGAATACCATTGCTGAGTCGAGCCTTGGCAGGCCCAAGCCATCATGTTCTGGATTGGTGTATAGCCCCAAAAAGCCAAGCTCACCAGATTTTTTGATGATGTCCACTGGGAAATGCGAAGTGCGATCCCATTCAGCAGCGTTCGGTCTGAGCTCTTTTTGTGCAAACTGACGGGCTGTTTGGCGAAAGGCAACTTGGTCATCGGTCAATGAAAAATCCATAGGGTCATCCTTGTTCTTATAGATCAAATAGAGGGCTTAAATCTCAGATAAACGTCAATAAAAACGCTAATAAAAATATTGGTCAAAAATTTTATAAGACATTAGCGCTATATGATAACGGCATAACGATAATAAAATTGCGTTTAATAGTACCGCAAGTCGTATTAACGTTATACCGAAAATACAATAATCCGACGGTTAAATCGAAATAGTCGTATTAACACCGCGGCTCGCTTCATCATCGAACCAACGTGCCGTCACTGTCTTCGTCTGAGTATAGAACTGTACGGCTTGCTTGCCATAAGGCCCTAGGTCACCAAGTTTACTGCCACGTGAACCTGAGAATGAGAACATTGGTAGTGGCACAGGAATCGGTAAGTTGATACCAATTTGACCGACCTGAATGTCTTGTTGGAATTTATGGGCTGCCGCTCCTGACTGGGTAAATATCGCGGTACCATTGCCATGTGGATTGGCATTGAGCAGTGCAATTGCTTCGTCCAAACTATCAGCGCGCATAATACACAGTACGGGACCGAATATTTCTTCTTTATAGATTTGCATATCGCTTGTGACGTTATCAAAGATAGTCGGGCCAACAAAGTTACCGTTTTCAAACCCTTCAACGGCAATTCCGCGACCGTCAAGTATTAAGCTTGCGCCCTCTTCTACCCCAGTCCCAATCAAATGCTCGACACGGACTTTTGCAGCAGGAGAAATCAGTGGTCCCAAATCTTTATCATTTTTACCTGCTGAAACAACCAAACTTTCTGCTTTGGCTTTGATTTCATCAATCCACTCACCAGCTGCGCCTACTAGCACGACCACTGACAGCGCCATACAGCGTTGACCCGCTGCGCCAAATGCCGCGCCCGCTAGCTGATTGAGCGTTTGCTCTTTATTGGCATCAGGTAAAATAACACCATGGTTTTTTGCACCCATCATGCACTGGGCGCGCTTACCTGACTGGCTGGCACGCTCATAGACGTGTTTACCAACGTTGGTAGAACCCACAAAAGACACCGCTTTGATATCTGGATGATCACAGATAGCATCGACGGTTGCTTTGCCACCATGCACCACGTTCAGCACGCCTTCTGGTACTCCCGCTTCAATCGCTAGCTCAACTAAGCGCATAGTCACCATCGGATCTTGTTCAGATGGTTTTAGGATAAATGTGTTGCCCGTCGCAATCGCCATTGGAAACATCCATAACGGAATCATCGCTGGGAAGTTAAATGGCGTAATACCAGCACAAACACCCAGTGGTTGCCAAATGCTATAAGTATCAACGCCTGATGCGACGTTTTCTACAAAGTCGCCGATTTGCAAATTGGCGATACCTGCTGCATGTTCTACCACTTCTAGGCCGCGGAATACATCGCCACGTGCATCAGCAATCGTTTTGCCTTGCTCTGCGGTCAAGATTTCTGCCAACTCATCCATATGCTCGCGAATAAGTGCTTGATAGGCCAAAAAAATACGCGCACGCGTGGTGATTGGCGTTTTTCGCCATGTTTCAAACGCTGTCTGTGCGGCGGCGACCGCTTGGTTAATCTCATCATTGGTGGTTTTCGGAACTTTTGCGATGACTTCTTGTGTCGCTGGATCAGTGATATCAATCCATTCATCGGTTTTTGATTGTACAAACTGACCATTGATGAGCTGCTGAACGTGGTGCATAAGATATCCTTATCTTTTTTGCGAGACTACCGTGTGACGGCATCTGAGTATTCATTAAGAGTTAAGTGCTATAAATAGTTATTTGTAAAATATTTATAGATAACTAAATTTAAAATGATTTATTTTGTATCGTTATTGACTATAACAATAAATCATTTTTACGGTCAAGCGCTTTATCACAATTTTCACTAAGTTTGTTTTGTTGAAGGGGATTTGCCCAAATAACAGAAACAAAAAAAGCCCATGATTGCTCATGAGCTTTAAAAAAATCAGCCTAGCTTTTAGGCGATACCAATATAGTTGCTAGCCTATATCAACTAATAATCCTTCATCGATTGCTTAATCGCATCAATAGCGGCTGGATTATCAAGCGTCGACATGTCGCCTGTAGGCCTATCCTCTGCTAGAGCACGAATGGATCGGCGTAGGATTTTGCCAGAACGCGTCTTTGGCAACGCCTGAGGGAAATAAATGGCCGCCGGCCTTGCAATACCGCCTAAGGATTTGACCACAGCACCTATCACTTGCTGCTCAATGCGGAAACGGTTTTCGGTCGTTTCGACTTGCGACTGATCTTTTAGGACACAGAACGCAATCGGTAGCTCGCCTTTTAGCTCATCCTGAATACCTACCACAGCGCATTCTGCCATCTCTGGATGAGTACTGATTGCTTCTTCAATCTCTTGCGTGCCTATTCGATGGCCTGCGACGTTTATAACGTCATCGGTACGCCCCAAGATGTAAAAGTAACCGTCTTCATCTGTCACTGCATAGTCTGAGGTAGAATACTGCTGGCCATCAAAGAGACCAAAGTAACTGCTGACAAAGCGCTCATCGTTGCGCCATACCGTGGTGAGACAGCCAGGTGGTAGCGGCGCTTTAATCGCAAGCAATCCTTTTTCACCCGCGCTGCAAGGTTCACCTGTCTCTTCATTGATGACTTGCGCCTCATAACCGTACATAGGATAACCGGGCGAGCCCTGCTTATGCGGTTTATGATTGAATTTTGGTGTATGGCTCAAGATCGGCCAACCAGACTCTGTCTGCCAATAGTGATCTAAAATCGGTACGCCTAAATGCTGAGACAACCAATTGGCCGTTGACTCATCAAGCGGCTCACCTGCCAAAAAGAAAGACTTAACACTAGACACATCATAGCGCGTCATCCAGCTTTCATCTTGCTTTTTGAGCATACGTACTCCTGTAGGCGCCGTGAACAAGATATTAACTTTGTTGGCTTCAACGATACGCCACCAGATACCTGGGTTCGGTAAGTGTGGTAAGCCTTCGTACATAACACTGGTCATACCTGCCAGTAATGGTGCATAAATCGTATACGAATGTCCGACTGCCCAACCGATATCTGATATCGCCCAGAATGTCTCGCCTGCCCTGCCGTCATAGACATAATCCATCGATGTCGTCAGCGCGACTGCATGACCACCAGTATCACGTTGCACGCCTTTTGGTGTGCCAGTCGTACCAGAGGTATAAAGCAAATAGGACGGTGTATTGGATTCAAGCCAGACGGGCTCCACAACTGCATGAGCCTCACAGCTATGACGTCGTTCGGTCGCATAATCGACGTCAACATCTCTCGGCTCAAACGGTAAAATACCACGATTGACAACTAATACATGCTCAGGCTTGGTTGTCGCTTGCTCGACTCCTTGGTTGACAAGATTTTTATAATTAATAACCTTACCATCACGCAGACCTGCATCCACTGTAATGACCATTTTTGCCTCAGCATCATCCATACGTATCGCCAAGTTATGCGCGGCAAATCCGCCAAATACGACTGAGTGTATAGCACCAATGCGAGCACAAGCCAGCATGGCATATGCCGCTTCTAGAATCATTGGCATATAAATAATGACACGGTCGCCCTTACCAATACCATGACGCTGTAGCACGTCTGCGAAGTAATTGACTTCTTTGTATAAATCATTATAAGTCAGGCGACGCTTGGCATAATCTGTATAAAACTCAACGTTATTGCCCAGATCTTTAAACGAATCGACGACCGCTGGAAAAGTTTCTATTAACTCTTGATTGATCTCTGATGACACCCATACAAAGGCATCTTGCTCTGCACGGTCTGCTAGATGGCGATCGACACAGTTGTAGCAAAGATTGGTTTCACCGCCAACAAACCATTTTGCAAAAGGCAGATTGCCATCATCGAGAATTTGCTCAGGCTCTTTATGCCAGTAGATACGCTTTGCTTGCTCAGCCCAAAACTGCTCTCGATCCATAATGGAGTCGTGATAGATATCCGCGAACGTGGGCATGTCTGCCGCTTGAGTAGAGGCTGGGTGTTGGGCGTGGTCGCTCATAATAGCTGTCCTTAGCATAAACGAGAAATGGAATAATATTGTTTTATAATCGGCGCATTGGTAAGTTGTTATCGCACTTGCATCGCTTGATATGATCTTTGTACGCAATTGGCTTTATCAACACTACACTGTTTTGAGTGTGGTAGATAATGTCCTGATAAATACTGGTTATCCTTGCCAGAATTAAAAAACCGATACGTTATGTATCGGTTTAAAATGTAGCAGAGCCCATTACAAAGGTCAACTATTAAGCGTGCAACACGCATGACATTTTGATGAGCTCAAGCGTTTCGACATTCAATCGATAGATAATATTATACTTGAGTTTGATTGGCATACATCTCACGCATGACTTTTTTGTCATGTTTGCCAACAGAGGTTTTTGGCAGTTCATCAACGAATTTAAATTGACTTGGTACGCCATATTTAGGAATGATACCGCGCTCTACCGCTTTTTCTGCAATGGCTCTGATATCGTCAGCACTGGTTTCTTGAGCGTTTGGTTTTAGTACCACCAAGGCCAACGGACGCTCACCCCATTGCTTATCCCGAACGCCAATCACTGAAACATCCGCTACGGATGGATGCAGTGATAAAATGGTCTCAATCTCTAGCGATGAGATCCACTCACCACCTGATTTGATCACATCTTTTAGGCGATCCGTGATTTTAATATAACCATCTGTGCGTATGTAAGCGATGTCTTGAGTGTGCATATAGCCACTCTCCCACAGCTCCTTGCCAGCGTCGTCATTTTTGAGATAGCTTTGGGTCAACCAAGGTGCCCGTAGCACCAGCTCACCCGTATTCTCTTGACCCTTGCCGACAGGTTTATTGCCCTCACCCCATACTTGCGCATCGACCATAAGCACTGGCTTACCTGTCATACAGCGACGGGCAATGTCTTCATCTTCCGTCATTTCAGGCTCATTGAGACTAAATTCAGTCAGGCTGATAAGTGGTGCCGTCTCTGACATACCGTAGCCGGTGTATACTTCAATACCTTGAGCCATTGCTGTTTTTGCTAGCCCTTCAGTCAGTCTTGAACCACCAATGATCATTTTTAGCCCATTAAAGCTGGCATCGCGATCTTGTGCTTCTTTGAGTACCATTTGCAAAATCGTTGGCACACAATGTGTGATACTCACCTTTTCATTGATAATCAAATCCAGCAAGCTATCAGGTGCATAACGTCCCGGATAGACTTGCTTTAGCCCCACCATCGTTGCCGTAAATGGGAAGCCCCATGCATGTACGTGGAACATCGGCGTCATTGGCATATAGACATCACCGTAGCTAACACCTTGCTTGTTCGGCAACATACCCAATGTTGCGGCTTCTGCTAGACTGTGCAGCACCAACTGACGGTGACTAAAGAAAACGCCTTTTGGATCCCCTGTCGTACCTGAGGTGTAAAAGGTCGTCGCGATGGTATTTTCATCAAAGTCTGGGAAATCAAAATGGCTATCAGCAGCTTCTAGCAATGCTTCATACTCGCCTGTCACGCGGCTTTGATTACTACCAAAAACCCCTTCAGCCGTCACACCATTATCGTCCAGCCAAATAATGTGCTCGATACTAGAGTTTTCAAACTGATAATCTTTGACCAATGGCGCAAACTCAGAGTTAAGCATCAGCACTTTAGGCTTAGCATGATTGATGGTGTAGAGGACTTTTTCTGGTGATAGACGGATATTGACAGTTTGTAAAACATACTCTGACATCGGTACTGCAAAATAAGACTCAAGATAGCGATTGCTGTCCCAGTCCATAACGGCAACGATGTCGCCTGCATCAAGATTCAGGTCTGCGAGTACGTTAGCCAAGCGATTGATACGCTCAAACAAATCCTTATAAGTGAGTCGCTTTTTGTCCGCATAGACAATCTCTTGGTCTTGTGACACTGTTTTTGCACGGTTTAAGAGCTGCTTGACTAGTAGTGGATAATCATAGGCAGAGGGAGCACCATGGTACATATTTGACATAGACCTAACTTCCTTGTTTGTCGCGCTTATAAGTTATAGATAGTAATAAATAAGTAGCAATAAGACATACTAATACAGAATGAACCGCTATAACCACACTATTTTTATAATGTATAGTCATTCTGATTACTGTTAATAGCGTCCTGCTAAATGCCAATCGGTTTTGGCGCAGTAAAAGCAACAAGCTTCACTGACCGCAATGAGATTAAAGACTTTTTAATAGTAAGAAAAAAGCAGTACCATGTAAAGCAACCTTATATTACGTATCATAATGCGAGTAACCAAACAAAGACGATGCCTTATGTACCGTTAAGTGGCGCGTCTTGTCGTTTTAATCATCCCGAAACTGGCTATCAATAATGCCAATACTTGCACAAACAATAACAACCATACGGTAAGAGACCACTGCCCTCGCGCATAAGCTATGCCACCCAGCCACGCCCCAAGCGTACCGCCTGTGTAATAGCCCATGTAATATAAGCCTGATGCCAACGATCGACCTTTTTTGACATTAACAGCAATATAGCTGATGGTCGCTGACTGCGTAATAAACACACCAGATGACATGACAGCAAGTCCTATGATTACCCCCCATAGCGGAGTTACCAAGGTCAACAGTACCCCAATCATGGAGATAATAATGGCTACCCGAACCGTACGTGCTGAGCCAAACCGGCGTAGCAATGTCGTCGATAGTGGCGTGATAATAACACCAAGTAAGTATACGGCAAAAATATTGGCGAGCGCACCCGTGCCAAGCTCATAAGGCTTGTCCGCCAAATGTAAATTGATAAAGGTGAAGCAGCCTACAAGGGAGAACAGCACACAAGCGCCAAGTAGACAGGCGGTCACCACATAACGATTGGTGACATGCTCACCCAGCGTCTGTATCGCTGAGCGAAAATTAGGATTTGCTTCAAAGTGACGAGAGGATGGTAGCATCTTGCCAACCCATATTGCCCCCAGTAGCGTCATCGCCGTCATCACATAGTAGCCATTACGCCAGCCGATCAGCTCATGCAAATGCCCTAACAAGAACCGACCCATAAAGCCGCCAAGCACACATCCTGACACATAAAAGGACATCAGCTCAGTCATTGCCCGGCCCTCAAACTCCTCACCGATATAAGCAATCGTCACCACTGTAATACCGGGTACAGACAGTCCTTGCAGAAAACGCCAAATACCGACCCATTCAATGCTAGAGCTTTGGGCAACCAGCGCTGTTGGGATCGCCAAAAACACCAAAGCACCGACGATGAAGGATTTGCGCCCGACTGCATCTGAGAGCATGCCCAAAAATGGTGACATGATGGCAATGGCCAATACAGTAGCGCCAACGATCATACCCGCTTGCACTTCCGTCGCAGAAAAGTCCACCATCATGACTGGCAGCACGGCTTGGATAGAGTACACTTGCAAAAAGGCAAACATACCGATCAGGCCAATCGTGAGCTTTAATATCCACGACGTAGCGTGACTGGATGGGGCTGATATCTTTGATGCCAAATTTTGATTTTTATCTGTAGAATTATTCACAAGGGAGCTGACTATATTGATTATGCTATGACAAGGAGGCGTCATTGGCTTGGGTGATAGAGGAATATAACGCAAATTTATAAAAGAAGAGCATGACCATAAATGATAAAGATTTATCATAGTGACATGAAAGCATGTTAGCACACCAACCGATATACTCAGGTTTAAATGTGTTATTGGCACTTAATTAGACTCTCCATTTAGAATAAAAAATCGGATCTATACCCTTAATAATGACATTTACCTAACAACTCTTTTTTATTTTTACACATCTACATTGCTTATATCTTTTCTATTACAGACTTTAGGTGCTCAAAAATCAATAATCATAGGGTGCTACCTATCAATAAGTAAAATAATTGAACAACTAAACCATTAAGGAGTCATGTCAATGAATGATGAGATTTACGATTTAGGTGCAGGATTTTGGAGCATTCGAGGGTCATTTATAAAAAACGGCATTATGGATATCGGTGTCCAATGTGCGCTTATAAAACTATCATCAGGGCGATTCATTTTTTTAGACAGCTATACTTTAAAAGACGAGGTTCGTCAGCAAGTGATGACACTGACCAATGACGGTCAAGATGTCGAAGCAGTGCTCAATGTTCATCCGTTTCATACCGTATACTGTGCGCAAATGGCTAAAGACTTTCCGCAAGCCACATTTTACGGTAGTAGCCGACATCCAAAACAAGTACCAGAAGTAGACTGGGCAGATGATTTGGTCGAAAGCGATGCGGTCGCTGAGCGTTATTCTGAGCTGCAATTCTCCCTGCCTCAGGGCATTTACTACATCGCACCTGATGAATCTGTCCATGCAAGCTCATTGTTGGTCTATCATCCTACCAGCCAAAGTGTATATATCGATGATACGTTTGAGATACCACCTTCTAAGCTATTCAATGCAGCCCAGCCTAACCTAGGCTTACATCCAACTACTAAAAAAGCCCTCAAAGATGAGACAGACGCTGGTAAGCACTATTGTGATTGGGCGGTAGAGCTGGCGCACCAGTGGCGTAATGTCCGTCATTTTTGCGGCGCGCATTCAGGATTAGTGGTGTTTGAAGAAGGTCAGTTTGAAGCGGCGCTTTTGTCTACCATTGATAATGCTCGTAGTGAGCTTGAGGCAAAATAACGACTCTAAGAAAAACCTAAAACATAAAAATTGCGACAAGAAAAATAATCACTTGTCGATTCAATATATTAAATAAGGAAAACGATAAATGTCAGATGAAATTCATGATTTAGGGGCAGGATTTTGGAACATACGCGGGTCATTCCGTATCGGCGGTGTGATAAACATTGGTACCCAGTGCTCGCTGGTCAAGCTATCCTCAGGACGCTTTGTATTTTTGGACAGCTACGCCTTAACAGGTGACGTTCGAGACGAGGTAATGGCGCTCACCAACAACGGTAAAGATGTCGAAGCGGTTCTAAACGTTCATCCATTCCATACCGTACACTGTGACCAGATGGCCAAAGACTTTCCGCAAGCCACATTTTATGGCAGTAAACGTCATCCAAAGAAAATACCAGAAGTCAATTGGGCAGATGATTTGGTAGAAAGTGACGCGGTTGCTGAACGCTATCCTGAACTCAAGTTTTCAATGTCAGAAGGTATCCATTATATCGCACCCAATGAGATGATTCATGCAGGCTCCCTATTGGCCTATCATCCTGCCAGCCAAAGCTTACACGTTGATGATACGTTTATGAGCCCGCCAATGAAGCTATTAGAAGCCGTTTTACCTGAGCTAATATTGCACCCTACCACCAAAAAAGCACTCAAAAATGAGCCAAATGCAGGCGCACAATATTGCGACTGGGCAACCAACCTAGCACATGAATGGCGCGACGTTCGCAATTTTTGCGCAGCACACTCTTATCTTGTGAGGTTCAATGATGGCGAGTTTGAAACAGCATTGGTTAAAGCTATTGAGAAAGCCCGTCCTAAGCTAGAAAAAGCATAGTTTTTACATTAACAGATATACTTTACCAATATAAAAGGGTCGCCATATTAGCGACCCTTTTTATTAAATATAACTGATTATATTACTTGTCATTGCATAGCAGCCACGATCAAAGACACAACCACTATCGCCGTCACATAGGTTCTCACTTTGAAATAATCTGGCGTGATAATACGCGCGCGATTGAGCCCATAATCAATCATCAACATGCTGGCAAATCCAATGACCAGTAACCAAATAAAACCGACCACTGGTAACATTAAAAACCCGAGCCACAGAACAATTGCAATCACATTACTGACTAAAGGCAATCGGACGGCCCATTTGTCGTCATCCGCCAAGCTTAAATGATTACCCCACTGCGATCCGGCCATAAACGATGCAATCACCAAACCATAAGCGCTTAATATATCAGCTACTGCCCCTAAGTAAGGTATGTCAATAATGCCTATAACCAGCAAGAGCGCACAAGCGACAAACGGAATAGCACCTGCAAAGGTGAGATAAGGACTTGGTTTTTTCATGATATGAATCTACCTCGTATTTAGTCTGTCGATATTTCTAGGATATATGAATGAGACATCTTATTCTAACTCACCTTGCCACTGATGGATAAACTCACCGTTTGGATCGTATTGCTGGGTTTGTTTATCAAGATTGAACTGCCGACATCCTCTTGGATCCGCCCCCACACCTGCTAGATACTGCCAATTTCCCCAGTTACTGGCGACGTCATAATCGATAAGATGCTGCTCAAAGTAAGTCGCCCCACAGCGCCAATCAAGATTTAACTCATGGATAAAGCAGCTTGCCACTAGCTGTCGTCCACGGTTTGACATATATCCTGTTGCCTTCAGTTGATGCATACAGGCGTTGACAATGGGGTACGCCGTTTTTCCACTTTTCCATTTCTCCAAACGCCTTTGATCAAGTTGGGTTGATGGCGTGTGCTCACCAATACCTTTGAACCAAAACAACTTTTGCTGATGGGTGACAGCGTACCAATAAAAATACTCGCGCCAAAGTAACTCAAACCATATCCAATAAGTTGAGTCATTGGCGATGACATCACGCTCATAACGGCGCAGTCGATTCAATACGGTATTGACAGACAAAGAGCCGTTCGCCAGCCAAGCGGAGAACTTAGTGGAATGTGTCCACTCATCAAGCGCGTTTCGTGTGGCCTTATAAGTGCTCGGCGCATCAGAATCAAAATAGGTATCTAAGTGCTTGAGGCCATTTGACTCTCCACCTGTAAAGTTAGATGCTTGATTTAATGTCTTATCAATTTCTATCTCATTAGACAACTGCGATTCAAAAAAGTACTCGTCCCTACTCTGCATATTGTCAGGCAATGGAGCAAGTGTTTCTGGCGTTGGATAAATCACTATATCTTTCTCGGCATGCAGCAAATCATAATCTGCTTCAATTTTTTTGCGAAATTGCGTAAAGCTTTTGGGTAAGCTCTCTAGCGGTAACTCGTCAAACAAAGTAGCCGTTGTCTCGATATGCCAACATATCTGTGGATGTTTATTCTGTAGTAGCGCATAGACTTGGTTTTGATAATAGTCGTCTGTTTTACTGACACAGATATCGGTAACTTGCTGCGCCTTAATGAGCTCATTCAACTGCGCAAAGGTATCTGACACTGCGGAAGCTTGTTGCAAATACAGTAATCTATTACCAAGCTGCTCTAGCGATGCATTTAGGTCAATCAAGCTCTCTTGTAAAAACTGCTGGCGGGCGACACCCATAGTGTCATAATGATAAGCAGGATGATTATTTTTATCACTCAACCCATCCGCCAATGATGCTCCATAAACAAGCAGCAGTTGTCCATTACCGCTTAGCTCAGCGGCTTTTGACAATGTAGCATTGTCCGCTACTCGCAGATCGTTGTGGAATAGTACCAATGTGACGTTATTATTCTTTGAGTTGTTCTCTGAATTATTCGCTGATTCATTTGACATACCCTATCCTTTTGGCCATTTAGCGCTCATTTATTTTTAGTCTTGAAATCTGAAATATCATATACGATGTAAAACACACTGAGCATTCAACCATGAGACGAGCGTAGTACTTGTAAGGTGATGCGCTTAGCCCCAAAAATTACTTATAACCATTGACTCTCAGAAGCTCGACTGCTTAAATGGCTTACCTCTAGGAGAATACCATGACTCAAAATAATACTACGACTGAAGAAAATAAATCAGACGAGAAACGTAAACTTATCAATCGTTTTTTGATGAGATTGACGAAAGAGCAGCCACAAATGTATTACGCCACGACCTCTGAGATATCTCGGAGCATCCATACCATGATAAAAGAACATACCAATCGCTTGTCAGTAGAAGAGCAAGCACTGGTCAGACGTATGACTATCGAAGAAATTGAAGGGTTATTAGGCTTCCATGCTAGATAGATGACTAAACTATAAACCAATTGTCCTCTAAGTAGGTTCAAGCATAACCATCGAACATCACAAAAAAAAGACCGCTATCGAAGCGGTCTTTTTTATTATTTATCGTAACGCAATGCTATTAGAACGGATATTGACGTGGTTCGTTTTGCATTGATATCCAATGTGTTCTAGTGAACTCTTCTAGTACCCACTCACCGTTGAAACGACCGATACCTGAGTTTTTCTCACCACCGAACGGCGTATTACTTTCGTCGTTCACTGAGATATCATTGATATGGGTCATACCTGCTCTGATACCACGAGCGAAACGCAGACCTTTTTGCATATCAGCAGTGAATACGGCACTAGATAGGCCATACATAGAGTCATTGGCGATTGATAATGCATCGTCTTCGTCTTTAGCACGAATGATACCGACCAATGGTCCAAACACTTCATTACATGATAAATCCATCTCGCGAGTCACTTCAGTAAAGATATGCGGCGGTACGACTTGGCCTTCAATCTCACCGCTAAGTATCATTTTCGCGCCTTCTTCCTGCGCTTTGGCGATTTTTTCTTTGAGCGATTTAACTTGTTTTTCGTTGATGATAGGACCGACAGCCGTATCTTGCTTGCTAGGATCACCGACATTCAATGTTTTGACGTGCGCCAAGAAACGCTCTACGAAATCATCATATATCTCATCTTCTACAATCACTCTGTTAATCGCGATACAGATTTGACCTTGATGCAAGAACTTACCAAAGGCAGCTGCTTTCACCGCTTGCTCGATATCAGCATCTTTTAATACCACAAATGGACTGTTACCACCTAGCTCAAGTGCCACTTGCTTGATATATTCGCCGCCATTTGCCAACTCACCGATATGTTTACCCACTGAGGTCGAACCTGTGAACGACACTAAACTTGGCGCTTTGTGTTCAACGATTGCATCGCCTATCTCACTGCCTGATCCGACCACAACGTTTAATAGACCTTTTGGTAGACCCGCTTCTTCAAACACTTTAGCCAATAGCAAACCACCTGTCACTGGCGTATCGCTAGCAGGCTTGAGCACAACAGCATTACCAAGCGCTAAGGCTGGCGCGATGGAGCGCTGAGTTAAGTGTAGTGGGAAGTTCCATGGGCTAATGACAGCGACAACGCCGATTGGCTCACGATAAATGAAGTTTTCTTTACCAGGGGTATTCGATGAGCGAATCTCACCATGGACGCGATTAGGGAATGTCGCTGCTTCAAGGGTAATCGCACGCGTTGCACCGAACTCGACCATGGCTTTGATACGAGTACTGCCTGATTCTTTAATCAGCCAGTCAACGATTTCATCCTGGCGCTGATCTAGGATACTGACCACTTTGTACATAATAGCTGCACGCTCAGCTGGGGTCGTTTTCGCCCATTCGGCTTGAGCTTGACTAGCAGCATCATATGCTTCATTTAGTTGATCTTTAGTCGCTTGCTGAATCTCTACAAGCGTATCGCCATTGTAGGGATTAGTGTTGGTATTAATGCTATCATCTTTACCTTTTTGCCATTCACCGCCGATGAATTGCAAATGAAAATCACTATAGGCGTTACTGTTATTATCGTTGGTTGACATAATTATCCTCATGTTTGCTTTACTGTATAAAAATTTATTTTCAGTACTTTGAATAAAATAGTTGGAGATGTCTTGTAGGTGGGGGATTCATAGTTATAGTTAATCATAAGTTGAAACAAAAATTTCATAGTAACTGATAAGAACAAAACCCACCTTGATAGACGACTGGTCTAATGCTACCATAGCTATTAATAAAACAAGACTATTTTTTTGAGCAATATTGTTGATAAAACGTAACACATATAAATATATATCATTAGAATATGCCACCAACATGACGCTCAAATGAAACCTGACAACCCTATTACTATGATTATCAAGGGAGAGAATTCTATTTATGTCTAATATCACAGACACTAGCACCACACCCGATACTAAAGCCCATTTACTTGCTACTGGTTACCAGTTAATAGCCAAAAAAGGCTTTACCGCCGTCGGCCTCAAACAAATCTTAGACACAGCTGGCGTGCCTAAAGGCTCTTTTTATCATTACTTTGCCTCAAAAGAAGCGTTTGGTGAGGCCATTATCAATCATTACTTCAGCTTATATAAAGCTCGTCTTGATATCATCGATGCACAAAACGTGAGCGCCCAACAAAAGCTATATGATTACTTCCAAAACTGGTACGACACCCAGCAGAACGGTTGTGATCACGAGAGATGCTTAGTGGTTAAACTAAGCGCAGAAGTGGCTGATATGTCAGAAACTATGCGTAAAGCGCTTGATAGGGGCTATCAACAGACAACCATGTGGCTCGCCGAGCAGATCAAGGCAGGATGGATGGACGGGTCTGTACCTCGTCACGATAATATATCAGCTGAGAGTATGGCCAAACGCTGGTATTTCGCGTGGCTTGGTGCCAGCCTAATGGCTAAGATCAGTCAAACAAATACGCCTCTAGCTGAGATCTGGCAAATGACGACCACTCAAATGGGACGTTGATAACAAACAGTAATGTTCTTGATATTGCAGCCCCCTAAATTGGGGGCTTATGTTTGCACCCACACATCATATTGTCGTTTAAAGAACTAATGCTTGATAAAAACGTTATATGAGAGTTTTGTAATCATTTATAAATAATTACTAGACGACTGGTCTAATTGGTGTACAATGCGCATCAAGTTTTAAAGCAAATGCAAAATAATCATTGCTTACTATTCATTGTTTAACGTCAACATATTTGACGGAACCATTTTTATCAACATTAGGAATTTTATGAATAACTTTCAATACTATAATCCAGTCCGTATCGTTTTTGGTGAAGGTCAAATCGAGCAATTATCAGACCTAGTCCCTACTGATGCACGCGTTCTTATTACTTACGGTGGTGGTTCAGCACAGCGCACTGGTACACTAGACGAAGTAAAAGACGCCTTGTCAGCGAGCGGTAACCGTACTGTATTTGAATTTGGTGGTATCGAGGCTAACCCAGAATTCACCACATTGCTTAAAGCAGCTGACATGGTTAATGAGCACAACATCGATTTCTTATTAGCAGTTGGCGGTGGTTCTGTGATTGATGGCAGCAAATTTGTTGCACTTGTATCTTCATTAACTGAAGAAGACGGTACTGTCTCACGTGATCAAGCTTGGGATGCCCTAATTGGTTATTGCAAAAACATCGATTCTGCTATTGACCTAGGTGCGGTATTGACCATCCCAGCAACGGGTTCTGAGATGAACTCAGGCGGCGTGATTAACTATAGTGAACGTCAAGCAAAACTACCGTTTGGCAACCCACTGGCCTTCCCTAAATTCTCAATCCTAGATCCAGTAAAAACCCTTACACTACCTGAACGTCAGGTCATGAACGGCGTTGCTGATGCATTCGTCCATGTGATGGAACAGTATCTGACTTATCCAGTTAATGCTAAAGTTCAAGATGCCTTTGCTGAAAGCCTGCTTAAAATCCTTATCGATGAAGGCCTAGTTGTTAAGCAAGACCCAGAAAACCTAGAAACACGTAAGAATATTATGTGGACAGCAACCATGGCATTGAACGGTCTGATCGGTACTGGTGTACCGCAAGACTGGACAACTCACATGGTTGGCCATGAGCTCACATCACTACACGCCATCGATCATGCACGTACATTAACCATCGTGTTGCCATCAGTCATGCGTGAGCTAAAAGAGAGTAAAAAAGAAAAACTGTTGCAGTATGCACGTAACGTATGGAACATCACTGATACTGACCAAGACGACGATGCCATCATCGAAACGGCCATTGTCTATACTGAAAACTTCTTCCGCGAGCTTGGTTTACCAGTGAGCCTAGAAGACGTGGATTTGACTGAGTCAGCGATTGATCCAATTATCAAGCAACTTGATGCACATAACATGGTCAAACTTGGTGAGCACGGCAAAAACGACTTAGACGTCTCACGTCGTATCTTACAGCGCGCTGTAACTAGCAAAGCGTCTTAATAAGCGCTATAGCAAGAACTGTCAAAAGAATTATAAAAAAATCGCGACAGTAACAATAACTACATATCGTTATGCTATTTATAGTAGCTATTCAGTTTAATCCTGAGTAGTTACTACATTTAACACCACTATAATAATGACAATGAATAAATATAAAGGAGTCCTACCATGAGCTTCGACAAACAACAGAATCAACAAACCAACCGTCAAATCAAACTTGCCAGCCGCCCGAACGGCGAACCAACCGCCGACAACTTTGACATGACAACCAGCGACATCCCAACGCCAAATGATAACGAGATGTTATTGCGCACGGTATATCTGTCATTAGACCCATACATGCGTGGACGTATGAGTGATGCAAAAAGCTATGCAGACCCATTAGAGATCGGTGACGTCATCATGGGTGGGACCGTAGCGCAAGTGGTCGAGTCCAATATCGATAAATTTGCTGTCGGTGATTTGGTCGTATCAAATTCCGGCTGGCAGGACTATAGCGTCAGTGATGGCGAAGGTGTTCTTAAGCTTGATAAAAACATGGCAAACCCTTCTTATGGTTTGGGTGTATTAGGTATGCCCGGCTTCACAGGCTACATGGGTCTGACTGATATCGGTAAACCACAAAAAGGCGAAACCTTAGTTGTCGCTGCAGCTACTGGACCTGTTGGCGCTACGGTCGGTCAAGTGGGTAATCAATATGGTCTGCGCACCGTTGGTGTAGCAGGCGGTAAAGAAAAATGCGACTTTGCGGTCAAGGAGCTTGGCTTTGATATCTGTATCGACCACAGAGCCGATGACTTTGCTGAGCAATTAAAAGCGGCCTGTCCAGATGGTATCGACATCTATTACGAAAACGTCGGTGGTCATGTGTTTGATGCGGTCATGCCTTTACTAAATGCTCATGCTCGCATTCCTGTCTGTGGCCTTGTTGCCCAGTACAATGCGACCGAACTTCCTGAAGGTAAAGATCGTTTGAGCGTATTGACCGGCCTTATCTTAAGCCGCCGCCTCACCATCAAAGGTTTTATTATCTTTGAAGAGTACGGCGACCATTTCCCAGAGTTTTTAGAAACCATGAGCAAATGGGTAGAATCAGGCGACGTCAAAACCAAAGAATACATCGCTGATGGTCTAAACAATGCACCAGATGCCTTCGTCGGTATGTTAAACGGTGATAACTTTGGTAAAACAGTGGTCAAAGTCTCTGACGTTCAGTAATTGATGTTAGGTGAGTGTTGTTAAGCAATAAGCGATAGGTAACGATTTTTTATTAATAACCACTTAACAACACAAATCGCTAAGATCACTACTGAAAGTTACGTCCGAAGCAGGAATAATATTAGCGGTCACCACTTATACTGATGATTTTTTGATCATTTGGCTCGCCATTTGAATGAATACCCTATCAATAAAAATGTGACTGTTAATGATTTGTTTTACTCACATATAAACAATAAATAAGGATAATTATGAATATTTTAATGGTACTAACCTCACATGACCGTCTAGGCGATACTGGTAAGAAAACAGGATTTTGGCTAGAAGAATTTGCAGCTCCTTACTATGCGTTTCTCGATGCAGGTGCCAATGTCACTCTAGCGTCTCCTGCTGGTGGTCAGCCACCACTAGACCCTAGTAGCGATACCGAAGACACACAAACCAAAGATACCAAGCGTTTTAAAGACGACAAAGATGCGCAAGAGCACTTGGCTAATACCAAAAAACTTGCTGACATGAAAGTAGAAGATTTTGACTCAGTCTTCTACCCTGGTGGTCACGGTCCATTGTGGGACTTGGCAGTAGATAAGAACTCTATCGAATTGATCGAGAATTTCGTTAAGCAAGATAAGCCTGTTGCTTTTGTTTGTCATGCACCTGCCGCGCTTAAAAACGTCAAAGTGGATGGCGAGTACTTAGTAAAAGGTAAAACCGTTACTGGCTTCACTAATTCAGAAGAAGAAGCTGCTGGTTTGACAGATGTGGTGCCTTTCTTAGTAGAAGATGTCTTGAAAGCCAATGGCGGGAACTATGAAAAAGCCGCTGATTGGGAAGAGTTTGTGGTTGAAGATGGTTTATTAATCACAGGTCAAAACCCAGCGTCATCAGAAGAAGCGGCTAAGCGTTTGATTAGCAAGCTCAAAGGTTAATATCATGATTCGCTTACATCATCTTAACCAATCACGCTCGTTGCGTACGCTGTGGCTCTTAGAAGAGCTAGGCGTGCCTTATGAAGTAGTCAGTCATCAGCGTGATGCCAAGACTCATTTGGCACCAGATTCATTGAAGGCAGTTCACCCGCTCGGTAAATCTCCGGTTATCGAGATGGATGGACAGATTTACGCTGAGTCCGGTGCGATTACCGAGTTATTGATTGAACGATTTGCGCCAGAGCGTCTGCGCCCTGCTACAGATAGTTCGGATTATGGATACTATCTACAGTGGATAGACTTTGCAGAAAGTTCGCTGATGTTGCCATTAATGCTTGAGCTATTTACCAAAAAAGCAGGTATTGATGACAATGAGTTTTTGAATGGCTACATCGATACAGAAAAAACCAGATTGTTTGAATATCTGGATTCATCGGTTGAAGGTAAGTCTTTTATTGTGGGTGATAAGCTAAGTGGTGCTGACTTTATGTTGTCATTTGACTTAATCATTCTTGCTAAGCGTCAAAAACTCAATGCTTACCCGAATATTAGACAATATGCTGAAGCACTTGCCAGTCTCGATAGCTATCAACGTGCTATGCAGTTAGAGGCTAAGTACGACCAATCTGTTTAGCATTGCATCATAACTGACAGACCCATTTTCTGATGCACAAAAACAGCTCTGTATAGAGCTGTTTTTTATGCGTGCTTTATTTTATGCTTGCATAAATAACCATCGCATTATAGTCATCAATGTCATATGAGAGCATTAAGCCATAGAGCAACCAAACAAACTGTTTGACACCATCCATGAATTACGTGTCGATGACAAAAGCACGATAAAATTTATGATAAAATCCTTTCTGAATTTTTTGGGTTATCTTTCAGATACCATCAGTGAGTTGACTGACTTTTCACGCTATAAATACCAACTGCACTGACCTGACTCCCCGTCTGGCATCTGTCCTATGTCACTCTATTTCCTTATACAGATTGTGGTACGCCCATGAGTAACGAATACCAGTTTAAGCCCCACGAACAGCCAATAATGGTGGGCTCTCCAGCCAATCCTGACCATCCGGCACGCCGTAAAGTATTTTATTTACTTATTGGGATTTTTGTAGGTCTTACAGCCAGCTTCCAAAATGGCCTACTTGTCGCTAACCTGACGCAAATTCAAGGTCAGCTGGGCTTGACGCCTGCTGAAGGTGGTTGGATATCGGTCAGTTATAATATGACCAATGCCTGTATCACCGTTCTACTGTACAAAATTCGTCAGCAATTTGGCATGTCGCTTTTTAGTAAAATCACCCTGTCATTTTTGTTAGCCGCCACCAGTCTACAGTGGCTGATCAGTAGTCACTTGTTAGACACACCTAATATTAGCATTGAGCCCTACTATTTAGAGATTGTCGCTAGGGGACTTAGTGGTATGGTGGCAAGTGGTATGACCGTATTGGGCTTATTTTATTGTCTGCAAGGCATGCCAACCGTCAAACGTACTAGTGGCCTAATATTGGGTTTTGGTCTGGTGCAGTTTGGTATTCCATTATCACGTGTCATCTCACCCTACCTCGCTATCGACGGTCAGCTTGAAAACTTATTTTTATTTCAATTTGGTTTGGCGCTGATTTGTTTTGGGCTGATTAATATATTAGAGCTACCACCAGGGAATACAGAAAAAGTATTTGAGAAATTGGATTTTGTAAGCTTTGGTTTTTTTGCTAGTGGTCTGGCTGCATTAGCTGTCGTTTTAGTACAAGGTCGAATTTTATGGTGGACGACACCTTGGCTCGTCTATCCACTGATGATTGCTATCGCCGGCATTAGCATCGCGTTATGGATTGAGACGCATCGCAAAAACCCGATGCTACAAGTGCGTTGGATGCGTAGCCGCAATATTATTGCCTTTATGGTGACGGGCGCTGTCATGCGGATTTTGTTATCTGAGCAAAACGTCGGCGCGGCAGGATTACTCGCCAACCTTGGCTACGGTAACGATCAGCTGGTTACTTTTTATGCGGTCATTATAGCCGCCAGTGCACTGGCTTTGATTATTAGTATTTTTAGTACCAATGCGATGGATTTGCGCCGACCTGTTATTTTTGCAGTGGCATTGATTGCCTTAGGGTCTTGGATGGATGTTGGTGTGTCAATTAATTCAGCACCCTATATGTTTTATCTTAGCCAGTTTTTGATTGCCTTTGCCGCGGTGTATTTCATGGGACCTTTGGTTTTTGAAGGATTTTTGCGGGCTATTGGCAGTGGTCCTGCGTATATTATTAGTTTTTCAGTGATTTTTGGCATCTCCCAAACAGTTGGCGGACTGGCAGGTGCAGCAGCCATTCAAGCATTTACGACCATTCGTACACAAATGCATTATGCAGACATGGTCAGCTCATTGAATTTGGGGGATCCTACATTTAGCGCTCAGGTGGCAGGCACTCGTAATATGCTGTCGAATCAGACCACTGACGCGGCCCAAGCAAATATCAGTGCAGTTAGTCAAGTACTGCAAGGCATTCAGCGCCAAGCAACGGTCGCAGCGTACAGCGATCTGTTTTTTCTGATGGCCTGTCTTGCTACTGCCGTTACGATTATTTTGCTGATCAATTATCTTTATAACCGTTACCACAAGCGCAATCCACTGGCCAAAGAGCTCGCTGTCATTGCCAAGATGCGCGAAACAAAATAATCCAACTTATTATATTAGTGATTTTTTATCATATTCATTTATAGTCAGAATATTCAGATATTTGCTTATTAACATTTAGGAGTACGTCATGAGCCAAGAAAAACCAAATGAGCTTAATAAAATACCTCAGACGTCAACTGATGCTCCAGCAACAGACACACGTATAGAGTCTGCTACGGCTCCAGCAGAGACCGCTGCAAGCGCTACGCAAAAGAAAGCGGATACATCCGAGATACAAGCAGCTACTGATACGCCTGATAGCGTGCGTGAGGATAACTCCGTAGAGAGCCCTGTAGAAAATCAAGACGATGATAATGAAACGCCTATGCCGCCAAAAGAGCCGATCTCAAATACGGCTGGCTGGTCTCCCAAGAAAAAATCCTACCTAAATTTAGGATTATTGATTGTGTTGATTGTCATTGGGGTGGCCTTGATCTTATACGCTTGGAAGCTCCCACCGTTCACTCCTACGGTGCAACAAACTAATAACGCCTTTGTCAAAGGTCAAACCACTATTATCAGCCCGCAAGTTTCCGGCTATGTCACCGAAGTAGCGGTGCAGGATTTTGCTGATGTAAAAGCGGGCGATCTACTGATAAAAATAGATGATCGAACGTTTCAGCAGCAACTGGAACAAGCAGAGGCCAATACTGAAGTGGCGATCACCAGTCGCTCTACCAATGCTCAAGACACGCAATCTAGCCAAGCACAAATAGAAGCACGCAAAGCCGACTTATATAGTGCCAAAATCAATGTCGAGAGCGCTCGTGAAGACGTCAATCGCTATCAGGGCTTAGATGCTATTGGTGCGGTATCAAAAGCAGAAGTGGCTCATATCAAGGCGCAACTTGCTCAAGCACAGGCAAGCGTGCAACAAGCTGAAGCCAATTTACAAGCCGCGCAACAAAACCGCGCCAAAACCAGTGGCACCCAACCCTCACTAGACGCAAATATCAAAAGTGCTGAGGCAGGTGTGAAGCAAGCACAAATTAATCTCGATAATACGATCATCACAGCACCTGAGTCCGGTCAGCTAAGCCAAGTCAGTGTCAAAGAAGGCCAGTACGTTAGCGCGGGCACCCAGCTCATGTATATCGTACCAAAAGGTATCTGGATTATCGCAAACTTTAAAGAAACCCAAATAGCCAGTATGGCAATTGGCGAACCAGCTACTATTCATGTGGACGCGCTTGGCGGTGCCAAGTTTACGGGTCATGTGAGCAATATCTCACCAGCCACTGGCAGTGAGTTTAGTGCAGGTGCCGCCAATCCTGCGACAGGTAACTATATAAAAATTGCGCAGCGCATCCCAGTACGTATCGACTTAGATCCGAATCAACCTGAGCTTGCACGCTTGCGTCCTGGTATGTCGGTCTCTGTGGATGTCGATACCAGTGCTAAATAATGCCAAATAAAGCAAATCACTGATATAAAAAAGCCACTCTACATACTCTTATTTGAGCACATAGAGTGGCTTTTTTATATTTTCTAATACTATGGATTTTAGACTTATTCAAACACTATGGTAGTAGACGCTTGGTCGTCCAGCTTTCAGCGCTTTGTCCATCATCATCTTGCGTATATACGATGCGGTCATGCATACGATTGGCGCGACCTTGCCAGAACTCGATTTTTTCGACCGTAATCTCATACCCACCCCAAAACGCTGGTGTTGGTACGCTAGTACCGTCTGGATACTCTGCTTGTAGTTGCTCGAACGTTTGCTCCATTATGTCGCGATTCGCCACTTCTCCACTTTGCGGCTGACTGACCCAAGCACCTATCTGGCTATCGTGTGGACGTTTTTGGAAATAGGCAGCGGATTTTTCAGCATCAATTTTAGCAATAGGTCCGCTGATACGAACTTGGCGCTCAAGCTCATGCCAAAAAAACAGTGCTTCAGCATTAGGATTTTCTACAACATCCTGTCCTTTTGCGCTGTCATAGTTGGTATAAAAAATAATACCTGTATCCGTAATTTCACGTAATAACACAATACGGACGCTAGGTTTGTTGTCTGCACCGCAGGTTGCCAAACTCATAGCATAAGGTTCTTGCACTTTTTGTGCTATTGCCTCATCCATCCAAGCCTTAAATAGCTCGAATGGTGACGCTGGTGCTGACTGTTGATCAAGCTCGCCTTTTTCATATGAAAGGCGTTGGTCGGTAAAGTCCATGCTCATGGTCATTCCTTGTTGTAAAATTATGACATTTCAACATTGTTATATTGAGTGCTAAGCTTTGAATACTAAGCTTTGAATACTAAGCTTTGAGTATTAAGTTTTGAATACTATTAGCCTAATACTGACTTGATAAGATCGGCCAAATCATTTGCCATCACATCACACTCTATCTCATCATCAGACTCAACCATGACTCGAATCATAGGCTCTGTACCTGATTGGCGAATAAGAAGACGGCCACGGCCTTCTAAAGTCGTCTGTGCTTTGTCAAAAGCGGTGACCAGTTCTTCATGCTTGTACGGGTCTTGCATCTGAGACAAGCGTACATTGACCAGCTTCTGTGGTAGTACGTCAAACCCTTCGACCAGCTCACTCAGTGCACGTCCTTGCGCTTGCATCACAGCCAATACTTGCAACCCTGCTATGATCGCATCGCCTGTGCGGCTTTTGTCTAGGCACAGAATATGCCCAGACGGCTCACCGCCTAGTATCCAGCCATTGGCTTCCAGATCTTGCATGACATAGCGGTCACCTACTTTTGCACGAGTAAAATCAATATCTGCTGCTTTTAGTGCTAACTCTAATCCCATATTACTCATGAGCGTACCAACGACGCCTTGCGCTTTGGTGAGTCCTTGGGTCGCAAGCACATATAAGATACCGTCACCATCAACCAGCTTACCTGTCTCATCAACCATCACAATGCGATCGCCATCACCGTCTAATGCGATACCAACATCTGCTTCATGCTCAAGCACAGCCTTTTGCAGACTTTCAGGATGGGTAGAGCCACATTCAGCATTAATATTAATACCATCGGGTGTATTGTTGATAGCGATAACATTAGCACCAAGCTCACGCATGACTCTAGGTGCGACGCTATAGCCTGCACCATTGGCACAATCAACCACGACGGTCAGATGGCTGAGATCATACTGATATGGGAAGCTGCCTTTGCAAAATTCAATGTATCGACCTTTTGCATCGTCAATCCGGCGGTTTTTTCCTAGGTTTGCAGGGTCAAGGATAGGCATCGTGGCATTATTGTTATTAGCGTCACTCATGATTGCCGTTAATCTGTCATTGATGGCTATCTGCATCTCATCACTGATTTTTTTACCATTACCTGAAAAGAACTTGATGCCGTTATCATAATAAGGATTATGTGACGCTGAGATAACCACGCCAGCATCCGCATTAAAACTGCGAGTCAAATGTGCAATCGCTGGCGTTGGCAATGGACCAAGCATATAAACATCGACGCCAGCAGCGTTAAAACCTGCTTGCAGAGCACCTTCAATGACATAACCTGAGAGACGCGTATCTTTGCCGATGACCACACTTGGTTTGCGCGTAGAATTTTCATTGGCTTCTATGAGTACTTGTCCAGTCACATAACCCAGTTTTAAAATAAAGTCAGGGGTAATAGGCAATTCACCAAATTTTCCACGGATACCATCAGTGCCAAAGTAACTCATTATGTATGTTCCTCAGTTCTAAAAATAAAAGGCCAAGCGTATACGCAGGCAATACTGCTATTGTAATAATATGCTTTTATATTCTACAAAAAAAACAGCCAACAATAACAGAGCATTGTTGGCTGTTTGTATCTCAACGTCACTACAGCTCTGCAACTGAGCCAGTTCTCAAACAGTGCAAAGCTATAAAATACCGATTAGTTTACACGGTAGTTCGGCGCTTCTTTCGTGATCTGTACATCATGAACATGCGACTCTTTCATGCCTGCTGATGTGACTTTGATAAACTGTGGGTTGGTGCGCATATCTTCGATAGTCGCAGAGCCTGTATAGCCCATTGATGAGCGTAAGCCACCAACCAATTGGTTAACGATACCAGCAACAGGTCCTTTGTAAGGAACGCGGCCTTCAATACCTTCTGGTACGAGTTTCTCTACACCATCTTTGGCATCTTGGAAATAACGGTCTGATGAGCCGTTTGATCCAGACATCGCACCCAGACTACCCATACCGCGGTAAGCTTTGTAATAACGGCCTTGGAACAGCTCAACTTCACCTGGTGCCTCTTCTGTACCAGCCATCAGTGAGCCTACCATGATACACGATGCACCAGCTGCAATCGCTTTTGCCATATCACCTGAGTAGCGGATACCGCCGTCAGCGATCAATGGGATACTGTCTTTCAATGCACTAGCAACATTATCAATAGCTGATATTTGTGGTACACCGATACCTGCAATGATACGCGTGGTACAGATAGATCCAGGGCCGATACCGACTTTTACCGCATCAGCGCCAGCATCACGTAGTGCAAGTGCCGCTTCACCTGTGGCGATGTTGCCACCGATAACTTGAACATGCGGATAGTTTTTCTTGATCCAAGAGACTTTATCAATCACGCCTTTTGAGTGACCATGCGCCGTATCTACTACGATCACATCAACATCAGCAGCGATCAACGCTTCGACGCGTGCTTGCGTGTCTGCACCTGTACCAACCGCTGCACCAACACGCAGACGACCTTTCTCGTCTTTACACGCATTTGGATTATTTTCGGCTTTGGCAAAATCATTGACCGTAATTAAGCCGCGTAAGCGAAAGTTGTCGTCGATAACGATGACTTTTTCGATGCGATGCTCATGTAGCAATCTTTTGATATTCTCGTTGCTTTCACCTTCATGTACGGTGACCAACTGCTCTTTTGGTGTCATGATCTGACTAACTGGCAATGACAAGTTGGTCTCAAAACGCCAATCTCTGTGAGTCACGATACCTACTACGTTATCTGTACCCTTTTCGACCACAGGTACGCCTGAGATATTATTGTCTTGCGTTAAGCGTAGCAATTCACCAATTGTCATCTCTGGATGTACGGTGATTGGGTCAACAACCGTACCCGCTTCAAATTTTTTGACGCGGCGTACTTGTGTTGCTTGCTTTTCGATATCCATACTCTTGTGCAAGATACCCATGCCGCCAAGCTGTGCCATGGTAATGGCCATCTCAGACTCAGTTACTGTATCCATAGCCGCAGAAATCAGCGGAAGGTTTAGCGTAATGTTTTTGGTCAAACGGGTAGACAGATCGGCAGTTTTTGGCAGAACTTCAGAATAGGCTGGCAATAATAAAACGTCATCAAAGGTTAAGGCTTCATCGACAATTCGCAACATACAGACCCCTAGTGGTGGTTATTTTGATGGGTAGGAGCTCAGAGTTAGACATATCAATCATTGCAACTGCATATACAATGCTGACTCATGGCTAACCACTCAGTTATCCTATAAAAATAACGCCACATTATAACAAATAAGCACCCCTCTGACATACTATATTTGTCAGATTATTTTACACAAATACATCTTCTACATCTTTGCCGATGACAAACATGCACTGTATAGTTAATGACGCTTTTTTATAGCGACTAACTCTCTCTGAGCGTTAAGGATTTTATGTTAACGTAAAACGCTCTGTCGGCAAGTACTTATTTTGCTGCTGATGCAAGTAGCCAAGCATCTGCTCACGCACTTCGCAAGCAAGTGTCCATGCTTCTATAGGACCTACTGCTGAAACAGCACCGCGCAGCTGAATGGTGTTTTCTGTCACTTCAACCACAAATATTTCGGGCTCAGTTTCATTGTCCCAAAGCTCATTATTTTTAGTTACTGATATAAACTGCTGGCGAATGGCATCTATATCTGCACCATAATCAATATATAAAAACACAGGACAAGTCTGATGCACTTCAGTATGTGACCAGTTCTCTACCCTCTCAGTGATCAACTGGCGCATCGGTACGATTAATCGACGCTCATCCCATGTTTTGAGTACCGCATAAGTATAACGCAAATCTTCCACAGTACTGAAATTACCATCCATTATCACGCTATCGCCAATCCGTACAGGCTGCGTCACTGCCACCTGCACCCCAGCAATAATGTTACCCAATATGGGCTGAGCGGCGATACCAATGACCACGCCAGCAATACCAGCTGAAGTCAGTAAGGTTTTGCCAAGACCTTCCATGTTGGCAAACTCACTCAGTCCTATCCAGATACTACCCAATATCATGACAAAAATGAAAACGCGGCGGAATATTGACACATAAGTGCGGCGACGGCGCACTTTATCAAAATGCTCTTCTGCTAGGTTTTCAATCTGCATGTCTTGGTAACGGTTGGCAAAAAAATTGATAGCACGAATGCCTAGCCACATCGCACTAAATACCAACCCCGTCCAAATCAGCGGACGGGTTGATGAAGCCACTGCATCTAGATAAGGAAAACCGCCAGAGACTAAGGTAAAAACGAGCGAAAAACTGATAGTAAAGGTTAGTGGCACGGTCAGTTTGCTGACCAAATCTGCCACACCATTGGCACTGCCAGCAGAGATATTGTATTTTTCATGATCAACATAGCGGCTGATGAGTTTTTCCGTGCTTTTACTTAATATCCAACCGACGCCCATGGTAAATAAGAAAAACAGGATGAGCGCTGAAAACTCCCATAACGCAATACCAAAAAACTGGAATTTCAACCAAGTAGGCAGATAACGCTCAAACTCTGATGGATGATATTGTTTATAGAGATTTTCAATATTACCCACTGTCTGCGCAGAGAATATCCAAACTGGCGCCTGATCACCTACCCTTACCCGCTCCAAGTAAACAGGAACACGGCGTTCTCGGTACTCGATATAACCCAGCTGAATAGAGCGTCTAGGGATGCCCATAACACTACTATCGTTACCCAGTGGTGGCTCGATCAGACCATCAGGACGATCGGGCATATCATCAAATACGTATAGCTCTTTTTCAGATAGCAGAAAATCAAGCTGCTTGGTTAAATCAAGCGAACGGGTACGCTGGTTTTGCTCATCAATCAAATTCATATTGAGTGCATAAGCCGCCAAATCATACTGTTGCTTCATCACCGCAGATTGAAAAAACTCCAAGGTCGCAAGCGGCGTCGCCAAATTTGGTGGCTCAGCTAATGGTGGTAACCCAACATTGAGCTTGTTGAGTAAGTAGTAATTCTCGCTATACTCCCCTGTCAATCCCACATCACCTTGCAATATCCCTGCCTGCTGTACCGCGCTACGCTCAGTGGGATCAAATATCTCTTCAGTAATACCAGAGATGCTAATATTTTCGTCTTTGATTGTATTTATTTGTTGGACAGCGTACTCAGCCAAATTGCCAGGTTTGCTATCGACTTGCGAGCGGTCTTCCTCATTTGATACTTGCTCATTTGCCGCACTGGCGGGGATGTAGATAGCGCTGATGGCTATAATAAGAAACCCTAAAACCACCTGCATTGCATTGTAGCGGATATTATTACGCTCTACATCGCGGCGGTGACCACCGTCAATATCCATTGCTATGCCACGATCATCAGCATTATTATTTTTAAGAGTATTCATATTTTCAAAGCCATTGGTCTACAAAAGGAACGGATATAAAAGGGATGGATATACAAAGTATATTCGGTATGCTTTAACCTAATGCACTCTGCAAAAAAAAGCCAGCGTGAGCTGACTTAATTTATTAGCATACGTATGTAATCTGATGTACAGCGTCTATATATCTATGCACGGCGCCATGTGGTGCCTGCACGGCTATCTTCAAGCTCAATACCAGCCTCTTTTAGCTGTTCGCGTATTTCATCAGCACGCGCAAAGTTTTTGTTGGTTTTGGCATCTGCACGCTCGGCGATTAACCCATCAATAGCCGCATCAGTCAAACCATCTTCTGCTTTATCACCAATCACCGCTTGCAAAAACTGCTGCACGGGTTGTTGTAAGATATTCAACACCTGCGCCAATGCTTTTAGTTGCAGTGCCAACTGCCACGCTGTATCGACTTCTTCAGCCTTGATAGCTTTGTTGATGTCACGTGCTAGACCAAATAACACGCTAATTGCCGTTGAGCTATTGAAGTCATCATTCATAGCTTTAATAAAATCTTGTCCAGCATCCGTACGATAAGCTTCGGTGGTCAAGTTTTTATCAATTACGATTGCTTGCCCTTTCTGCTGTTCAGCCAGTTTTAACGCGTTATATAGTCTGCTTAGGCTATTATGAGCTTCATCTAATGCGCTGTCTGAAAAATTAACTTGGCTACGATAATGACTAGATAGCAAGAAAAAACGCACCGTTTCGGGCAGGTATTTTGCTGTCACATCACGAATGGTTGAAAAGTTAGCCAACGACTTAGACATTTTTTCGCCATCAACGTTGATAAATCCAACATGCATCCAGTTGCGCGCGTATTCACAACCTGTTGCCGCCTCGGACTGGGCTATCTCGTTCTCATGATGCGGGAACTGCAAGTCATGACCGCCGCCATGAATATCAAAGGTATTGCCCAAGCACTTGGTAGACATGGCCGAGCATTCAATATGCCAACCCGGACGCCCCTGCCCCCAAGGTGAGGCCCACTGCGGCTCATCGGGTTTCGCCGCTTTCCAGAGCACAAAGTCAAACGGATTGCGCTTATCATTTTCGACATCGACACGTGATCCTGCCTGCATCTCATCAAGATTGCGCTTAGACAATTTGCCATAATCCGCAAAACTATCGACAGCATAGTAGACATCGCCATTATCGCCTGCATACGCATAGTCACCTGTGACCAGTGTCTCGATCATGGTTTGCATATCATCAATATGGTCGGTCGCGCGCGGCTCAGCATCAGGCGCCAAACAGCCAAGGGCTACAAAATCCTCATGCATCGCTGTAATAAAGCGCTGGGTCAACGCCCCAATCTCTTCGCCATTCTCGGCAGCGCGCGCAATAATTTTATCATCAATATCAGTGATATTACGCACGTAATTGACGTCATAACCCAATTGAGTGAGCCAACGTACCACCATATCAAACCCAATCATCATTCGAGCGTGCCCGATATGACAATAATCATAGACGGTCATGCCACACACATACATACCCACTTTACCTGCTTTGAGTGGTTCAAACGGACGCTTGCCGCCAGTCAGTGAGTCATAAATAACAAGTTGAGACATTGCATCTGCAAGTGGTGTGGTCATAATAAAAGAGCCTTTTAGCATAAATAAAATAAATAGATTGAAAATATCAGGCGCAGCAAATAAGCAAGCCGTACTGATAGTATGATTATAATTTTAACGTAACCCATTATCTTAGCGAAAACAGGCGTAAAATACTACAATGAGCAGGCAACTACCACCATTCAATCATAAAAACCATTAAGGATGTAAAGATGGGCAATCGATTAAGCAAAATATACACGCGTACTGGAGATGATGGCAGCACTGGTATGGCTGATGGCAGTCGACTCAGTAAAGCTGATAATCTGTTCGGTGTCATGGGTGATATCGACGAGCTCAACTCACACATTGGACTGGTGCGTGCTCAACTACAAAGAAACAAAGGCCAATCTATCAGCAAAGATTTTTCTCAAGCCTTAGTTATTATTCAGCATCTATTATTCAATATTGGCGGTGAGCTTGCCATGCCAGAATATGAGGGCGTCAATGTCACTCATATTGAGTGGCTAGAGCAACAAATCGATATGATGAATACCACGCTGCCACCACTAAAAGACTTTATTTTACCCACAGGTTCTGTACTGGTGAGCCAGTTGCATGTAGCACGTAGCGTGTGTCGCCGAGCTGAGCGCCAAGCTGTGTTATTGCAGGAGCAGCGCCCAGCAGCCATACGCCGCACTGCCATCAGCTTTATCAATCGTTTATCTGATTGGTTGTTTGTCGCCGCGCGCTTTTGTACAGATCCCGAACAAGTCTCTGAAGTACTATGGGACAGTCAAGTCTTGCAAAACTTCGCTGACAATCGCTAGTGAATCAAACCTAATCTTGCTAGCATTCTTTGAACTAGATTGATTTTTCGCTGATAAAAAACCCCGCAGCACTCATGTTACGGGGTTTTTTTAACCTAACAGTATCTATCAACTACCAGTTGCTAACTACTCATAAAATTGCAAATTAATAAGTAGCACTATCATCTTCAATGATGACCATATCGATGGTTTCATCTTTCGGCACTGCTTTTGGCGTCGCTGGCGTTACTGGTTTTTCGGTCTCAGTAGTAGCCGCTGCTTGATTGTTTTCTGTCGAGCTGTTTTGGTTGCTGGTCGGTTTATTGATGGTTGGCGGCGTTGCAGGTTTAGTAGGACGAATCGGCTCAACTGGCGTGATGGTTCTAGGCTGCTGACGAGCAGGTGCTGCTTGAGTATTATTGTTACTGCTTTGGGCTGCTGCACGGCGCTCAGCACGCTCCTCATCCATCGCAGATTTCAACACAGAGCCTGCCATCACATCTGAAACCACAGTAATCAATGCTGGCTGTCCAGCAATACGCGTGCGCACTTGCCCGCCTTGAGTACCGACAACATAAGTAAAGGCGTCATCAACGAGCATGTTGTTATTGATACGGATATTGTCTTGCGCCAAACGAGATTGCAGGCTTGGCTGATTGTTAGCCGCTTGCACTTGACTGGCTTGATACAAATCTTCACTTGGCAGTGTCATGCTGACACTTGCTTGGCATGTTGTCATACCATTGTCATTGGCTTTTTGTAGTATGGCAGCGTTTTGCACATCAATAACCACGCCATTGATTTTTTCAGTAACAACGCCGCTTTCTAGGCTAATCTCGGCATCATTTGCATAATTAGCAGCCAACGCTTGTGCTTGTTGGTTGAGTGTATTTTTTAAAGCAGATTTGAGACGGTCTTGTACCATCGGGTCATCACAATTGATCGCAGGAGCAACGGCACTTTCGGTCGCTACTGGCTCTTGTTCCGTCATCTCTGCCGTATCGGCAGTATCTTCTTTCTCTGAGCGATCACAGCCTGCAAGCGCCAAACTACATACTATTCCGATTCCAGCCACTTTATGCCACTTGCTCAAACTTATATTTGCTACGCTCATATTTACTTTACTCCCAATTTACTGGTTCTTACCGCCCCTGATGGACAGTATTTAACACTCAAACTGCATTGCAGACTTATAAAACAATGGTGTTATTAACGGTCTGCGATAGATTTGAAAACCACATCATTATACGGTGTTTGGTTGAAATGGTCATTAGTGTAGCCCATGGATATACAAATAGCGCCCCTCATTATGGGTAAAACCTGCGTTTGGTTGCAAAAACATAACAAATACTAGAAAATCATCTTCTGAAATATCAGACACAAAGTGCATTGGTTCACGCCACAAATTCTATTAGACGTTGATGCCATGACGATATATGATGAGTCGTAAAATTAGTCAGTAGTCATGTGATATGGTAAATTTTAAAAACACGCGTTTATTAGGTCATCGTGGCGCTCGCGGAGAGAGTTTAGAGAATACATTTTCAGGCTTTAAGTATTCTCAAAATCTGACTTCACAAGGCTTGGCAGGGGTTGAATTTGATATTCAACTGAATGCGGATGGTCACTTGATTGTATTCCATGACGATGATTTGGAGCGCATGTGCGGTCAACAGTCACGTGTTGATCAGCTCGGGCTCACAGAGATTCAGTGCCGCTTACAATTTGGGCAGCCAATCATGACTTTAGCCAATATAGCACCTGTATTGAGCGGATTTAGGGTGATTGAGCTTGAGATTAAAACTCACAATAGAACCAATTATGCAGTGTTGGTTAATGCACTGGCGCAAGAGCTTATCGATACACCGCTTGCCAGCTTACCGGTGGTGCTGACCAGCTTTGATGTGGAGCTGCATAATCGGTTACAACGCCACAAACTATTATCTCGCATACCGCGAGGATTATTGATTCGCACGCCAGATGCCTTGGCAGGAGCGACAAACACCGCTTTGCAGCTTGGTTGTATTCAATTAGGTATTCATTATCCACTTTTGACTCGAGATGTTATCAAACATAGTCACCGTTATGGGTTGCCTGTGAGCGCTTGGACGGTCAATGATGTCCATACGATTGAACAGCTTATAAGCTGGAATACTGACGTGATTATTACTGACTTTCCACGTCATTTATTATTACCTTGAACTTTCTATTCATATTTTTCCACTTTTGAATAAATCTCTTTTTTCACCCTCATAGTCCCTACATATCTATAGCGTTACTTACACTTTCCCTTAATGCCTGATAAGTCATCGGCATTTTTGACTCATACAGTCTGTAATTCATACAAGTTATTGTTATTTAGCAATATTTTTATAGTGTATAAGTGTTCACTTTATACGTTTTTTCAGGTACTATGGGGACTTAAATTAATACCGTTAGGGATATTATATGATTGCAAAAAAAGCACTTGGCTTACCGCTGAAAGGCTTACGTTTCGCTATCAGATCTGGCGATACGTTTGCAAAGAACGCCAGCACTCAAGTCACGCGTTTCAAGACTCGTTTTGATGAAAAGAAAGCGCAAATGGCGCTTGACGAGCAGCCTACCGCAAAACGCAACTACGCTAACGCTTCTGAGCAAACTGATGTTCTGACAAAAGAGCAAAGTATTGATATGCGCGAGTTTGAATTTACAAAAGCGCCAATCAACTGGATTCCAGCGACTATTTTGGTAGCGACGCCAATCGCTGCTGCTATCATTACACCATGGTACTTATTTACTCATGAAGTGAGTGCGCCTGTTTGGGGCGTATTTGGTGCCTTTATGGTATGGACAGGTATGAGCATCACAGCGGGTTACCATCGTCTATTGGCGCACCGTGCTTATAAAGCGCACCCAGTCGTTAAAAACTTTTTATTGCTTGGTTCTACCCTAGCGGTACAGGGCTCTGCGTTTGACTGGGTCTCTGGTCACCGTGTCCATCATCGTCATGTCGATGATCGTTTAGAAGATCCGTATTCAGCAAAACGCGGGTTCTGGTTCAGTCATATCGGCTGGATGCTGCGTAATTATCCTAGTGGTAAGTTCGACTACAAAAACATTCCGGACTTGACCAAAGACAGAGTACTACAGATACAACATAAGTATTATGGTCTGTGGGTTGTTGCTATGAACGTCGGTATGGTTGCCGCTATTGGCTGGTTGATTGGTGATGTCTGGGGTACATTGGTTATCGCAGGGCTACTACGTTTAGTACTAACGCATCATTTTACGTTCTTTATCAACTCTTTATGCCATATGCTTGGTAATCGTCCTTATACCGATACCAATACTGCACGTGATAATTTCTTCTTGGCTATCTTTACGTGGGGTGAGGGTTATCACAACTACCATCACTTCTTCCAATACGACTATCGTAATGGCGTAAAATGGTGGCAGTATGATCCAACCAAATGGTTAATCGCTGGTTTGTCAAAGATTGGTTTGGCTTCTGATCTACGTACTGTGGATGATACGACGATCAAACATGCTGAAGTTCAAATGCAGTTCAAAACAGCACAGCAGCAAATTGATACGGCTACAAACAGTGGCATTGATCTTCCTCACGCGATGAAGAGTTTCCAAGATCGTATTAAATTTGAATATGATGCCTTTACACAGACTGTTGCAGAGTGGCAGGCGCTAAAAGCAAAAACGATTGAACTTAAAAAGACAGAGTTCGCTGATCGTTTGCATGAAGCTGATGATAAGTTAAAGCATGATTATGCCAAGATTGAGCAAAAAATTCTTGAGCATAACAATAACTTGAAAAATGCTTTCCGTTCTATTGGTGTCAGCCAAAAAGCCGCTTAAATAGCATAATCAACTACTGTAATCGTAACGTTTCTCCTTCCCCCTATCCGTCCTAGATAGGGGGATTTTTTTGTTTATAATTTATGGTTTATGTCACTGTCTCTACTTTTAATAATCTTATTATCGTAGTAAATGGTGAAATATATAGGCTCAATCGTTGCGATCTCCAACCTAGAGACAGTAACCAACTAGCCCACTAAACTCAGCTCACCCAAATTAGCTAATTTTATTTTTTGGCTAGATATTACAAGAGATGGACAGAGTGCAACGATGCCATATGAGTGCTATGTTATAGTGGCATTCTCACTTTTATATTTTAATGGAAACGGCCTGTATGCGTTATCAAAATACTTATGTCAATCTCGACACGCGCCTTTATCATGAGCAGCCGCCCACGCCACTGGACACTCCCCGTGCTGGACACTTCAATGCCCAAGTCGCACAGCAGTTAGGTTGGACAGACAATGAAGACTTAATGACCAATTGGGTTGAGATATTGGGTGGCCAATATGTGCCATCTGACTTTAGACCATTGGCAATGGCGTATGCAGGTCATCAGTTCGGACAATGGGCTGGACAACTGGGTGACGGACGCGGTTTGCTGATGGCGCAAGTGCTTGATAGCAATGGACAACCACAAGACTTGCACCTCAAAGGGGCTGGCCTGACGCCTTACTCACGCATGGGTGACGGACGTGCGGTCTTACGTAGTACGATTCGAGAGTACTTATGCGGTCACGCATTGACGCAGCTTGGTATCTCCTCTTCCAATGCCTTGGGTTTTGTTGTCTCTGCTACGAGAGTGCGCCGTGAGCGTATCGAAGCGGGTGCGGCATTGATGCGTGTGGCTGATAGCCATATTCGCCTTGGTCATGTTGAATGGATTGCCAGCTTTGCACCTGACTTACTCGGTGAGTTTACCGACTATATGATTGACACTTATTATCCAGAGTGCCGCGATAGCGATGCGCCCATAGCAGCGTTTTTGACCGCAGTCGTTGAGCGCACTGCTCGGATGATTGCTGACTGGCAACTGATTGGCTTTGCACATGGTGTGATGAACACGGATAACTTATCTATTACAGGTAGCACTTTGGATTTTGGACCGTTTGGCTTTATGGAGCGCTTCAATCCTGCATGGATTAACAATCACTCTGACCACACTGGTCGCTACGCTTACCAAAACCAGCCCGCTATCGGTCATTGGAATCTAAACGTTTGGCTGCCGCATTTTATGCGCTTGCAAGGTATCAACCGTGAGACGCTCTCTGAGTGCTTGGCACCTTACGAAGCAACCTTTATGCAGCATTATCAGCAAGGGCTATGCCGCAAGCTTGGACTACCACACCAAAGCGACAGCCTGAGCTTGGCTTTTGAATGGTTAACGTTGTTAGAAGACAACTTACTCGATTATACCAATAGTTTCCGTGCGCTCCTCGGTTTGGTCGCGCCAAACGATCACCCATATGAGCAAAAATTACTGACTACCATGACTACTGAATTAAGCCTTGAGGCACAGCAAATGTGGCAAGATTGGTCTATACGTTATCTGGCACAGGTTGAGCAATTACCAATTGAACAAGCAATCAACGATATGTGGACCAATAACCCTGTGTACGTTTTGCGCAATAGTATGGCGCAGCGTGCCATTACTGCCGCAGAGCAAGGTCAGTTTGAAGAAGTCGATCGTGTCTATCGCTTGCTGGCTAATCCTTATCACGTCCAAGATATCGCGACTGATCTCGATACGAGTGCACCGGCGCCGAACGTACCGCAAATGCCTATTAGCTGCTCATCTTAATATGGATGTATACTGTAATATTTTGAAATATTATCAAATTAAGGTTGATATTTGTCTGTGTTTTTTGGCATTATCAACCAGATAAATAACGAATATCATTTTATTATATTATTCGCATGCTTCCATACGGTTGACTAGGCAGTGAATTGCCAATAATGGTAGAATGACTATTTTTGCTAGATTGCTTTTTTGACCTGATTTTTGATCAACGACCGTGATTCTGATGGTCGTTAGTCATTTAACGTTCAAAGCCCTTTGCTGATGATTACAATCATTCAATTATTTCTGAGGGTTAGACGTTTTTTTATCACCGTTTAATTTATTCCAATTTATTCTAACCATGGCAATTATTATGAATGACGATACCACTTCGAATACGGATAACCTCAGTACAGAAAAAGAGCAGTTTGAACAAGCTGCCTTACATTACCATGAGTTTCCACGCCCAGGTAAAATCTCAGTAACTCCAACTAAGCAGCTGGCTAACCAACGCGATCTAGCACTTGCCTATTCTCCAGGTGTGGCTGTACCGTGTCTTGAGATTCAAAAAGACCCAAAGCTCGCTTCTAAATATACGGCACGTAATAACTTAGTTGGTGTCATCACTAACGGTACTGCTGTACTGGGTCTGGGTAATATCGGTCCATTGGCATCAAAACCAGTGATGGAAGGTAAAGGCGTTCTATTCAAAAAGTTCGCAGGTATCGACGTTTTTGATATTGAAATTGATCAAAATGATCCAGATAAGTTCATCGAAGCGGTTGCTTCTCTTGAGCCTACCTTTGGTGGTATTAACTTAGAAGATATCAAAGCACCAGAATGTTTCAAAATTGAGCGCGTATTACGTGAGCGTATGAACATTCCTGTGTTCCATGATGATCAACATGGTACTTCAATTATTGTTGCCGCAGCGATGCTAAACGCTTTGTTGATTACTGGCAAAAAAATCGAAGAGATTAAAATTGTTTGTTCAGGCGCGGGTGCGGCAGCCATTTCTTGCTTAGATATCATTTGCGCACTTGGTGTTGATAAAAACAACATTATTGTTTCAGATTCACGCGGTATCATCAGCACTAGCCGTGAAAACCTCGATGAAACCAAACAGCGCTATGCTCGTGATATCACAGCTACTTCTATTGAAGAAGTCATGGACGATGTTGATATGTTCCTAGGCCTATCAATGCCCGGTACACTATCAGAAGATATGGTTCGCCGTATGGCAAAAGACCCTATCGTCTTTGCACTTGCCAACCCAACACCTGAAATCATGCCAGAATTGGCACATGCGGTACGTCCAGACGTCATCATGGCAACCGGTCGCTCAGATTATCCAAACCAAGTAAACAACGCGCTATGCTTCCCGTACATCTTCCGCGGCGCATTGGATGTTGGTGCGACAACCGTCAACGAAGAGATGAAAGTCGCTTGCGTAAAAGCAATCGCTGCGATGGCACATGTCGAAGCCACTCCAACTACCAGCGCTAGAAACATCGAAAAGATGCAGAGCTTTGGTCGTGACTACTTAATTCCAGGCCCTCTAGAGCCAAATCTAATCATTGAAATCGCATCTGCTGTGGCCAAAGCAGCGATGGATTCAGGCGTTGCCACGCTACCGATCGATGACATGCAAGCCTATCGTCAGCGTCTGTCTGAGTTTGTTTATAACTCAGCGTTTGTGATGAAGCCCATCTTTGCTCGTGCCAAAGCTGAGCCAAAACGTATCGTTTACTGTGAAGGTGAAGACAACAATATCTTGCTCGCTGTGCAAGTTGTCGTTGATGAGAAGCTAGCACAACCTATCTTGGTTGGTCGCCCTTCAGTTATCGAAGCCAATATCCAAAAGCTAGGCCTACGCCTAAAAGCTGGCGAGAATATTACCATCGTCAACGTTGATGACGATCCTCGCTACAAAGACTACTGGCAGGGTTATTACGAGAAAAACAAACGTCGCGGTGTCAGTATTGAACTTGCTCGTCGTGATGTTCGTCGCAAAACCACGTTGATTGGTTCTTTACTGGTCGACAACGGTGATGCTGATGGTATGGTTTGTGGTACGTTTAGTGACTATCAGATGCACCTAAAATATGTCGAGAACGTCATTGGCAAAAAAGAAGGCGTCAATGATTTTTATGCGATGAATGCTGTATTGATGCAAGATCGTAATATCTTTATCGCTGACACTTATGTGCATGAAGATCCAACCGCTGAACAGTTGGCTGAAATGACTGTTTTGGCTGCTGATCAAATACGCCGTTTTGGTATCACGCCACGCGTTGCGTTGGTCTCTCATTCTAACTTTGGTGCTTCAAATCGTGCCAGCGCTGTCAAAATGCGTAAGGTTCATGAACTGCTCACCAATATGAATGTAGACTTTGAGTTTGAAGGCGAAATGCAAGGGGATGCAGCACTCAATGAACATATCCGCCTAAATGATATGCCATCAAGCCCATTGAAAGGTGCCGCAAACTTGCTAATCTTGCCAACCCTTGATGCATCAAACATTGCCTTTAACCTACTTAAAACAGCGACTGGTAGCGCTTCTATTGGGCCTATCTTATTAGGTACTAATAAGCCAGTACATATCTTGACGCCGTCAGCGACCGCGCGTGGTATCGTTAATATGACTGCGCTTACGGTCACGGAAGCTCAAGACCTAGAAAACGAAAAATAGTCATTAAACATACACAGTATGGATGCACTATAGTCGGTTCAATATAATTTGGATACAAGGAAGCCGAGTGAAAGTACTACAAATAGTAGACTGAGCGAGGCTGACACCGTAGCCAATTTATAGAGGATTGACTATATTAAGAAGGGCTCTGTCATCCATTGACAGAGCCCTTCTGCTATACTAAAACCAGTCAATGCAACTTATAAAGCATTGGCTGTTTTTTTTGATAAATGAAAATTGAGTTGGTAACATCTAGCTAAAAAAAAAGAGGCTACTATGCAAATTTACCTTGTGGGCGGCGCTGTCCGTGATCGACTGCTAAAGCAACCCATCAAAGATAAAGACTTCGTTGTGGTTGGTGCCACCGTCGCAGAGATGCTTGATGCAGGGTTTCAGCAGGTAGGTGCCGACTTTCCTGTGTTTTTGCATCCCACCACTCACGAAGAATATGCCCTTGCACGTACAGAGCGCAAGCAAGGCTCAGGATATAAAGGCTTTAGCGTACATGCCAGCCCTGATGTGAGCTTAGAGGACGATTTACAACGTCGTGATTTGACTATCAATGCGATGGCTATAGAGGTCACTAGTCTTGCTGATGACACCCCTATCAGTGGTGAAGTCATTGACTATTATGGTGGGCTACAAGATTTAGAGAACAAAACGCTACGTCATGTATCTGACGCTTTTAGCGAAGACCCATTACGAGTGCTGAGGACGGCTCGATTTTATGGGCGTTATTATGATTTGGGTTTTATCATAGCGGAAGACACCTTGACCCTAATGCGTCAACTGGTTAACTCAGGAGAGCTTGCTCATTTGAGTGCGGAACGTATCTGGCAAGAATCAAGCCGTGCAACGATGCAGGTATCACCGCAAGTATACTGGCAGCAATTGTTTGAAATTGGCGCGCTCACAGAGTATTTTGCACCATTGCATGATGCTTGGGAGGACACTCATATACGAGAGACGGTTCAGACAGCATTATATTTTGCAGGCCAAATGCGCCTAAGCTTGTCACAGCGTTGGGCACTGTTAATGGTCAGCCTGACCCCGTCACTATTTAATAATGAGTATAGGGATGCACAATCTGACCAATTAAAAGCGCTAAGAGATATCAATGATATCGGTAATAAAGCTAAAGTCCCCAAAGCGCATACACAGTTCGCTACCCTATTCGCTCAGCAAGCCGAAACGCTAAGCATGATAAATAGTCTGAGCGCTACCAAAAAGATTGACCTTATACAAGCTTGTGGTGCTCATAAAGAGCCAGATAAGCTGTCACAGCTCCTTGTCTGCAGTCACGTCTTACAGCTGGCAAAACAGCACCGTCAGATGATGCTGGCACTGAATAGCTTTCATGCAATCGGTATGACAGATATTGCACCAGATCTCAAAGGGCCAGCCATTGGGGCAGCATTACGTCAAAGTAGAATTGAACACTTACAAGCGCATGACGCCTATTAAAAAGTATTTTAAAAAGCATTGTCACTATGAACCAAAAACCTAACACTCTGCCATCAAAGAATACTGGCACCCAACCTCCGGTGATGCTGGTAACTGGTAGCGCTAAGCGCATTGGTGCGGCAATTATCAGAGCAGCACACAGTCAAGGCTACCGTGTCATTATTCATTGTCATCGTAGCGAAAAAGAAGCTAAGAGCTTAGCTGACCAACTTAATAAAAGCCGTGCTAATAGCGCAGTGGTTATTGTTGCGGATTTGGCAGTAGTCAATCATGGTGCAGCGTTAGAGGATTTTGTTAAAAATATCATAGAAGCGTTTGGGCAGCTAGATGTACTGGTACATAATGCGTCACGGTTCTACCCAAGCCCGCTTGGTAACATTGATTATACCCAGTGGGATGAATTACTTCTGACCAATGCCAAGGCACCTTTATTATTGAGTCAAGCGCTAGTGCCCTATCTGAAACATCAGCAAGGTTGTATTATCAGCTTATTGGACATACATGCGCAGGATAGACCGTTCAGTAATTATACGGTCTATAATATGGCAAAGGCTGCGCATCGAATGATGGTGCAGTCGTTAGCGTTAGAGCTGGCACCAGACATACGTGTCAATGGTGTCGCTCCTGGCGTCAATATCTTACCTGAGTCTGATAGTGATCAAGCACTTGATAATGTAAAACAGCAAGATATTATTGCCTCCGTTCCTATGCAAAGAATCGGCAAACCTGAAGAAATTGCTCATAGCGTACTGTACTTGGTACAAGCAAGTTATGTCACAGGCGAGATTATCACAGTGGATGGTGGCCGTAGTTTGACCCTAGCTGGCGGTAGCGTTTGATCACCATCAAAACTGATAAAAAATTTATTGATTACTTGTTATCTTTTACTTGAAAAATTCAAAAAATCAGGTATCATTGTGCGTCTAACGTTAGGGCCCATAGCTCAGTTGGTTAGAGCAGAGGACTCATAATCCTTTGGTCGTAGGTTCAAGTCCTACTGGGCCCACCATATAATGAATCAGGCTTGTTCGCAGCGATGCGGCAAGCCTTTTTTTATGGGGTTTTGCGAGATTTACGAATATCTTGGTATGTGGCGAACCATATAGAATATTGGTATATTTGTTGGTATAGATTATACCAACGCGGAGATATACCAACATGCCACTAACTCATACTATCATCAACAAGTTAACCCCGAGCGAAAAATGTACACCTAGCCGCCCTGACAAACATAGTGATGGTGACGGTCTACAACTGTGGGTAAGACATACAGGGAACAAGGTCTGGGTTAGCGCCTATCGCTGGCAGGGTAAACAGCAATCGCTCACTTTAGGTAAATACCCAGTTATTACATTACAACAGGCCCGCCAGCGTAATTTAGAAATAAAGCAGCTTATTAACGAAGGTATTAACCCAAAAGATAAAAAGAAAGAAAAAATCGCAGAGCAAGACGGTTCGAGGCTTTTTGATACTATTGCTCAGGCTTGGTATGCAGACCGCAAGACCTTTTTAGCAGCTAGTACATTTAGCCGAAATTATTCAGCCTATATTCGTGATGTAAAACCAATTATTGGTCATAAACTGATTGATGATATTACCCCACCCGACATTTTGACAATCGGCAAGAATGTTGAAGCACGCGGCGCTAACGAGATGGCGCGCAGGATTATGGCAGAAGTTGGACAGATATTTAAACATGCTATTCGTATAGGTACGGCTACCTCAAACCCAGCAGCAGATTTATCAGCGGTCATTAAACCGCATAAGACTAAAAACCATAGTCGAGTTACTTCGAAAGAGTTGCCAAAGCTTTTGCAAGATATTAATGACTACACTGGGCATATTACAGTCAAATTAGGCCTACAGTTTTTATGCTATACGTTCGTGCGCACAAATGAGCTTAGGTTCATGGAATGGTCAGAGATCGACTGGAACGATAAAGTTTGGCGCATCCCGGCAAGCAAAATGAAAATGGACAGACCTCATATTGTGCCGCTTGCGCCACAGGTTATAGAGATATTAGAGCAAATCAAAGAGCTAAATTTCTCAGAGCAGTATGTGTTCTACAACCCTTCTACTCGTAAGCCGTATAGTCAGAACGCATTTATTAATGCCCTTTATCAAATGGGCTATAAATACAAGATGACTGGTCATGGGTTTAGAGGGCTGGCAAGTACTACTCTTCATGAACAGGGCTATATGCACGAAGCTATTGAATTACAGCTAGCTCATGAACAAGAAAACAAAATTAGTAAGGCTTACAACGGTGCTCAGCATTTAGACTATCGTCGAGAAATGATGAATGATTGGGCAGACTACTTGAGTAACTTTTAGGAAAAGAGGAACAATAATGTCCGATCATTTAAAAGATTTTTATACTCTCGATGAAGTTAAAAGTAAATTAGCTGAAACGAAAGACCCTAAACTTAGTAGTGACCAGACAATAAAAAAGCTTATTGATACTCATATACTGACACCCTATGTTCATTATAACGGTTTTGTTAATCCTGTTAAATCCATCTATGCTGAGAACCGTGAAGATGCTATAAAACAGTTATCAGCTACTATAAATGAAGATATTAGTGATTTGGAGTTAAAGGAGCTTTTAGCTCCACAAAAATATGATAGTTCATTAGACATAGACACATTGATATATCAGACCAAAAAGCTACTTGCTACTTTTGTGGATAAGTATGATGCGAGTAAAATTAATGTTGCCTACTATAGTGAAGGTATATTTCGTATATCTCCTAATAACGTAATACTTAGTCATTTAGGCTTAAAAGTTATTATTGATGATTTTAAACCTATATCTCAGCATATGAAGTTCATTTCTAATAGTCCTTTTGATTATACTAGTTGTGATTACACAGGCATATTACTAGACCATAAAAATAAATATCAATCACAGAATCTACCACCCACACTGAAAGAGGCCGAGGTTTTAGGCTGGGTATTACATATGCCTGATAGTGAATATCATGAAAAGTTAAAACTTGAAAAATTTTGCAGATTGAAATTTTCAAGCCAAGATTTAAATCATCTTCTTCATAGAATTGAAAATATTAATTTAGCTCCTAGATTAGCTAAAGACTTGAAGGAGGCTAATAGACTCATAAGTCAACAAAATAAAGAAATCAAAAGACTTAAAAAGCAAGTCGAAATTTCTAATAAGCCTAGTGAAAGTACAAAAGACGTAAAAGATAGCGTATACCGTATGGTCTGTATTTTAAAGGATATTGCATTGAAACTAGACAAAGATGAAAACAAACAAACTTTTAACTTCAAAAAACAAACTGATCTGGTTGATTATATTGAGAACAAAGAAATACCAAAGTTGAGTAGAAGTAATATTGAAAAAATTTTAAGCCAAGCCAATAAAGCACTTTTCGATTGAGGCTCAGAGTGTTGCAACATGCGATTTGCAAGTCGCAAGTTGCGATGACATCATTCTATACTCTATCTATCATTCTATCCATACCGTGACATCCCGTCACGGCTCACATGGAGATATAGGATGAGTAATCAGAACCCGAATTATTCAGATAAAATTTCTAAAAACCCTCTTTTTTTACCACCTCAAGGTATGTCGCGAGCCCACGATATCCTGCCCCTCTTGCCATTCGGCCGCACTACTCTACATGAATGGAGTCGTGATGGCAGATTTCCTGCTAGTGTGAGGTTATCACCAACCATGGTGGCATGGAAAAACTCTGAAGTTTTAGAATGGCTAGAAAGTCATGGTAATCCTGTTCATAACGTACAGGAGAGTGGCTATGAATAAAACAAAAAATAGAAACGCTCATGTTGGTAGCATGAGCGTTGCCGACCACAATAAATTCACATGCGACTGTCAATTCAATAGTGATCAAGCCAATGATAGCACGAAACTAGAAAGCTTAAGCGATCATAAACTAACGAAAAATGAGCAATGGCCTGATCCTGAAAATTTAGCTAACGACTCTAGCACCCCCACGCCCTATCCTATCAATGCATTCAAAGGCTTATTAAGAAGAGTCATTGAAGCCGTGGCGTATTACGCACAAGTACCACTTGCAATGGCTGGTCAATGCATCTTAGGTGCACTGGCACACATGGGGCAGCGTTTTATTGATGCGCCAATGGGGCATAGTCATATGCCAGCCAGCCTGATATTAATAACTGAAGGCGAAAGCGGTAGCGGTAAAACGCAGGCTATGGGTTTAACTCACTTCAAAATAGACGAGCATGAGCGCGGGCAATATGAACAATATCTAACTAAATTAGATACATGGGAGGCAGACAAAGCAGGCTTAAAGGGTGCTGAGTTAAAAGAGTATCTAAACGACACGCCAAAGCCCACCAACTCCAAGACTGTTTTTGATGATGCAACGATTGAACCTATCTTAGATAAATTTGTCGATGGTGAGATCAGTAACGCATCATGGGCAACCGATGAGGGGACGCAGTTTTTTAACGGTCATACCATGAAAGGCGATACCGCAGGCAGCGCATTAGGCGCAATCACAAAGCTACATAGCAGTGGCAGAGCATCGCGCCAACGCTCGCAAAAGTCCGCCCACGCCACACCGCGCACAGATGCTTATCACGTTCGCATGACACTATTGCTTCAAGGTCAGCGCGTGGTATTAGAGCCAGCATTGACCGACCCACTGATGAACGGGCAAGGTTTTTTAGCGCGGGCGCTTATTGCATGTCCTGATGATCTGCGCGGGCAGCGTGTTTGGAATGATCCACAGCGCCGTAGTGATAACCCTTATGACAATCCCGTCTTAATAGAATACTGGCAACGCTGTCACAGCTTACTTGATACCCTACCCGCCAATGAGCCAACAGACACACAAGGGCAGCCACAGCGCGTTAAGATGAGCTGGCAGGACGTACAGACCGAACAAGTATTTTATGAGCACGCACAGATGATTGAGAACAGACAGGCATGCGGTGGTGACTTACAGTACCTTAAAGCCTACGCCTCACGCATGGCCGAAAATGCAAGCCGCATAGCATCATTGATCGCATTTTTTGAGGGGTGCGATACGATCACCACTGATAACATAAAACGCGCCTTTATGTTGGTTGAATATTCTACAAGCGAGCGCTTGCGCTACCTTGATGCCACGCCTACAGGTGAGCAGAACGACAGTGAGAAGTTAAGTAATTGGCTAGTGGATAAAGCGCGTGATAGAAATTCGCATAAGCTCAATAGAACTTATATCGCTAACAATGCGCCTAACCCCATGCGTAAGAACACTAAGTTATTACAGATTGAGTTAGACAAACTAGAGTCTGCTAAACATATCAGGCAAGATATGGAGGGACGAAGCAAAGTGATATTTATTAATCCAAAGTTATACGATTAATATTAATACTTAAGAAATCTTGCTTAAACTGCTTAAATAGCCCTTAGCCCATACAGCTAGGGGCTTTGTGTTAGGACTACCCAATCTTAAGCTTGCTTAAATTGCTTAAACTCAGCCTAAAACAAGCCAATTTAAGACCAGATTAAGCAGTTTAAGCAACGTTAAGCAAACGCCTACCTTAAGCTAAGCCCTTGCCTATCATATGTTATAGCCAGTTTAAGCAGTTTAAGCAGCTTTTCTTAGGTATAAAACTAAATGGGCAGGCATGACCATCTGCTTTTTTGTGCCAGATGCTTATATACCCATAAAAAGCGCCGTCAGCACAATCGTAACTTGTTATCTATTATCCGAAAGTTTACAATTAATTATTAGCTTTCTAATAATCTAACTTTATGATTGAGATTAACCAAACTGAAGCATTTAGGCGCTGGCTGCATAAGCTCAAAGACCCATTAGGCAAAGTTGGCATCTTGACACGTATCAAACGAGCGCAAGGCGGCAATTTTGGTGACCATAAGCCCCTAGCTAATACAGGTGGTATCTATGAGATGCGAATATTCAAGGGCAACGGTTACCGCGTGTATTATGCCCAAGAGGGCGATACGGTTTACTTGTTACTGTTAGGAGGCAGCAAAGACAGCCAGCAAAGCGATATTGCTAAGGCTTGCACCCTATGGCAACAAGTACAGAACGACACAAAGGAGTACCCTCATGACCGATAGTAAAATCAGCCGCTTTGATGTGGCGGAGTACCTAACCGATGAAACGCTTATCAATGCTTACCTAAATGAAGCACTGAGCGATGGTGCGCCTAGTGACTTTATTGAAGCGCTCAACGATGTGGCACGCGCAAAGGGTATGAATGAGCTGGCACAAAGGACAGGCATAAGACGCGAGAGTCTTTACAAGACCTTGCAGTCCGAAAAGCCGCGCTTTGACACCATGCTAAAGATTATTGATGGTATGGGGCTACAAGTGACCTTGACTCCGAAAAGCCCGGCCTAATTCATATATATAGCTTAATATTTATCAGCTCACATACATAAAAGCATACCTTTCTTTCCTGAGATAAAACAGGTTTTTATTGATTGTTGTTAACGTTAGCCAATACATACAATAAGCAACCCAAATACTTCAAAACCCCTGACGAGCTATAATACTCATCTGTTATAGCCAAATTATTATCAGACCGTTTGCGTTTTTTCTGTACTACCCTAACCTCGTAACCATGGAAATTTTCACGAGCACCAATACGTATTAAACTATCGAGCCCTAGTTCTTTTTTTACATTGCGTACTGCCTGCTCACTATACGCCCTAATCTGCCAATGACTGGCATCAATAAGCTGACAACCTACTGCCATAAATTGCTGTAGCAACTTAAGCTGGCTTTCTTTAACACCAAAATGGATTGATGAAATATTTAAATTTTTCTTATTTGAAAATATATTCATAAATGATTCCAGTCTATCAGAGTCATCAATAGACATTTGATACGCACGATCAAGCGCAGTCACTAAAACTTTTTGGTTCTTATGTCCGGTAGGCGCACCTAAAATCAGTCTATCATCGGTAAATAGCTGGCAAGCATTATCGTAAATTTGTCTAGCATTACTGATAGCAATACCATGCCGAAGTGCGACCTCTGCCAACTGCCCTACTCGTTTATCAACATTTACTGTCTGTAGTTCCTCTAATAGCGCAATTACATCGTATATTTTTGGATGAATAAATATAGACTGTCGCACTTCTTCTGGTTTTGACTGTAGGGCTTGCTGGCAAGCTTCATTGTTCAGTGTATCATTATCAATAAATAGTGGTCTTTTACCAGCAACCTTATTGATCAAATAACCACGCATCTTATCAAGACGAACCTGTTTAGTGCTTGCATCATACGCCATGCCATCTTGTTTATTTATCGTTTGATAACCAATACCTGTCAGCATCTCAAATACAGTTATAGGCATACTAATTTTAGCTTGACTCATCTGCCAACCTGCCAGCAAATGCGCGGTATGAATGTAGTGCTCAAACGTAGTATCTGGCGTTAGATGCCCAGCAAAGCTAGCCAGCCCAAACCACATCCCTTTTTCTTTATTATTAGCAAGCACGGCGCTAACGATAGCGTCACTATGCTCTTTATCATAGTCTGTCATCACCTGAGCCAGTGGCGAGCCGCTCAACACCAATGTCAGCTGACTAAGTGCCGTATGCCGTAATCTGTGAAAGGTAGAGTCATGGGTAAGCAGCAGTCTATCCCATATTATTTTCATCATATTACTAAAAAATACAGACGGCAGTGGCTGGTCACCCGAGCCTTGTGAGAGTAAATAACGCCGCTTTAACCTTTTTTGTTGATAATAGAATGCGGTGAACAGCTTTAATTCATCATCCTTGAAAAGACTATCTATCGGTATAACCCTTTTGGCACTACTGCTTTTAAGCCTACGATAACGGTTGGGTCTGAGGATAACTTTAGGGTACTCAATGACATAGCCATTGATACTGCTTATATCTGTAATATCATCAACTTTAATACCAACAATCTCATTAATACGCATGCCAGTGCGATAAGCGAATGCCAAAACAATTAGGCATAACTGCTGTTGCTCAACCTCTAACTTCGATGATTGTATGTATCTTTTCATTGCGCGATATACATGTGGTGACACCATTTCGGCTTTAACCACTTGCCGGTTATTGCCCCATGGAAAATACACATAAGGTGCATCGAAACGCGCCCGCTGATAATCATGAAATGCTCGCAGACGACCATAAGTGAATTTTTGGTTATCCTTTAAATGATCTAGCGTAGAAGTATTTCGCTCTGCTTTCTGTTCAACAGAATCGACTAATGTGTTGGCTTCATCTTCTGTATCATCAGTACTCCGGTTAAATTCAGATGATTTATTTAAGATTGAATTTTTCCGACCATCTTTAACCTTACTTTGAATAATTTGCTCATAGATATCCTCAAAGTCATCGCCTTCCCACTGATCAATATCTTCATCCATCGTCAGCATCAGCCAATCGCGACCAATGCAGCCCAAATATTTACTGACCGTATTGAGCCGAATACTATGATCACCCACCAATGACAACGCCCAGCCAAGCAAACGTCGTGCGTTAGGCTGACTAGCATCTACCTTTAATGTTGTGAGAGTAGAAATAGCAGCACTTCTGGTGAGTTTGAGCGCATCTTGCACTTCTTTAATTAAGTTTTTGCTAAAGCTAGGATAGTTGATGGTATTACTCTGATTAGGTGTCTTATCTGATACTTTATAGCTGACATCAAACAACTCAGACCACGTAAGCGGCTCAGGATTTTGATTGATGGGCTCTCGGTTATAATGAATGAGATTATCAGTCGGCAGTCCTGTGGTTTTAATATCACCTTGCTTCACCACGGCAAGCGCGCCATCTATCTGACTACCTTCCGTCTGCCGCCAGTGATAGTTGGCATGCTTAATAAGCATGGAGTGCTGCGGACGCTCAATATCTTTATTGGTGAGTTTAAGTCTTTTTGAGATATCATTAATTATGGTATTAAATGGCTCTATTTTTGTTTTACTCAAGTCCTTATCTTTTATGGCGTATAAAAAGCACAGGGTCATATCATCAGGTACGTAGTCGATAAAGCGCTGTAAGTCGTCACTACCATCCAATGCGCAGCCATAGTTGTCATCAGGCACGCTAAGTGGTATTACAGCTACCTGTTCTGCGCGGTTCTCATCAGTCGCTGGCAGACGAATCTGATAAATAAGCCGCTCACCAAACAACCAAACGTAAAGCGCTCTTAACTCCTCAATATCATTGATACCACCATACATAATACTGCAATAAATCAGTCCCTCAACTAAATCGTTCACTGAGAACCGTCGTTTACGTTGCCAGATATCTATCATCATAGCTCTGCTATCTGCTACAGCGCGTCCATTGACAAACCAGTCATAGTTAGTAGTCAGGCGCTCACGAGTTGCCAGTATTGGCACCACAGGCTCATTGAGGTATAGCTGATGGGCTTTATTATAATCACGAATAAATTCTAAAAACCCGCGCCGCGCTAATTGAAAGTTTTGGGCAGTATCAAACTTATTTTCTAATAGCTCATTAATCGCCTCATAATGATGCTGTAGCTCACAAGGCGTCTGCATGGGATTTTGATTAACATAGCCCGCAATCAGAGCTTTAGCTGCGTGTTTGACACTTTTTTTAGTATCATCTCTGTTGAGCTGCCGTAATTTGTGCGCAGTGACATTATCCATATAAGCGAACCTCAATTTGTTTTAAGTGAAGCTCGTCGGCGATTGCATCTAGGTGCAGGCTGAGCTGGTGCAATTGATTAATAGAGCCTGATGACATCGGATGCATGAATTCTTGATCCGGATGCTCATGACCGTAAAGCGCACAAATCAGGTAATCTGGCACGCATTCTGTCAGCATAGACCTCAGTTGATGGCGCAGCCAATTATCCTGATGGCTAAAAAAGTCTTGCAACTGGTAGCGAACGCGGCTTGGCGAGATACCGATAAAGCCTTTTGGATTTTTTTGGTAAATTTGAATAAGCGGTTGCTCTGATTGCAAAATAGCATCGATGGGATAAGGCGTTTTGGGGCAGATAGGGTTATAAATAGCAGCAAATTGCTTGATATAATCAATGTAGTTTTGTATAGCAGTCACTAAAAACTGACTTAACGGAATAAGCCTGCCATCAGACTGACCGTGACGCTCTTCTTTATCAGACACCCACAATATGCGTCGCTTAAAATCAAACTGGTTAAGCAGCCCTGGTGCGTGTTTAACCGGACGGATACCGGTTTGAATCATAATAATATGCCACAGCCAGGTGCTGTAGCTATTAAATTGTGCAATATAGCGCTCGATACTGTGATTAAGCCGCCCATTATAGCTCTCAGCGCTCATAGCCAGTTGGTTAAAGAACTGCTGGCACGTGAAAGTTTCAAGCGCCATATCACTACCAATATAGCGTTTTTGACCATTCATTGGCACACTACACTCATCTATCAATAACGCTTTTTGCTTGTTATTACAGTATGCGCTTAGCAGTGCTACTGCTTTTATATAGGTTTGCTCTAGATCAGCAGTTTTGATGCTGGTGTAATACAGCGGCGAGCTGTGCCTTACATCAACACCTGTGAGGATGTCAGCATGTAGCGGTTTACTAAGGCCATTTTTAACCACTACAAACAATCCAGACTCGATATATTGAGTACTCAAAGCTGGCAGGTTGAGCTGATTCTTAACTTCAGTGATGGCTAGTTTGACATCATCAAGTGAAACAGTAACTTTATCCTCTAACATGATCTGCAGCGCTTCAGGTAATGCTCGCTTGAATACGCTACCATAGCTTTGCCTGTGAGCAAGCAGATGACTTCGGGTATTGGTGGTCACATCAATCTTGATAGCAATACTACTGATTTTACGGATACGGTCATAAACAAAATACTGACGCTGACTACGACTGCATTGCCAATCATCAATTATATTGTCAATACTAATACCGCTTAATAGTGACAATAGCAGTACGGCATAGCCCGTCCTATTTCCTGTATGTCCGCTCATAAAGCGCTGCCATAGCATTGCAAATAGCATTTGATAGCCAGTGATACTCAATTGGCGGTGATTGGTTGGGAAATGAAACTGATTACGGCTGGCATGTCGGTGATTGTTTCTTAATCGCCATTGCTGTAGCTCTGAGGATTTAGCGATTTGTATGGCGGGCTTAAAGTCATTGTCTAGCAATGGTACTTCATCGTTATCGGCAATATTTTCAGCAATTGCCACATTACTGTGCTTTTTTGATTGTTTCGTACCAAACAATTTTTTCTGTAATGGCTCGCCATCAATGAGCGTTGTTGTATTGATTACTTTTTGGGACTGTTTTGATTTTCTGTGACTCTTATTATAGGTTTTACCGATAAAGGCTTTATTATTGATGACCACTTCATAAGCCAACCTGATTTGACCAATTTTACTGGCAAGATGCTGATTAGCGATTTTACCCGTAGCTTCCTCTTGTTTGATCAGCGCTTCATACTTTCTGATATCATTCAAACAATCAGATAACCGATCATATTTTGCATGAATACAAATTAGCTGGCTGAGGATATCGCGCTGCGGATCAGCAGGTCTTAGTGCCATGCGAATACGAACGCCCAATTTGTCGATTTTAGCAAAATGCTTATCGTGCCTAGCCGCAATCATAAACATGATCTTGAGATAGCCACTTATAAACCGCCAAGCATCACTACCGCTATCGACAGCACCATATGCTTGATAAAATACGAGCAGCATGTATGTAACCGCCCACTCTCCAGTCTTACCTTTCCCTACAATCTGTTGGATTATTTCAGTACAATCGATGCCCTGAAAATCAGTAGTATCAGCACATGATGTCGAACACAATAGATCAATCTCATCATCTGGCATCAGACTAATAATATCAATAACCAATGCTTGCATTTGGACATAATGCGGCGAACCTACAGGAACGATCTTATCTAATACTCGCCTATCAGTCACGTCAACAAATGCTTTAGTATCAGCCATGTACACCACCCATCCAGTTCATATTTTTAGGCAAACCTAATAAAGTCTTATCACATGCTGCCTTGCACTGTTGATACTCATAGCTGCTTTGACTGATACCTGCAAACTGACAGTAATTGCTAACAGTTAGTCGGTGCACGCCCATCAGCTCACAAACAAGCTGCTTTGGCGCACTTTGATATATGGCTTGAAATAAGGCTGGATGGTTCACGCCAGCAAACCTAGATAGATTGAGAACCTCGCACCACGCCAGCCGCTTAATATCATGACGACTTTCAAGCGCAATCAGACAAGGCTGACGCCAGCTATCTTCGAACCTCATTACCTCATCGATTCGTGCAAAGTTATTGAAGAACTGATAACTGTCTTTATCAAGCATACATAACCTCAATGCTGGTCGATAATAATCATCTAAGCCTGCCAGCTGTGGTCGACGCAGAGGCAACCTATGCTGCTGCCAAACCATAAAAGCAGTATTTGCATCAGGGTGAATGGTGAGGTTTGCTGAGTTCAAAACTAACAGCTTTTGAGTTGAGCGAAGAGTTTTATTTTTCACTATATACTGCTCTAAAAATCATTATTTCATTAATGGTACGTTATAACATAACATTATGCAAGCATATGATTTAATTATATTTATTAAAAAATATGTTGGCTATGAATGAGTGCAAAGTCATTAAAAAAGCTCTCACAAATAATAGCTATGCTATTATTTGTGAGAGCTATGAATATTTCTTATCAGGTAATAATATCGTTATTTTTTAGAGTTTAGAATGAATATATAGATTCAACTACATTATTTATAAAACCTAATTTTTACTGTCTTCATCAGGTATGTATTTTAATATCTCACATGGTGTCACCTCTAATACTTCACACAATTTGCTTAGCGTATCGAACTCTATACGAGTCGTCTCATCGTTATAAATCCTATGAAGTGTTGATTTACTAATGTCTGTCATCCTTACTAGATCGGCCACCCGTAGTCGTCTTTCTGCTAGAAGTACAGGGAGATTACAAGAAATCACAATAAAATCCTTATTGGTAAGTAAAAAATACTTGCCAGTGACTACTTTTCTGCTAGAATAATACTCGTTGGCAATAACTAAGTTTCCGTCAAAAACTATTTTATGCTGACTAACGCTTTATTATGTCATATACCTATCTTGCTGCTCAATAGCTGGCTAATGATGATAGGTGCGACTGGTTCAATAGATATCATTACTATAAAAAGGTAATGCTAATCGTAGGTATCAGGTCATTAAAAAGGAGTACGTTGTGGGCATCAGCATTGAATGGAGCATGACACAAAACGCTTGGGACAAACGGGTTTGTGAGGATTATTGGGCCTATAACCATAAAATGAGTTATGTGGATTATGTCCATCTGCTTTGTCAAAAATATAGCATTAGTACCCATACGTTATTTGAAACCGTAAGCCAATGCTACGCATGCCTAGATGATGTGTGCTGTGAATATTGCGGAAGCGCCTGTCCTATTGAAGTACCTGCCGATATTGCTTATATGCGGGCAAAAGAGAGTTGGTTTTGTGCAGTATGTGAGCATGCTATGTGGCGCGGAGACTCTATTAGCAAATATAACTAGCTTCAATTGATATAGTTAAATCTTTATAAAATCGATACAGCCCATATCATAAAACAGTTTAGGTAGATTATTCTCCATCCATCCTTGGCGTAGAAGCTTAGCCTGTGCCCACTTCTTCTCGATAGGGTTCAGATCAGGGCTGTACGGTGGTAGCCAAAGAATACGATGGCCATGTCTGTTGAGTAGCTTTTGAATACGTTTGCTTTTATGAAACCGAGCGTTATCCATGACAATCACGCATTTAGTCTTGAGACTTGGAATTAAAGTGTGTTTGCACCAGTCGTAGAATATGGTGCTATTGATATTCTGCTCAACGTAATCAAGCGCAAATAGCATCTTTTCATAGAGAGCTCCGATGACGTTGGTTCGCTTTTTTGCTTGCCAGTTGTAGCTATCGATACAGGGTGTACCAATCGGTGCATAGCCATGAGAACGAATGGTTTCAGCCTCAAAGCCGCTTTCATCCATATAGACAATGGGGTAGCCTTGCTGCGTAAAGCGATCAAGCCTACTCTGGAATACCGCTCTTTTTATCGGACACGCTTTTGGATGTTCTAGGGTCTTTTTTTTGACTGATACCAAGACGCTTTAAAGCATTAAAGATACCCGTTTGACTACAGTTCAAGCGACGAGCTCTTTCATAGTTATAATCATCTGGATATGTTTTTACGTCTTCAATTAAGGCGTCATCAGGTATTTTAGTCGGTGCTTTATTTCTGGTTGTTTTAGGAGCTAGGTTCTGCTGCCAGCTGTGAATGGTGCTGGTGCTAAGTCCATAAAATAGCGCAGCTTCTCGTATGGTCATACCATCAGCGATGCTAAAAAGTACCTGTTTGCGATAGTCTATTGAATAAGTCATGGTTCATTTCATTAAATGCAATTATTAATAGGATTGTATCGGTTTTATTTGGATTAGACTATAGTAGCAGTCAAAGCCATATGTTTATTATATGTGGCTTTGCTTTTCTTCAGCATAAACTGCCTTTAAACGAAAGCAATCAGGTTCATCAATCATACTTGAGCTGTAATAAATAGATACATCATCAGTAAATAATAACGCTTCAACAGCTTCTGATATATAAGAAAAGACATCTAGTGGGAGACTTTCAACATTCTCCATTCCAACAAACAATCCTCTAGTATCATGAGCTTTTGAAAGTTGTTTCACAAGTTTATGTGTGGTTGTTTTTATTAAATCTGATTCAGACTCACCTGTGGCACTTGCTTGAACAAACTGAAATGAATAACCACACTCAAACAAGCTTATAACGTCTGCTACATCTATACCGATGATAGTACTTGCAGACTTTACATCTAGCAGTTCAATGACATCATTTACTTCATCAGGCTGACATCTAACAACCCCCTCTATAATATCCAAGCGTTCATACTTATGATCATCTGTCTGTAAGCCTACTAAAATATCAGCATCTACTTTCTGTTTTAGCGCTAGTAGTGCTTGCTCATTCCAACCGTCATTGATCATAAAACAGGCGATAACAGATGGCGAATAATGGCCTTTATTTGGTCGGTATAAGGCGACACATGGAATGTCATCTACTTTCGATTCGTCGAGCTGATATTTCATGATTAGACCTTTTGTTACTCTAAATGTTATGACACTAAAAGTATCACTCGTTTTTATTTTTATACTGACTTATCGTATGATTAATGAATTTTTGTACTTCATCCATCAGTCTATTAACCTGCTGTATATCTATGAAGTTTTCACCATCAAAGATATCTGTGTCTAGTACAGCAAAAGTCATATCCTTGCCTGAACCAAAGCGCTTCGGCTTACTCACTTTTAAATCGAACTTAGACGCTTCTGTCTTAAATAATTTATAAAGCTCATTTCTAATCTTACTACGCCCTTTAATATTAGGAACAGAGACTTTAAAGCAAACCTTATCTTGTTCTAGTAGTAAATAGATAGCGATGTCATCTACCGTTTTCTTGAATGCCCAAAAACCCATGAACCCTCCTGACTTATTGGCGACATACTTCCAATTACCTTCTCCTAAATAAGACTGCAAATGTTGAAAAAAGCCAATCCAAGCCCGTTTTTTCCATTCTTTGACGGGTTTTGATTGAAAGCTTTGCACTGCTTCTTCAATAGACTGCAGATGGTTAAGATAATCGCTATATATATCACTCTCTTGCAGTGCCGCATTTTGTTCACTATTAAAGAGGTCTAATAAATCTCTTCTAGTTACTGGATAAAAGCCATCCTTTAACACAGCTTTGTAGTTGCTTTGATCATGCGTTTGTAAATAAATTGGGATTATCTCATCTTCTGTGAAAGTAACTTTATGATCATTAATCATAAACTGCTTGTATCGAACCAACTGATTAGAATGCTGAATACTACCTACTTTATCTTCAATTAATACGCAGTAAGTGTCGTTAATAATACAAAGGACATCAATGTTATTCACTTGACGCTTCACTACTATTTCATCAATATGGCTCGGTAGTGATTTGTTCGCTTTATCGAAGAATAACGCCAATACACTGGTTGCTATCTTATTGAGCGCTTTATGTTTATCGCTTCCTATCTGATAGTCTTTGTCCGCCCACGATAGAAGCCAGCAGATAAAAGCGTCTTGTGATAACTCAGAGGTGGCAAATTTAAATAAGTTAGGTGTGGTCATTCTAGCTCCTTGATGACATTAAAAAAATGCATTTGTCTTTTAGTACTTTAGCAAAATTCTTGATCAACTATTTTGTATATAATTTCATCCCGCTTTCTAAACGCTCTAAAATAACCGCTTTTAACTCGTTAGGCTCAATCACCACTGCCAACTGCGACATACTGACTAGCCAGTCTTGCAAGCGCTGCGTATTGGCAACTGTTGCACGCACTTCGTTCCAAGTGTCATCGATAACCGTAATCGTTTGAGTAGATGATAACGGCCGCTCATATAAATGCTGGCAGGCATATTTTTGCACCTTTAGAACCAGTCCGATTTTCAAACCATTATTCAATTCAAGCTTTCCTAGCTTACGTAGATTCTCAAGAGTAAAAGCATTGCGCTCTACCCAGTCCGGTACCAACTGCTCTGTTACTTCAGCTGCTTCAATACGATTAACTGCAAAATTACGATGTGCCTTCAACAGGACGTTATCATCGATATGATCACTCGTTGGATTAAACCCAGTAAGATAGATCATATTGTCGATAAAAATAAGTCCTTTAGGGTAGATTACCCTGATTGTAGGATTGTTACGCCATTTGTTTTGATAGCTGATTTGAAGCTGCTTGTTGTGTAATAGCGCCTGATGAATGCTAGCCAGCACCTCACTATCAAGCTTTGGTGCTTGTACGATACTCGGCAGGGTAATGAGATGGTCTTGCCACTGCCCCAGCTTGCTTTGATTAAAGCTATGTCTATCTTGACGATCTAACTGAGTCAATTTATCGTCAATACTTTGCTTAAAAGGTGCTGGCAAGTAGTTTGCAGTATAATTAGCTAGCATCTGCCAAAAAAAGACGGTTTGCTCATTAATGATATCGATACTAAAACTTGGCTCAATATAAAACCGTGCTGTCTTGCCGCTGATATTTTGACCCCAAGCTGGCAGGCGCATTAAAGCATCGCTGTGAAAAACGTCATTGAATATTTGATTGAGACTTGTTAGATCGTTCTCTAAATTTTTGCGCTCATTTGCGTAATGGTCAGGATTATAGCCATAAACACTCATTAGCTCTGTGAGTGATATTGCCTTGTCTTTACTACGTGGCAAGCGCTGATAGAGCGCAAACAAACGGGCTGATTTTTTGTAGGTTGCGATTGGGTGTGTAGACATATGAGCTACTCTATAGGTTATCGAATCTATCAAACTGTCATCTTAAAAGTGAACTATCATAAATTGCTTTGACAACTGCCTTTGAGCAGTGCTGTGACTTGTTAGAGCTAGCAACGCCACCCGATACGGCAAGACAAAATGGCGCTTGTACTGATGTCACTGCCATCACCCTTAAATCCTCTTGATACCAATGGTAATCCCCCCAATGATCTAGAAAGAAAAATAGTCTTACTGCAGTCCGTTGCTGGCATTACCTTGAAAAGCAATGGCGCACGCGTGGGCTATTGTTTCAATAAGAGGTTCATCCTCATTACTTAAAACCGCTGTCATATCCATTCGCTCATCAGTGATTATCATTAAGATAAGTATATTAAACTGCCTACCAATTAGTTTTCTAGGTTATATACTATTCTAAATTCTATCGTTTGCTTCAATAATCATGATCAATTGTTAGGAGGGTTACCCGAGGACTATGGATGTGTAGTATATAGAATGAAGTATATATCGACTTTTATCAGTATATAAAATTGGGCAAGCTCTACTGCTTAGGTGTTAATATCGTCATTTTTTAGGGTTTGTTATTATTAGATTTAGTGGAAAAAATAACGACGTGCTTAGCATAACCTAGTACAAAAAAACGCCGCTAAGTCAAATCAGAAATTACTTAGAGGCGCTTTTAAGATTTTACGAAATACTCAGGTGGTTTGAGTAATGTTAGGGTTTACTCTACTATAGCTTTCAACAGTGCATCACGTGCATCTTGGTAAAACTGTATATCAATTTTCGTAGCCATATCATCTGACAAGTCATACAGCTGACGCCTAGCTGTAACTGGCATAAGTAGCACGCTGGCACCCTTTTCCACTGCCAGCTCAGCAATATTCACCGCATTGGTGACTGGTTCAATAGAGCCACCCAAATTGATTTCCCCTATCAGGATCAAGCCACCTTTTAGCGATTTCTTCAGCACACTACTACACATAGCAACTAGCGCTGCAACACCGATCCTAGAACCCTTCTTAGCCGCATCGAAAGCCCTCAGTTGTACTGTGAACTCATGAGCTCTAGGATCACGATCTCCTATCAGCTGCATGGAGCGCGCATAGAGGTTCTGTTCAGCGTAACGTAAGGACTCCTTGAACGCAGCAGGTGCTGGATTATTAAGAATCTTCACTCCGGAGCCAGGCCCTTCGTTTACTTCAATACGATACAAACCGGCATTGTCATCAACCTCAGAACCACCCTCACTAATAGTCCAAACCTGTCCTGGCTCTAAGGGGTCATCGCCTATCTCGTTATTTGCTCTTAGCTCTGCTGTAGCGACAAACTTTTCAATTCCATCATCACCGATAGTGTAGCTGAAATGGGTATTACGAAACTCAGCAGCACCAACTCGCTTCTGTTGCTCCTTCACCCGGCGGCGTACTTCAAGCCCCAAACGAATTGCCCATTCTAAGTCTTCATCAGATACGCTAAGCTCGGCATCTGGATACATTAATTTTAGTAGGCCTGATACTGTTTTATTAACTGCATTGCTATCACGGCCACTGAGTGCACCACCTAAATACACACGATTCTGCATAGCAGAGACACGACTTTGAAAGCGCAGGCGAGTCATGCATTCAGAAAAGAAGTCGCTAACTAAACCAAAATGATTTGTAGTGAGCTCTTTACTCATTTTTGGGACATCCCAGCCTGGCAAATAGCAGTGAATACGATCCATCCATGCGGTGTCATCCCGCATTTCTGCAGGTAAAGGACCGAATAAGTGGCCCACACGTTGCTGATGCTCAACATCCACATCGAAGTTTCCTACGAACACCAACGACCCATCTGCACGGATACTTTCCTTACCTCGGCTAAACTCACCTGACTCCATGTAGCCTTTCATGATATTGACACCTTCTTTAGTATCAAAGGATATTCCGCTAACTTCATCAAAACAAACTACATCATACTGACAGACCAAACCACGCTGCCCACTAGCATTATTCACAAACATCTTAGCGATTGTTGCTTTACCACCAGAAATCAGATGAGCATAAGGGGATACCTGCTGGAACAAGTGGCTCTTACCTGTACCACGTGGTCCCAATTCGACCATATTGTAGTTACGCTCAACGAATGGCACCATACGCAGTAGGATGGCATCTTTAGCCCGTTGTGATAAAGCGCTTGGTTCCAAGCCGATAGAGCGAATTAAGAAATCACGCCATTCATCACTAGTGTAGTTTGTGCGAGCTTCATTCATCACATCTAGCACGTTACGTTTTGACATTTGAATGGGTCGCAATTCAGCTATACCAAAAGCATTGCCTTTTTCTTCTGCAATAATACTGTCGTATTCAAGCGTTACTTCAGCATAAAACCCACCTGTCAAAAGACGCTCATTATCATCAACAATCTTGTCCGGTATACGTACTTTAGTAAGGTTTAAACTAGGTAAGCTGGCAAGGTAACCATTCTCTTTTTCGACAAACTTGACACTAACGATATCAATAAGCTTGGCTGATCCATCCTTATAGGCACGTGCTTTGAATAGCTCCTCCTCTCCTGCACGTACTGTTCTTGAAGACAGCTGACGCTGGACAATTTCAAGACCTTCCTCTATTTCATCTGGGTCTGTTGATGCACAATAACGACCCAGCATAAACTCAACCACATAAGTTGGTACTGGGAACTGGCGAGCAAATGTACGGACAAGATCCTTACGAACGATGTAGCCCTCAAAGAAATCTGCAGCCTTTTGGTCTAGCCCATCTAATTCCACTTACATGTCTCCTACTAATGTTGGTTTTTTTGCTATCACATTGCCATGCTCGTCTAGCAGTACAAGAATAGCTGACGTATCTTCATATTCGTCATCCACCATGAGCGTGCATTTACCTTCTTTAAGGGGTTTACGCTTACTAATCTCAGAGTCTGAGTCAGCCGCGTGTATTCGTAGCACTGCGACAATCCCATCAAAGTCACTATCAGCTTGCACTCTGCACTGAAACCCAATCCAACGCAAATCTGATAGGGTCGCTGTAATCGTTGATGTAGTAGCTGGGATCGAGCTTTGTTTATTAAGAACTTCAATCACCGGTGTCAAGCACTCCTGTAGGCTCAAGCCACCATGATCATAATGCAAGCCAGCCTTAAAACACGAAACCCCTGGGGCTATAGCGATACTGACTTGGCTGTTCCAGTACCAACCTACCTGCAAATAGCCACTGGCAACTGAATCTTTAATTACTGCACATCGTCCCCAACGAGTTTCTGTTAAGTGTTTAGGTAGCTCCACCTTCGGCATCGTTTCAGGAGTCAACATCCACCCATGGTCCGTTACGATTCTAATTTTACGCCATCCTGCCGCCAGCAACTCTTCAATCCGCTCAACTATTTCATCTAATAAACTATCAACCCTTCCTACAAGTTTAAGACCTTTTACATGGCCCTCCTTATCTATATCGCCGCTTTGTACCCATGCATTAAATGCCGGATCTCCTGAGTCACCCTCTTCAAGGTAGAGCCAACCTTTTTCTTTCAGAAATTTTCTTAAGTAATAAGCAGAGAAGCTTTTATCTTCATCCAGTAGGCTTGGTTCAAAATCACGGTCGGTTCCTCTACCGGTTAGACGATCGTGTACTGGCGTGACAGCAGCTTTAGCCGTTGCAGTAACTGAAGGTAATGCCGACCAGTTAGTGGCAAGTCCAACCTCTCCCAATGGCTTTAACTGTTCAACAAGACGCTGTGCCAAGTCATAACGCAGGCCATCAACGAAGAATACCACCTCTCCCGCATCAGCATAATCAGCTGTCGCCTTGTTGAGTTGAGTTGTACCGGGATAGCCTTTATCTTTTACTAAACTTTGGAAGTTATAGGTAACCTCATCGAGCCACGGCGTATAGATGAGGGCAAGCAGTTTTTGTACTAAAGCTTGCTGACTGGACCTTAAAGGATAAGCCAAGGCTTTGAGGGTTAGGTCATCCGCCTGCCAATACTTATCACGGTATAACGTAGCCATCTCTTCAGGGTCAGTGCCAGAAAAACCCTGCTGAGTTATACTTGCAACACCACTCAAATACTTCAGCACACCAGCCAGCGGAGCCATATTTAACTTAAACCAAATCCATTCTCGTCGTTCAGCATGATACTGTTCTAGTGCAGCTAACTCTTGACGTATCTCGACTGAGTTAAGTGTTTGTAGCTGAGATAATGATTCTTCTAAAGCAGATTCTTCAGTTTGGTTTATAACTGGGTAACTTGCACCATCAGCAACAAGATCACCCTGAACCTTTAGTAATAGCTCGGGCAAAGAAGGGTAATGATGACAGGATTCAACATAACGCTGCCACACTCCCTCCCAAACTCCCTGACGCTGACATAACAGCTCAGCGGCTGTCAGCTCGCCATCTTGCTCGGGATTGAAATGATATTCAGTTTCACAAATACCGACTAACGCTTGCCAGCGCGCCTCATCCCAGCGCTCACGGCAAGCTTTTTCATCGTTCATCCAACTGAGTAAATCACGGACTGGATCACTGGACACTAGCTTGTTAAAGTCTGAAGCCTCAAGACGACGATTCGCTAGATCTTCACGCTTACTTTCAAGAACCTCATTCAATACACGCAACATCGCTTGCTGGCTTTTGTCATCCCTAGCAACATCAAGACCCACACCACCGTTATCTGAAGTCAAAAAAGCATTTACGGTCCAATCACGTCCAGAATTATTATATATCCACCAGCTACCACGGTATTGCAGTTCAGCTAAAGGCATCAGCGCTTCAGGACAAGTAGCAATGGCTCGTAAGTCTCGGCGCTCAATGCCTGGTAAATAAACAATAGGAGTGCGATCTTTAGGAAGCTCAACCTCTGAAAGAGCGCCATCAACAACACATTTAATCCAGATAGCAGGACCTGTTTTTTTCTCAGGAGCATAGTCTCCTAGAACGATCAGCTCAGACATAGCGGCTTGCAATAAAGGTAGTGCTGACTCCCACTGCCGCTGTTTATCAATCCAAAGAATCACACTAGGAGCTACTTGAACATTTGAGTTATAGTTAGCGCTGGCACGTACTTCTTTTGCTAGTAAATCAATAATTTTCATAATCTTCCCATAAAGAGATAAACAGGCATTGCTATAACACTACTAAATACTGGCAATTGATACTGTTAATAGGTACTTTTCCATTATCTCGGCGACTAGTCTATCAGTACGATCTTCAATCTTTTGAACAGACCAACTGTCTTGTTCAATTAGTGATTCGTTTAAATATAGTCCATTATTATAGCCAACTTTACGCCCTTGCTTATCCACTCGGTTTTTCTTATCTTCAAAACTTTTATTACCTAGCGCGCTGTTATAACCAGAGATGGTTAAATTCCCCAAGCAGTGTACATAAGCTTGACGATACTCCTCAGCAAGCTCTGTATCTCCATCAGCAATCATTTCTACCCAGTCAATCGGTATGTTGTCGCCTTGAGGAAAAATATGTTCAATAGTCCAGATATACTTTTTACCTTTAAGCGCCCATAGATCCACTTGAGTCTCACGAGTCATACGACTTTCTTCTAAAGCACATAGAACGAAACGACAGACTGCTTTATTATCCTCGTAAATGGGTCCTTTGAGACTCTTCTTAAACTGCTCATCACTAGCGCTTTCGGCTTTGAGTCTAGTTTGAATATGCTTAACCACTTCATCACCTTTTAATGTCATGATACTCTCAACCACATCCATAAAAATACGAGTGAGATCTCGGGTTGGTGGTAAGTCAGTCGCGTTTCGGCGAACGAAATAGGAGATTAGAAATTCTACTGTTTGTTCTAAGTGAATGTCTTGCAGTTTAAGATCAGCCTTACATTCAAATAGCACCATTAGTAGTAGATATGCTGGTCTACCTTGGATACGATCTAATGATAGTAATAACGAAGATAATTTAGGCTGATTGGGCACAGCGCGATAACTTACAATTTGCGCATAGTATTCAGACATACGAATCATTGTCTGCAGAAAACCTTCAGCATCTTGGGTTATTAGCTTCTCATATATTTTAATCAGATTTGACTTGGTGGCTACCGGTACAGAGACTATCTGCTTTAAACTGGGCTTAAAAGCGTTGTAATATTGGCGGAAAAACCGTTCTTGCACTGCATAGTCGTCACCCAAAGCATCAATCACTTTTTTCCAACGATTATACTGTTTATCAATACTACCTTTATCTTGAGACTCTAGTACAGCAAGTAGCTTATTTTTGATAAGGTCGATGGCGGTAAGCGGCACGCCACGGTTATTTAGCGATTCAAATAAAGTGTAGGCGTCAGAAGTACTTGCTACTTCAATCTTCACTAAAGTTGCTGTATTTACTTTTTCTAATAATTCTTGAAGTTTAATAATCGGATTATCACTGTGCTCAAGATACTGGTTAATGCGAGAGTGAAAGTGCCGGTACGCTTTAAACACTCGGCGATTACCTGCATGTGCAGCCATCTCTATATCTTGAAGAATGCCTATACTATCCAATACCGAAAAATAATCTTGTTGATTATTATTCTGTACTTGAGGTACTAGACGTGGTTGATTTGGCATTTTCTTTAAAGCTAATTTATGCTTTAGATTGTAGAGCTCAATCTGTTGTTCCATAACGAGATTCGGCTGCTTATTGAAAATATCATAGATGGCAGCCAGCAAAATCGATATTGTCGTCATACGTTGTTGACCGTCTACTAACTCGAGCTCCCGAATTGCTAAAGAATCCTGAGATTGATTGATACAGATAATTGAGCCCAAAAAGTAATGAAGTTCGTTATCTAATAAATCATCGAGCAGTGCATCCCACTGTATACGACTCCAAGTATATTCACGTTGATAGCGTGGGATAACGTATATTACATCGCTTTCAATATCGAGCAGGGTAGAAACTGGGTAGTTATAAACGGACTTAATCATAATTCAGTAATCATCTTGGAGGTTGTTATATAGTCTTTAAGGTAGTTTTCAAAAGAGAATTCTCGACTCTCTATTTGCTGTGAGAAATCATTGATCCAATCGCCAGCTCTACGCTGGTATCTATCTATCTTATTTTCAGGAGACATTACTCCAACTGGCCGAATAGCATAGTCCATTAGTACATTCAAAGCAGCATAACCTTGCTCGCCTAGAGTATGGAAATAGTCATTAGTAAGCCGATCTATATCGTTACGAAATAGGATTAAATCGTTAATTCTGCTTGAGCTGATAGATTTCTTAGGATTTAGCTTAATCCCAAATACCTTACATGCTAGTGGCAACATATAACGCCTAGGCACATGAAAACGTTCAAGGTTTCTCAGCTGATTAATGAACTCAACTTCTAGCTCTTTAATTTCACCAATATTCTCATGCCAGCGAAGCATAATGTCATGCAATTGCTTAGTGTGAGCAAAACTAATTTCTACACTCTTACTCTCAAAAATAACTTCATTAAGGTTATTCAGACGACAGAAACCTATCTCAAAACGTAGTCTATGCGTTCGATTATAGCTGTTGGTGATACGGATAAAAGGTATCCATTGATCATTTTTCCATGGCTTAAAACTACTTTCCTTATGTATCAGATCTATGTGACAAAAAGAGCGTGTTTTAGGCATTATTATTTTTAGACATGCCATATCCTTCAATGCTGTGAAATCAAATACTACCTTAAGTGCTTCTGCTGCGAGCTCATATGCTTGCTGGTTAGTCACTAATTTATAATTCTCAGTCACTACCGCAAAAACATAGTCGCTTTCGCTCTCTACTACTGCAAAATGACGCGGCAATGCATGATAACCAAATAAGTCTCCACTCTGCCGAGACGATTGTATAAATACAGGTTTCAGTTCGACAGGGAAAAATGCTACTGCTGGATCATAGTCAGGCCAATTACACTTCATTTATTCAGCCCCCTGCCGCTGCTTATCGATCCAAAGAATCACACTGGGAGCTACTTGAACATTCAAGTTGTACTTAGCGCTGGCACGTAATTCTTTGGCCAGTAAATCAATAAGTTTCATAATATTCCTTGCGGATAGATAGGAATGTTGCTAATAAAAAATGCAAAACCACCTAATACAAGTGTTATAGCTTTAAACTTCAACTTGTATATTCAACAAATAGGCAATGAATAAACTTACACTCTTATGCTTATCTCTTTTGCTTTAAAATCCATACTTTTCACGCCTACTAGTAAACGCTTTTTCACTACCTTCCATAATATCTAGAACAGCCTCAGTTACATCTTGGCAATCTAAACCACCCTGCGCTTTGCAAACTCCCCTACCATCTTTTGCTTCGAAGGCATAAAGCAAGTCTGCATCACCATTAACTGGTAGGTTGGCATTATGTGTGGCAAATATGAGCTGTCGCTTCATTTTCATGCGACGAATCATTGGAATAAGCTCGTTAAAAACAAAATTTGAATCCAGCTCATCTTCAGGCTGGTCGATGATCAATGGCCCTCCATCTTGCGCCAAAAGTAAAGCTAGAACTGCGGTATTTCTCTGACCATCTGATAAGGTGTTGGCTGATATTTTACCCGCTTCAGACCCATCAGAACGGTAAAGCGTAATATCAATGGAATCAGGAACTCTACGAGTTATTAATTTATTCCACTTACTAGAGTTTGAATCAATATAACTTTTCACCTCTGTTAGCTCTTCATCTGATTCAAGCTCTTGGTAAAGAGCAGTCCAAATACTACTGTTTAGATTCGAGGTTGCTCTTTCTAAACACTCTTTGATTAAGTCACACCAATCCTTAGCTAACGTTGCTCGTTTGTCTTTTGGTCCAAAATCTTCCCAAGCTTGTAAGAAATACTGTTTGTCTCCTTGGTATATCAACTCTACTGTCACAAAAGACTTATTACTTCCCTCGTAAACAGCTAGCTTGTTAGCTTTGTCTGCAGCCTGCTTTCTGAGGTCAAGCTGCTGCCCCCAAATAGTTTCTAAGTCTTGCTTTAATACATCAAGCTCCTGAATATCATTACCATATTCCTTATTTTTTCTTTCGAGCTGACTAACTTCTCGTTCTTTTTGCGACTTCTGAGCTGATAACGATGTTAGCTCTTTTATATCTTCTGGCTGAATACCTTTTGATGCGCAAGCTTTTTGAAATGTACCGTCTGCTTCATCAAGCTGACCTTGAATTGACGCCCACTGCTCACTTCCCACAAAAAAACTATCAAGCTCTGATCTATGTTGTTCAACTAGCCTTAAAATATTGTCTTTTAATACTTGGTTAGCGTTTTTAACCTTCTGATCAACGCTCTTAAACCATGCAGTATTGGGAGTATCATCATGAACAAAACCACTAAAACTCACATCAAACTCTAAAGCTTTAATTTTAAGCTGATCAATATCGTTATTAACTAAACCAACCAATGAGTCAACATAAGCCTTCTCTTTTTTAAGCAGACTATGAGTCTCAGCATCAGCCCGTACGTCTTGTCTTGCTTGCCACTGTTGCGCTAAACCTTCAATTTCCTGCTTCAGCTTAGTGATTTTTTCTGAGTTATCATCATGTAGTATTTTTAGACTTTGCTTGTGCTTGATCTGACCTAACAAAATCTCTTCTTTCTCTTTTAACTCTTTCAGCTCGTCAGCAACGAAGCCATCTACTAACTCTAGTAGCAGCTCTGTACTTTTTAACTGCCCATTCTCATCTGCCTCAGTAATCTTATTCAATTGCTGCTGACTAAAAAATTGAGCAGGCAAACCTTCTAATAATATAGCCTGGTCTTGTGCATTGTGACTTATAACTGACGTTCCCGCAGACGTAAGCTCAAGCGTATAATCCACACCGTGCTTTTGACGGTATTCGACTGTCGCTTTAAAGTCTGGGTTTTGAGTAGTCTTTTTAACTCGCTCTGCTTTGCTACCTTGCTCTTTATTTTCCTTACCCAAGGAAAGACGCAAATACTCAAGCACTGTTGACTTGCCACTACCACGCCCACCAATTAGAGAGTTTTTATTGGGTGAAAAGTGAATTTCTTGGTTATCTAAAAATTCAGCCCCTTCGATTTTAATGGATTTGATATAAGGGTAATTACTTAAAACGGATGGGTTTTTATCGGTTGTGACGTCCTCAGGTAACTTAATGCGAGAAGTAGGATCTAAAAATGCTTGCCGTAATGACTCAATAGAGGGTTTGGACATTTTAATCCAAGTATGCCTATAGCCAAGACTGTTAGGCTTTGGTTTCCCACAGCTTTCTGTCTTTAGAGATTTTGCATCTGATGACATTATGTAAGCGGGATAAAACCCGTCTCTTTTCCAGTCAGTATTTCTTCCCTCTAAGATATCTAAATATTTTTGCGCTGGTGGGTTCTTAGTCACTTCAACACAATACAGCTCAGGGTGCTTAAAATCCTCTCGATATATCGCTTGCTCTAACATACCGCTAGCTTGGTCTGAATGAGCTGCTATCACAATTCCGCCCATTTCACTCTGAACTAAGCTAATAAGCGTTTTCAATGAAACATTTTGCCCATCTTTTCTAAGTAGGTTAGGCGTGCCTGAAGAAAATCTCTCTGACTCAGCTAAACCCAACTTTGTAAGATAGCGATTACAATCTTCTAACTGCGTTTGTTTTTTAGCAGTTGGGAATAAGCATAAAACATGATAACCAATATCCACTTCAAACCCAGGGAAAATAACCAATGGGTTCCGTCCAACTTCTCTTGCAACCCCTCGGTTCTGTTCAACTAAGTGGGTTAGAAACCAGTCCCTCGGATCGGATTTTTGCGAAAAATTATGGTCAGTTATGCCAATAACATCTAACTCAAGCTCATGGCAACGTGTTAGGAAAACTCTAGCTTTTTCTTGAATGCTCTTCTCACAAGGCATTCCACCCACCTTTGATCTCCGTGGTTCCCCTAAACGCAGATCGTTATCAGCCCAATGCGCACTATCCTCGGGAGTCTGCACTTGTAAGTCGCATTTGAGCCAGCGCATACCCTGGTAGTTTTCACTCATTACCTACTCTCCATCGCCGCGCGCTTGTAAGCCAACGTCAGGTGATGGTCATTAATACGATCACCTTCCTTGCCTTCGTACTCTAAACCTAAGGTGTACCAAGGGGCAGACTCGACATCTTTACCACGGTCTTTGGTCCATTTTACATTAGGCTTCCAACGCAACACGCCAGCATCTTTTTTACCGACATCACGAGCTTTCATAAATGGGCGTATATTTAAGCGAACACCATCGTTAAGATCAGGATTCCAACCTATAGGTTGCTCTGTTAATGACTTCCAGCGTACAAAAATATCGTAAGGTGCTTCACCTTCAAGGATAGCTTCTAACTCTCGCTTCAGCGCTTCAGCTGCTGCGAGACGTTCCTGTGCTCCGTCTTCGCCACTAGCCATGCCGCTTTGCTGGGTACGGATCCAATCACCCAGATAGGTATAAATGAGTCGTTCAAGCCCTGCTTTATCTAACATATGATAGTTGACCAAAGCACTAAAACCATCATTTAAACCATCCCAGATGTGCCAAATAAAGGGACGATGTTGGAACAGTTTGCAGTGCTGCTCAAAGAACTTATCACGTAGCCATTGGTTGAGAGACTTGCCATCTACCGTTTCCAGCAGGCGATTTTTTAGAGGTGTCGTCCAGGCTTCGCCATAGGCGGCTTGGAGTAATGCCTCTAAGCGCTGATCAGCAGCCTTTTCACCGCGCACTGCTGGCAAGCAGACGATACCGTCGTCGTCAGTAAATTGGTTAAGCTCTTTGCTACGCTCAACCCACTGTCTTTGTTCAACAGCTAACTCCATTTCAGTATCATTCTCAGCTGGCCATTGATAACCTAATAAACGAGCTACAGCGACTTGTAATATACTGTCATCAACTCGTAGTTCACCATTCGCAGTGCATTTTGTTTCTTCATCCCAAATCACTGAGCCACAGGGATGACCATGGAATATCCACTGGGTAGGATCATTAGTATATGGCTCTGGTAGTCCATTAGGGTACTGCTCTTCGGCTACTTTGGTCCAGTGGTCTAGGTCGAAAGGGACTTTCACTAATGTAGCATTAGTTACTTTTAATGACTGATCAATCTCTCGGACTGCTAAGCTATACTCAGGAGATGAGCAAAAGCACCACATGGCAGTAAGGTGCTTGCTATCATTCGGAATTAATGTTGCTGCATTTTTTCCAAAAACTTCACCAGAATAAATCGTTGGTGGTAAATCTCTCATCTGTGTTATCCGGAGCCCTCGCTTTTGCCATGCTTTTTTTCCTTTAATAAATGATCCTGGAAATTCAGCCACAATTTCTCCATTCATTCCCCAATGAATAGAGTCAGTTCTTCCATGATAATGACAGCTTGAATTTGTATTTTGAATATAGAACGACCAATCAGAACTCTGTACAATCTCCCAAAATGATCTTACAAACCTATCAAGATCGCCGGTTGTGAGTCCTTCATATGAGTATGCATACTGATCAAAAAGCTTGCCTTTTTGTTCCTTACCAAATATTACTCTCACATCCGGGTTATCCAGTTGTTTACTCTGTTTTACACTCTTAATTTCATTCTTCAATAAGCTGGCACTCTTCTTCGTCACAGTACGGGGTACAGATACATCAATACCTCGAATCCAATTATCTTGTCCACCAATATCTAGCAAACTCACTGCTCCGCTAGTAGTATTGCCACGACTCAAGGTAAGTAACTGAACATTAAAATCCCACATAGGTGTTTGAAAAGACTTAGCTCCCAAGCGAGCGATAAAATGCCATGTATCATTGATTAAAAGTTTTTCACGGAATTTTTTATAACTACCTAAGAATAACCAGTTCTGCGGTAAAACAACGCTAGATGTACCACCTTCAACACAAAACTCTAAACAGCGATCAAGAAACACGGTTGCAAGATCGTTCTTACCTTCTGAATAATTAGCTTCACAATAGTCTTTCAGAGTGTCGTCCTGTTTTCCTAATGCCAAATAAGGCACATTAGTCACTACCCAAGTGTATTGGCTACCTAATAGTTCAGCCGCTTTTGCTAAGCCCTGAGCCACAATCCCTGCTTCTAGTTGGTTGGTTTGATCGCTGTTATCAGCGTCATGAGCTTTGTTTTGGTCTTTTTCTAGTGCCTCGCCTAGCAATTGCTGTAAGTCGTTCCATTTAGCAATCTTTGCCGCATCACTACGGCGCGGGTTAATCAGACTACCTAACACTGGCGCATCCTGGAAGGTTTGATACATCCAGTCCAGCGCAATACTTAGGTTTTGCTTGCCAGCATTTCGGCTTAGCGCTTTCCATTCGTCTCTGGCAGCAGAAATAGATAGACCACTACAAGCCAAATGTAATTCTGGCAGACTACGATATCCACCACCATTTTTATATCGCCAAGCTTCTAACGCTAAGGCGAAAACTGCCAGCTCTACACAGCGTTGGTCTAGCTCAAGCCCATGTAAGTTTTCACTTAGCACTTTATCTATGGCTTGTTGTTCGCTGAGGCTCTCAAGCTGCATACGCATTGGCACAAGCATGAGGAATATAGCAACTAAGAAGTGACCTGATCCACAACATGGATCTATGGCTTTAAATTCACTAAGCTCATCTGGCCAAGCATCGAAAGTGCCTGAGGCTGGTTGCCATATTTTGGTTTGTTCATCTTGTACGAAGCGTAAATATTCAAGTGATACGCCTGGAATAGCGGCTTTATTGCGTAGCTCTTGTTCGCTGCTAGCATTTTGCCAATCACTGTCAGTCAGTCGTTTGCCAGCCCACCAAGCACCCAAGGCATTGTCTATCAAAAAGCTGACCATGTAAGGTTCAGTAAATAGCTGAGTGACAGGCGACAACTCATCTGCGCCTATCTTCACTTCAGATTTATTTACTTCATCTTTGCGCTTGCTTTGCCAAAACTGATATACCCAGCCTAAGCTATCCTGAGCTTGAAAAGTTGCTAAAGACAGCCCAGTGACAAGTTGCTCTAGACTACGCTGATGTTCAGGAGCGAACTCTAACTCAAACACTGGCGAGTCTATACGAAAAATCTGCGGCAACATCTTCGATGCCAACACGCCTGCCAACTCCCAACCGCTTTCACAGCCACGCTCTAAATCATCGCGAGCTGTATCAGAGTCTTGGGCTAACTCATTACATTCATCTAAGCTTAACGAAGTGTGTTCGTCATACATGAGCAAGTTATTTTGCTCAAGAAACCGAGCAAATAGCATACGGTGCCAGTGCTCATAAGCCACTTCGATGACTAGTTTATGAGTGGCTTGACGACCATTATCATGTTTAATGTCGCCCAATTGACGACCACGCGCGCGCAAGCGAGTACGTAATTTGCGCTGCTCATCATTTAAATAGTCAGCAGGTTTAGCATCACCTACACCCAGACGATTAATTGCTTGATTTGCCGCTAGCTCAGCAATATCACGAGCTTTAATCACTGTCGCTTCTAACGTACGACGCAATGCTTTATCAAGAGGTTGTCGAGTTGTTGCCATTAGAAAGTCACCGGTCCATCACTAAGTTTATCAAGAATTTGAGTTTTAACTTCCGCTAGCCAGGTATTGACGTCTTCCTCTGTCTCAAAAGTCGCTCGTTGCAGAGCAATATATTGTACTTTAGGCTGCAATCTTCGTAACGCCTCCATGCGTGCATTATCAAACTTGCTGGCTAGAGCATCTGTACGATCTCTCCATTGCTCTAGACTAACCTCATTCAGTGCGTCGATAATTGCATCAGCATTGTTTAGAGCCGGCTGATTAAACGTCGTTAGCTTAAACTTATTCAGAATCTCATTTTTCTGAGTATCATCTAGTTGCTGCCAATAGCTATCATCTTCCAACTGAGCCAAATTCTTGGCATGCTGTTCGAGGTAACTATCTACACGATACTGTACGGCCTCACGTAACTTATCAACCAATTGCTTACTAAGGCTAGTAATTGGGTTAGGTTCGTCGAGTAACGAGCGATTGGCTTCGATGGCACTTACTTCGGCTTGGATATCAGCTTGGAATGACAGACCCTGACTCTGGTCTAACAAATCTTTTAACACAAACCAATCAGGTCGTCTCTTTTGAATCTTATCAGCAGTCTCAGCCCATTGTTGGAGTGACTGCTTGATGGCATCTTGCTCATCTAGAACATATTTAAGCTTGGCATTACCAGATTGCTGCGCAATCTCATCAAACAAACGGTAACTTGGGCGCTCAGGAAAAGGAGCATCGCCACCTGCTTCTTTTGCCAATGTACGACCTTTATCTATTAGCAAATCTAGTTTAGCCGCTTCCTCACCAGGCTGGCACGCAATGCCGCTAGCATTCATTAAACCACGTATTTTAATCATATCTACTGGGCGAATAGTGATACTTTCTGGTTGAAAATTAGTTTGGCTGATTTGTTTACGTTCTAACTCTTTTACAGAAACAGGATGATTGCCATTACCTTTAGCAATCAGAATACCACTGGCCAATAATGCATATAGAGCGCCGTCGATAGTATCTTGCGGCCAACCGTAGGGAGCGGCAGAAAAATAATCTCGAATCTCACTACCTTTTTTAGATACTCCTATGTAGCGTTTGATTTGTGCGCAAACTGGATGCTGCTCAGGCTCATCAGAGTAACCTATAGCTTCTAATGCATTCTGTCCGCCATCTTTGCGAGCTCGATCATAGACCTTACCCCATCCCGTATTATCAGCGACATCAAACTCACGATACAGACGAACTAAGGATGCTTTAGCAGCCGTCTCAACACGCTCTGCAATGCTATTACCTTCAACTTCACTACCACCGGCTTGCAATACTTGCACGCCAGCAAAAATCTCACTCAATAAAGCTTGGGCTTGCTTTTGTGCGTCACGATGGCGAGTTTCCATCGCACTACGAGCATCCGTACCTGCGTCAGTATTAGGAATGCCACGCTTCTCTAGTGTCGCAAATGCTGCATTCTCTGTAATGATTGCATTGGTCAACTCAGAGCGGTTACGCGCAGGGATATAAACAAATATTGTCGGCTCGCTAGGCTGACGACGACGGGCTTCGGATATAAAGCTTTTTTCATCAAGACTCCAACCGTCCTGTATCCAAACATAGACTTTTTCACTGGCATCGCTTGGCAGCTCTAAATCGAAACTAACAATCAGCTGACGCATCTCATTAGACTTACCTTGAGTCAATCGAATCTTGCTAATGTCCTGGCGGATAGATTTATGGAGCAAGTCCACACGTATATTTTCGACGCGCTGCATATTACCACGCAGATCTGCCTCCTCCTGACGTAGAGTGTCATACCACTGGGCACTTTCTTGCGTTTGCAGTCGGTATTCAGCGCCTACGCTAGTCTCCATAACCATCAGCAGACCTTCTTCAGTCAACTCTTTCAGTAACTGAGGCACGGCCGTACGGATCGCATCCTTGCCGTTATTAAAGTCTTCTATCAGTAAATCCGCAAGCATATCAGCGGTGGCTCTTACACCACAATCAGCTGCTGGATCAGTAGGCAGTTTCCCAATCAACAAGACCAAAGCGAGTATACGAGACTTGAGCTTGTCATCAGCATCACCCGCAGAAAACCGACCAATGGTTTCTGTGATTTCCTTAGAGATTACACCCGTCTGTAAAAGGTTTACTGAGATTTGATCATAGATAAAATCAGCTGGCACGACATGACCTAGTGGCTTGTCTGCTGTAGCCTGAGCTGCTTCGTGAATGACTTTGAGCTGATTGCGTAGCTGAGAAACTGTACCTGTTGTATCTACGATACGTAAGACCTTTTCCCAAAAACGCCGGCGTACCGGCAATAATGGATAATCAGCCAACAGAACTTTCTCATCTTCACGGTGATGTTCAATTTTCGTACCTCGTAATTGCCGAGATATTTCTCCTAGATGAGATTGCAGCATAGACTCTAGCTGGGGTTTAACCGAGGCTTTTTTCTGTAAGATAACTTTGCGGATAACCGACTCAACATCAGTATCAGACAGCTGTACAGGAATCTGGAAGCGACCAAGCAAGCGTTGCAAGTTTGCCATGCCCGACAATGCGCTTTGACCAGTGGCGACAAATAGCAATTTGCTTTTAAATTTAGAATGTTTGCAGCAAGTCTCAACCATTTCTTGGACTTGATGTGCTTTTTCAGCATCAGTGCCAATATATTGTTGTACCTCATCTAATACAATCAGAGTTAGTGGAAAGCTACCATCTGATGCCAGAGCATCATAAATTGCATCTACCATCTGTTGGTTAGTAATATCTGAGGCAATGGGATACTGTTCACGAAGAAGCTGACGCACCTCTTTGAAGTCTTCACCTAGCGTATTGTCTTCTTCAAGCAATGCCCTAGCAATACTACGAGAGACATACAGATCTTCTAATTCGTCTTCCCAACAATCTCCTTCATCTTCAACACGTGCTTTAATGCTTTCAAAAATATTTTTCTTCTTGAGCCACATCACAAAACGAGCCTGATGATACTGTTCTGGGAGCCCGGCAGATTTGAATATGATATTTAGTAGCGCCATGCGCACATTATTATTTGCACCTGACCCTAATGTTCCAGATGCGGCATGAAGACCACCATATCGATTAGCAACACTGCTCAGCTCTTTGAATTGATCTTTAATTTCTAATGGCAAATCAGCAATATCCCTTGCTCTAGTTCCATCATTGAATTCTTGGTTAATCCAAAAAGCTCTAAGCATCTTTGCCAGGTGCGACTTACCTGAACCGAAAAAACCAGAGATCCAGACTCCTGGCTGCTCATGATCACTGTTTAGGTTTGTCAGATAGGCAGATAAAATTTTATCTAATCCAGCTTCATACTCACCATCACAGACGAATGTCTGTATTTCATAACGCAAAGTTTTAAGAGCTTGACTAGACTGATCATCTTTTACTTCTGCAACACCATTGTTTTCTAATCGGTTCAGCGTCGGATCTAACTGATAAATTTCACGGTTCAACATTTCTTCAAGCTCCATTGCAAACATTACGCTGATCTAAAGTAAGACAGGTAGGTATATTATTAATATATATTAGTTTTCTGCTGTAATCGCTGTGGCCTGATAACCCCAGCCATCGCGAGCATCTAGCAATCGATAGGTGTTATCAATATACTCTCCTGGAAACAATACCAGTAAGCGACCTGGTACATGAAGAGCTAATTGCTTTACAAAGTCCGATACGGAAGCTAAGCCAAATAATGTGCCACACCCTACTAGAGCCACCAGGGTGTCTTCATCAGCTTCATTTTGAATACGCTCTGCTAACAGCTCCACAGACTGTCGAGTAAATACCTTATACTTAGACTTCAAAAACTCTGGATCTTCAAAATAGTCTTCACGGTATTTTTGTTCTGCCATCCATTCAGGAAACAGGCGCGTTATATCCAACTCTAACCAAGTATGTCCTGCGCTTTCAGTCGCCAAACGGAACTCTTCAGTACGCGCTCGTAGCTTTAGTTCATCTTCTTTGTGGTAGACGGCAAACAGTACACGCTGCTCATCTGCCAATCCTCTCATCCAGGGAATACTAATATAACTAGAATAGCTTTGAATCAGGCGATTCAATCGATTACTCATATATCCATGACTCCTCTTCCTCATTTAAATAGTTAGGAAATGTCACTTCCATCACCTCACTAGAGTGCTTGAAATCAATTAAACCACTGTAGCTTGCCTGCCTTGTCAGCTCGACCAAACGTTCCTGACGACAACCCAGGATTTTAGTCCATTCGGTATTAAACAGCCGATTTCCGGTCGCTCCCTGTAGATAGCCGAGTAATAGAGCAAATGCCACATTAACCGGCCTCACGTCAGGCTCAGCTCGATGCTTTTTGTTCCGTCCGTGCAAATAACCTGCGTTTGTCCATGTGCCGTTAACATTTTGCGCTAGAGATTTGAGCGACGCTGCACTGAACCTGTCAGGATACTGATCACTAATAGCCTGTTCCATATCTTCTCTTGGCAAGTGTTCACCTAACTGCAGAGATAATATTTTGGCTTTGGACATCTCTAATATAGGATCACGCGTCAATGCCATCTGACACGCCAGTAAAGGACGTGCGCTAGCATCACTCTCCCATAATTGTCGGAAGATTCGAAAAAGTGTAATTTCTGTATCCATGCCATACAAATCGACGAGATGTCGCCAAGTCAAGGTGCGCGACTTACTGGTAGGTTTATGTAAAACGTTAGCCTGCTCAATATCATCACGATAATCGTCAGGTTTTGCATTTACTGGTTGTCCCTCAAATAGTTGTGTCAGCTCCGAGAACATCATAGTGCGGGCTGAATGTGCACCATTTTGCCCGAATTTAAAGCCAAATTTTTGTTGATTTTCTTTTGTAGTCATAACTATAAGCTCTCATTGAATAATGAAGAAGTTGTGTCAATCATCTTTGTAAGTTAATGGCCCTAAAATTGTTTGTCATTATACCCTGGTATAACGCTTTATCAATAAACCACTAGGTCTTTTCCACATTATTCAAATTGCGTTATAGATTGAAACCTTGAATACGTGTAGCAAATGAGCTGATTATCTTTCTACGTGGTCAACTTTCAAACCGTTGACTCTAAGGCTGGTGCGTACCTGAAACTCTGCAGTCATGATAGACAGAGTATTACAATTGGCTATATATTATCTTTTGAGTTTAAAAAGCAATATCATAACAATCTTAATTGGTTAGGCGTTGCTGGCTGCTCAGGTAAAATACACTTTCATATTGTCCAGGCGATTCACTTAACATCGCTTATCATTTTATGAGCAATATGAATGTACATTACATATATTTCGACTCAATTTTAAACCTTTATTCATTATTATAAATTAGATACGATCTGCTTCTTAGGTGAGGATATCGGCGATTTTTAGGGTATTGCATTATTAACTTTAATAGAATAAAGAAACAAGCAGTTAAAATAGTCCTACACAATAAATTACTTTTACGCCTTTTATCATATAGCTTAGAGGGAATTACAGCCTTACAACAAATACTCAGGTGGCGTGTCTGATATTGGGGTTTATCTATATAGTGTAGAGGGCTGGAGTATGAAATTTATTTTTCTTAGGTGACGCTATTAATATCGGGGTTTGAAGTAATGAGATTTTACAGAATTAATTTACATCTATGAGTTAAGTATTACTAGATGCCGTTACCTACAATATTACGGGTCTACAGATAGCATTTATAGATAAACTGATTACCTACCAAAATGTGAACATACTATATCGATAATTCATCTAAGCCTGTTTATATAAAGCTTGCACTACAAATTGCTAATCATAAGATTTGTCTGTTGGCTCTGTGACAGTCAGGGTTTCATAGCTAAAACCATTCTAGTTTATGTACAAGTTGACAATAACATTTAAAAATATTTGCTCGAGAAAGTCTTAATAAACTGCTTTACCTCTGTAAGATTAGACAGTAGGATAGTGCAATAAATCTCGTCTAATGTAAGGAAATAATTATGGCAATGCGCGAATTCGCAGCTGCTAAGCCACGTCCTCTACCAGTTATTATTTTGGCAGATACTAGCGGTAGTATGAGTATAGATGGAAAAATGGAAGCTCTGAATTTAGCACTTAAAGACATGCTGATATCGTTTGGCAAAGAAAGCCATCTCAATGCAGTTATCCAAGTCGCTATCATCGCATTTGGGGGAGAGAATGCTTCGATGATATTACCTCTAACTTCAGCTGATGAAATATCAGGTATGCAAGACTTAGTAGCAAGTGGCGGTACTCCCATGGGTAGTGCAATGACAATGGCAAAAGAATTGTTAGAAGACAAAGAGCTCATACCAAGTCGAGCATACAAGCCTACTCTAGTATTGGTGTCTGATGGCAACCCTACAGATAATTGGGAACAACCCTTTGTCGAATTACAAGAATCTGAACGTGCCAGCAAAGCCGTAAGAATGGCAATGGGTATTGGAGCAGATGCTAATATACATATGTTAAAACAATTTATTAATGACCTTGAAACGCCGGTGTTCAAAGCACATGATGCTAAAGACATTTCTAGATTTTTTAGAGCAGTTAGCATGAGCGTCACTTTACGATCTCGTAGCACAAAGCCAAATCAAATTAATAAGATAGATTTTAATGATATATCCACAGACGATGAGCTTGACCTAAGTGATTTCGACTAGTGAATGTAAATATATCTATAGCTACTGTTCGAGGGCCAAAAAACCATCGTGAATCTAAACGTAATCAAGATGCTATTTTGAAGCGTGTTTGGCGTGCTCATTGGTTAGTAGTCGTTTGTGATGGTATGGGTTCTCGTCCTTATGCCTCCCTTGGCTCATATCTTGCGTGTAAAGCAGTGTGTACTACCTTACGTGAGACCAATTTCAATGAGCCTGAAAAAAGTGTAGTAAAAAGAATATACCAGCAATGGCTAATGTACTTGAAAGATTATCTTCCTCGTACCTCTCCTAAAGATGCCGCCACAACATGCCTGTTTGCTTGGGGAGACTCCTCAGGGAAAGTAAGGCTTTTTCAGCTAGGTGACGGTGCTATTTACTATATGACAGATACTTTCGGCGTTAATCATGAAAAATCTGACAATATGTTTGGTAATGAAACAACTGCTTTAGGATATTCAATACGTTGGCAAGATTGGACTTACCGAGAAATTCAATTAGATTTTGGTGCCACAATTACATTAATGACAGATGGAATTAGTGATGATATAGATAAGCCTCAACAATTTTTAGATTTTCTGTCTGGTAAATTCATAGCTATTAGCCCTCGTCAAGGTAAGAAATACCTAATTAATGAGCTCAATAATTGGCAAACCCCTCATCATAGTGATGATAAAAGTATTGGGGTAATTATTTGGAAAAAACAACATGGCAGTAGCACAAAAGAATAAGGAAGTTAAAGATACTCATGGCACCGTCTACGAATTAACAAGCAAACTTGGGCAAGGCGGGCAAGGTCAAGTATTCACTACCAATCATCATAATCTGATTGTAAAAATAACCAACCCTATAGATAGTGACGTCAAAAGACATCAAGAATTTGCAAAAATACAATGGGTGGTACGTAGGCCCATACGAGATTTAAATATCGCTCTACCTATAGCCGTACTTAAATTAAAAAATCGTGTCGGCTATGTCATGGAGTTAATGGATAACCTCGAATCGCTTACTCAGCAAATAAAGCGTATTCAAGATAGTTCTATCAACGTTAGCATGGCAGACGCTTATCGTGACACTGGTGGATTAGCCAGACGGATAAAATTATTAATACAACTAGCCCAAACGTTAGCCCAGCTTCATGGCAAAGGCTTGTGTTATGGCGACTTATCACCAGACAATATCTATGTGTCTACATCTTATGATCATAATGAGGTGTGGCTGATAGATGCTGACAATATCAAAACGCAGGAAAGTTCGCACGCTGCTTCTTACTACACGCCTGGCTATGGCGCTCCAGAAGTCCTAAGAAATGAGTCAGAAAACAGTTCTTGGACAGACTGTTGGGCTTTTGCTGTCATAGCACAGCAACTACTTGCTCATAATCATCCATATAATGAAGGTATCGGTGTGGAAGATGCTTATGATGATGAAGATTCCGATGTGGTCGATGAGCAAGTTGAACAAGGAGCTTACGCTTGGATATTTGATCCAGAAGATGATAGTAATGAGCACAATGGCGCAGGTATGCCACTGAATGAATTAATTAATGATGACCTATTTGAACTGTTTAAACGTTGTTTTGCTGATAGTAGACTACGTAGTGGCCTATACCTTAGGCCTAGTATGAATGAATGGCACCACGAACTAAATAAAACGCTTCAGATACTAATGTACTGTCAACATCAGCCCTGTCAAGGTGAGCATTTTCAGAGTAGTTTTGTCGCTAATAATGATAGGCAATGCTTTTTTTGTGGTGAGTCTAACGAACCATACTCCTTATCCATATCACAGTTCTTTTATACGACTGAACAAATAGACGATACTAGTAGTCAAGATATAGACTGTCATAATACTTCAATCATTAGCTTGAATTATGACAAATATCTGTATACCGAACCTTACAGCCGCTTTGACTTAACAAAACTATCACCTTGGTGTGAACTCAAGCTCACTGATGACGGCCTTCATATAACACCAAAAAATAATGAAACTATTACAATTATCAGGCTAAAAGATAATAAAACAGTAGATATTAAGAAGACTCGTTTACTGAAAATAGCAATTAAACGAAATGATTTTTATGCACTGAAAATATCATCTTCCTCTAGCAGTACTGACAATACTTCATACTTTTTTTGGCGTTTTATCTGGTAGATATAAATGAACTTATTTGAACTTAGAATCAACTCCAGTGAGTTGTTTGAAGCAACCCTCATTGATGATAGCGTCAGATTGATAGAGGAAAAACCAGTAAACGTATGGGTAGAAGGCGAATCTCTGTACTTAGCTCAAGGTGGCACAGTAACTACCCTAGAGAATATACAGTCTGCTGATAAGACAGCTGTTCATGCTAAACTATATATTCAACAGCACAATCTATTGTGGTCATTAGTCAAACAAGAGACCGATGCACTTTGGCTAATGGCAACACCCCTTAAAGATGAAATAGTTCGAGTAGACGGGGAAAATTTTAATCTTGGTATCAGTGAATACATCGTTGAGCAACTCAAAAACCAAAAACATATTGGAGATAATGACGTCAATTTAGCTATAGTATGGTTAGAAGAGAACTTTCTAATCACTGAGAATGTATCATTTGTAGAGACTTCTCATTCTTATACTACAGCACTATTTATAACCTTCCTAAATCAAAATTCTACTGATGATACTTTAAGTCTAGTAGGTAAAGCACATATCCTTGATATTAAAGTATCAAATAACCAATGGAATATACAAAGAATCAGACCATTTAATCCACATAGTGATAATATTGAATTAAGCGCGATACAGGGTAATATTGTTTTCTTTGATAACTCTCAGGCGCAAAAGCTCAATCAGCCTCATTATAAAACTGCGCTCAAAGATAGTAAAAACACCCATGGTAACTATATCAAAGTATGGCAAAAATATAGTGATCTACAATGGCAAAAAGTTGTCATAAATGCGCAAAAATTTAACTATTTAAAAATACTAGATGACAAAATTTTAGAGCAACAAAATTTGTCTCGTCTTAGTGTAAACAAAGAGCAATTAAAAAAATTTGCCGAAGCATTACAGGCAAGTATTCAAAGTAATGATAAAGAAAACCATGTATTTCAGATAGCATCGACATTGCCAGAGTGGCTAAGTAACAGCAGCCCTGGGAATAGCAGTAAAGCTGACCACAAGAAAGCTCTAGAAGAACCTTGGAAATGTGAAATCGTTGATATTGACAGTGATTCAGGATACTTGACTATTAAATACACAGGATTTCGTGAGAAAAAAAAACCTGTCGATAAACACGGTAATAGCTTTCTATTTTTATCAATTTATTCAACTCAAGTTCAACGCCAACGTCAGGTTCTAGCCTTAGAGCAAATTAGTCATCATCATAATCCAATGCCAAGTTTAGACTATTTAATGCAAGGTATTGCTGTACCCACTATCAAAAAGTCTCGCAAATTAAGATGGCATAGTCCACAGGTAAAAACTCTATTTAAAGCGGGCCCACCTACTCGCAGACAGCAACAAGCCATTGAAACGGCTTTAAACAGTACTGATGTTACTGTTATTATCGGACCACCTGGTACAGGAAAGACTCAAGTCATCGCTGCTATTCAACAGCGAATCGTAGAAGAAAAAGCAAAGGATGATACGCCAGTTCAACGTTCCATCCTGTTAACCAGCTATCAACATGATGCAGTTGATAACGCCAATAGCCGAACACAGGTATTAGGCTTACCTGGTCTACGTGTTGGTAGTAAGTATCAAGACAACGTAGGACAAAAAGACGTCAATCTGCCTATCCAAAAATGGCGTAATTCTACACAGGATGTTTTAACTCAAGAGATAGACGATTGTTATGCGTTAACATTACTCGATTCATTAAAGCATGCAACCCTAAACTTGCGTTTGGGTGCTAGAGATATAAAAGAGCGCAGTAAAATAGAGATCAACCGAATCTTGACAGACTTTAATACGTATTATCATATTGTACCGTCTCATGATTGGCGCTTATGGTGGGAAGGCTTTACGTTAGAGCAGTCTTACTTTTCTCCTTCATTATTACAAAACTGTATACCTAATATTTGGGCACTTCGAACCTCTGCTTCAAGTTTTGCCGATGATGGAATCCAACGTTGCGCGGAGTTAAGCGCCTACTTAACATTATTACAAAATGATAATCCAGACACTCAGCTCATATCAGAAGATAAACTTCAAATATTAGATAACTTTGGTCATATGCAAATCCCCCCTCCTTCAGACGCTGATCTAATACCATTACAGCAACTGAAAGATACTTTATTAGATAAGAGCTTACCTGACTTTAGACCATTGAATATACAAAGCATACTAACTGCTAGTGATTGCGATAGGTTAGATGAACTTGATACTCAAATGACTAAAAAAATTAGCGAGTCGCATACATTAGGGTATCTTTTGGCTTTAAAGCAATTTCGTGAAACAGTCGCTACTGATGATAACAAAGTAGACGAAACAATCGCCCACTATACCTCTGTCTATGCGGCCACTTGTCAAAAATCAGCCAGCCAAGACATGAGACGCTTAACTCAACTTAGCCAAGATTCCAACATTAACTTTGAAAATGTCATTGTGGATGAGGCTGCACGTGCCACACCATTAGATCTTATGATACCAATGGCTATGGCAAATAGACGGATTGTATTGGTAGGAGATCATAGACAACTGCCGCATATGCTTGATGATGCCGTGGAAACCCAAATGGTAGAAGAAGATGACTGGGACAGCTTGCAAAGCGAAATGCTACGCGACAGCTTATTTCAAAGAATGGTAAAGAACTTAACCCAGCTAGAGAAAGAGGACGGGCAACCAAAACGAGTAGTAATGCTTGATGAGCAATTCCGTATGCATCCAGTGCTTGGAGATTTTATTAGCAAAAATTTTTACGAAAATCATGGGCTATCTAAGCTTAAGTCAGGTAGACCCACTACTGACTTTATTCATGACATATCTGGATACGAAGGCATGGTATGTCACTGGCAACATATTGAAGGTACTCAAAAAGGTAATAAGAGAAGAAATATGAATGAAGCTATTTGGATTTCCCAAGAGACAAAACGCATTCTAGATGAAAATCCAGAAATAAGTGTCGGTGTGATCACCTTTTATGGAGATCAAAGAAGCGCTCTAATGCAAGAAATGCAAAAGCTTGATTTGATTCTAAACAACGAAGTACATCCTGACTATCAACAACTGACTAAAGGCAGTCATATAGGTGATGAGCGTTTGCGAGTGGGTACAGTAGATTCATTTCAAGGTAAAGAGTTTGATGTGGTGTTATTGTCACTTGTACGCACGCTACCTAATGACTTAAAAACCGTAACAAAAAATAGGGGCTATGAGATGACTGAACCTCAACTCAATTCGCTCTATGGCTTTTTGCGTGTAGATAATCGCCTTAACGTGGCTTTTAGTCGACAAAGAAGTTTGATTATTATCGCAGGTGACTTAATGTTAGCTGAGCATCCATTAACAGAACAACACATTCCATCTTTAACAGCTATGAGCCAACTATGTCGAGGTGATTATGGACAAATTTTCTGATAATTACCTATCTTTCTATAGCAATAGCGATATGAAGGATCTAAATACCAATGATAGACATAACATGGCATTTCTTCCAGTCTGGCTGTGGGAAGTAATAACCCCCATCGCGGACAAAGAAGATAACTTCAACTTTTTTCAACGTACCATTCTTGAGCTGTTAAAGTATAACAAGCGTGATCGCATGCAAATGAGTCAATGGCTAAATATTGATGCTGAACTTGTTGATATTATCATAAATGAACTTTTTAATCGTGGTTACGTGAATAGTGACAAGGGCATTATAAATCTTACACCATTGGGCTGGCAGGCACTAGATAAAACAGCTACGCCCTCTTATAAGACACAACTGGGTTATATTATCCAAGATGCTATTGACGGTCATCTTTGGCCTCGTGTTGTCGCACATAAGCTAAATTACTTAGATGTTGTTAAGAACGACCATAGCGTTACTATCAAAGCGGATCGAAACACAGGACAAAACATTGAACCTTTTATCGTAAATACCTCTCAAAAATATCGTTTTACCAAACCAACTAAGAATGAGTTTAGGCAAGCACTTGAACTATATAAAAGAGCCGTAGCCAGTGGTAGATTACGTAACCGTAGTAATGACTCAAAAAAAACTGCCACTTCTAATATCAATCTTGGTAACTTTGATATTGCCAGCAAGCAACCCACACCATACTTTATCCTTACTCATCTACAGCACAGTATAGATACAAAGCATTTCTCTCAGCTTCAAGACCCATTACATATTACTCAATCTGATGACTGGATTATCCACTTACATGACAGCATAGCACAGGGTAACAAACCCTTTGCAAGTAAAGTTAAACGATTTATGGGGCTTGATCAGTCTGACAAACAAAGCATTGAAGAGTTTGAGGCGCATTTACAAGAAGAAATGCGTTTTGAAATATTATCGTCATATCCAAATGTTAATGAGATTGATAATCTCGATATGCATCTCGCTAAACTATTGCGCAGACAAAAACATCTCGAAGAACATAACTATAGCGCAGATATCGATGACTTATTATTGCAATCTCAAAAGTCATTAGAAGCTTGCTTTAAACATGTTTTGACCACTTACCCACATCAACATAATAAGATACTGCCCTACTCCTCAGATAAAAAATTCTTATTGCAAGCCCTAATTTTACGAGCAAATAACAGAGCTCTAGATGAGAGTCTAGAACCTTTCTCTACTTGTAATGTTAGAGCGGTACAGTCAGCTATAGGTTTTTCAACGGGTAAATACCCCACTATCTATAGCTCTTTAAAGCCTATTATAACGGCAAATATTCTAGCAATTGCTGATTACTCTAATCACCCATTGCTACTTACCGATGATTTAGATGCTGACTTGCTATTTTTAAGTCAAATATGTGATTACCGTAATGAAAGCTCGCATGACGGGCCAAAGACTGATATTACCCAAAGTACAGCGCTCGATCTGGCAAAATTTACAACTCAATGGGTTCAAAATTACTTAAACCAATTAACTGATAAGGCATAGCACTATGGCAAGAAAGAACAGAAAAAATAACCATGTAAAGTCTGAAATTCCTAGCCCTAGTGCAAATAAAGAGGTTACAAAAATATCAGAGCTTCTAAAAAGTGTTACAGGTTCGATTGTCGATAAAGAACAAGAAATGTTATTGGAAAAGGATAGTGAGCTTAGAGAGAAAATGCTAGCTGACCTAGAGTCTTATACTGCAGCTGAACAGCAATACAAGCAAGACTCGGCTGAATACCAAAGTAAAAACACTCTTCTAAATGAAGAGATTGAAGCTCTAGAACAACAAAAGAGCGATCTATACCGTCAAAAGACCAAACTTGACGAAGATAATGCATCAATAGCTCAAGGGCAAACAGAGCTTGATAAGGCGCGCCAGCAGTTACTAGAAGAAAAGAAGGGGTTAAAAAAAGAACAGCTTGAGCTTCAAAAGCAGTTATCTGTTTTAGAAGAGCAACAAATTAATGCTGAATTGGGTTTTGCGAGTCAAAAACAAGAAGCGCTACAAGTCAAAAATAAAGAACTAAGTGAACTACAAAAAACATCTCTGGCTCAAATAGAGCAACGATTAAAAGATATTTATAATAAAGATGTCCAGCTTAGTGAACGTGAACAACAAATCGTATTAAAAGAAGAAGAATTAACCATTAGAGCCAATAATTTAGAACAGGATTTATTAAAAGCATTACACGCCAGAAAGGAAAATGACAATAAAGCCTTACAAAAGCAAAAGTTGGATTTAGTCGAACAGGAGAGTGCACTTAAACTGGCACAAACTGAATTAGAAGAAACAAAAGCACAGTTAGACATTCAAAACAATGTGCTAAAAAGTCATATTCATCGGAAGTTTGAAGCAAAAATAACTCAATTAACCGCTGAAAATAAAGCGCTTATAGAGAGTAAAGCAAAGGCAATCAATGAGATAGATAGAATGGCACAAGAAAATGCTCAATTTGAAGATTTAAAGCGCCAACTAAACAACGATGGTATCAATAACGTTCAAGAAGAACTAAACCGACTTAGACAGAAGAATAGAGAGCTTAAGCATGAACTAAGTGAACGTTATGAAGATGGCTTAATAGAAGATAATGAAAGATTAGAAGAAAGATTAGATGACACACTAAGTCAGTTAGAAGACTTAAAAGCACGCTATGCCGAGGCTCAGAGTGAACTTAATAACACTCGATTAAGCGCACTTGAACGTCAAAATTTGCTACAAGAAAAACGAATATTAGAAGAACATAAAAGAGTTTTGAATATTAGTATTGAACAATTAAAAAGTCAAATTGATGACTTAGAAGATGCTCAAAAAGGCGCACTGCCATTTGCGCTACTTAGTGACATGGATGAAAAATTCAGTAATCTAGCAAGTGGCTTGCAAGCCGTGCCAAGCTTAGAGGAATTCTCAAACCTTATGCGTGCCCGCATTGCCAATCAAGGGCTTTATTACACTAATAAAGACATACGGCTATTTATTGCTGGACTGTCAATGAGCAAGCTACATATTTTGCAAGGTATCTCTGGTACAGGGAAGACCAGCTTAGCTCGTGCCTTTGCAAAAGCGATTAATAACCCACCCGATAATGATAATGAACTTTATTGCGAGGTGATTCGAGTACAAGCAGGCTGGCGTGATAGAGAAGATTTATTAGGCCACTACAACGCGTTTGAGAAAAAATTCTATGCCAAAGAAGCATTACAAGCTTTATACCGTGCTCAACAACCGCGATTTCAGAATACTCTACAAATAATTTTATTAGATGAAATGAACTTATCCCAACCTGAACAGTATTTTGCTGACTTTTTGTCTCTACTAGAAACATCTGATATCGCAAAAATAAACTTATTAGATAGCTCACATCATGATGCACCCTTGCTATTTAAAAATGGTCGGACCTTAGAGATACCTAAAAATGTATGGTTTATAGGCACTGCAAACCACGATGAAACAACCAAAGAGTTTGCTGACAAAACCTATGATAGAGCCCACGTTATGGAAATACACAGAAGTGAGAAACTTACTTTCGATAATACGGTGGACAATACTCAATACTCCTATAGCAGTTTGATAGAACGTTTTGAACAAGCTATTACAAAATATCAGTCAGATGTCGATGATATATTCGAGTTGTTATTAGAGAGCGAATTGCAAAAAAACCTACTTAAAATTAAAGTTAGCTGGGGTAATCGCTTGCAAAACCAAGCTCGTAAGTTTATTCCTGTCTATATGGCTTGCGGTGGCACGATGGCAGAAGCACTTGACCATTTGTTAGCTACTAAAGTATTCCGTATTGGTAAAGTCTGTGGTCGATATGATACACGTTCTGATAAGATTGAAGATATCAACGATAGCTTACTACGAATATGGGAGACCTTAGATTTATCGGGTGTTCCTGAAGAGAGTAGTTATCTTTTAGAGCAGGATATAGAAAGGTTAAATGGAGTCTAATATATGCTTGATAGAATTACAGGCGATATCGTCTCATTATCCACATTACCTATAAGTACTTCTGTAATTCCACAAAGATATGTGAATACTCGCCCATTTACTTACAATCGACGTTTTGAAGTAGATGCTTATACTATTCTTTTCTGTGATAGTACAGGGCACTTTGTGATAGATGACGCAGATTCTGTACTATGCCTAGATCCAGCGATAACAAGTACAATGAGTCGTTCAATTGAACATATAGCCTTACAATTGGCATTATGGCTAGCAGAGGATGAATTGACTCCTCTACCTAGCCCACTTGTGCCTGAGAAAGTGTTCGAGGACACTGCTAAATTGAACGATTTTGAACAATCTTTGTTCGACGTATTGGAAACAGGTCATTTACATCAAATAGCCTACCAGCCTAGACTTGATATTCGTTACGATGAAGAGTTAATTGATGTTAGCCGAGCAAAGAAGATATCTAATAAAGCTCATCGTTATTTAGCTGTGCATTCCGAGACTTGGCAAAGGCGTACTTTAGCAGGCGTGTATCCTAGAAAACTTTTAGCTAAAATTAGTGACGATAACTACTCTATATATGAAAATAAAGTTTTTTCAAGACTACTCGATAGGGTCATGCTATTTTTACAACAACGACTTAGAGAACTAGAGGAACAAATCAATAATATTGATGATGCCCTACAACTTGATAAAGCGCATGAAAGCTATTACAAACTAACCAGCCTTCTTTGTAGTTTATGGGCAAGCAATCTCAGTGATGAAAAATCCGCCGAAAAACGCAAAGAGCTAATGACAATTAGTGAAAAAAACTTAGCATTGCAAGATAACATAACTAGATTACAAAGTTTTGGACTCTACCTAAAAATCCCTCAAGCCCATAAGAATATTTCAAACCAGTTGCACAAGACAAATATCTTGATGCATGACCAACACTATAGACATGTGGGTATTTTATGGACAAAACTCAATAAACAGTCTCAAGAAGTGAAAGATTTAATTAAAGCGTTGGAAAAAAAGCGCCAGTTCCAAGAAGAGTACAATCAATATGCTTTGTTAATTTTATTAAGGGCACTCGAAGAGTTGAATTTTAATACTATTAAAAAAACTACTGGTAGTATACTTCTAGCAAACGATGAACTTAACTGGCAAGTAACTGTTGAAGTCGATCAACAAACACATAACTGGCGTTTGACTCATACATATTCGAAAAACCTATTAAATATTATTTCCATCGCCAATCAAATTGATGATACCTTAAATCATGATATAAAAAGTAATCCCCATCTGATCGTTATTCATCTTTTAGAGTCAAAGATTGACCTATCAGAGAATAAGCCTGTCACAAACAATGCGATACTAGCTAATCCACTTAATTTTATGGCTACCGAGCGCCTTATTACTCGACTGCTAGAATGGCTATACGTTGACATATTAACAGGATATGCCAGTGACCTACCATTTAATAAAATCTCCAGTCGTGCTCTACAAAGTCTAGCAGAGACTAATAGTATCTATAAGAACGCCAGTAGCTATCAATTAATAAATGAGTTATCTATTAATAGTAAAAAAGAAATTGAAAGCTACTTGCGTCATACAGATAAAGCGAGTCTGCTAGAAAAAAATCAAGAAGTAGCAGTTTTGAAGCACTGCCCTTTATGTCATCAACTATCCACATTTGAACCAAGAGCAACCAATCGTACCTTTATCGCGCAATGCTTAAACTCGCAATGTGGTGTAACCTATCAGCTAACCTCAGATGCTGATAAGAACCGATATTTTAAATTGAATGCTAAAGGTGAATATAAGGAAGCTGGTCGTTGGAATATTAAATTCTCACTAGAATAGACAATATTTTACTCACTACCTACCACTATGGGGTAAGAATATATACATGACTTCTTAGCATTTTCCTTCCCCACATATTATCTGAATGATGTTAAGGTAGCGTTAGAATAATTTATATTCTTCAATTAGCATATTACTTATATCTAACAATAAATAACAATTAATTTTAAGACCAAACATACTGTAATATTGGCTGGAAAATCGATCTATAATTCGATTCAATTGTTGGTATAACCGTTGGTATAAGAAAAAATATTCTTATATAAAATTAATTAAATCAACAATTTAACATATTTATGTGATTGATACTGGGCCCACCAAATTCAAACCCTTACAGGCATTGGCTTGTAAGGGTTTTTTATTGTCTGACAGTTTTGATTGAGTTACTTAATTCCTCTACTCATAATCTGCCAGTATACTATCGATATCCTTCTAATTTTCTTGCATCTCTGCGAGCATAAGCCTCATCTGCTTGCTCACACAAAAAAGCCCAACACTACCTCTATCGCAGTGTTGGGCTTTTTTTATATCTTTTCTATATTAAAAAGAAGTACGGCGATAGTGACGGTATTCAGGTAACCAAAAGTTTGCCTCTATTCGGCGTTGTAAGTTCTCCGCAGTATCAGGTAGTGCCAGCTTATCTTCAACCGCTTGCACTGCTACGGCATAGGCTATTTTTTCACTAATCTCTCTGATCACTTTGATTGGCGGTAGTATAGCACCTGGTACTTTTTCGTACTCCATAGAGATATCTGCAAGAGCCTGGCTTGCCGCCATTAGCATATTATCACTAATACTTGTCGCCTGAGCCGCCAGAACGCCAAGACCGATACCTGGGAATATATAGCTGTTATTACACTGAGACACTTCAAAAGTCTGGCCATTGTAGGTCGTAGGAGGAAAAGGACTACCTGTTGCAATAATGGCTTTGCCACGACTCCAGTTCATCACTTCTTGCGGGGTTGCCTCTACACGAGATGTTGGGTTTGACAACGGTAATACAATTGGATGTTCCGTATTGGCGCATAACGCTTCGATGACTTCTTGGGTAAACAGACCTTTTTGGCCACTGACACCAAACAATACGGTGACTTCTGCTTGTTTAACCACTTGCGCTAAGCCCAGCTTGTTACTTTTATCCCAGTGTGCGATAGCGGATTCTTTTTGTACTAATGGTACTTGGAACTTTTGCAGCTCTGTCATGTTATCAGTCAATAGACCATAACGATCAACCATAAATACTTGGCTACGTGCTTGCGCTTCAGTCAATCCTTCACGCTGCATTTGGCGAACAATATGTTCGGCGATACCACAACCTGCCGAGCCTGCTCCTAAAAATGCGATTTTTTGCTCGCTCAGTTTTTGACCTTTATTCAAGCAGGCAGCAATCAAAGTACCGACCGATACCGCAGCCGTCCCTTGAATATCATCATTGAAACAGCATAACTGGTCACGATATTTATTCAATAATGGGGTGGCATTCTCCTGTGCAAAATCTTCAAACTGCAATAATGCTTCTGGCCAACGGCGCTTAACGGCTTGAATGAATAAATCCACAAATTCATTATACTCATCACCAGAAATACGTGGGTTTCTCCAGCCCATATACATAGGATCGTCAAGGAGCTGTTGATTATTGGTGCCAACATCTAACAAAATTGGTAAGCAATACGCTGGGCTAATACCACCGCACGCCGTGTATAAAGACAATTTACCAATTGGAATACCCATGCCGCCAATTCCTTGGTCGCCTAGTCCTAATATACGTTCGCCATCAGTGACAACGATCACTTTGACGTTTTGTTTGGTAGCGTTTTGCAATATATCATCGATTTGATGGCGCTCAGCATATGAGATAAATAACCCCCGTTTACGGCGATAGATTTGCGAGAATTTTTCACACGCTTGACCAACTGTCGGGGTATATATGAGCGGCATGATTTCTTCGATGTGCTGCTCAATCAAATGATAAAACAAGGTTTCATTGGTGTCTTGAATATTACGCAAATAGATATGCTTGTCCATATCACTCGTGAATGAGCGCAGCTGATGATAAGCACGCAATGATTGCTCTTCAATCGTCTCAATATTATGCGGTAGTAACCCAGTTAAATTAAAGCTATTGCGCTCTTCTGCTGAGAAAGCACTGCCTTTATTGAGCAAAGGGGTCTCCAAAAGAGCAGGGCCAGCAACGGGAATATATAAGGGACGCTTATTTGACATGATAAAATCTTCTTCTTAAGGGCATATGAATGAAAACTGTACTAGTGCTGCATTATACATAGCATCGGCTGATATTTAACAATATGTAACAAAATATTTTTAAATATGTATGGTTTTAGAGATTTTTATCCAATCACTGACAATATACGATTATCCTGATAAACAATTGCCCAATCGGTATGGCGGATATATACTCTTATAAAAGTATATATTTGTAAGGGAGGCTAAATTGTTTATTAATCATAAAAGATGTCCGAAATGTGATACTAGCCTAAAACGTTCTGATTGGAACTGTAGCCATTGTGGTAACCAAAATTTGACGAATTGGATGCTCACTTTGCCTATGTGGGGCATTGGCATTTTTATCTTTACCATGGTTATCCTATTGATGATTAACAATTTTTGTAGTGCTGAGATGTTCCGGTCATTTAGCAAGAGTTATGGTGTTATGTGCTGATTGTAGACAGAAAAAAGCCCAACTATTGATATAGATGGGCTTTCATTTATCAAGTAGCTAATATCTATCGAGTGACTAAAGATGACTAAATAAAATCCATGCACCGATGAGCATCAGCATGACACCACCAAATACTTCCGCCTTATGACCAATTAATGAGCCCAACACTTTTCCTAACATCACCCCTAGCGTGACCATTATCGTAGTCGCTAGACCAATCAGACCTGCCGCCAGTAAAATATTGACCTTTACAAATGCTAGGCTTACACCAACAGCCATGGCATCAATGCTGGTACCAAATGCAGTCAAAGCAAGTTTGAAAAAAGAATGTTTCGACGGCGCTTCTGCCGTTTCATCACTTGGCTTCAATCCCTCATATAGCATGTGCAGACCGAGCGCAAGAAGTATGACAAACGCGACCCAATGATCCCATGCCTCAATAAAAGACGTATCTATAAAGGTTGTAGCAGAATGACCAATTAACCAACCAATAATCGGCGTGATCGCTTCAATGGTGCCAAAAATAACGCCCATTCTCAAAGCTTCGGTAAAACGAGGGTTTTTAAGAATTGCTCCTTTACTGATTGCCACAGAAAAGGCATCCGTAGACATAGAAAAAGCAAGTAGTAGAAGTGCGATAGGATTCATGTGATTTTCTCTGGTCGAGTATAGAGTCCACGACATAGCCACACCCCCGACCTGCAGTGTAGATATATCGATGGTCTCGCCAACCGAGAGGTGTTCGTACCATGGCATGTGGCCAAGTATGTTGATACGAACGCTTTCGCAATACGAAAGCAGGCTACTCCCCAAAGAATGCTTAGATTAGCATTGATACGTTATAAGTCAATCATAAAATACTAAAGAAGAATTTTACATCTGATAAAGCGTAAAGTTGGAAACGCTAGCAAATACTCTTGGAGCAAATGAATGATTTAGAGAGTTATGAACATTAAAAAACCCTTCACGCTAATTTTTCATAGCCTCAAGGATTTTTTAATGCGTGGCGCTTTTTAGTAATCGACAGTATAGCTCAACCCATAAGTCGTACCCGAGGCAGGCAGACGGTTTAAATCGTTAAAGGTCGTTTGGTGATAGACGCTCTGATAGTCTTTGTTCAAAATGTTGTACACGCCATAGCCCATGCGTCCGACAGGCAGTTTGACTTGCCCAAGCACGTCAAAAGTCGCATAGCCTGTCAATGGCTGTGCGCTCGCGTCTGGATCGTTTTGTTGGTCTTTAAACGCCTTATCGCTACCGCCCACTGCCAGCGCTTGCAAGCGGATGTTGCTGTCTTCGCTAAAGTTGTACTGCGCGTATGCCGTACCTTTGAATGGCGTTAGGCGCACCGCGTCCAGCTCCAGCCAGTCGCCGTCTCTTTTGTATTGACCGCGCGTGTAGGCCAGACTGCCACCAAACTGCCAGTCTTTGTTCAAATCATGCGTGACCGAGGCTTCAGCACCGTAGATGCGCTCGTCCGTATCGACAACTTCAACGGTATAATCGTTGGTAAAGCGTACGGTCTTGTCCGAGTCGTTATAAAAGCCGCTGATTTTTGCGCTGGTATCACCGCGCGTGCCTGTCCAGCCCAGCTCGTAGTTATTGATAGAAATCGGCTGAATGTTGTCTGAGTTGACCACATAGCCTGCACGCACGTCACGTAAGGCGCGCTGTACGTCTGCGGTGGTAAAGCCTTGTGAGAAGTTGGCAAACACTTGGTCATCATCGGTCAGCTGATAGCTGGTGCCAAGGTTAAACAGTACCTTGTCATGCTCGCTGCTGCCCGCCTCGACATCGCCCGCTTGATAGTCGATACCATAGGCATTGGCAACGCCGTTGATACGCGGATCGGCAAAGTAGTCTTCTAACAACTGCTCATAGATGGGTACAAAACGATCCGTATCCGATTTGATGTTTTGATAGCGCACACCAGCGCTGGTGTGCCATTTATCGGTCATATCCACATCAGCGTTGATAAACGCGCCCCATTTATCAATGGTGGTTTTTGGCCCGCCGTTGTAGGTGATGCCGTTACTTTTTGAGATAAGGCCATTACTGGTTTGGAAAGTATCCAAATCTTGACCATAATAGGTCTGCTCGCTGTTTTCGCGCTCAAAGTCCGCGCCATAGCTGAACAAGGTGTTTTTGCCCATGACATCGGTTTCGGTCTGCATCGCGGCGCGCAGTCCCATCACCTCAATGTCCGCCTCCGACTGGGTGACCACAGCCGCTGCACCCAATAATTTGCCTAAGGTATCTGCATCGGTTAAGCCATTATTTACCCATACCTCTTGGGCTTGTTTGTTAAAAAGCTTCCCTGACGGATAAAAGCGTGCCTTTTCGTCACGGTAATAGCCTGTCAGACTTAAGTTTGAACCCAAAAAGTCGCTGTCGTTATAGTTCAGGTTGACTGAGCTTTTGGTATTGTATGGTTGGTTTTCGATTTTAGCACCATCGATAGCACGTAGTGACGGTGTGGTACCTTTTAGCAGTACAGACAGATTATCTCCATAATCGACGCCATAATTGGTGTCTTGCTCGCTGTCATAATAGGTCGCCGCAAGGTTCATGGTCTTGGTGTCGCTAATATCGAAGCCGAGGTTGGCGTTAACGCTGATAGTATCGGTGTCTTGGTTGTCGGTTTGGTTGGCATCGGGGCTGATACGGTCGCCATGACTGTCGAACTTGCCGCCTGTGGTCTCGTAGTCCACATCGAGATTACCATACACGCGCTCACCGCCGTAGCCGAGGCTTTGTCCCACGTGGTAGCCGAGCGAGTCGGATTCAAACTCGCGGCTGCTGTTGATGCCAAGGCGCGTTTGTCTTGTCAAGCCATAGCCTGCCGTCGATTTGGTCACGATATTAATCAGACCGCCCGCTGCGCCCGCGCCATAGATACTGGTCGCGCCTGAGAGCACTTCGACGCGCTCGATTTGTTCAGGGTCGATGCTGTTCAGCTCACGTGACAGACTGCGCGAGCCAGATAATGGCACGCCGTTTAGCAAATACTGTACAGGACGCCCGTGCATGGTCGTGCCATAGTTACTGACTGAGCCGCTACTCACGCCGAGGCTGGGCACGAGCTGGGCTAAGATGTCCCCGACCGTGCGATTGCCCGTCGCCTGCGCCTGAATGTCTGCCTCACGAATCACTTGCGTGACGGCGGGCATTTCACTGATTTTTTGTGCCAGCGCCGTGCCTGTTTTGGCATTGGCAGCGACTTTGATAGTCTCCAAGGTCACACTAGGCACATCGCTTGATGCTGCATTCGAGGTCGCCGCAGCGACGGTCTGCACATTTGATGCGCTTTGTACTGAATTGGCATTGGTTTGTGCGTATAACTGCTGACTGATACAAAGGGTAAGGAGAGATAGAGCAACGTGGTGGTGGCTTTTCATAATTACTTCACTTAGGTTATTTCACTTAGTTGGATAGTAGGCAGTGATATGCGTTATATTTAGCAAATAATACTGTATGTACTAACTTTGTGAATGACATTCTAAATGATAATGATTTTTATTTCTATAGGTATTTACAAATAGCTGTTTATAAGTGGCTATCTGTTATTTTACTGATGACCTCTTCGTCCCAATAAATAAGTCACTGGCTCAGATAATGGCCACTTGCTAGCGGCTAAATACAGTCAATCCAACCAAGAGCTGACATACTTTTTGTCAGGTGCTACTGGTGTTCATGAGGCTGCGAAAAATGAATACCAGTAGCAAGGTACCTTTTTTAAAGTAGATTAGCTATAACTGCTCTAATTGATCATTGCGATAAGCCTCAATAAACCGCTGAAACTTAGTGTCATCTTCGCCCTGCTTTTTTTGACATCTCTTGGCTAGTTGCTGTGCTATAGCAATAGGCAAGATAAACACGCCGTCATTATCCATGATGGCAATGCCCCCTGAATAAATAGGAATAACTTGCTCTCCAAAGCGATAATCAATGTCAGTTGCCAGTGTACCTGCTGCCTGGGGGCTTTTGAATGTGGTGAGCGCACTAATGCCTTTGGCAAAGATAGGAAACTTTAGCTGCTGAAGCTGTACTGAGTCGGTAACCTGCCCAAGAATAATCACGGCAGCCAACTTCTCATAAATGGCGGCACAAGTACGCAGCGCTCCCCAACATGACTTTGTCCCTAGTACCTGAGCATCAATACACAGCACATCACCCGGTTTTGCTTGAATGAGTGCTTGATTGATCACATCGGTATTGTCAGAGATCAGCTGAACTGTCAATACTTTGCCCGCTATCGTGCTGTTACAAGGATTAAATGCTTTGATATCTGGCAAATATCCCGCTGCAGTCAGATGACCAATGGTTGAGCTGCCAATGTTTTTATAGGTGTTTATCAGATGATTAATGTCTATAGTATTCATGGATTTCTCACTAGAGGTGCTTTTTGACCTGCATAAATGGATTTGTTGTTCTGCTCTCTCCAGCTGGCATACTACCATGCGGATCAGCGCCGCGTGCGATAACTGGTAATAGCAAGGTTTTGTGTGGATACTCTGGGTTGGTGAGTAACTCATCACGGAGTATCTGACGCTGATCGGCATCAAAATCGATCGTTGTCAAAGCGGTTTCAATACTGATCATTGCCGCATGCCACAGCGCCTCTTCATTAATAGAGTAATGCTCAACCAGTGACTCAATGATCGCCCGAATGTTGACCAGCACTCCTAACGATTGTAAGTAGAATATCAGCGATTGCGGCGTCTCTCGGTACAAACGATTTTTGAACTCTGGTGGGCTGAGGTAGTGAGGATCTGGGATTTGATGACGCGCCAGCCAGGGCAGATAAACACGGATTGAGTCATGGTCGCGCAGTAATAGACTGGTAAAATGATGGTTTTTTAACACGAGCACTATATTTTGCCCATGCATCTCAGGCGCAAACCCCAAACGTAGACAGCGTAGCATCGTCCCCAAAAATACCTCACAGAGATCTCTAAACACTCTTATTACCGAAGATTTTTTGTTGGCTGTCAAATGATCTGGATGACTGGCTGCACTCTTATTTTGACTACTACCCTGAATGATTTCATCAAAAATATGATGACTGACACCCTGCTTGTAGACCACCATACCTAAACTTGCCATGGGTAATAACTGAACTCTATCATCACACAAGTCTGTTGGTAATTGACGCAGCATCACCCCCAAGTGCGTGGGCTTTTCTTGATAAAAATAGGGATTGATAGCGCTTTTATCATGCAAATGGGTTGTTGACATAAACCCCCACCACAGACGCTCATCCCATAGCCGCAGCTGCGATGCTAAAGTATCGTCTATGTCTCTTGCCTGCATCAGTATGGCTTGGTTTTTTTCACCATTGATAAGCTTTAGTACGGGTAAGTAGCGCTTTGAGTTTAGGGCATGTACCCCTATTGGCAACTTGATACTGTTTGGCGTATCTGTGTCAATCAGCAGACTGCGCATGGATGAGCTGGCGTAGGCAGTCAGTGCCTCAAAATCAAGTATGACTACTGTACCATCAGCCAATTCATCAGCATACATATCATCAACCACATGCGTCATCTGCCAAGGATGTACCGGCAGCGCCACGTGCGTCTCTGCAATACGCTTTGCGGTAAGCTCCTGTGTTAACTGCTGCTGTTGCCCTTCATCCAAAAAATAAGCCGCTGGGTTCTGTGCTGCCAAGTCGATGACATGCGCGGCCACCATAAGATGGCTCTTGGCAATAGCAACCCATACCAGCTTCATCGGTTGGTTGAACTCTGCCAGATAACGTCGATACTCAGCTGACGTAAAGCCCAGCTTTCCTTTTGCTAGCGGATGAAACGGACGATCCATCAATGATGCCCATTGCTCTGCGGCAATCAGGGTCTGATGCCAGTATGGGCGCTGACAAACCGCCATTGATATATTGGCAGCGGCTGAGTTTTTTTGAGCGATCAATGAGGATTCCAAGCTCTCTTTGAGTTTTGCGACACCTTCATCAGATAGCATTGCCTTATCTATCATTGATAGGAAAATTTCTAACAGCTGCTGCGCTGTACTGATTGATTCTAGTGGCTTGTTAACTAGCGCATTGCTGCCAATAGCGTTATTGTTAATAGCACTGTTATCAAGGTTATGAAGGATAGGGAAACAAGATTTAGACAGTCGCCACGGTGAGACGTACGCAGGTTCTACCAGCAGTAGTAACTGTCTGTCATCGTCAACCTCCATTACGATTAGCGGACTGTCTTGCTCAAAAAACTGATGATATGGCTGCGGTAATAACGCTAAAAACTGATGGATATTTTGCGCCTCAGAGACTTTATAGGTCGCTAAATACTCAGTGGTGGTTGTCACTTGGATATAGCGTTCTTCTACCCACTGCTCTAATAGGAAACACTCTACCAAATGACTAATCAGCGCCCATTGGATGACTTCTATGTTTGGCTTGTCTTTTGCCTCAATGTGACCATTTTTTACAGGGGTTTGCACAGGAAATAACGTATGCATCACTTCACCCCCGACTTTTGAACAATGGATTATTGATATATTTAATCGGAAATGCTTTGTCGCCAAACAAGCGACGCTTAGCCAAAGACTCAATACGTGTTTGCTTGGCAAAGACATCAAACAAGTCAAACCGCGCTTGATGCTCTGGATGAGATGCTTGATAGTCGGTCACGCAATCAGCAACCTGCTGCCAAAACGCAACCTCAGAATACTGGTAATGCGTCTGCATAAAGATTGCAATATCTGACAATGCCACAAAAAATAGACAGGCAACCGCCATATCACGGATGCCATCCGTGTCTTCTGTCTCGATAAATGACCCTCTATTCAAAGCAGCATGGGCTGCTGGTAAACTATAAAAATCTGGGCGCAAATGCGGCTGAGTTAAGTGCTTAGGCGAATAACGAATCCCATCATGTAAATCTTTTAACAAGATTTTTATGGGGTAGCCCGCTTCATGTACCAAGACGATATTTTGGGCATGGCATTCTAATGCGATACCATAACCAAATAAGATATGTAATAAAGGGGTGACAGTAACCTGAATCAGCTGTTTAATCCATGTCTCTACGCCATATTTATCTAGCCAAGGTGCGATAAGATGTGAGCCATCTGCATTGATAAAACTCACTCCATTAAGCGGAAATGCTGTTTGGCCTTCTGCTAGATATTGATTGACGTTTTGTCGCCAGATAGCCGCCATTCCGCCGTATAGATCTGGATGCTGATAGCCGCGTGTGCGTAGCACCTCATGATCTAAGCTGACACCAACGGTCTCACCCAAAAACGCGATGGGCAGGGCTTGTGCGGTCTTATCTTCTGCAATCAGCTGATTCAACCAGGTAGTGACAATAGCTGCATTCATCACGGTGTGCTTGGCCAACAGTCGCGTGCTTGAGGTGTTGATCAGATGCATGCTCAGTTTTAAGTAAGCTTTATTATTATTAATACCTTCATGACGATTGTCATCATCAAGCATTGTCAGCGAGCGAATAGACTGCTGAGCATGGTATTGATGGCCTGTACTGCCCAAACAAACAATTTCTTGTGCAGCAATCAGTGGTTGTAGCGCCTGAATTAGGGTATTTTGCCATTGCCAAGGATGCACAGGTATCAGACTATAATCATCAGCCAGCTCATCTTTAGTGACCAATGCTGTTCTGAGCTTGGCAGTGAGCAGAGCAAGCTTATCAGTGCCTATATAATCCTCAACCCATTCATTAGCATTAATATCAGTCGTGGTATTGCTAACAAGCAGCCCTGCCCTAACAGCCAACCAGACCACTTCAATGTTTTGACCAAATTCTGGCCCGTAGTCATAGTTATCTTGTATATCAAAACCAATACGAGACTTAAAACATGGATGATAAGGATGCCCTGCTGTCAGATAGCCTTCGAGCTGATCATACGTGAGCGTCTCAATAGAAACCGGCTCATGAGACGTTAGCACCTGAGATTGTGTTTCATTTACTAAGGTGTGGCGTAGCTCGGTAATAAAGCCATCCTTGAGCGCTGCATGCTCAATATTAAGCAAAATATCACTAATCATGTTTTCGAGGATGGCGTCTTGGGCAACACCATTAACTACCCGCTGCACGTTCGTGTCATTTAAACGGATGATGTCGAAGCTATAATGAATATACCCTTGTGCGGTATAACAGATATCCTCACCCGCTTTGATAGTAAAAGTGAGCAGCGTCTGATTATCAGCACTATCATTAGTTTTGTTTACATTTTGAGAGTCAAAATCAATGATATTTTCATAGAGTAATGCTTGTAATAGTTGCTTAATCACTCGTTGCTCAGCGCGTCTCATGGTTGGCAAATCAACAGGCGCGTGCCACGGCCTATTGGCACAAGTGGACTCTGCGCTATGATTGTTTTGGAGGGCATTTGCTAGATTATTGAACATTGATATGAGCTTCCTGTCTAAGAATTGAATCAAATAAAAATATAAAATGGACAATCATTAAGGCGAATGATAATTATTTACAATTATAATCCATATTTATCCCAAATATTAACTATGTGATCATGCTGATCGGGGTAACTTGCAGGCAGAGGGAATCGTGAATAATAGCATCAACGCGATTATCACCAGTATTTCTTGGATTGCGCTTGTCATACCAACACTACTTCCTGCGGCTAGTAGTTGCGCGCTTCGACTATGGATATAGAGGGTTGCCAACGTGATAAATATAGTAGAGATAATACGGCGACTGATATTATTGAGTGCAGCTCCCTCGGTGACCGAGTCTTTGGGTAAGCTACTGAACCCCACCGTGGTGGTTGGTAGATACGCCAAACCCACTCCCACACCTCGCATACTCATCATCAGTATGAGTAGCCAAAGTGTTGGCTGGTACAAGCACCATGCCAGCATCAAGGTAGACAGCGCACTAATCATAATCCCAGCAATACCAATCCCTCGGGCGCCACGCTTGTCCACCCGCCTGCCAGCGTAATGCGTGGTGATACTGGCTACGAGCGTAGCGACCATCAGGACAACCCCAGTCCATAAAGCACTTTCACCCATTACATCCTGAATCAATATAGGCAATAGTAAGAGGCACAGCATCAGGGCTACCGTTTGGGTAATACTAATGATATTACTGTGCAAATAGTTTTTATTATGGAACAATCGAGTATTTAATAATGGATGGCTCTGACGACTCTCATATGCCCACCAAGCCACGGCTGACAGCAAAAACCCAATAAACAATACACCCAACGCCGCTATTTTTAACAAACCATCGCGGCTTGAGATACCTTGAGTAAAATCTATTTGTAGTGTGCTCAGCCAAACCATCATGGCCAATAGCCAAATGATCAAACTGACAAACCCTACCGCATCAAAAGAACTTGTTTTGTCATGTGAGCGCATGTCAGGTATTAGCCGCCATACCATCGCCATGACCGCCACACTGAGTGGTAACGTAATGGCAAATAGTGTCCACCATGCAAACTGCTCAACCAAATAAGCCCCGACCAGAGGGCCAAACGCCAATGACATCATAATAACGATGCCCCATAGCGCCATTATCCTACCGTGTTGCTGTTTTGGGTAGATCTGATATAGCATGCCAATCGAGAGCGGAATAATCAGACCGCCACTCAGCCCTTGGACAGCTCTAGCCCCAATGACAAAGAGCATATTAGAGGACAACATGCCAATGACCGAGCCGAGCATAAAACCAAGTATTGCCGCCAAATAAACCGGCTTAAAACCAAACCTTTTATTTAAGTAACCACTCAGCATCAGCCCCACACTCATGGCCAATACATAAGCATTTAACACCCAGCCGCCCAGCACAATATCGACGTCAAACACTGACATAAACACAGGGATCGCTGGGTTGAGCGCACTATTACTAAAGCTTATGACCGTACCACCAAGCAATAAGGTCACCAGTACCCGCCGTACTTGCTTATCGCTTAGGCGATTACTATTGCTGTTTTTGTGAGTATTATTTGTCAGTGTCTGATTGATAGGCGCTTTATCGATCGCCACAGTGTGTATGGGCGCTTTGCTCATTCAGCCGTGGCACCATAAAAACTGAGATACCCTCTAGATTCCAAAAACTCATCACGATTGCAAAAATACAATGAGGCGGTTTTTTCTGGCATCTCAATCAGACGTTGTACACGATAGGCAAAGCTATCAGCCACCCATCGATAAACTTGTACCTTACTGTCTGGCTCGACCACGATTTTTTTGGCGTCTGTCTGCTCAAATATGAATTTACTAATCATCATACCTGTGGGCTTGAGATAGCCTTTACCAACCACCGCAGGATCACCCAGCAAAATATGCCAGCCCATGTCTGTGTCTTTGGCTTTATAATAATTCGACAACCGATCTCGAGCCGTCTCATAAATCTCGGTATAACCAATCGGCTCATCATCACACAATATCAAATACAGACGCTGATGATCATCGGCCAGCATTTTTTCAAAATGAGTCTTTAGCTGAGACATTGGGAGATGTAGCTGCCACTGATCAACCACATGCTCGGCATGCATCCATTGATACAGTAATGGCATGTCTTCTGGATAGCTGACAGCTCTCAGTGCAAACGTTTTTTGGTAAGCCTCGATACTAAAGGTATCGGGCAGGCTTTGGGTGATGGTCGGCATGACTCACTCCTCATTATTGTAGTATGGTGATATAGTGAACGCTTTTTGAGTGGGTTTTAAAATAGGCAGTTTATATAAGCTACGCGCCAAATTTTTGGAAAACCGGTAAGGCATCGGTATCATAAATCTGCTTACCCGTTAGCTGATTGACGATGCATCCTGCTCGGTAAGCCCCTAGCCCCAAGTCTGGAGCGCCAACGCCATGAGTATGTATTTCTTGGTTCTGTACAAAAATCTTGCCTGTAGTATTTTTTTGATAGGCTAATATATAGTCTCTATCAATCACTGGCTGTCCAAATGCATCATGCGAGATATCAGGCAATAGCGTGTTTAAGCACTCAGGCAGACCATAACGATATCCTGTGCCAGCAATCACACAGTCATAATCAGCCGTAAATATCTGGTTTTGTTCACGCTGCCTCATGGTCAACCTGATGCTATCTAGCGACTCAGCCAATGTTGCCTGCGTCACTTCACAATTGGATATAAGCGTTGAATGCAAATCTTTATTGTTAATGCTACGCTCATAAAGACGGTAATAAATATCACGTATGGTCTCAAATCCCATGCCTTTATAGAGCAGATCTTGCTTAGCGGCGACCTTAGGCTTGATTTCTGAGTTTAAACCATAGAAATAGTCTGTATACGCCGGGCTAAAATGCTCCAAGCCTAATGGAGAGTATTCCATAGGGAAAAACCCTGCCGAGCGAGTCATCCAATCTAACTGAAACTTGGCGTTGCCGTTACTATGGTCATTGTGCTCATCATCAAACTGCTGATCAAATAAGGTTCTATACACCTCGGCTGAGGACTGTCCTGAACCCAGTACCAATATTTTGGTCAACTTGTCTTCTGCTTTGACGCTATTCAAATCTAGGCGATTGGCATCAAGGCGATCCAAATCAAAGTTGTCTGCAAAATGGGCGGTATGCATACAGCGGTGTGGCGCTTTTTTGGCAATAGCTTGCAATGATGATGGTAGCGCGGCCCGCGTGCCCGTTCCTATGACCAGATTTTTGGCATGATAGGTTTTTTGTGTCCCCTGCTCGCATACCGTCACGACAAACCCATCATCATCATTATCGAACACTACGTCTATCACTGCCGCATCAAAGCTCAAGCTATCCAGCTGCTCCGCTACCCATTGGCAGTAGTGGTTGTACTCTTTACGGTAAATTTTAAACTCTTCTAAAAAATAGAATTTCAGCAGACGATGCTGGGTGTGTAAGTAGTTTAAAAAGGAATACGAGCTGGTTGGATCTATCAGCGTCACCAAATCTGCCATAAAAGGCACTTGCAGTGTGGTGCTCGGTAATATCATGCCTTTGTGCCAATTAAACGCCGCCTGTTGTTCAAAGAACTTAGCGGTGATCTCCGTCTTTTTCAGTAATGCCGCCAAACTTAAATTAAACGGCCCTACACCAATACCAATAATATCTAACACGTTTGCCCCTCAATCATTGCGTTTGTTCTGATTATTATTTGTCACCATCGCTTCTATTGTGCGATTATTTTTGTAGCACCGCCTAGCAAGCCACAGCATCGCAAGCTACGTCACCATGGGATTTGGGATATCGACATAAATAGACTGGGTTTCAACAGGTGCGGTCAGCTCATCAAGCGCATAGAGTCTGGTGAGCAGATTGCCTTTGAACGGCAATGTAGGACTACGCAACAACAAATCAAATAACGAGCGATGCGGGTATTGTTGCTCTAACGCCATTAAGCACTCTTTAAACGTCGTGATTAATCTCTCTTCACTCACAAGCTGAGTCCGAGCAATGGCAGTGATCAGGCCAAATATGCTATTACCCACTAAGTAATAGGCAAATCGTGAGTCAGCAAAATCCTCTGGAATGACGCACTCTCCTTCGCTAATAAGCTCGGGATAAGCATCGATGAGCGGCGCGGCATACTCTGCAATATAGCCAAACCCTTGATTGTCTCTGGCCCAAAACTTGGTAGGATAGCCCTCTGTCAGCTCAATTAAACTGTTTTGCTGATGCACCTCAAACCCAATCCCATGCTGGTAATACATATGAATAAGCGGTATAAAACCAACTTGCAAATAGGCATCAAACCACTGGACAGCTATTTTTTCTAAAGGCTCACCAGTCCGTTTATGAATAGACTTAAACAGTGTCTCCAAGCGATTGGTCAGACGAGTAGGATGGTCTTGGCTTAAACTTGCAAGATTGGTGACTTGTGTCTTATGTGTAAAAGGGTTATCACGTAAAATACAGATCGTCTCATCGATGACTTTTCCATCGACACGTAGCGCAAGCCAAGCAGGGTCATTCAATACAGCTATCGTAGGGTACTGATGCTTTAGCTGAGTACCATAATCACTACGCCAAATTCGGCAGGCATGCATACCGCGCTTGCATTCTTTAGGCAGATTGATCCGCACAGAGTTGGTAATCGCCACCGATAACGACAGTTTGAACATCCAAGGCGCGTCAAAGGCAGCCAGCGTACGCACTGATGTTGTTGGATGCAGATACCAACCGAGCTCACCAAAATCAAACAGCTGACTACTCTCTAGCAGCTTTTGATACCATGGCTTCTGCTGCAAAAACCTTGCTTGCCAAGGGTGTAATGGCAACAGCTTATAGTCTGGATGCGCATCGAGTAGGTGCTGCTGATAGTCACTCATGCCAGCTTGCAGCTTGGATTTGAGTAGAGCGGTAATACTATCCCCATCAACAAACTCTTCTGTGATGCAGCTCGGATGCACCAGCCAATAATGCAGTTGAGTTTTACTATTGGTCTCGGGCGCATACTTTGCCCACTCGTCCCCATAAAACCCTGCACGGCCTTTGGGGGTGGGGTGCATAGCATGACCATAAATCAGATTTTGTTCGGTTTGAATAAAGTCTTGCTGATAGTCAACGATGTCATCAATCTCATCATTGCGGTGCGCCAAGATGATCTGTAACCCCTCATAACTCTCAATCCAGCGTTTTAAGACACCATTGGCATCCAGCGCGGCTTTGTCTTTATAACGATGGACGATGTCTTCAATAAGCAGGGACGCTACGCTCATCGCAGAGGGGATAATCCATTGGCTGCTTTGCAATGAAGCATCTGGCTGCTTATTTGGTAGCGGCTCATTTAATATAAGGGGTGTAGATGCCAAGCGGTGCTGCCCCAATCGGCTGATTCTATCGACAGGTACGACCATGACCGTATCGAAAGGCGCAAGCGTTAGCATTAATAGTGGCTTGTGTTGTGACGCCTGTTTTTGCACATCATTCTGGTGTTCTACGGCTAGAATCTCGCCGTGCCCAGTCTCAAAACAGTAAGCATTGATTAGATTTTGTAGTGTGAGACGATCAAGCGTTTTATGCTGCATCATGTTATTTTTTCTCATCAACGTTCAGGTTGTCAGAATTGAGTCGGTTAAAACCAGCAATAGCCATCTGCTCAATGATGTCTGCAATATCATTGATTTGGGTATTGGGATTTAAAATGGTAAATTTGAGACAGAGCTGTTGCGAAAACTGAGTGGTCGCCACATTGGCGATATTGTTAATCAATAATGCTTGCGCAATATGACGATTGAGCTGAGCGAGCTGTTCGCCAGATAGCACTGTATCTTTGGGGACGAAGGAGAACAAAATGCTACTGATAATAGGCTCATGTACCAACACAAAATTTTCATTTGCATCAATCAGCGTTGCCGCCTGCTTAGCAGTATCCAGACAGTTATCAATCAAGGATGCATAGCCATCCGTTCCCAGTAAGTCCAGCGCCATCCACAGCTTTAGCGCATCGAATCGGCGTGTGGTCTGCAAAGAGTACGTGACTAGGTTTGGAATATTATCCTCTTCATCTTCAGCAGAGTTTAGATATTCGCTATGATGACGAATACTTTCAAAGCTCTGACTGTCCCTCAATAAAAAAGCGCCACAGCTAATCGGTAAGAAGAAATGCTTATGAAAATCTAAGGTAATAGAGTCCGCGTAATCCAAGCCGTGAAGCAGATGTCGATAGCGCTTTGATAACAGTAGCGCCCCGCCCCATGCCGCGTCGATATGTAGCCATATTTGCTCATCATGGCAAACTTTGCCAATAGCCATTAGCGGATCAATCGCGCCCAAATCCGTGGTGCCAGCGGTTGCCACAACTGCGATCACGTTGTCAGACCCAAGATGAGCTATTTTTTGCTGCAAGTCAGACATCAACATGGCACCTGATGCATCGGTCGCTATTTTAATGACAGATTTTTGACCCAAGCCTAGGAGCGCCGCGTTTTTCTCGATAGAAAAATGCGCCTGATCTGAACATAATATATAGCACTTTTGCTGACCTATCAGACCATCTTTTTGTACATCAACGCCTTTATTTTCATAAAACTGATTGCGTGCCAGCAGTAATCCCATCAAATTACTCTGCGTCCCGCCACTGGTAAAAACCCCACCAGCGTTACCGCTCGTTTGATGATAGGTCTGATCGAACTGACAACGTTGACACAACCAATGGATCAAGTCTTTTTCGATATAAGTCGCCGCTGGGCTTTGGTTCCAAGAGTCCATACTCTGGTTGGTAGCGGCGATAATCATCTCAGCGATTTGACCGACAACTAGGGTGGGTGGATGTAGATGTGCCAAACAGTTGGTATTGGCAGTGGACACACAGCTTGGCAAAAACTTGTTTTGAATATCCGCAAGTATGGAGTCGATATCTCGACCTTGCTCGTGGATCTCAACAGTATTATTTACTTGTACTTGTTGAGGTGTGCCACCCACATACACGTTATTGTCATCCAGCCACTGCTTGATCACAGCGCTTGTCTTTTGCATCTGCGTGAGATACTGCTCACTGGTCTGCTGATTTAATAAAGGCAAAATATCCTCACCTGTCTACTCCACGATGCTATCAATCGTAGATCACTGACTTGTTATTAGTGTTGTTTTTATGGCTATTTGAATGCTGTTAAGACACTATCGATTATCCTCTAGCGCCCTATCAAGCCTTTGCAGCACTTGCTGTAACTCATCTTTGGTTATATTGAGTGGCGGTAATAAGCGTAGTACCGTGCCGCCGCGTCCGCCCTTTTCTATCACCAAACCATGCTTGAAGCACGCTTGCTGGATTTTAGCAGCTGCATCACTGTCTGCTGGATAGCTGCCATCATTTTGCTTAGGTAAGCTAGGATTGATGATCTCTATGCCAATCATTAGCCCCCGCCCTCTGACTTGACCGATTTTTGGATAGTGCTGTTGGCGCATTTTTAGCTGAGACATAAACCACGTGCCTATTTTTGAGACATACTCAGCAACATGGTTATCTTTTAGGTAATTGAGGGTGGCAAGTCCTGTTGCCATTGCCAGCTGATTGCCTCTAAAAGTGCCAGAATGATTGCCTGCTTGCCATACATCATATTGTTTTTTGATGCCCAATACCGCAAGGGGTAAACCGCCACCGATCGCTTTTGACATCACAATCATATCGGGGTCAATATCGGCATGTTGATAGGCAAACCAACGTCCCGTACGGCAAAACCCTGTTTGCACCTCATCAATAATCAACAAAATACCAAGCTCTTTGGTCACTTGGCGTACATGCTTTAACCATTCTATAGGTGCAGGATTGACACCGCCCTCTCCTTGTACAACCTCTAAAATCACTGCTGCCGGCTTGACCACACCGCTTTCTGCATCTTTTAAGAAGTTTTCAAAATAGTGCATATGAGCATGAATGCTTTGCTCAAAAGGCAAACCAAATGCGCAGCGGTACATATTGGGATATGGTAAGAACTGTACAGATCCCATCAAACCTTCTATATCCTGCTTGGGTGCCAAGTTTCCTGTGATAGCCAACGCGCCATGCGTCATGCCGTGATAGCCACCACTGAAGCTAACAATACCTGAGCGCTTAGTGACTTGTTTGGCCAGTTTAATAGCGGCCTCTACGGCATCTGCGCCTGTCGGCCCGCAAAACTGCAAGCAATACTCATCGCTACTGGTAGCTAGCAGCTCATACATAAATTCACTAAATTTGTCTTTTAATGGTGTGGTGATATCCAAAGTATGCATAGGCAGATGGCTGTCCAAAAGCTGCTTGATACTTTCAGTGACCACTGGATGATTGTGCCCAAGCGCCAATGTTCCTGCACCTGATAGGCAATCAAGATACTCATTACCTTCAACATCAGTAATCCACGCCCCTTTGGCAGATTGAATTGCAAAAGGCAGTTTTCGCGGATAACTGCGAACCTTTGACTCAAATTGATCTTGACGATACAAGTAGCATTCATTATCAAGGGTTTCGTCTAAAAGAATCGTATCCATCATGTCAGCCTTATTGTTGTCAGTAGTTTTAAATCATCGTTGCAGCGTAAGTTCTATACTCATATCTACAGCTGATATTTATTTAAAGATAATAATAATGTAAATGATAATCATTATCTTTATTGAAGCGTAGTATCTACTACCACTGATGGACTGTCAACCCAGTTTATCAATTTTTTGATTGGTAAATAAGATCAGCGAAATGATGCATTGAGCGTTAGCATGATCGTCAACAACCATTACGATCAGTGAAGTATCATTTGCGAGTACAGAGCCTCTAACGCTCATCTGTACTCGTATATATGAATGCTTAATTGCTGAATAAAAAGACAAACTAACCATTAGCGGTGGTTGGCGCTTTACGAATAAGCCATAAGAAATAGCCACCGCCAATGATAGCAGCCACCGTACCAGCAGGTAGCTCATAAGGAAACATCACATATCGTCCAATCCAGTCAGCTATCACCATGATCCCTGCCCCTAACAATGCCGCTAATGGCAACTGCCGCTCGAGCTTTACCGCTCCAAGTGAGGTGGCTAGATGCGGCACCATCAAGCCAATAAAACTCAAAGGACCCACAGCAAGCGTGCTCGCGGTACTAAGGGCAGCAACGAGCGCCAGTATCGATAATGTCACGGGTGTCACTGCCACACCCAAATTTCGTGCGACACCTGTCCCTAGACCAAGAACACGTAAGGGTTTGATAATCAATAAGCTAAGTACCAATAAGATAAGCGCAATGACAATCAGATACCATACTGTGCTAGGCTGAGCACTGTAGGTGGTGCCTGATAACCAGCTGAGCATCGCCTCTAGACGAGGGTCACCTGAGAGCTTGACCATGTGCATGACCCCATCCATCATGGCAGCGATACCAATACCGACTAACAGCAAATAGCCTGAGCTGACTCTACGTGCCAGCCAAATGACCAACAGCAATACCGCCATCGCACCTGACAGTCCTGAAATCAGTAACGTACCTGCTCCAGCCGACAGCCCCAAACTGGGTAATAATAAAAATCCTAAAATCACCCCCAGCGCCGCGCCTGAGCTGACACCTAAAACCTCAGGACTCGCCATAGGGTTACGCGTTAGCGTCTGTAGCAACACGCCTGCGACCGCGAGCATCAACCCTGTTGCCGCAGCACTTAAACTACGAGGTAGACGATATTGCTGTGTCAGCGCCCAATCGGTACTAAATCCCCAACCATTGATATCCTGCACAAAGACACACGCAAGCATAATAACAGCGAGCAAACCCGCCCCCCATCGCCAGTATATAACCGTTGTATTTTGACCGCTCATCATAGGGGTAACTGTTTCTATACGCTCGTGGCGCTGGCGCAAAATTAGCCAAATAATCAATGGCGCACCAAGTATGCCCGTCATGGCACCAGCCGGGATTTGCATATCCAGTATCGGCTCAAGCAATAACGCAACATTACTGGTCAACAGTAGCAGCAATGCACCTAGCGCAAATGCGACTGCCAAACGTTTACCGATAGACGAGATGCCTAGCGCATTGACCAAACTTGCCGCACCAAGCCCTATAAAACCAATCAGCCCAACCTCACTGATGACTAGTGCGGTCACCACCGCCACAATCACTACCACTAAGGCGCGAATACCATTGATAGGCACGCCCAAACGTTTGGCTTGTGAGTCATCTAAGCTCATCAGTGTCAGCGGCTTCAATAAAGGCAGGCAGGCTATCGTCGCCAAGGTCGCTGTGATCATCAGCGCTCGACTGCTATCCCAGCTGCTTTGTGCCAAAAACCCAGCCGCCCATGACAACATACCATTGCTTCTTTCAGCAAAAAATAACACCAATACATTGGCAACAGCGGCAAGCAAGATATTGACGACCAAACCTGCCAGTATCAGAATCAGCGGATTAAAGCGACTAGGCGCGGACAAGGCAAACACCAAACCCATACTCATGATGGCACCGACAAAGGCCACGTAGAGGCCACCATAAATAGCCAAACTCGGCAAAAATAGCGTCACAATCAACATAGCCAACTGGGCACCAATTCCGACTCCCAAAGTGGTGTCTGATGCCAATGGATTTTTGACCAACTGTTGTAACAAAATACTGACTACGCCTAATAATCCGCCTGCCAATAGCGCCACCACACTGGTCGCCACTAAGTGCAGCTGTGTCGCCATACTAGCAATATCAAGCTGCAAACTTGGTAAAAACAGCTCACTGAGCGGGCGTGTCCATTCTCGCTCTAATAGTGCCCAGCCACTGCAGGCAGACAAAACCACCAATCCTATAAAAGTCATCCAAAATCGCCAAGACGTACTGCTCATGACAGACGACGGAGGCTGAGATGGATGTGGTGGCGGCTTGGGCGATGAGGTCATCACAGTTTCCGTATACGAGGAGGACATGGAGCCTAGGCTATTAGCGCTACTGGTGTTGCTGGCACTGCTCGTATGATTGGTATGAATAGTCATTATATCGCGCCACCTGTTAACGAAACCGTGGATAAATTATTGGCCAGACTGACCAATGACGACATCCCGCCATATATCCAGACTGGCGGCAACTCCGCCATACAGCGGCGCTCACCATAGCCCAAACGCTGCCATACCAAGCTGTCATTAATCTCAGCTCTGGTGATGGGACTGAGTGGGTCGATGATCAGCAGGCAAGTCTCATTATCTAACCGCGCCAAATCACCCATTCGTATTGGTACAAACCCCCACTGATTGCCCTCCCCTAAGACCACAAGCTCTTTGCCCATCTGCTCTAATGCCACCTTAAACAGACTGTTATCAACATACATGCGCATGTTATTGGCATCCGCAAACTGGACAACCGCAATTTTTTTTACTTTTGAATAGCGCTGCTGAAACTGCTGCCTGGCAAGCTGTATGTCTTTTTGACTTTGTACAATATAGTCTTCAGCCATCTTGGGATTATTAATCAATACGCCAAGCGCGCGCGTCGGCTCCGTATAGTCAGCCCACGTTGCCGCTTTTCCTTTTGCCGCAAACATCACCGACTGCGCAGGGACATCACCATATAAGCTGCGGGCATGCTCATAAAAAGCGTTATCCACGATCATATCAACAGGAAGCTGTGCCACCAGCTCAGCATTGGGCTGATAACGAATCCCAATATCGGTGGTCGCCGCTGGTAGACGGGGGCGACCCACCCATCTGTCCCAAACTCTGATATCACCAGTGGCAATCGGCGCATGCCCCATCGCCGTCAGCGTTGCAGCATTGCCCCAATCAGGGGAGACGATATTGATATTGTCACTATTAATACGGTCACTATGACTATTTTCTGTTTTAACGAGATTTTCAGGAGATGATTCATCAAACCGAGTAATATCTTTGTCGGATGATGAGTGACTACAAGCGGTCAACGTTAGACAGACTAATATTATAAAAGCTAAAAGCGTCTGCCACTTGCGTACTGTTATTGGCGTCACTGACGCTGGCATGAGTATCGAGCACTTGAATGATTCGTATTGATAAAAAATAGAAAACATAGGAGCATATCTTTTTAGGCGAGTTTGGGTGAAAGAGAAGCGATCTGATGTCAAGCAACTGCAACAGGCTGCCCTGTTATAGGATGATTAAGCAGTTGCATATCAACGTTAAAAATATCGTGTAATACCTCAGATTGCATCGTACTTTTGATAGTGCCATTGTGACAAACTCGGCCGTTTTTTAGCGCGATGATACGATCCGCATATTGCGCGGCCAAATTAATATCATGAATAATAATCACCACACTCAAGCCCTGCTCATCTACCAAGCGGCGGATAAGCTGAATGACCTCAATCTGATAATGCATATCCAGCGCAGCGAGCGGCTCATCAAGCAGTAGATACTTGGTGTCTTGCGCCAAGCACATCGCAAGCCAAGCACGGGCACGCTCACCGCCTGATAATGTAGCCGTGATACGATCAGCAAACGCTTCGGTTTGGGTCACCTTTAGCGCTTGCTCAACTTTATCTCTATCAATCTGGGTTGGCTTTTGTAGCCACTTTTGATGCGGATAGCGTCCGAGCATCACCAGCTCACGCACGGTAAATCCAGCGGCGTCAGGCAGTTGCTGTGGCAGATAAGCCATATGACGTGCCAGCTCCTTACTGCCGTAATCATTGATGCGAGTATCATCTAAGGTAATACTACCGCTACTACTCGCCATCTCCCCTGCCAATGCCTTAATCAGAGTCGACTTTCCTGAACCATTGTGTCCAACTAGCGCCACCAACTGCTTGATATCAATCTCGCAGCTCACGTTATCTAGTAAAGTATTCCCTTGACGACTGATGGTCAGTTGGTTTGCACGTAACATATAGGCACTCATTATTGATAAAAAAGTAAAAAATTGGCGTCGATGATGCTTATAGTTTTGAAACAAAAGCGACAATAAAAGAGGATTTTACTCGTAAACGATAATAAAAACAATTATCATTAAACAACTAGCGTTTTATCTCCTCACTTACCATCTGCTTATGAGTATCAATATGGCTAATATCTTTCTATCTTCTGCACATAATAGTTATGGTCAAGACAAACCATATACATCCTTAAATGCCCCTGAACTAAAAGACATCATCAGTCATATCAATGAAGAACATATAGATGAGCTGTTAGGGTTTTTACAGACATTTACCCCTATATCCACTGCTGAATTAGATAATATAGAAGTACAATTGACGACGGTTTACGCTGAAGGTCTCGAGTTACAAGTACAGCCAAAAAATGTAGAGTCTCAATCTGTTAATGCTCAAAACCACACTGTGCAGAATCAAACCTTTTTCATTGCCTTTCCCGCAGCCATTACCCACCCTGATGAGCTACAAATTCAATATATTGCACTCAAACAAAGGGCAGATAAAAAACTGGGTAAAAAAACCATCAAATTAATCAAGCAAACCTTTACAGTGGAAAACCGCTATAAAGTCAGCGAGAACATGCTCCGTCTTGAACTACGCATGCCCGAATTAAGTAATAATGACCCATTAAACAAACAGCCCTCCTCAGTGCCAATCAATGACGCAGGCTATGCTTACTTGTTTGACTTGACGCACAATAGCGCCGCTAATAATAGCGTAACCACTGGTATAGAGGACAACGCACGCTCTGCACGCGCTCATCGTTATTACACCTTAAGAAAAGCATGGCAAACGCCTACTGGCATACAAGCGTGGGTCGATGTGTTTCTTCATGGAGATACACTGGGTGGCAGTTGGGCTCAGTCGCTACAGGTAGGTGAAACCATAGTCACCAAAAGAGAATTCCCTGAAAAAGTGGATCATTTACGTGATGGTCAAGCGTTACTGATCGCTGATGAAACCTCTATGCCAACTGTCGCGAGATTGCTTGAGCTTTGGGAAAATCCGACACCGCCATTAGTTGTTTGCGTCACACACAACGCGGCGGATCAACGTTATTTTGATAACGTAAAAATACGTAGTGGTATTGGTATTGGTATTAATAGCAGCATTAATAATAGTACTGATGGCAATAATGAGCGCACTACCAAGAATGGCGTTAAAGACAACTTCACCGTACTTCCCATCGTCATCGATCAACAATGCTCAGGACAGCATTTAGCCTCCCTAATCGATAGTACGGTAGGTAATTATTTAACGGATCAGCCTATAAAAATTGATAAAGTCTGGGGTGCGTTAGAGGCAAGCACCGTCAAGGCACTGCGTCCCATGCTCAGAGAGCGACTTGATCTCAGCCGTGCAGAAGTTGTAATAAAGGTTTATTGGCGGCAGGATTAGACCCACAAAATATGGCTTATTGACCGTAATAATCGAGCTGAAGATGACAATTTTTCAGTATTCTCATGCATAGCATTCAACACTGAACTGTTCATTACGAAAGTTTGTAGCAGCAGACAGTTGTACGCTATAGTCTTTATTCAGGACTTTGTTAAAGCAAATCTCAACATTCCTCAACACTGTGCAAGAGTGCACGGTTATTTATTTCACTCAAGGATGATATATGAAAACCCTTAGAACACCTGATGACTGTTTTGTTAACCTGCCCGATTATGACTTTGCCCCAAACTATCTGATGGTCGACGATACCGAGGGCGGTGAGCTGCGCGTGCATTATCTCGATGAAGGCCCAAAAGATGCTGACCCCATATTACTGCTACACGGCGAGCCTTCTTGGAGCTATCTGTATCGCAAAATGATTCCGATACTGACGGCCGCAGGACACCGTGTCATTGCGCCAGACCTCATCGGTTTTGGCAAATCAGATAAGCCAGCAGCGCGTACTGACTACACTTATCAGCGTCACGTCGACTGGATGCAATCGGTACTTGACCAGTTAGATTTGAATAATATCACGTTGTTCTGTCAAGATTGGGGTGGTCTGATCGGTCTGCGCTTAGTGGCAGAAAACTCAGATAAGTTTGCTCGGGTAGCCGCTGGCAATACGATGCTCCCGACTGGAGATCACGATCCTGGCGAAGGGTTTCGCAAATGGCAGCAGTTCTCGCAAGAGACACCGCAGTTCAATGTAGGCGCGACTATTAAAAGTGGTACCACAACAATACTATCGCAAGCGGTGATGGATGCGTACGATGCACCCTTTCCTGATGAATCTTATAAAGAAGGCGCTCGGCAGTTTCCGATGCTTGTCCCCACCACACCAGATGATCCTGCGTCAGAAAAAAATCGTGCGGCTTGGGAAGTACTGAGCAAATGGACAAAACCTTTTATCACACTGTTTAGTGACTCTGACCCAGTGACGGGTGGCGGCGACCGTATTCTGCAAAAACTCATCCCCGGCACCAATGGTCAGCAGCATACGACCATTGTTAACGGTGGACACTTTCTTCAAGAAGATCAAGGCGAAAAGCTGGCTGAGCTGCTACTCAAATTCATTCGTGATAATTCTAGTGACTCTAAAGACTCGCCGTAAAGGGAATACATAAAATAGCTCATAAAAAAACACCCCGACTGTTTAAGTAGACAGTCAGGGTATTTTTGCTAAAAAGTATCAGTCTTTATACGATGTTTTTAAAAATATCATCGATGTACTTTTCTACTGCAGCGTCATCACTGGTAATCTGAGCATACGTCCTCAGACCTATGATCTGAATTTGAAGATAGCGCGCCAATTCAATCGGGTTTTTCTCTGCGCTGATTTCACCACTATCAATAGCTTGTGCGAATAACGTAGCGAATGAGGCTTCTATCCCTTCCAAAATCCCTGTGGCATGTGCCAACAGCGCTGGACTATCATTCTGAGTCAGCTCAGCGATCGTTTTTACAATCATACACATACCGCTTGGTGCCGTCGCTTTATTACATACGATGACGGTATGGATAAAATGTTTTAATCCAGCAAGCACGGTGTCTTTTTGCTCGATACAGTCAGCCAACCGCTTGGCACCATCTGCCGCATAACGGTTTAAGGATTCTATAAAGAGCTTGTCTTTACTACCAAAAGCCGCATAAATACTACCAGGATGCATATTGATGACGTCTTGCAGATTGCGCATCGAGGTTGCGTGATAGCCTTTTTCCCAATAGAGATTTTTTGCTTTTTCGATCACATCCTCGCGATTGAACTTTATTGGAGCACTCATAATTTTTACCTTAATAGCTTTGCCTCAAAATCTATTTTAAGGCAAAGTTTATAGAATCAACCTTAGTTGCTGTTTTTAATCACTTTTTTATTATGAAGCTTTTTGCATATCTCTGCTTTGATTAACTGTTTTTATCAAAATTCTGCGGGTAAAGTGCGCGCGCAGCAACCTCATCCAACTCAGTTTTAAAGTCGATTTTTTTAGGAATTTCACGCGCTTTTTGCACCGCAGGACGGGCATCAATAGTGGCAAACCAATGCTTTAGATTAGGATAATTATCTAATCCAGCGTCGCCTAGTACCACCGTTGCCTTATCTATCCAGCCCCATGCGGAGATATCAGCGATTGAATACTCGTCTCCAACCAAATATTCACGGCCTTCCAAATGGGTGTCGAGCACTTCGTAATGACGCTCAGCTTCACGAAGATAGCGGTTCATCGCATAGGGAATTTTTTCTGGCGCCTTGTGCCTAAAATGCACAGATTGACCAGAATAAGGGCCCAGACCAGTTGCTAAAAACATCAACCATGAGAGCATCTCGCTACGATCTTCTGGCTGTCCTGCCAGCAATCCTGTTTTTTCAGACAAGTACATCAAGATAGCAGTAGAGTCGAACACGCGCTTGCCATCATCTTCAAGGGCGGGCGTTTTGCCATTGGGATTGATAGCACGGTACTCAGGCGTGTGCTGCTCCCCTTTTAGCGTATCGACAGCAACGAGCTCATAGGGCAAACCAGTCTCTTCAAGAAACAGTGCCACTTTCATTGGGTTTGGCGTTTGGTGAAAATAAAACTTAAGCATAATCTTATCCTATTAGGACATAGTCATCTGATAACTATCAAAGGTAGTAGAAAGAATAAAAAAGATCGTAGAGATAGACGTGTTTTCTGCTTATCTGACAAATACTATAACCGTAATTGAACGGTCGTTCAAGTAATAACTTATCTTATGCTGTACATTGATATAATGTTTTGCATACCCATACAGGCTACTCTATCCATCCTACTAACTAACGATAATAAGGGATTAAACATGTCTACATTAACGATTATTGCCAATATCACTGCCAAAGATGACAGCGTCGCCCTAGTCAAGGCTGAGCTCGAAAAACTCATACCACCTACGCGTGATGAAGAAGGTTGTCTTGGTTATGATCTGTTCCAAGATAACGACAACCCTGCTCACTTCATGTTTCATGAAAGCTGGGCCACGCGCGAGCTGTGGCAAATACATATGGAAAATCAACATCTAAAAGAATTTTCAGCCGCAACAGAAGGCGCTATTGAGTCCTTCATACTGAATGAGATGACAGAAATTGCTTAATCTCTATAATCACTCAATGAGAATGAGACCATAGGAATATTTATATTAAAAAGAGCGCTGCTGTGCTCTTTTTTTTGAGTGGTTTTTGGTTGATAATATCGCATCGTGATCATTTAATTTGCTTTGTTAGCTTGACAGTATTCGTTACTACGTCTGCGTTTACAAAGCACCACTTTCTCAAACCACTGATATTATTACTATAAACCGCGCAGAAGATAGAAATATAACTTCGCTGTTACAATTTATTTGAACGATCACTCAAATTATTATTGAACGACTGATCAACATCATTTATAGTGGCTTTATTGACTCGGTTACAAAGCAATATGTCTGATTTTGAGTGAACACTCAATTTAATCGTTAAATATAAATCAGCAGATAAGTTTAACTAGCATAAAAATCACAAACACACCAAATTTCAAATATACTATTAGGAATACTATTATGACCGATTTTACTTTACATGATAAAGAAAGCGCCCCACAAGAAAGCCAAGCCTTGCTTGATGCCTCTATCAATGCTTTTGGTATGGTGCCCAACCTACATGCTGTGATGGCTGAAGCGCCAGGTCTGCTAGAAGGTTATCAACGTCTGCATGAGTTGTTTTTAAACAGCAGTTTCGATGATGAAGAGACCACTGTCGTATGGCAAACCATCAACGTCGAACATGCTTGCCATTACTGTGTGCCTGCGCATACTGGTATTGCTAAGAGCATGAAAGTAGATGACGCCATCACTGATGCACTACGCGATGAAACGCCGCTACCAACCGCTCGCCTAGAAGCGCTACGTGATTTCACGCTTTCTGTCGTACGTAATCGTGGTAATGTTGATGATAAAGAAGTTCAAGCATTTTTGGACGCAGGCTATACTAAACGCCAGATTCTAGAAGTCATTCTTGGTGCGGCTCAAAAAGTCATGAGCAACTACACCAACCACCTAGCTAATACCCCAGTCGACAAACCATTCCAGAAGTTTGAATGGCATAAAGCTGACTAATACGTCTTGCAGCAAGCGCTGATACCGTCCATTTGATGTTTTCATACTGTTGTTCGAAACATCGTCGGGCAGCAGTTTTTCATATTAATTGATAGCTAATGAGGGATCATATGCAGCATTCAAAAAAACCATTACAAATAGATATTGTGTCAGACGTTGTATGCCCTTGGTGCGCTATCGGCTATAGTCAACTAGCTGAGGCATTAAAACAAACCAACACGCCGCATGAGATTCACTGGCATCCGTTTGAGCTGAACCCTAACACGCCAGCTGAAGGACGCAACTATCGTGAGCATATCATGGAGAAGTACGGTACAACTGCTGAGGAAATTAAAGAGAGCCGAGCTAGAATGACAGCGGCGGGTGCAGAAGTTGGATTTAATTTTCAGTTTACCGATGACTTTCGTACTTACAATACGTTCAATACCCATCAGTTGCTGCATTGGGCAGATCAGCAAGGACGTATGCACGACCTAAAACAAGCATTATTCGTCGCGCACTTCGTTGATAATCGTAATGTAGGTGACAGCGCTGTGCTTGCTGATATCGCCGCTCGCATTGGACTAGATCGTAATGAAGCACTCGCGGTCATCGAGGACCAACGCTTTGCTGAAGATATACGTCAGTTGGTACAACACTCCAAACAGCAAGGCATTCAAAGCGTGCCTTCGGTCATCTTTAACGGTCGCCATCTAGTAAGTGGTGCCCAAGGCGTAGAAAACTATAAAAATATTATCGAGCAGTTGACTGAGATGTCAGAATAAAAACCATAAACCTGATCTATCAATCGCACCCTACTGAGCACAGTCTACAAAAAGGTATCATCATTATGTCAAACTCCAATCATTACAAGCCACCCAGCGTCTGGACATGGGATGCAGAAAGTGGTGGTAAATGGGCAAGCGTCAACCGCCCTATCGCAGGCGCCACGCACAAAGCAGCTCTACCTCGCGGCAAACACCCTTTGCAAATTTACTCAATGGGTACGCCTAATGGGCAAAAAGTCACCATTATGGTCGAGGAATTACTGGCGTTGGGTGTGACAGAAGCTGAGTACGACGCGCACCTTATTGAGATTGGTGAAGGCGGACAGTTCTCATCAGGCTTTGTTGAGATTAACCCCAACTCAAAAATCCCAGTACTGTTTGATACAGAGACTGGTAGCCGTGTGTTTGAAAGTGGCGCTATCTTGTTTTATCTCGCTGAAAAGTTTGGAAAACTGCTCCCCAAGGATGCCGCAGCACGTACTGAAGTCATGAACTGGCTCTTCTGGCTGCAAGGCTCTGCCCCTTATCTGGGTGGCGGTTTCGGACATTTTTACTTTTATGCACCAGAAAAGTTTGAGTATCCTATTAACCGATTTACGATGGAAGTAAAGCGTCAGTTAGATGTACTGGATCGAGAGCTGGCAGAACATCGCTATTTAGGCGGCGATGAATATACGATTGCCGATATCGCCACGTGGCCTTGGTATGGCAATTTAATACTTGGTGAGGCTTATGGTGCAGGAGAATTTTTGCAGGTTGAAAGCTATAAAAATGTACGCCGCTGGGCAAAAGAGATTTTAGAGCGTCCTGCTGTGCAACGTGGGCGCAAGGTCAACCGCACTTGGGGCGAACCTTCTGAGCAACTCCATGAACGTCATGATGCGTCAGATTTTGAGCTAAAAACTCAAGATAAACTAGATGCTCAGAGCACTGAAGAATCAAACAAATAGACGCTTTGTCTATGACTTACTCACTTACTTAAGTAGTCTTATTAGAGAATGTTCAAGGTAATGTTAACTTTTCCCATTGCTACTTTGGAGCACTGTAAACACCCCATACTTTTACAATTAAGACTGCTAAAGTAAGATTGTTCAACATATACTCATCATAAAATGCCATTAAAAAGGATAAGAACTATGTCAAATAATTATGCTCAAAAAATCAAAGCTGGTGCTACTTTTCCTGAAATGGAGGTACAGCTATTAAATGGAGAGATGACAGAACTTGGCAAACCTGCGAACGGTCATGACTGGAAGCTGGTGGTTGTCTATCGCGGCAAGCACTGCCCAATCTGCACAAAATATCTAAATACGTTAGAGACGGTGAAAAAGTCTTTTTATGACAATGGTGTCGACGTCATTGCCGTGTCTGGCGACAGTAAAGAGCAGCTAGAAGGTCATTTGGAAGACTTAGATATCAGCTTCCCTATTGCCTATGGTCTGACTATCGAACAGATGAATACGCTAGGGCTTTATATCTCTGATCCACGTTCAGCCAAAGAAACGAATCATCCATTTGCAGAGCCCGCTGTCTTTGTCATAAACAGCGAAGGCAAGATACAAATCGTTGATATCTCAAATGCACCATTCTCTAGACCAGACCTTGAAGCGCTTGCAAACGGTTTGGTGTTCGTTAGAAAACCAGAGAACAACTATCCAATCCGCGGTATGCATGGCTAAATAGCCCTACTTTTTATGGGCGATAGTTTTGAAAAAAGCGTATCAAGGTCATGCCTTGGTACGCTTTTTTATGGCAAAAATAATGCGTTTCATTAAAGCGGCTATTTATTATTTGTTGTTAATACTCGTACACTGAGATTGATTTCTGCTAAAATCATGCAGCAATATTATCAATACCTCATCACTGGTATGAGAAAAAGGACTTACTATGCGATTGAAATCAATCGTTCAGAAACTACATGAACGCGCCCCAAAACTGGGCAAAGCCGCATCACTCACCACAGCAACTGGCGTGATTACCTTTAATAGCATCTTGGCAGGACCTCCTGTATGGATAATGGGCGCCGCCAAAGCCATCACTGGCGCTGCTATCGCTGACAAAGCCGTTATCAATGTCACCAACTATTGGATCAACAGTAATAATGCTGTCATCGACAATGTCCTGCCTCGTAAAGACTGGCGTATCAGCTTACCTGATGATGTACACACAGACGGTCAATACCTGCTGATGAGCAACCACCAATCGTGGGTCGATACCAGCATCATGCAATATATCAGTGAAAAGCGCCTACCATTGACGCGCTTTTTTACAAAGTTTGAGCTTATCTATATCCCAGTGATTGGTCAGGCTTTTTACTTTCTTGATTTTCCCATGATGCGTCGACATTCTAAAGAAGCCATTGCCAAAAATCCTGCCTTAAAGGGTAAAGATATCGAAGAGGCGAAACGAGCCTGTGCACTATTAAAAGACAAGCCTTTTACTTTGCTAAATTATCTAGAAGGAACGCGCTTCACTCCTAGCAAACGTGACAAGCAAAACTCGCCATATAAGCACTTGCTCAAGCCCCGTGCTGGCGGATTATCACTTGCTTTGAGCGCCCTAGGCTCAGAGATTGACGGTATCTTGGACATGACGATTGTCTACCCTGATGGTATACCTACTTATAGTGACTTGTGGAAAGGTAACATCAAACGTCTAGGCGTCGATGTACGTCATATTGAGATACCTGAAGACTTATTTACTGCGATTAAAAACGGCGGTTATGAAACAGATGAAGCGATAAAAGCGCAGATGTTTGACTGGGTCGAGCAAGTATGGCACAAAAAAGATCAGCTAATCACAGACATGCTTGCTGAATTTGAGACCAAAGATGCCTAGTATAAAAGTGCTCGGTTTAAAATACTTAGTTCAGAAGCTTTCAATTGACTCCCTGTATCAATAACGCTTATTATTTGATAACCTCGAGGTGTTCAGCACGTACCAATATGAGAAAGGTAAAGCCATCTAATGATGAAATTTCGTGAAAAATGGTTTTGGGCGTTATGTCTTGCAATATTGGTACATGCTGGGGTTCTCTTTATTTTGTATTTCAATGCAAAATCCTCTGACACTCCAGAAATGACTGACAATAGCACAAATACAGAGCCTCTAGCCGCTGTCAGCACGACCACCTCACTGCCCAAAGATAAGGTCTATACCACTACTATCACAAGCACTAAAACGTTGGATAATAAGAATGATAGTATCGATAACGTCAATACTGCTAGTACCGCTGTTACTACTGAAAAAAATAAGACAGTGAATACAACCACCAACAATGATACGCCAATCGTCAGCTTAGAAAACACCAAAAAAGCAGCCTCGCAAACCTCTAACGCTATCGATGGCAATACCGAAAAAACAATACCCACCTCCAAAGCCACCACAGCACAAATCAGAAATTACTCACAAGAAAACAAGCCTCCAAGGCTTCAAACAGACGATTCTTCTCAACCAATTATCACGAGTGCTGATACTAATCTAGAGAACCTCAAAAACAATGCAGGTCTCCTAGAGATGGACATGCCTACACAAAAAAGCATGGTCACAGTAGATAAAGATTACCTCTCAGCAAAATCTGAAGTAGAGGAAATCAACGATCAACTAAGCGCTGCTATTAACGAAGTTAAAAAACGTAATCAACAGAAAATTGATGACCAGCATCGGCTGAGAAATGAGGTGAACACCGAAGGTAATCGAAACCTTCTTGAAAACTCTGACTAAGATTAAAAGGTTTATGAGAAATAGCACAATAACGCCAAATACCTTTATACATAAAAACCCCAGCAATTAACTGGGGTTTTTCAATCTCTTCA
>NZ_JADQAI010000009.1 GCF_022129235.1 Psychrobacter sp. Ps6 | reverse complement strand
AACTCTCGACCCCAACCTTGGCAAGGTTATGCTCTACCACTGAGCTATTCCCGCTTATTATCGAATCATCGTGTTGTTAACAACTACTCCGTCTCGATAGGCTGGCTATTTTAGCAAATATTCTGTGGGTGTCAACACCTTTTTTAAAAATCATGGCTAATATTTTCAGTCCAGACCTTCGTTTTTGAGAAAATACAACATAAGCAATTGATTTAAAAACAGGAATTACTTTTAGAAAAATATAAATTATTTTATATTAATAATAGCACTTTGAGTTTTATCCTCTGTTATTGATACCTACTACTTCAGCTAAACCTTATCAGTTTACAATTTACCTTATGTCACGTGTGTACATTTCTATAAAAAGTTCTTTACTACGACTAAAAGCAAAACGTTACTTCATTATGAGTAATGTCTATTTCACTTACAATCATACGCTCTATTGTTACTTTTCCTATCTTGGTTTTACTTGGTTAACATTATTATACTTATCTACAATGACAGCTCAAACAGGCTTTTACTGTCTTAGTAGGTGATTGGGCGTCGATAAAGAGTTATAAAAAATAGCGCCATTACCTACTACAACGCGATTTACTTTGTTTGATTTTGCTTTTTACCATTTATCGAGAGGATGCTTTTCATGAAAAAACTATTGACCACTAGTGTGATGGCGGCTTCATTGTCCGCGCTGACATTGACTGGTTGTACCAGTACAACTAATACTGGTGCCGTCGGCGTCGATCGTCAGCAGTTATTATTGGTTTCTAGCGAGCAAGTATTGCAGCTATCTGCACAGAGCTACGCTAAGACATTGCAAGATGCAAGATCCAAAGGTGTATTGGATACCAATACCGCCCAATTGAATCGCTTGAAAAACATTGCTAATCGTTTGGTTGGTCAAGTGGGTGTTTATCGTGCAGATGCAGCAAAATGGAAATGGGAAGTACACACGATCAAATCTGACCAGTTGAATGCTTTTGTTATGCCAGGTGGTAAAGTTATGTTTTACTCAGGCATCATTGACCGCCTGAACTTAACTGATGATGAGATTGCTGCAATCATGGGGCATGAAATCTCTCACGCATTACGTGAGCACTCACGTGAACGCATCTCACGCGAATACGCGACCCAGACAGGTATCGGTGTTGCTGCCAGTATCTTTGGTCTATCACAAGGCCAAGCGCAGCTAGCAAGCGTTGCTGGCGATCTAGGCTTGAGCCGTCCGCATAGCCGTACCCAAGAGAGCGAAGCCGATCAAATTGGTCTTGAATTAATGGCACGTGCAGGTTACAACCCGCAAGCCGCTATTACTTTATGGCAAAAAATGCAGCGTGCGAGCCAAGGCGAGCCGCCTCAATTCCTAAGCACTCACCCAACGAGCAGCAGCCGTATCGCAGAGCTACAATCGTTGATGCCAAAAGTCATGCCTCTGTATCAAAGGTCGCGTCGTTAATACATCGCCCTCCACTTTGATGTTTGATTTATCAAGTGTGTAGATACAAAAAGCAAAGTACAACTAACGTGTTGTGCTTTGCTTTTTTATTGGGGCTTGCTTAGACAGTAAAGGCTTTCTAATAGCTCTCTATATCGTTTGCTCTGTCTGCTATAATGTCGATAGATATCATTTGCAGATTGCCTAATAGAATTGCGCAATATACATTGAAGGATTGTTATGAGCACTACACCTACCGCCGATGCACTTCATGCCAAGCTACAGGCTCTAGACCCGCAGCACATCGAACTAATCAATGAGTCAATGGCCCATGCTGGCTATTTCGAAGGCAAAGAAAGCCACTTTAAGCTCACTATTGTCAGTGAGGCATTCGAGGGCAAGCGACTGGTCGGGCGTCATCAGCTAATATATGGATTGGTTACGTCTTTATTGACGTCACAAGGCGGTCAAGTACATGCCTTAGCCATTCATGCTTACACGCCGACAGAATGGCAAGGTCAAAGCCCTGACAGTCCATTATGCGCGGGTCAAAATAAATAGCTGACGATAAAATATTTTAAGCAAGCCCATATAATGTAGGTCTAGCAGGAGCAATATTCGATGAAACATCTACACATGCTGATGGCGGTACTGACCATTGTGCTGTTCTTATATCAGAGCTACTTAGTGCTCAGCGCAAATAGATGCGCGCCACGCGTGGTCAAAATCGCCACTCATATTATCTACGCACTACTGATCCTGTCAGGTGCGATCATGCTCATGCAACTGATGAGTGTTAATGCCCCTGTACAGTGGGTATTTGCCAAAATTATCTTACTTATCGCAGCGATTAGCTCAAGTATTAAAGCCTTTAATGCTCATGCGACACCTACTCAGAGCAAAACAGGTATCCTGATTTCAGCTATCGCATATGTTGGTATTGTAATACTCGCCTTTGCCAAACCAGCCAATTTATTTTGATAGTAATTGTTGCTGTAGAAGAGCTTCAATATTTTGAGTAAATATCGTACTGCTATCGCACAAGCAGCCGTATTGATAAGACCGTAAAACATTTAACCATTTATATTTTTTCAATATCTTAATCATGCTATTTTTGCTATCTTAAATAGATATAAATACAATCACTTAGCCTAATGGAGCCACTATGAAAACGTTTACCACAGCGACAATACTGGCAACAGTTGGCGTTTTTGCGCTCTCAGGCTGTGCCTCTACTGGTAATGTCACGCCGCAATATGTGCCGCCCAGCACTTATCAAAACTATAACTGCCAAGCATTGAGCCAAGAGTACAATCGCGTCAACCGTTATGTTGAAGCGGCGCGCAATGAGCAATCTACCTTGTCGGCTTCGGGTGTGGGTGTTGGCGTCTCGGCAGGGCGTTGGGGCATCTCTCCCAATATTAGCTTTGGGGTTGGCAAAAGCAACAATACCAAAGCGCGTGATGCAAAGTTATCGCGGCTCTATGGTGAGCGTGATGCCATCGTACAAACTGCCCGTATTCAACGCTGTAGTTTTGCCAATGGCATCAAAATTTATGGTGAATAAGTTTAAGCAAAAGCTGTCTAAATGATTAAGATAGTGCATGACACAAGAAAAAAGCCAATACGCGATCAGCATATTGGCTTTTTTATTATTATAGCTTACAAGCATTGTCCTAATCTGACGAATATTACTTTACTAAGCCCTACACCTGCAGGCTTTGCACCCACTGAACAATTTGGTTGCTTGGTAGTGCGCCTGACTGACGCGCGACTTCCTTACCATTTCTAAAAGCTACCATCGTTGGTAAACTGCGGATATTATAAGGAGCGGTCGCCTGTTCGTATTTATCCGTCTGTACTTTAGCAAACACTACCTGCGGCAATTGACCAGCAGCCGTTTTAAATTCTGGCGCCATCATAATACACGGCTGACACCAGCTCGCCCAAAAATCCACAATGGTCAATACGTCGTTCTTTTGGATAACTTTACTGGCTGTTTGCGCGTTGAGCTCGTGCGGGCTTGCGGTCAATAATGATTGACTACATTTGCCGCATTTTGGTGCCGCGCTCAGCCGTGCAGCAGGCACGCGATTGGTTGCTTGGCAATGTGGGCATACTAAATGAAAACTGTGTTCGCTCATCATTTGACTCCTATTTTAATTATTCTAATCGCTTTACTTCTTAAAGATTCGTTATTGGTATCTGCGAATAAAAGCTATCTGCACAAAATACTTACATAAATCATTTTAACATAGTTGCTGATACTCGTTCTTTATACCACTTGCTGTGCCACACCACTATACACATAGCTCATCGGTCGTGGACCGGGTAAGTACGCTTCGCTCAACTCATCGATGAAAAAACCGCCTGCTCTAATTAACGCTGGAATATCACGATCTAAATGACAACCGCCCGCCATCGGTTTCCAAAAAGGCGTCAATCGATGCTGCCAGCGCTCGACAGAAATATCTGGCGCCAAGCCATGCTCACAGAATAACAAGCGACCGTCAGGTTTCAGCACACGCATCATTTCTTGTAATGCTGAGATCGGATCGTCGATATTGCATAGGGTAAAGGTCATAACAATAGTATCAAACCTATCCGTATCAGCATGAATACCCTGCACATCCACCGCTACCACATCAACTGGAATGCTAATGTCAGCTGCTCGCTGCCGTGCTAACGTCTGCATCTGAGCTGCTGGGTCAATACCGATAATAGCAGAGACTTTTTTGGAATCATAAAACTGCAAATTTAGACCGCTACCAACGCCAATCTCTAATACCTCACCGAGCGCCTGAGGAACAATTTTGGACCGAGCTTTCATTACATTGCCTGTGCTACAAGCGACATCTATCAGCTTCGGCAATACATAACGCTCGTATGGATTCACTGTCTTCTCCCTTTATTGAACCACTTAACGCTTGCAGGTATTCATACCAAGCATGCTATACAGAGGGCAAAAACGCGATAATCCTGTTAGTAAAGGAACTAAGCCGATTACGCCCCACCAACTGCCATAATATATACCTAATGCGATAATCACCACGCCAACAATAATACGTAGTAACCGTTCAGTACTGCCGATATTTATTTTCATGGCTGTGCCTTTTATATGTCATTTATTAGGTAGTAACGATCGTCAATGGCACAACTTGGTTTATTCACCGAGTACATTGATGGGTACTTTCAGATAACGCGTACCGTTGTCTTCTGGTTCTGGAAAGTTCCCCGCATCAATATTCACTTGTACCGCTGGGATAATCAGACGCGGCATGTCCAAGGTCGCATCGCGGCGCTCACGCATCTGCACAAACTCTGCTTCGTTGATACTGTCTTTGACATGGATGTTTTCTAGTTTTTGCGCCGCAACCGTAGTCGTTGGGCAGTGCTGACGACTCTCACGCGGATAGTCATGGCACAGATACATCACCGTATCGCCGGGAAGCGCCAGTAGCTTTTGGATGGAGCGATAGAGCGTCTTTGCGTCACCGCCTGGGAAATCACAACGAGCAGTGCCTACGTCAGGAGCAAACAACGTATCGCCAACGAAAACCACTGTTTTCTCAGAGTCAACAGCCACATAAGCCATATCGGCACGGGTATGCCCCGGTACGTATATTGCGGTGATCGTAATGTTACCCAGCGCTAGCGTCTCACCATCGTCCGTCAAAATATCAAACTGACTGGCATCGGTGCGAAAACTGGTATCAAAGTTAAAGATTTGCTTAAATATTTTTTGTACTTCGGTGATGTGCTGACCCATGACCAATTGCCCACCAAGGCTTTCTTTGACGTGGATGGCCGCCGATAAATGATCAGCATGAGCATGCGTTTCAATAATGTACTTGAGCGTCCAATCATTTTCACGTACGAACTCAATGACCTCGTCAACGCTGCTCGTGCTCGTCCTGCCTGATTTTGCATCAAAATTTAATACGGGATCGACAATCGCACACACTTGCTGCTCGACATCGGCGAGTACATGAGTGTAGGTTTCTGTGTCTCTATCTAAGAAAGAATGAACTTGCATGGTTGCCTCTTTACTTATCTATGAATGTTTTTGCTATAGGGCTTTTTTTATCTCTAATTAACCCTTAAGTATGATATTGAGTCGTATATAATGTTTGCTTATATTTACGAATTATTTGTTATCACCAATATAGCAACTGTAATACATTTTATCAATTTATATAATGTAAATAATGATATCTTGCTATATGGCGCGATATCATTGATAATCAACCATATATTATTAAAAATAATATGGCAGTGACTGCCCTATTATATAAGGAGCTTATTCTGGCTACTTCTAATTCAGCAATGAGTATGTCTACTCACAGCGCTAACGATGAGGTGTCATCTGATAGCGCAGACTTTTCATCTATCGATCTTGCTAAACAAATGCAACAAGCCTCGATGCAAGCCAGCCAGCTACTAAAGTCGCTCTCGCACCCTGATCGCCTGCTTCTGCTCTGTCAGTTGACACAAGGTGAATACTGTGTCGGTGAGCTTGAAGGACTGGTCGGTGTTGGACAACCAAGCTTGTCGCAGCAGTTAGGTATCTTGCGTAAAGACGAGCTGGTTGCGACACGCCGTGAAGGCAAGCAAATCTACTATAGCATCGCAAGTGACGATGCCTTGGCCGTACTAGAGCTGCTTTATCAGAGATTTTGTGCCAAAACCGAATAATGCCGTACTCGCCTGACTGTTTTAAGCTGCTTTCTATCTTGGTGATGTATTGATATGTCTTCTATCGCTGCTCGTCTGATTCCTACTTGGCTGCGCCAATACCAGCTCACAGCGTTACCGACCGATCTTGTCGCAGGACTGGTGGTGGGCGTACTGGTGATACCGCAGAGCCTAGGCTATGCAGTCCTTGCTGGTCTACCGCCCGTGTATGGTCTGTATTCTGCGATCGTGCCTGTGCTCGTCTATGCTTGGCTGGGTTCTAGCAACGTACAAGCCGTCGGGCCCGTCGCTATCACCGCTATTATGACGGCCAGTGGTCTACTGCCTTATGCTGAGCAAGGCACAGAGCAGTATGCTCTGATGGCGAGTTTATTGGCATTGATGGTAGGCGCACTGCTGTGGATTGCAGGGCGGTTAAAGCTTGGCTGGATTATGCAGTTTATCAGTCGCGGCGTCTCAGCAGGGTTTGTGAGCGGCGCGGCAGTACTTATCTTTGTCAGTCAGCTAAAGTATCTGATGGCGATTCCTATTGCTGGTAGCAGCTTGGTTGGCTATTTATCTACCATGCAGCACTATGCCAGTCAGGTGCATCCGCTAACGTTAGTGATTGGTATTATCGCGTTTTCGCTGTTGGTCGCTAACCGCTATGCGAGTCAATGGGTATGGCGAACGTGGCTGTCATCATCGTATGCCAAATGGGCCGAACGTTTATTTCCACTGGTTTTACTGGGTATTGCTATCGTTCTGAGTATGCTATTGCACTGGGACTCGCTAGGGGTTGCGACCATTGGTAGTATTCCACAAGGTTTACCCAGCTTTACGCTACCGCATATGACCGATCTACAGGAAGCGCTCAAGCTCTTGCCGACTGCAGGATTGATGGCACTGATCGTCTTTGTTTCTAGCAGTTCCGTTGCCAGTACTTACGCACGCTTGCGTGGTGAGAGCTTCGATGCCAACCATGAGCTGACGGGTCTTGGTCTTGCCAATCTATCTGGCGGGCTGTTTCAGAGCTTTGCGGTCGCAGGTGGCTTTTCTCGCACGGCGATCAATGCCGATTCAGGGGCAAAGACACCGCTTGCCAGCCTCGTCACTGTGCTGGTAATGATTGCCGCGCTGATTGCCTTTAGTAATGCACTTGCACCCTTGCCTTATGCACTACTCGGTGCAACCATTATGGCTTCTATCATTGGTCTGATAGATATTGCGACCTTAAAGTCTGCTTGGCAGCGTGATCGCTTGGATGGTGCTAGCTTTTTGGCTGCGTTCGTCGGTGTGCTTATATTTGGGCTAAATACGGGTTTGGTCATTGGCCTAATGGTGTCATTTGCCAGCCTGATCTGGCAATCGAGCAAGCCACATGTCGCCATCGTGGGACAGCTAGGTGGTACAGGACACTTTCGCAATATCAATCGTCACGATGTGGTGACTTTTGACAATTTATTGATGCTGCGTATCGATGAGAGTTTGTTTTTTGGTAATAGTGAATCGGTACACCGCCGTATTATAAATGCCATGCAGCAATATCCAGCAGCGCAGGAAATTGTTTTGATCATGGCCGCGGTCAATCATATTGATCTGACGGCACAAGAGATGCTCAGTACCTTAAATAAAGAGCTTGCGCTGCAAAACAAGCGCTTACATTTTAGTTTTATCAAAGGCCCTGTAATGGATATCATCGGGCAAACTCCGCTTATTAGTGAGCTGTCAGGGCAAGTTTATCTCAGTACGTTAGATGCCGTCGATGCTCTAAAGGATAGATAGCTGCGTCATTATTTTTGTACCACACTTTCAATCGCTACTGTCGTCTATCGTACAATATCGCTATGATAGAGCCTGTGTTATGCTAGATTGACTGAACATAGGTAATGGCACATAAACACATATCACCCTGTTTTTTCATTCTCAACAGTGCTTGACCCCATTTTATAATCTCTGCCACGACCTCAATAATAAATATATATTAACAACGATAACTGAAGCTATTTATGACTGATGACCTAACGATTTATAAGCAAATCTACCCAAGCCAATGTATCAAAATTGCTGAGCTTGGCTATCGCTCAGTGCTCAATATACGTCCAGACGCTGAGATCGAGACACAGCCTAACAGCTGTGATTTGGCAACTGCCACGAAGGAAGCAAACCTAACCTATCATCATCTACCATTCGATGATGAGCGCTTGAGTATGCTGACCGTAGAGCAGTTTGCTGACTTTTATCATTCGATGCCAAAGCCCATATTGATGTTTTGCGGGACTGGCGCGCGGGCCAAACTGCTGTATCAAAGCGCATTGATGCAAGGCCTGTTATAGCCTCTCTTATCGCTCTTGTTGAATCGCCAATTATTTTACACCATCAACTGAACCAATAAAAAAAGGAGCTCCTATGAGCCATGAAGTTAGCTTTATCGGACAGATTACCCCTGACCAAGTCCCTATGATTGCCGAAAACGGCTTTAAAACCATTATCAACAACCGTCCTGATGGTGAAGAGCCAAATCAGCCAACCAGTGCAGATATTGAAGCTGCTGCTAAAGAAGCAGGACTTGCTTATAAAGAGATTTCATTCTCAGGTAATGGCTTGACGCAGCAGCATGTCGAAGCATTTGCAGATTTCTTCAATCAAGCTGAGCAGCCAATGCTTATCTTTTGCCGTACAGGTAACCGCTCAAACGGTATCTATGAAGCCGCCAAGCAAATGGATTTGTTAGACGACTAGTCTTTTGTCAAATTAACAAAATGTCCTACTTAAAACTGAAAACGCCCGTCCATATATTGGATGGGCTTTTTTTGGGATATCATTTAAATGATGGAAATATCACTCAACTTAAGACTGGTTAATTCTCAATATTGAGTACATAATAAAATTTTATTGATATGGCTTCATAGGACTATGTGATGCAAAAACCACTACTGATCATCGGTAACAAAAACTACTCCTCTTGGTCGCTACGCGCTTGGCTATTGCTAAAAGCGTTCAGTATTGACTTTGACGAGCAGCTGATTGAACTGTTTGATCCCTCAGCACGCCCAATACTTGAGGCGCATTCGCCAACGGGAAAAGTCCCTGTATTGGTCTATGGTGAAGGTGATGAAAAAGTCACTGTCTGGGATACATTAGCCATTGCGATGCACATTAATGAGTATTTTACGGATACCAATATTTGGACAGGCATCAAAAAATCTGACGCTAAATTACAAAATGATAGTCAGAACAGAATAAACAGCGCTTATTGCCAAAGCATCATTGCTGAGATGCATTCAGGATTATTAGGTATTCGTAATGAGATGCCAATGAATATAAGAGCGACTACTAAGATACATCCAAGTGAGGCGTGCTTAGCAGACATTGCTCGTATTGAAGCTATTTTTGCCGATTGCTTAAAGAGACGTTCAGAAGATAGCTATTTGTTTGGACATTTCACAGCAGCTGATGTCTTTTTTGCCCCAGTGGTGCTGCGATTACAGACCTATGCTGATGCATCCAATATCGCTTTGCACCCATTGACTAAGCAATACTGCCAGACCATGCTGAATAACCCGCATATCAAAGCTTGGATTCAAGCAGCACTGCAAGAGACACGGATTATCAAAGAAGATGAAGCGGGTGAGATTGTCTCGTTATCGGGTATTTTGTCAGCTAAATACTACTTTCCACAAAAAAACCACTTCAGCTGAGCCAAAGTGGTTTTTTTTAATAAGACGTTGAGCGTATTACTGTTTTTGCTCTAACGCCTCTTTTACTGCTTTTTTGCCCCATGCACTCAGATCGAGATCCAATTTCTCATACTCTTGTGCATCGAATAATGGCTCTTTGACGCCTGATTTTAATTGACGGGCAAAATCGTCAAGTAAGCGCTTGGCACGTGGGAACAACATAATCAAGGCGAGTAAGTTGGCTAGTGCGAGTACGCCCATCAATGGATCAGCGAAGAAGAAGACAGTGGTTGCCGCAGGTGCTACCGCGCCCAAGAACAAGATCGCAATCACCACAATGCGTAATACCAAGGTCGCTGCTTTAATATTCTTCTTAACTAAGAAGTTAATCGCATTTTCGCCCATATAGTAGTTATACATGATCGAGCTTAATGCAAACAGCAGTAGCGAGATGGTTAACACGTACTGTGACCAATCACCCAGCTGAGCGGTGAGCGCTTGCTGCGCTAGTACAATACCATCCACTTCGGCACCTGGCTGATAAACGCCGCTGAGTAAAATCATAAATGCGGTGGCACTACATACAACAATCGTATCGATAAATACTGATAGTGACTGTGAGATACCTTGACTGACTGGATGCGTAGCATAAGCGGTCGCCGCGATGTTAGGCGCAGAACCCAAACCTGCCTCATTAGAGAACAGACCGCGCTTCATGCCTTGTTCAATCGCCACACCAATACCACCGCCAACGACAGATTCAATACCGAATGCATTTTTCACAATCATTGCCATCAGTGCAGGCAGTTCAGTGATATTCAGCACGATGATAATTAGTGCCATACCAATGTAAATCAACGCCATCACGGGAATGACAACGTCAGCGACTTTTGCAATACGCTGGATACCACCAAAAACGATAAATCCACCCGCAACCACCAGTACCGCACCTGATATCCAGCGATCAATCCCGAAACTCTCAAGCGCGGAACCTGCTACCGTATTACCTTGGAATGCGATAAATCCAATGGAAAAAGACAGTAGTAAAGCAATAGCATAAATGACAGCGAGCCAACGATAATCTTTACCTAAACCGTGTAAAATATACGTTGCAGGGCCGCCGCGAAAGTTACCATCATTGTCTCTGCGCTTGTAAAGCTGAGCCAAGCTACATTCAACAATACTGGTCATCATGCCGATGAGGGCCACAACCCACATCCAAAAAACTGCACCGGGACCACCTAAAGAGATTGCAACGGCAACACCAGCAATGTTACCACCACCAACACGTCCACCGATCGAAACGAGCAATGCCTGACGGGCAGAAATGCCGTCATCTCCTACTTCATCCGTTTTAAATACACGAAACATACGCTTAAAGTATGTAAACTGGGCGAACTTGCCTACAATGGTAAATAATAAACCAAAAATAATTAACATAGGCACGAGTGCCCAGCCCCATGTTAAATCCCCAACTAGGGCAAAAAAAGATTCTATATATTCCATGCCTATTTTCCTTATAGTTCATGATGCTATGATAGGTTTTATTGGGCTTATTATCGCATCTAAGACCCGTATTTGTAACGTAAATGGCGCACTTGTAACGTAAATGATGACATTTTTCGAGAGAAATTGCTTTATTCACTCATCAAAATGACTGGTTTTTAAACTTTAGGCGCTATTCTATAGAAAAATTCCTATAAAAACGAAAAAAAAGCCACCTCAATTGAGGTGGCTTTTTCTTCTGATACTGAAGCTTACTGCATAACCAAATATTCAAATGCTGACAATGCCGCTTTACTACCCTCACCCATCGCAATATTAATCTGCTTGAATGGTACGGTGGTCACGTCACCGCAAGCAAAGATACCTTTGCGATCTGTACGGCAGCGCTCATCAATCTCAATCTCGCCAAAGCGGTTTAAATCGACAAAGCCTTTAACAAATCCAGTGTTTGGTACGAGACCGATTTGTACAAACACACCTGATAAATCACGCTCATGCGTCTCGCCTGTGCTGCGGTCTTGATAGACGATGGACGATACTTTGCCATCAGTCGCCTTAATTTCTTGCGTCGCAGCACCAGTGATGAATTCAATATTGGATTTTTCTTTGGCCTTATTGATCAATACCTGGTCTGCTTTTAACTCATCAGCGAACTCTAATACAGTGACGTGCTTAACAATACCTGCCAAATCTAATGCTGCCTCAACGCCTGAGTTGCCACCGCCGATCACTGAGATATCTTTACCTTTAAAGAATGGACCATCACAATGCGCACAGAAAGCCACGCCTTTACCGATGTTTTCTTCTTCACCCGGTACACCAAGCTTACGCCACTGGGCACCTGTCGCCAAGATAATACTGCGAGTCTCAAACGTCTCACCGGTATTTAGGTTGATGCTGTAGTTTTCTTCTTCTGTCTCGCTGATGTCTTTTACACTTACATGCTCTTTTAGCGTAATGTTGTATTCAGCCAAGTGCTTGACGAAATTAGTCGACAAATCAGTACCATTCGTTAAAGGCACAGATATTAAGTTTTCGATATCTTGCGTGTCTTTGACCTGTCCACCGATACGGTCAGCAACCATGGTCACTTTCAGACCTTTACGCGCGGTATAAATGGCTGCCGCCACGCCTGCAGGACCTGCACCAATGATAGTGACATCTTGCTGCTCTAGTTGCTCAGCATCATCTTCCACATCTGACAACAGATCAGGAAACTGCTCTTGTAGTTTTCCAATCAGTTTGGCAGTGTCAATCAGACCATTAGCAAACGGTTTGCCATTTAAGAATACTGCCGGTACACCTTGGATTTTGTTTGCTTCGACTTGCTCTTGGAATAGCGCGCCATCGATCATCTCATTGCTGATACCATCGTTTAGTAGCGCAAATTGATTCAACGCCTGAACCACTTCTGGACAGCTATGGCACGATAATGACACATAGGTCTGGAACTGTAATGGCTTATTAAAACGCTTGACTAACTTTTGGATACCTTCATCCAATTTCAGCGTATGACCACCCGCTTGCAAAATAGCTAGAATCAATGAGGTAAACTCGTGACCCCCAGGAATACCACTGAATACGATACCTGTATCAGCAGTCTCTCCATCAATATGACTGACTACTTTAAAACTAATCGCGCTTGGTAGGCTATCATCAGTCGCTTCTACATCGAAGTTAATTTTGTCAGTTGTACCAGCAATCTTGGTCAAAAAATCAATGAGTTCAGCGCGTTTGCTGTGCTCACCACTACCCAATACAAAAGTAATCGGGCGCGTCATGTTTTCGCTATATGTCTTAACTGCGTCTAATAAATTTTGATCTATCATGTTTGTTCCTCATTATGACTGAATATGTAACGGCAACTGTTATGCTGCACGCCTAAATATGAAATTCTTACACTTAATAATTTTATAAAAAACATTGTATATATCGAGCTTTCGCTCTTGAATGACCCTATTATCAGGTGTTCGCAGCATTTGGGCAAGCTGAGAAACTCAAACCTTACGTTTTATAAAACCAATCATTAATAGGTTTAATTAATTAAATATAAATGTACTAGTAGTTAATAGCCATAGTATCTAGGTTATTTTTTCGCTACAATCGAGAATAGTTCTTAAGTTAAGCCGTTTTTTAACACCATACGCGATTGCTTATGACAAGCTTGCGTTTCATGACAAGGATGAACACATGAGAAAAACAGATACTTTCCACGATAATAGAGATATTATTGCCGAACTAAAGCTCAAAGACAGTCATTTTGCGAGTGTTTTTGATGAGCATACCGAGCTTGACCAAAAGATTAATTACCTCGAAAAAGATCTAGTCAAGCATGCCAGCCGTGAAGAAGAAATAGAACAAATGAAACGGCGTAAATTACATCTCAAAGACGAGATTTATAAGATTATTGATAAAAATAAAGAGCAATCTCGCGCCTAATACTATGCCTACTGCGCCTACTACGCTTATGATCAATAAATAAGATTTATAGGATTGTAGCTAGCACCATAAAAAGACCCCATCAACATCAGTTAATGGGGTCTTTATTTGTAGAACTGATTCACACTAAAAGTATGTAATCCAGCGCTACCTTATCTAAGCGATAAAATAATTACTTAGATTTTACCAACTAGGTCAAGACTTGGCTTAAGTGTATCGCCGCCTTGTTCCCAAGCTGCTGGGCAAACTTCGCCGTCGTTTTCACGAACGTACTGAGCTGCTTTTACTTTACGTAGCATATCTTTTGCGCTACGGCCAATACCGCCAGCGTGGATTTCTGCTACTTGGATCAAGCCATCAGGATCTACTAAGAACGTACCGCGTTCAGCCAAACCTGCTTCTTCAATCATGACATTGAAGCCGCGAGTGATTTTACCAGTAGGATCGCCGATCATTGGATACTGTACTTTGCCGATTGCTTCTGAAGAATCATGCCATGCTTTGTGCGTAAAATGCGTGTCAGTTGATACTGAGTATACTTCAACACCCAAACCTTTTAGCTCGTCGTAATGAGCGGCCATGTCTTCTAGCTCAGTTGGGCAAACAAAAGTGAAATCAGCTGGGTAAAATAGGAAAATCGCCCAGTTACCTTTTACGTCTTCTGAGGTGATGGTTTTGAATTCACCGTTTACATATGCATCTGCTGAAAATTCTGGGATTGCTTGATTGATAATAGACGCCATGATTGGCTCCTCTTTTGTTAAGTAAATTAAAATTATTTATAGGGATTTTTTAACTAGCCCTTTATCTTTCTGGGCTACCCGACAAACTATACGCGAATTCTATGGTTAATCCAGTTAAAAGTTTTTAATGTGATGTTTTGTTTTATTAAACTTGTTAAACTATTCTCTCTATATCTTATCATTGGTACATAACTGGTAATTTGCTGCCTTATAAAGGTTGGCTAACATGATAAATTACATTAAAAACCCATTAAAAGAGAGGTTTTATGATTACTTTACGACAACTTGAGTTTGCGCTCGCCGTGGCCAAACATCGTCACTTCAAACGTGCTGCTGAAGATTGCAATATTTCGCAGTCTGCCCTGAGCTTGGGTATCGCAGAATTAGAAAAACAACTGGATACACAGATTTTTGAGCGCAATAACAAGCAAGTACTGATTACCCCTATCGGTCAAGAAATCCTCACAAGGGCGCAACGAGTGTTCTCTGAAGTGAGCGATTTGACCACGCGCGCCCATAGCCATCAGACACCGCTGGCGTATCCGATGACCGTTGGTATCATTCCCACAATTGCACCTTACTTGCTACCAAAAGTGCTGCCTGCCCTGCGTGCTCAATATCCAGAGTTCCGCATGACTATCGTTGAGCAGCAAACCGAACGCCTGCTTGAGCAAGTGCGCTACGGTCATATCGATACCGCTATCATTGCGCTGCCGTATGCTGTAGATGGGTTGCACAGTTTTGAGTTCTGGAGTGAAGATTTCTTTGCCGTGTTCCCAAAAGACGACATTCATGCCAAGCTTGACACCATCAACGCTGACGAGCTAGCCACTGCCAATCTTATGCTCCTTGGTGAAGGCCACTGCCTAACCGATCAGACGCTGTCTGTCTGTCATTTTGACCGTGCGCAGATGAAGTCAAGCTTCTCGGATGCCAGCCTAAACACGCTGATTCAAATGGCGCTCGCTAATATGGGTACGACACTAGTGCCTGAAATGGCACTCGATCAGTTACATCTGCAAAACCAAAATGCCGTCGCTATACCACTGGCTGAAGAAGGGCCACACCGCCATATTGCCTTTGTCACCCGTCTGAACTATGCGCGTGTCGACGATGTCAGCCTGCTGGGCGAAGTATTTAATAAAGCGTTTAAAGATGCAGTGGCTAATAAGGAATAAATGCATCACATTTAGCACAGCAATAGCGAAAAATGATAGATGACTGAATTTTCGTATAGACATGACGATCTTAGCAAATGCTTTGCACAGCAATTGTCGGCTATGACCAGTGATATCTCGCCAAAGCAAATAGATAGACTTTGGCAGGATATCGCTATGCATTATGGCGAATCACAACGTGCTTATCATACCTTGAGTCATATTGAGCAGTTATTGGTACAGTTTGAAAGCATTAAACATCATCTGTCTGAGCCGCGTATCGTGGCGTTGGCACTGTATTATCATGATGTGATATACGACCCAACACGCGCAGATAATGAGCAAAAAAGCGCTGAATATGCAGTAGACGCATTGAGTTCTTATTTAAGCCCGGAGCAGTGCCAACATATCTATGCACTCATCATGATAACGACCAATCATCAGATAGATGAGTCGATAGACAGTGTTAAATACAGTGATGCGACATATCTGCTAGATATGGATTTGAGTATTTTGGGTGCGCCTTGGTCTACCTATGAGCAGTATGTAAACGCAATACGTCAAGAATATGCACATGTTGCAGATGATAACTACCGCGATGGGCGCACTGCGGTATTACGAGGATTGCTAGCGCATCCCAGACTCTATCTGACTGATTATTACTATAATCAATTAGAAGCGCAAGCTCGGGACAATATCAAACGTGAGCTTACTTCGCTCGCAGCTTTATAAATAGCTCACTACCTTGCCGTGCTGGATGTGAGTTATCGCTCGTCTCCATAATATCAATATCAAAATGAGTCTGGAAACGCTGCTGGTATTCTTCTTTAGTGCCACCAAATGGTGGTTCCTCTCGTTTAAAGTCAGTATCAAACAACAAACCCACCAGTTTGCCTTGTGGCTTTAATAACCTTGCCATCTGCTGCACATATTCATCACGGCGCGCTGGATTAATCGCACAAAAAAACGTCTGCTCCAATATCCAATCAAATTGATATTGCTCAGCGGATAAACTAAAAAAGTCCGCGCAAATTAACTGCTCAGATGGGAAATCAGGATAGCGCGCCGCAAACGCCTCAATCGGGGCTGGTGCAAAATCAACCAACGTGACATTGGTAAATCCTTGCTCATATAGATAGCCTACCTCGTAAGCATTACCAGCACCTGGTACGAGTATCGCCTCATCCTTGGCACTTTCGGGTAGCTGGTCAATGTAAGCTTTGAGCGGTGGCGATACTTGTCCCATATCCCAGCCAGTGCTGTTTTTCTCATAGCGCTGCTGCCAAAACTCAGCTTGATTGACGTTTTCCATATGACATCCTTGTATCTAAAAATATTTTTTAAACGACACAATTTGTATCGTTATTTCTTATCATATCAGGATTATTAAAATTATCTATATCATTTAGATAGGATATTTAATCCAACTGCCCTGTCTTACCTGCCAATATGTTATGCCATTGCCGATAATCTGGCATCGCACTCGCCACCGTTTGCCAGAACGCATGGCTATGATTGGCATGATGCAAATGGCACAGTTCATGGACGATGACGTATTCAGTGCATTCAACAGGGTAAGCAGGGAGATAAACGGACAGCCAGATTCGCTTCGCGCGCGTGTTGCAGCTGCCCCAGCGTGTGTGCATTTTTTTTACTCGTATCTCATTGGCGTAAGTGCCAACGATTGGCTGCCATTTCTCAAATAGCGATGGCATGACTTCGGAGAGCTGTCGGCGATAGTAGGCTATTTTTTCATCATGACTTAAGGTAAGTGGCTGTACTTTACCCCACAAATAAATAGGCTGGTCAGCAGTTGTAAGATCTGATGGCGCACTTTGTTTGCGTTGGTGCTGCTTTAGCACTTGTGGATGGTGGTTAATCGCCCAAGGTACTCGCTTGGCAACAGCATGAAGTATTTGCGGCGCGCTGGTATGGATTGGTACAGAGACCATCAACGTATGAGGCTTTAAACGAAAATTGATATTTTTGACACGCTTTTTGCTGATATGCAGCTCGATGCTTGCCTGTGCAAGCTGCTCTCTAACAGTGTCTAAACAGATCTTTAGGCTAATACTTCATCTCCTCAATGACAGTAACTATACCGATTGTTATGTACTATAACGCTTGCAAATGGTTATCAAAGGACATCATATGCAACTGACTGTCTGTAATAATATGCTTATCACCTTTACCATTCAATTTTGAAACTGGCGAAGCGCACACTTTTAAGGCGGTTAGTTGCCCTTGCCCATCACTTACAACAAATCCTGATGACTCGATAGGCTCGTCAACTTTGTTCGTTGATCTACTGGCACTGGATAAGACGGATGCCCCTGCACAATCTGGCAAACTCACATCGTCAATCAATTCACGAGTGTGCAAATCATAAATCGCTGCACAGCCTCCAATCGGTGTCGTCACACAGAGTAAGTTGCGTTCGCTATCAACGGCGACGCTTGCGATATATTGATGAAAGCGTTGCCATTGATTGTTTGGCATAGTCAGTGGCGTAAAGCTAACATCACCGCGCTGGTGAGTCAGTACCAATGGCACATTGATGTGCTTTTCGCCTTGGAATTGAATACCGATCATGACAGTGCCGCCATCATGCATGGCTAAATGACGTACACTCATCTGATTATGTTCGGGAGTCACTTGCTCAAGCAGTGTGCCATCATGACGGTTTAGATACACGAGCGATGGTCGCATGGTGTCTAAATTTAACTCTTCACGTGAGGCCTGCTCGGTTTTGATGCCCCCATTTGCAATGACTAGCGTTTCGCCATCAGGATGCATAATCAGTTCATGCGGCCCGATACCATAGGAGTCAAATTCTGCTACTTTTTTATAAGCATTATGTGTGTCATAAACACCGATTTTACCTGCCAGACTCACTGTGTCATTTTCCGTTACGTAGAGCAAATTTCCATCTAAGCTATAACAAGCATGGCCGTAGAAATGACGATGTAAATCCGCTTTGATCGCATATTGCACTTGCCCATTTGAGGTATTAAGCACCCAGAACTTTTCGCTCGGACGGCGACCCATTACGACGACATCTCGCCTTTGTTCGACATCACTATGCTGAGCTTGAGCATCCGGCACAGTAACAGGCACAGGCTGAACAACGATGTCGTGGACACGCTCTGGCATAGTCGTCTGCCAAACGATCTGTCTATCGGCATCAATGCCTACCACACCAAAGTCATGCTCATTTTGATTCAATGACGCGTTATTTTTTGGCATAGAGGCAACGCCGCTGACCCAGCGAACAGGCCGTGCGAGCATGGTCGTCGTATGCATAGCAGTAAGATCAAGCACGTCACTCTTATTATCATCTATAACATGATGATAAGCCTGCTGCCATGTCACAGCGGCTTGCTGACAAGCATAGCGAAAACGTCTGAGATTTGGCGTTGACCCAGTGGCCGGCTGCAATGCTTGTAACTGCGCGCGAATACCCGTCACATAATCTTGCAGACTGGCATCTGGATGCTGCTGCTTACGATAACGATGGTGAATACCGACCAGCGCTGCTGTGCCGACTGCCGTGAGCATGGACGTCGTCAGGAACTCACGGCTTACTGAACTGGCTTTTGGCTCATCTGATCTATTATGACGCTCATCTTCTGACATCGTATTGCCTTTAGTAATAAACATCACTTAATCGCCATCGGTGCTATTAAAGCCCACACGGATACCGAGTGCTGGAATTAGCTCGCGTTTAATCAAGCGAGTGACGGTAGTGAGATGGTCATATAGCGCCTGCTGATCGTCTTTATTTGCGGCTGATAAATCTTCTGGCATTTGTGCCAAGAGGGTCGTTGTGTCAGCCAGTGCCGTCGATAGATTATTAGCGACTGTGCTATCATCATTGCTATTAAGTATCGCCGTCAATACAGGATCCGTCATGGCTTTATTGATGGCGTCTAGTTTCGCATTGATAATAGCACGGCTTTGACCAGCAGTAGCCGCTGGCAAATGACCTTTTGCTTTACCCGTCAGACCGAGTGGCTGGTCAATGGCGTTAGACTTCATGGTCTCAACCAATGACAGTAGAGAGTTGATCCACTGATTTAAGCCCCTATCGCTCTCTGCTGTTTGATCTATCGCCAATAAATCAGTCGCGTTTTGCTGCCAGTTTTTCTCGATGTCTTTTAGGCGTGTGCTCAAGGCACTACTCGCACTAATCACATAAGCACACTGACCAGCGTCTAAACTATCATTGGCAAACAAGGCTTCTTCCAATCCTGGTACGCCTTGCACGATAGCGCTCTCGCCCGCGAGCTGCTCTGGCGTTAGCTTTGGATTGGCAGCAATCAAATCAGCCACGCCGCTATGTACGAGTCCGCGCTCATCAGGATAGTAATTGATGTACAGATTGCTCATACTGGCAGTCGCAGGACCAAAATTAATCATCTCAGCACTCGACCATGCTTGTGCCAATACTAGCCACTGCGCACGTAATGCTTGTAGCTCAGCGCCGCTGACTGGTGCTTGCTGACAATGTTTTTGCGCCAATTCATTTAACAGATCACTTTGCTTTGCTGCATCAGCATACGCAGGAATCACGATATCATCTGCCACATGCGTCAAATACGTTTTTTGGGTTTCAGGGCTGATATCTACCGCAACGATCTGCGCAGTGCTTTCCTTACTGCTTTCTACTGAGCTGTCAGTAGTCGAGTTATTCTGTGCAACTTCTTGACTATCCACTTCTGCAGATTTATTGTCGTCCGCAGGTTTAACACAGCTGATCAGCAGCCCGGCACTCAATGCAGATAGCGCCATCGCCAAAGCGTGATTTATTTTCATAGATTTCTCGGTAATGTTATAAGTAGTAATTTATAGCGTTTTTATGCTGACCTTCTAATAGTGACTGTATTACAGTGACCTTATTATAGCGACTTTAGAAACGCATTTAGCTCGGCGCGACCTTGCTTGTCTAATTTCAATACTTGTTGCTGTTGCTTTTCGGCTTCTCCGCCGTGCCAAAGAACCGCTTCCATCAGCGTACGAGCGCGTCCATCATGTAAAAACGTCGCTTGTGGATCAACCGTTTGCGCAAGTCCCACGCCCCAAAGTGCGGGCGTGCGCCATTCATAAGAATTGGCTAAAAACTCAACTTGAGCGTCTTTTGGTGGTAGCTTACCCGCGATGGTACGATCAGCGAGAGCATCACCCATGTCGTGCAGCAATAAATCGGTATAAGGATAAATCACTTGTCCATGCTGCTCAAGATGATCATCGTCAGTTTTTGGCAACTGATATCTTGGCGTATGGCAGCTTTGACAGCCCATGTCATAAAACCGTTTTTTGCCCGCCAGCACAAGCTTATCATCGGCATTGCGGCGGTGCGGCACTGCTAAGTTACGGGTATAAAACTCCACAAACTTGGCAACATCATCATTCACTTCCACAGGTGGTTTGCCATTGCCTTGCTCATCAGCGCCTGTTGTCGCATTTAAGCATGCGGTCTGAGTCGGCATGCAGGACTCATGAGGACGAATGTTTGACGTCAAACCCATGTCTTCGTTAAAGGCACTTTGATTTTGGGTAATCAGTTTGGTTTGACCGGCTTTCCAGCCAAAACGTCCAAGCGCACGTTTGCCAGTCTGTGGATCCATTACCCAATTGAACTTACCACTAATGTCGCTATTACTACTATCGCTAGCTTGTTTTTTAATATCATCATCAGGTATTTGCTCTAGCAGCCCAAGCCCAATCATAGGCAGTGCAACGCGAGGTGATACCATCATCGCGTCGTCAAAAGCGCCATAACCAGGGTTGGTCAGATTAAAGGTTGGCGCACGCAGCGTCTCAACATGCCCATCAGCAAAGGTGACTGGCTTATCTGTCCACTGCACTACAATTCTGGCTTCAGCAGGGACACCTTGAATACCGCGGTCTTGCAATTGTCCGCCATACATGGGGTGGACGACCTTTTCAATCAGCGAGTCCTGTAGCTGTTGTCGCTGCTCATCCGTCGTTGCTGGCATCGATAGACGAAGCAATAAACTGTCCGCGTCATCATCGGCAGTCATGGGGGCATGACCACGACCATCTTTTACATGGCAAGACTGACAAGCCGCCACATTGAATAGCGCACCAAGTCCATCTCGACTGTCGGTACTGGCAGGAGCGACCACCCAAGGCTGCTTAAAGAATGCATTACCAATAAAAAACGAGCCCTTACGCGAGGCTGTCAGGTTCGATGAAGGCTTAGAGTAGCTTTCAGCACTGGTAATACTAATACCAGAATCGCCACCCTGCTTGATCTCTTGAGGATCAAAGCTGACCAGTTGCTGCATCGGCACGCCAGCCAGTGCTTCGATACTTTCGGCACGTTCAGAGGTTAGCGGTTGGTTTTTTTCACTGGTGCTTATAGTGCTCTCATTATCCGAGTTCTCATTCGACACGCTATCAGCCGGTTGGCATGCGCTTAGTGCCACCGTACCTATCATCATAAGTGCAAGTTTGGATGGCAGGTTTTGTATGGCGCTAGAAGAGAAAAGATATGCAGAGGATTTGGTATAAATGGCTTTCATAGTAATTGAGCGCCTTGGTTTTAGAGTAGAACCATGAAAGTCGATGACAATCATATCATAGACTGTCATCGACCTTTTGGTTCGGACCTATCGGCCTTTTTTGATGATTCTAAAAATACGTTGCCAATCATAATCCACAACGTATCTATGACATTCAACCCTTAAAACTGTGACCCTGCGTCTGCATCAAGATTATCAATACCAACAGCTTTTGCGGCATTTTCGATACCAGCGGTCAGTTCTTGCAAGCTATTAATACCTGCTTCTACCCAGCCGCGACGGATATTTTGTTCTTCAGCAGAAACGCCTTCTTGACTTGCTTGACCAACCGTTGCGATCATTTGGTCAATCTTAATCCCTTCTTTCTCGCCCTTTTCAACCATGACGTTGAATGCACCTTCGACTTTGCTAAAGTCAGCGGCCAATTTGTCAGCTTCCTCTACATGACCGCTGTCAACGAGATAGTCTTTAATGCCATAGCCACCGACTGCTTTACCAGCAACTGTCTGGTAGCTACCATTAAAGACATTTTGGATACCGCGGGCATTATTGGCATAGCTCAGATGCGTCAAGTCACTAAAGCATTCATGCTCATCTTCGGTAGACCCGGTGACAAAAGCGACCTGCATACGCTCAGAAGCCAACTCGCCCAATGCTAAACTGCCCATTTGGTACATAATCTGACGCAAGCCATTGTCATATTTACGCGCTAGCAAATCACTGCGTAAGGTGTTTTCGGCATCAGGCTGCCACTGTGCCTCCATCGCCGTCAAATCATCCACTAATAATTGAGTGGCGGCTTTTAGAAACTCACCACGACGCTCACAAATACTGGCATCTTCATTGACCGTATCCCCGCTGGTACATTGTCCCGCGTCAGTAGCGTAATCGGTGACTGGACGATTACCCGCGCCTTCTTTTACGCCATTGGTATCTTGACCCCATAGCATAAACTCAATCGCATGGTAGCCAGTCGTGACATTGGCTTCACTACCACCGATCTCGTTCATTTCTGCAAGCAGCTCAGATGTAATCGTACTGGTGTCTTGATTGATACTACCGACTGTCACGCTATCACTGTTGATGATATTTTCTTGACTGTTGTATTCGCCTTCATAATCATCACTAACATAGTCAATGAGCGCCTCATCTAATGGCCAAGCATTGATCTGACCTTCCCAGCTATCGATGCTGTTGATAGCGCGCTTATCATTTGCAGTCACGAACCCTTCATCAAAACGGAAAATCTCGGTTTGCGAATACGGCTGGCGCGCTGCTTTGTAGGCAGCTTTTGCCGCATCAAGGTTGGCTTGTGTTGGCGTCGCAACGTACGTATCTACCGCTTTCTGTAATTCTTTGGCGGTATCTAACGAGTCTTTGTAAGCAGCGTGAGCCATATTGGCATAGCTAACAGCCAGTCTGTCGATATGTGCTTTTTCGGCAGCTGACATCTCTGTGTTATCGCCCATTTCTGTGCTTACAACCTCTGTCTGCGTCTCAGTAGCAGCAGTGTCTTCTTCGGTTTTTTTGGTACAGCCCGATACCATTAACAATCCTGCAAGTGCAACAGCTAAAGTAGTTGGTAAAATCTTACGGCGTGTTTCTGTGGTAATCGTCATACAAATCCTCAAAGAGATAGCAAAATTCGTTTTGGTTAAATGGCTTCCATCATATCGATTATCAAATCACGCCTTAATCAGCTGATTTGATCTCGTATATCTATGCTTATCGCATATTATCAAGCTTGTAACTATTCAGTAATAAAACACTAACAAATTATAGTGTTATTGATAATCATTATCAATACTTAATTTTATATTAATAATCATTAATCTTTATGATGATTTTATAAAATGTTCTCAAGCGCTAAACGAGCACTATTCTGTTTGAGATAGCAGACATTATACTCGCACTCTCCTGACTATCTAGTTTGATGAATGAAAATTTAGCACATAAAAAAAGAGCCAGCATATTGCTGACTCTTTTTGCTAGATAAGTACTGAAAAATCATTCGCACCTATCAGATAACTATATAAAACTGTAAATTAGTTTACGCTTTGTGGTGCATTAACCGTTAACTCAACACGGCGGTTTTGCTGACGACCAGATTCAGTATTATTAGTAGCAACTGGACGTGACTCGCCATAAGCAACTACGTTAACGCGGTTAGCAGCAACACCGCGAGCGGTTAGGTAGTTAGCAACTGAGTAAGCACGGTCACGTGACAGACCCATGTTATATGAGGCTGAACCTTGGCTGTCAGTGTGACCAGCAATCGTAATTGTGTTCTGGTTATACTGATTCATGGTTGAAGCAAGCTTGTCTAGCGTTGGCTTGAATGATGAATTGAGTGTTGCATCATCAAACGAGAAAGTGATGCTACCTGGCATAACAAGATCAATGTTACCAGTGGTTGGGTTTTGGTTCACAGTCACGCCTGTACCAGCCATTTGCTGCTCAAGCTGACGAGCTTGACGCTCCATGTAGTAACCAACGCCAGCACCCAATGCAGCACCAATAGCAGCATCACGGCCAGTTTTGTCGCCGCCTGTTGCTTTTGAGATAGTTGCGCCACCTGCTGCACCAACCAAACCGCCTAGAGCCGCTTTGTTCAAGCGTTGCTGTCCAGTGTTTGGATCAGTCGTACAACCGCTAAGTGCTAGACCTGATGCTACTGCTGCAATTAATAATGTATTACGCATGATATTTCCTCTATAAGTTTAAAAATATTATAAATCGTGCTTTATCAAGATTGTCCGTTAATCTTATTAAATACTTATTTACTTTCGTCATTATTATGGCAATTACAATCTAACTCTGTGTAATATTTTGTCACACCTATGTATGAGAAGTGCAGATTAACTTTACGGTATTTCTTAGCATTTAAACTATTCAATACCTGTTCCTTGTTATCACTAGTCACGTTTACACTCGTACACTGCGAAACGTTTCTGCTAAAATTATGTGGCCAAATTTCTCATCGTCAAATGACCGCTGTATCAGGGATTAACCAGCAACGCTTCTATGATTAGCGCTTAGTCCACTAGATTATTGATCATCAATCATATGAGCAGTTTTGGCAATATTTGAACACATCGACTTGTGAAATATATGGCTTACTTATTAATTAAACGGAACCAAAAGGATCAAGCATGCGACTGACATCCACCATTCGAAACCTGCATAAAAGCACGCCTAAACTAGGCAAAGCTGTTTCTTTGGCCACAGCAACAAGCGTCATTGCAGCCAATAGCTTTGGTGGTAGTATTCCTTTGTGGTTAATGGGTGTCGGCAAGGTCATCACGGGTGCGCCTATCGCAGATAAAGCGGTCATCAAAATTGCGACTTATTGGATCAGCAGCAATAGCGCCCTAATCGATGACATGCTGCCTCGTAAAGACTGGCGTATCAGCTTACCAGATGATATTCGTATCGATGGTAAATACCTTCTGGTCAGCAACCATCAATCTTGGGTCGATACCAGCATCGTGCAATACATTGGCGAAAAGCGCCTGCCCCTAACGCGTTTCTTTACTAAGTTTGAGCTGATCTATATTCCTATCGTTGGGCAAGCTTTTTACTTTTTAGACTTCCCCATGATGCGCAGGCATTCCAAAGAAGCCATCGCCAAAAACCCTGCACTCAAAGGCAAAGATATCGAAGAGGCCAAGCGTGCCTGTGCCCTTTTAAAAGACAAGCCATTCACTTTACTAAACTATCTAGAAGGTACCCGCTTTACCAAGGCCAAACATGCCAAACAGCAGTCTCCTTATACGCACTTGCTAAAACCACGAGCAGGCGGCTTATCCCTTGCGATTAACGCCTTAGGCGAGGATATCGATGGCATACTGGATGTGACCATCGTCTATCCTGATGGCGTACCAAGCTATAGCGATCTGTGGAAAGGCAATATCAAACGTCTGGGTGTGGACCTAAGATATATCGATATACCAGATGCGTTGTTTGAGGGAATTAAGCAAGGCGGCTATGAAAATGATGAAGAAATAAAAGCGCAAATGTTTGATTGGGTTGAACACATCTGGCGTCAAAAAGATCAGCGTATCACCGACATGCTGGCTGATTTTGAGACAAGCCCTGAAACCAGCGCTAAGGCTAAGGCTCAAGACATTTGATAAAGCGCTCCCTTTAATATAAAGCATTAAATACGTTATGAAGGCAGGTAGTATTCGCAATAAGTTATGGAGTAATCGACCAAAAAAATACTGATAATAATAAGCGAGCATATTATTTGCGATGCTCGCTTTATAGGTTATAAATTATTATGCGTAAATTTTAATCGCAGATGGGTTGTTTTTTAACCTTATTCATTGATAATGTGACTAATCATGAACTCATAAATTTTCGATGGTTATTTTTGAATACTCATTAGAAATTTACTCATTTTTTGTACCATTTATCACTTAATAAGGTATGACCGTGCCCGCCTCTCCTCCTCCTAGCCCGCCTCTTGCGACCGCACCGGTTTCGCCTCATCTTGCAACCAGTGAGCCGCCAAGACCGGATCGCCCGCAGCCAAGTCGCTTAAAGCTCACTTACGACATCGTAATGATCATCGCCATCAGTATTGATTTATTACTGATCAGTATTGACGCGGTACTGATGAGCGATTTTAGTCGTAATGCTGCACAATGGCTATCAGTCAGCGAAGGGCTAAGTTGGTATCAGGCTACCCTGCATGAGCCGTTACGTACCGCTGGTGGGTTTTTTACTATATTTTTGGTTGGTGAGCTGCTGTTACGCTGGGCGATTGCAATCAAAGAAAAAGTTTACTATCGCTGGTTTTTCTTCCCTTTTGTCCATTGGTATGAAGTCTTGGGCTGTTTTCCGCAACTGCGTTTGTTACGGTTGTTTAGGGCAGTCGTTATCGGGCGTCGGTTGTACCAGCTTGGCTATCAAGTACTACCGCAGCTATGGATCAACCGCATCAAGTTCTATATTGACCTACTACTAGAAGAGCTGTCGGATCGTGTCATCTTAACGACCATCCAAAACTTTAGACAGGAATTGACCAATCCTGAAACGCACAAATCATTCATTGAATCAGCCATCACACGTAACCGTGCCGAGATTGAAGCGGCCGTATTATCTATCCTTCGCTCCGAGCTTGCGCCAAAATTGCAGGAGCTAACTGCCTCATCAGGTGGCGGTAGCATGTTGGCTAGCGACATGGGCAACGCCATTGAAGAAGGCTTAGCCAATACCCCTGAGCTACGACGCTATTTGCGTATGATACCCATCGCTGGTCATTTGATTGAATCGCAGCTACAGCATGTCGGACATAATATTGGTGAAAATGTTGTTTATGCGTTAAATAAGCGCCTGCTTGACCCTGAGCGCCTCGACTCATTGATGGTCGCTATTGCCAGTGGTATCGCCCAAATAGATACCGATAATACTGCGCTTGATACATTGATTTCGAGTATCATTGATGACAGTCTGACTGCATTTGAGGCGCAAGTAAAAGTACAGCAATGGAAACACCAAGATATGCTAAATCTATAGTATGTTTACTAACATGACACGATAATAAAAATGACACCGTGAATACAGTGATAGAATTATTTTAAGGGTTTATATATGACAGTTTCAGACAATAATAATCAGACTGCAAGCGCAGCACCAGCCTTAGCCCTATATGGCAAGATGCTGACTTTTTCACGTTTACAGTTCAATACCAGTGATCTAGGCGCTATTGAAGCCCAGCTTGCTGAAACACTGAGCAACAAATCAAGCAACATTCCTATCTTGATCGATAGCGCGGTCGAGCAAGATTTATCGGCCTTAGTAGAGTTACTATGGTCATGGGGGCTGCAACCTATCGGTGTGGTGACAGGCCTACTTGATGATCAAGCGCGCGAGCAACGTTTGGCCATATTTCCAGCAGATGGTAAACGTATCGAACGTATCGTACCTAGCAAAACAGCCCCTACACCGTCCAATAAACCCAAAGAAGATAATGGCGCAGAATCAGCCAACGCTACTAGCACCGAGAGTGCGGCAAATATACCTGCCACTGAAACTACCATCTCTAGTCTTCCAGATGAAACATTATTAAGTGCTCAGCATATAACCAGCCTAATCTATGACCAAATGCTGCGCTCAGGACAAAGCTTGAATCATGTTGGCGGCGATTTGATTTTGACCAACAGTGTCAACAATGGTGCTGAGGCAATCACCGACAATAGCCTGCATGTCTATGGGCGTGCGCAAGGTCGCTTGGTTGCAGGTGCAACGGGCGACAAAGATGCCCGCATTTTTTGCCAAGTTTTCAACCCTTCATTGGTTTCCGTTGCGGGAACTTACTGTTTGCGAGACAACTTGCCAGATCACGTGATAGACAAACCGGTGCAAGTCAAATTTGTGGAAGGTGAAGGGCTAGTATTTATCGTGATGGATGAAGCTTAACGATTACTCGGTTAAAAATAATAAACGGTTAGGTGATTGTCTAGTAAAGTAAACTGGGTAAGGTAAGCCCTAATTATATAAGCTGCTGTGTCAGATAAATAAAACAAGATATATCAAATTAATCGTTACAATTGAGCTATTATTAAGTGTTGGTTCTAACGTTATTTGCCGTATATTTAAATAGCTAACAAACGGCTAAAAATTATCGCTGTTAACTGTGAAATTTATAAGCAAAAGCCCTTTATAGCTGATATCTCAGTTGTTTTTTGCTTTAATATAGACTTGCTATAAATCCTTGTATATTTATGCTAGGCTAGCTTCGCAGATAGTACATATATAGTTAGTAGATAAATACCATGCAATTGTGCTATTTATATAAAAGATATCCCATTGATTCATAGGAGTGTGCCATTGTGGCGAAGATAGTTGTAATCACTTCAGGTAAAGGCGGTGTGGGCAAAACCACGACAAGTGCCTCTTTTGCCGCTGGTTTAGCATTGCGTGGCTATAAAACGGTTGTAATTGATTTTGATGTAGGTCTACGTAATCTAGACTTGATCATGGGTTGTGAAAACCGAATTGTTTATGATTTCGTTGATGTCATCACTGGTAGCGCACGCTTGTCGCAAGCACTTGTCAAAGACAAACAGCTTGAAAACCTGTACATCCTTCCTGCTAGTCAGACGCGTGATAAAGACGCGCTGACAGACGAAGGTGTCGCAGAGGTCATGACTGAGCTGTCTAAACAGTTCGACTATATCATCTGTGACTCACCTGCTGGTATCGAGCGCGGTGCACAGTTGGCCATGTATCACGCTGACGAAGCCATCATTGTTACCAATCCTGAGATCTCTTCAGTACGTGACTCGGATCGCATCATTGGCATCTTGCAAAGCCAAACGAAAAAAGTCGAAGAAAACCTAGGCTCTGTACGTGAGCACTTGGTCATCACTCGTTACAATGCGGAACGTGCTGCTGCGAACGAGATGATGGATATCGATACTATCTCTAATGATATTCTAAAAGTACCATTGCTCGGCGTTGTGCCTGAGAGCCATTCTGTGCTCGAAGCATCGAACCACGGCGAGCCTGTTATTCATTATACCGACTCTGTTGCTGGTCAATGTTATGATGATATCGTCGCCCGTTTCTTAGGCGAAGAGCGTCCACTACGTCATATCGATGTGAAGAAAAAGAGTTTACTACAGCGCTGGTTTGGGGGTTAATGATGACTAAGAAAAAAGGATTTTGGAGTAGCCTATTTGGTACTGACGATAGCAGTAGCGCAGGCAGTGCCAATCTAGCTACCGAACGTCTCAAGGTTATCGTAGCTAGCGAAAATCGTTTAAACAACCGTTTAACCACTGATCGTATCGAAAAGATGAAACGTGAAATCTTAGAAGTGGTCAACAAATATGTGAATGGCGTGCAGATTGATGATGTCAATATCAATCATCGCTCGGAAGATAGCTTAGATGTGTTAGAGATGAACATCAATTTACCTGAACACAAAAAGTAAATTTATAATCAGACCTTTAGACAGAAAGCACTGTCATTTATCACTTAAAAAGCCCTAAGTAATGTACTTAGGGCTTTTTTGCATCTTTAAGTTTATTGGTACGGCGTGATGTATGTATATAGCATGAGCATTGATCAATGGCAGATCATTTCATACGCGATATTAAATTGTCTTTTTTGATAAACTGATGATACAAGGCAGCACCAATATGGAGCGCTGTAAAACCGATAATCATCGGCCAAATAATATCGGTATGCAAATCATTATAAAAGCGTGCCAAACTCCTATCAGGAGTCAAAAACACGGGTATTTGGAATAAACCAAAGATATCGACAGGACGACCACCATATACCGTCATCAATAAACCAGCAAGCGGCATGGCGATTAGAATGGCATAGAGAGCAAAATGCGATAACTTAGAGACCATCGATTGCCATTTTGGCATTGGTATTGACGGTGGTGCTTTGGTAAAGATGCGATTGATAACTCGCGCGATCATCCAAAACAACAAGCTTACCCCAAACGCTTTGTGAAATCCGATATATAGATTGCTATCGAGATTTTCATGCAGCAGTATCATCACCCATGTGATCAACAATAAAACTGCGCTGATCCAATGAAAGATACGACTGCTGAGCGACCATTTTGATACGTTAGAATTATTCATGAGCGGCTCTATAGTTCTTATTAAGCGTTATTTATAATTGATATTATATATAGAACAGAAACTCATTCAATAACAAAAAGTAATCAGCATTGCTCGGGTACTACCTATGAGGTGAAGCATAACTGAAAATTAGACAAAAATCTAGTTATCTAAATTAACCAAATAATGCGCAATTTTGTCTAAATCTGGTACCAAATAAATATTGTCGTCAATCATAACAGTCTGATACAGATAAGAGAGCACAACGTTTTCGTCAGACTGTCCCTCTATTTCATCAACACCAGTACCCACAAACTGCTCAGGGAGCTCTGTGTCTTTGACATCAGAAATACGGGCTTGTAATTGGTGCAGCTCACCTGCCGTTTGCAAAGCAAATCGATGCTCAGTGGTATTGCCCTCTAGTATGATGATTTTCTCTGGTATTCTATCTTGTAGTAACAAGTGAAAGACAGCAAGATTTTGCTCTTGCCACAGATACGTGGATATACGCTCTTGGTAATCCTCGACGCTCAAAATCAAACTGCTCGGAATGATCCAATCAGGTTGGTTAGATGCTGGCACGATAGTCACATCGAGCATACCATTATTCGTGGTCAGTAAACTTACCGCTTCAAATGAGTGTTTCAAAATTTGTTTCATACGTCGCTCACAATCAGTTAGCGTGAATGGCTTGCTGCCCTTTCACCAATATAATCAGTCAGTTTTTTTGCCAAATCTGTCGGACTACCAACGAAACTACAATATCCTGAGTCAATAATAGCCTGAGGTTGACTCGGGCATGCACTCAGACTAGGGTCTTGCGCCCACAACTGGCTGTTGTTGGCTTGAACCATATCCAAATACTGAGAACCATCATTACCCATTCCTGAAAATATAATATTGATGAGATCGCTACCATAAACATCGCTGGTGTTTTTAAGAAGCTGACTAATAGAAGGCTTATATTCACCGCTCCACGCTTGCTCCAACAGTATCACCCGACCTGCCGAATCACAGACAATCTGCTTATCGATCGGTACTATGAGACATTGTCCTGCTCGCAAACGCTGCGAGGAAGCGATAACCTCACAGCGCCAATCATTATGGCGATTGAGTATCCGTGGTAGCGTACCAATCATAGTCTGATTGAAGTGATGCGCCAACAAAATGCACACAGGCAGTGTCGCTGGCACATTATCTAAAAACTCTTTTACCGCACTAGGACCACCCATAGATGCACCCAGAAATACAACATATTGCCAACTTCTTTCAGCATCATCACTCTTATGAGCAGCAGTATCTAGTAAGGTTGGTAACGCCAGCAGTTTCGCCAGTTTGCGTTTTAACTTACGCTGCCATTTGGCATATTGCTGTGCTTCGTTAAGATAGGGTGCCTGACTAAAACCTACCAAGACAGCAGCAGATTTAGAAGCTGTCGTTGCGGTTGCAATACTGTCATCATAATCACTGTCTATGAGCCAAATATCGATATCTACATTAGACAGCTCACTTTTTTCTTGCCACTGAGCCCATGATACACAGCCGACAAGCGTGAAACCGCAACTACGTACGGTGTCCGAAAAAGCCACACGCTGGCGATGATCTTCTGCCACCACCAGCACTTTAATCTCATTATTATTTTTTTGTCGCAGTGCTAAAACACGTGCATTATCCTTCATTAGTTAGGCTAACCTCTTCACCAAGTAGTCTTTGGATTTTTTCAAGCAACTCTTTTTCTTGGAATGGCTTACCCATATAGTCGTTTACCCCAATCTCTAGAGCACGCTCACGATGCTTTTCGCCAGTACGTGAGGTAATCATAATAATTGGAATATGCTGTAATCGACTATTGAATCTGACCTGAGTCGCCACCTCGAAGCCATCCATACGCGGCATCTCAATATCCAGCAAGATCATATCTGGCGTCGTGTCTTGTAATATCTCGAGCGCATCGATCCCGTCTTTTGCAACGGCCACATTGAACCCTTGACGCTCCAAGAAACGAGATGTCACTTTACGCACGGTCACGGAGTCATCGACTACTAACACCGTCGATTTGGACTCTATACGTCCTCGATTAGCGCTGGCAGATTTTGAGCTGTTCCTCACTAACTGCGCATTTCGCATTAGTGCAATCAAATCCAAAATAAGCATTACCGAACCATCGCCCATAATAGTAGCAGCTGAAATGCCCGGTATATTCGATAGTTGCTGGCCTAGAGGTTTCACAACCACTTCGATACGTGACCCTGCAATCTGATCAACTTGTAGTGCGATGTTTTGTCCCGTACGGTTTTTAATAATAATCAGGGGCAGACTGGTGTTGGTGTTGACGACCAGCTCATTCAGTTTATTACCTGATAAAATCTCATTTAGATAGCGAACTCGATATTCCGTATCTTCAAAGTTAAGGGTGGCAGCGTCTGACTGATAGTAATCATATAGCTTTTCTGGGTTGACACGCACCACGCGCTCGATCTGTACCAATGGTATGGCGTAGTAGCGATCTGCTGCGCGCACAACCAAAGCGTCAGACACAGCGACGGTCAATGGCAAACGCATCGTGAAGTTAGAGCCTTTGCCAAGCTCTGAAACAACCGAGACGGAACCACCTAATTGACGGATTTCACTGATTACAACGTCCATGCCAACGCCACGGCCAGAGATCTGTGTCACTTGCTTGCTGGTACTCAGTCCAGCATTAAAGATATATTGCATGATATCAAGATCAGAGAGACTGTCATCGTTTGCATCAATAAGACCTTGGGAGATAGCTTTATTGCGTACCGCCTCTACATCGATACCACGACCATCATCTGATAGTTGGATGACAATCTCGCTACCTTCCCGATGGACCTCAAGCGTAATATGTCCACTACGTTCTTTGCCTGCTTTGAGGCGCGTCGAGGTCGTTTCGATACCGTGATCGACAGCATTTCGTAGCATATGCTCGAGCGGTGAAGTAATACGTTCTAGGATGGTTCTATCCATTTCATCATCAGCATTAATGATGGTCAGCTCAACGGATTTGTTCAACTCATTAGCGGTCTGCCGAACAATACGCTCAAGACGCGGTGTCAGACGCGTGAATGGCACCATACGTGAGTTCATCAGCCCATCTTGCAACTCAGTCTGTGTCCGCGATAGCTGTAGCAACAGGCTTTCACTATCACGAGTCTTTTCTAATAAAGTATGGTTAATATCAACCAAATCCGAGGCAGATTCTGTCAATGATTTTGACAATTGATTCAGTGAAGAATACTGATCCATTTCTAGTGGATCAAAATCTTCATTATTAATGAGCTCGTCATCTATCTGTGACAAAATCTGAGCTTCAAGCTCAATCTCCATACGGCGTAACTGATCTGCCAGTCGCTGTACCGTAGTACCCATCTCCTCAATACTGTTAGTCAAGCTACTAATACCCATATCAATACGGGCGCGGTTAATCGCTGACTCACCAGATAGGTTAATCATATGCTCAATCAGACCACCTGAGATACGAATCATTTCATTACTACTAGTGCTATCGTCCTCCTCATTAGTGTTACTGAACATAGATGGCATCTCGCTGATATCTTTTGCAAGATAGTGAGAGTCTTGATTTTCTTTGGCAATCAAAATTGCTTCGCGCTGAGACTGTAGAGATTCTTTAGGAACTTGTTTGAGACTATCAGGATTTCTCCCAAACTGCTCTAACGCCTCGATTAATAGTGCAGGCGTTGGTGGATTGACATTTTGTTGAAGAATAAATACGGCATCGGCCAGCCAATCATGACAGGCAACTAGCAACTCTAATACTTTCTGAGTAGGGGGACGACGGTTACTCACAAAGTCTGTATAAACCGACTCCATTTCATGAGCCAAATCAGCAATACCAGACGCAGTCACCATTCGGGCACCGCCTTTAATGGTATGAAGATCTCGCTGAAGTGCTTGTAATGCTGTGGTATTATTTGTGTCGTTTAAGAACAAATGCAGGTATTTATTACGATTGGTAAGCTCTTCTGCCTCTTCTAAGAACACCGATAATATGTCTGGATCAGGCAACCCATTAGGCCATGATTGCTTAATCATAGTATCTAGGCTGAGCGATTCTGATGTTTCGGTACTGCTATTACCCTCTTGCGCCACTACGTTTTGTACGTCTGGTTCAAAATAGTTTTTCGGTACTGGTATGATAAGCTCTACCGTTTCTGGTAAGGTTTTTTCACTTTCAAGTACTTTTAACTGTTCGATAAGCTCTGAGGTAAAAAAGGATTTTTTATGATTCACGATATGCATCACTTGTTGCGACATCGTGTCTTGCACCATTTGCATAATCTCGAGCCACTGTGTTGTCGGCTCTCGTCTATTTTCTACAAAAGACTCATAAACGCTTTCTGCTTCGTGAGTTAGATCACCAATACTACGGATGCCAGCCATCCGTGCGCCACCTTTAATGGTGTGCAAATGACGCTGTAATACTTTTAGCGAGTTGATATTAGTAATATCGTCACGCCATTTATTGAAACTTTCATCTAAGGCGTTATCAAGCTCCTGAGCTTCTTCTAAGAAAATTTCTAACAGCTCAATATCCGTATCAATCGTTTCAAATTGGATTTCAGGTGCCGAAATAGCTCGAACGACAAAGCCTTCGTCGTTATCGTCAAGGTTATCATTTTGATAGATACCTTGTAGTTCACTCATTACCTGCTGGTCTATTTTCAGTGACGTACTACCAGCTAGGGCATCGAACAGCCCGATCAACTGGGCATGACCCGACAATAGAATAGATTGGATATCTCTATCTCTCGCTTTATCGATATTATCACTCAGGTAGCTATAGGCATTACCAAGCTCATTCAGAATGGTAATGAATTTTGGAAATGCTTGAGCTTTATCTGTTAAGCAGGTGATTTGTGAAATTTGCTGTGCGATATAGTCTTGACTGTGTTCTATTTCAGCATGACCAAGCGCCTCTTCTAACTCCCACTCAGCATCTAATAACGTATCGATATTATTATCTAATAGCTCTTCTATCGTTGGTTTGCTATCAGTAACAACGGGCGCATCAGCATCACTAATGACATACTGCTCAGCCAGCATTGCTTGCAATGACGCTATGTCTTGCTCTTGCTGACTGTGTGAATCTTCTTCTATGACACTACGCTGTTGAATATTTTGTTTGTAGCTACTTAAATAACCATTTATCAGCTTGGCAGATTGCGCTAAAGCCTCTAAATGTTGGGCACTCATCGCTGTATCTTGCTGCTGCAATAGCTCCAAACTATGTTCTATCGTTGCACTAACTTCGCTGATAGCAGCCAAAGCACTGGAGCCAGATGCAGCTCGTAATGTGTGGAATGCACGTACTATTTCATCTGTTATCTCAATAAGTTGGTGATCTTGATTGTCGCTGACAAATTGATCAATGTAATGAAGTAACTCTTCTGCTTCATCAATAAATATCTTACAAAATGCTTTTTCTTCTTCGCTTTGAGGCGTTAGAACGACGGTCGCCTCTGCCATTTTTTCGTTGACAGAATGAAAGGTCTGTAGCGTCATGTCTATCGATTCATTAGCCTCATCATAGGCAGAATTGGCTTCATCTATACCAGTATCCAATACGGACTCTTGCGCGGCGTCATCTTCGGACTGGCTTGTTGCTTGCTCATATAAACGAGAGTAACTAAACGCATCACCCTGTTGCTTACTATAGGCATTGGCGCAGGCAATCCATAAAGGTACTAAAGCTGGGTAATCTTGGCTATTATTTTCAAATGCTATTAACATTTCAGGATAAGCGGCCAATACATCTGACATCAGCTGACACATATCGCTTGAGACAACAACACTATGATCCAATACGCGATTAAGCATATTCTCTATCGCCCATGCTAGCTCGGCGGTGTAGTTAGCGCCCACCATGCGACCAGAGCCTTTTAGGGTATGAAAACCGCGACGGATATCTTTTAAGGCGTCTAGGTCAGTCGATGCTAGCTGCCAACCTTCATATAAAGGTACGATTTCGGCAAGTACTTCCTCAGCCTCCTCTATAAATATCTCTTTAATATCAGGATCTGCATCATTCGCATCGGCTGCTAATTGCTCAGTTTCTTGCATAAACGGAACAAGTACTGCTGGAATCTCTAAACCAGATAGCGATGCTGGTACATTTGTATTATTGCTTTCAGAATCTGTTCCTGCAGCATCATCAACGCTCGAAAGTAATGTTTCTAACGATACATAATCCATTGAATCAGAGTCATTTATACCTAACGCTACTTCAGCTGATGTTTCAGTGATTCCAGTCTCAAACGTATCTAAACCAGCATTAACAGGCTGCTGCGCCATTAGGTTACTACTTTGTAGAATAGTAATAGCAGGATCAGAGCTCGGTGATTGTTGTGCGGCAAAATCTTTCAGTAGCACTGGCAAACGCTCCGCCGTTTCTATCACCAGACATACGACATCGTCTGTTACAGGGAGTGTTTTATCCAACAGACGGTTAAGTAGGTTTTCTATTGACCATGCCATCTCACTGATACTAAAAGCACCAACCATGCGGCCTGAGCCTTTTAGCGTATGAAAACTTCTACGCACCTCAGTCAATGGTGTTAGGTCTTGTGCATCCTGCTGCCAAATAGGAAGAAAATCTTCCAGATCGTCGATTACTTCAGTGACTTCTTCGATAAAGATGTCACGAATCTCTTCATCAACTTCAAAGTTGTCAGGCTTGACTTGTTCACGAGCACGCAGCAATGCGTCACTCTTTACATTAGGACTAGCATCAGTGGTATCTTGCGCTGCTATCACCGTTTCATCATCTGAACTGATCACAGGTGCGATCTCACCACTATCATCATAACGAAGCACATTCATCGCGACTGGCTTTTGCGTCAGCCATGTATCGTTAATCGTTTCTGGTGATGTCACATACGCATGAAGAAGCTGTGATGCTTTCGCCGTATACTCATTTGCCTGCGTCAGTAAGTTTTGATCAAAGACTTGCTGCGCAAGATAGTCGAGTAACAATTCAATTGAGGTCAGACTCTCTGCCAAAGCTTGGGTCACATTCCAGCTAAGTACAGCAATCTCGTGAGTGAGCAATTGCGTGAATATACTACCTATATTTTCTATCGTCTCACTAATGACTGGCAGTCCCATATCATCAAAAGCATGGGCAATTTTGTCAAAGTCAGCACTGGCTGGTAAAGATTGAATATCTTGACGTTGTATATACTCGTTAAAGCTTTCCTTGATCTCTTCAACGGCAATACGTAGCTCACGTAAATCACTGTCAGTGGAAACTGACTCATGTCTACCTTCACCCTTTACATAACTGCTATCAAACGCATCAGGTACAATAGCAAAAGAAGCAGCAGCGCCAATTTTGAGTGATATTGCTTGTTCGGTATCGTAAATAGCACTATATAGCTCTTGTAGCTTGCGCTCGATGTGCCATTGCTGCTGCGTAAACTCTGTCTCTGATAAGCTTGCTTGCTCCAGATCTGCAAGGATTGATTCAACTTGCGACGCATATTGTATCCAACCTCGACTCTCAAGCTGGCTCTTTATATGTCGTAGAGGGTTTACTAGCGTATCTGGCTTATCTAGATTAAAGATAAGGGTCTCAATCTCACTGAGTAATCGCGTTAAAAAACGTGAGGTCGCAGGCCCGTGCTGTGATATGTCATTAAGGATAGATTGAGTTCGCTCACTACTATTCTCTAAATAGCTGAGCTGGACATAGACACTGGTGATTAAGCTTTTGACAAGGCTCGAAGATAACTGGGCTGACTGAGTAGCAGATTCTATGACGCGATCAAGCTGACCTAATAGTGGCGCATAATATTCAGGTAACGGCGCTTCATTATGAGCAAGATCACTCAGCCACAATTGAGTCAAATACCATAGGCGCTGTAAATCATTGTCTTGAGTGGTCTGCCATAGGTATTGACTAACTTTTTCTAAAATTTGTAGAACAGGTGCCTGATTGATATTGGCCGCCAGCAATTTTTGTACTTGCTGTCGCCACACCAATAACATCTGCTGATAGTGCTGTTCTTCTAAATTGATCGTGACACCACTCTTTGGTACTACGATCTGAATGCTATTGACAATATCTTCATGAATATCATCGTTATTTCGATGATCGTGCTGGGTACCAGTAGTATCTATAAACGCGTCTGCTTCCACACCTCGTTGCGATAGTATCTGGGCAAGCTCATTAGTCGCTTTATTTATTAGAGCACGGTTGTATTTGCCTACACGCGCATATTGGTTGAGCGCATGTTGCAACAATTTATGAGAAAACTTGCCTATTTGACAGTCTCTAGTAGACAGATCATCACTCTGCCCCAAGTTCGCCAAAAAACTCAACTTATTGGCAAGATCTGCTAGTAGAGGCGAGCGAATCATCGTCAGCGCACCGCTAATCTGGTGGTAATGCGATGTCATCTGTTGATAGCTATTGATATCAGCACCTGATTGCCAGCCATCAGATATCTGTGATAATTGCTGATTGAGCAGTGGCGACAACCACTCAAGCGTCACTATGTCATTGGGCTGCTTTTTCATAGGTTTATCCTAACTCGTCTAGGCACTAATTTTTTGCCACACATTCACTTGTGGGTGCGCAATACGGCGCATATTCGAAGGACGCCAAAACAACGCCTCACCTGGAGCCAATATAATATATCCCTCTATCGCACACTGCTCTGATAGCCGTGCCAAAATATCACGCTGATCAAACTTACGAAAATACAGCAGCATATTTTGGCAGATAATCACATTCTGGAGATGCGACGTGGGTGGTTTTTGTTCAATAACATTGTGCAAAGCAAAGCTAACATAAGGTCGTAAAGTTGGCGCTACTTGCCAATCAACGTGAGTATTAATACACCTTTCTGCTTTACTAGAAGCATCAGCCATACTCAGCACATTGCCTGAATTCTTAGTGATCAAAGGGTGAACAAACTGCTGACAATTTTGAGGAATCAATGACTGCTGCCGTTTGTCATATTGTCCTAACCGCGCGCTTGTAATCGCCTGCTCGCTCACATCTGTTCCCAATATTACATGATTGGACAACTGCGCGGCTGTCAGACACATGGCCAGCGACCAAGTCTCTTGCCCACTTGCACAACCAACACTCCAAATGCGAAACGGTGTATCCGTTTTATATGCTCGTTGATAATTTGCTGCATATTTTGTGACAAAGGCTATAGAAGGTTTATGGCGAAAAAAGCGACTCTCATGAATCAGCACCTTATCCAACAACTGCTGGCGAATCTCATTATCTTTAGGCAACTGATGCCATAGCTGCTGAGTAGTGAGTCCATTTAACGTTGCTGTATGATCAATCGCATTGGTCAACCACTGCAGCTGCATACTTGGCAATATAAAGCCAATCTCTTGTTCTATGTATCGTTGCCACTGCTGCAAATTAGCGCTATCGCCCTGTATCATCTCGTCACCCCATACAGGTTCAAGTGTATTAGATAGAGCCTTTTTTGCTTGTATATGATTGTTCACGTCACCTGCTATTATCACTGCTGCACGGCATCAGAACCTATACAGCATTTTAATTAAAATCTTATACAAAAAGACGTATCAATACCGCTTTAATATTAAAGTCAAAAGGTTAGACAATTTCCGATAAGGTTCGTTCAGAGTGAATCATTTCATCATCTAACAATTCATCATCGTTCGATACTTTAAAGCCAGTAACAGATTCTTGTAGTGCGGCAGCCATTTCACTCAACTCACCAATAGAACGTGCTGTGGCAAGCGTACCAGATGAGGTTTGTGAAGTAATATCTTGAATGATATTCATAGTATGAGAAATATGGCCAGCAGATTCAGCCTGCTGTAATGCAGCATTTGAGATGTTCTGAATCAAGTCAGCCAACGTATTAGAAACGCTCTGTACCTCTTCTAGTGCTTCACCAGCATCTTTTGCCAAACGAGCACCACGTACTACTTCAGATGTCGTCGATTCCATCGACATAACAGCCTCATTAGTATCCGCCTGAATGGTTTTTACCAATGTTTCAATCTGCTTGGTCGCATTCGCTGAACGCTCAGCCAGACGCTGAACCTCATCAGCAACAACCGCAAAGCCTCGACCAGCCTCACCTGCCATCGATGCCTGAATAGCGGCGTTCAATGCCAAAACGTTGGTTTGGTCTGCAATGTCGTTAATCAAGCCAACGATATCACCAATCTCTTGCGAAGACTCACCAAGGCGTTTGATACGTTTCGATGTCTCTTGAATCTGATCACGAATAACGTTCATACCTTCAATCGAACGCTGTACAACTTCTGCCCCATTATAGGCAATGGCAACTGAACGCTGAGCAACCGTCGCAGACTCTGACGCATTATTCGAAACTTGGTCAATTGACACGGTCATCTCATTAATAGCGGCTGATACGCCAGCAATTTCTTGCGCTTGATGTTCAGAAGCTTCAGCAAGCTCAACAGCGTTCATCTGCGTTTGATCTGAAGACTGTGCAACTCGGTCGGCGGTGCTGTTAATAACCAGAACCAGCTGACGTAATTGGTCAATTGCGAAGTTTACTGAGTCAGCAATTGCCCCTGTAAAGTCTTCTGATACGGTCGCATTGACCGTCAAATCACCTTCTGCCAAATCACCCAACTCATCAAGTAGGCGTAGAATAGCGATCTGGTTACGTTCGTTTTCTTCTTGAATTTGACGAGCTCGTTCAGACTCTGCTTCTGCTTCTTGACGGCGGCGTAATGTTTCTTTTTCAATCAGTAAACGCTCCGTTCCCCCACGTTGCTTGAGCAACTGATACGAGGCAAACACAATACCCACGGCTCCGATTGCAAATATCGCCGCCGGTAAAACAACCGATTGATCAAAGCTATCAAAGTATTGACTTACTGTTGATAGGGAGTTGATCAGCCAAATCAGACAGGCCAAACTTAATAGAACAAAAAATCCTAATAACAATTTCCATGTATTATCAGAGCTTTTGCCATCTACTGCTGTTTGGCCGACGCCAGCTACAGGTTTTCTTTTAACATCACTCATCTTGCGTATTCCTTTCAAACAATCGTCAAAGTCTTATCGTGACTGACTTTGACAATCTTATTGTTATCAAAACAATGATTAGCAAAGCCTGTATAAATACTGACATCCCACTGTATCGTGTCAGTCGCTATCAATCTGTCGTTACCGAATAAATAGGTCTTCTATTATCGGTTACTATATCGCAGCATCTGAGTACTGCGGATCCTGTGCCAGCAAGCTTGGCATAAAAACGTACCACTCCTGCTCGTCTTTCAAAAACTTACCATGGTTATAAGGTGCAAATGGTGAATTGGAATCAATCGCTTCTGGGCGATATTGTTCCTGAGTGAACTGTTCGATACCAAGCACTTGATCGACTAGTAGCCCTGAAAAGTTATTGTCATGATCGATTACAATAACTTTGCGCTGGCTTAGCTGTGACAAGCGACTTGGCACTTGTAAAAAGTGTGACAAATCCGTCAGAGGTAGTAATCGTCCGCGAATATTGGCAATACCTAGCATCCAAGGTTTTACTAGAGGTAAGCTAGTATATTCTGGCATGGATAATACCTCTGATACCTGACCCATAGGGGCAACTAAGCGCTGCCCACCAATCTCAAATACCACCCCTTGCCAATCAAACTCTTGACCACCGCGGCGACCACTTTTGCGCGCACGTGCCAAGTCTGCTAGACGCAGAAGCTCAATAAATCCTCTAGAGGCCACAAGTTACTCCATCACTTTGCGAATCATATTGACCAATCTATTTTCATCGACTGGTTTGTTCATATACTCTTTGGCACCTTGACGCTTGCCCCACACTCGATCAGTTTCTTGATTTTTGGTACTAATCATAATGACCGGTATATGAGCGGTGGTTTTACCACGAGTGATTTTTCGCGTAGCCTGAAAACCGTTCATTTCTGGCATGACCACATCCATTAAGATGACATCTGGCAGGTGATCAGCTGCCATCTGACAGCCCTGCTCGCCATTTGATGCTTCTAATACTTGAAAATTATTCTTGGAAAGCATGTCGCGAAATTTCGCCATTTCTGATGGCGAGTCGTCAATGACTAAAACGGTAGTCATAGGATTTTCCTTTATTTCTAAAATATCTATGAAGATATATTGTTGATAAAAAATTGAAAATAATGCCCAACAACTTATTCGTGATTTATTTTTATGCTAGTCACTTAAATAATGAGTCATTATTTTTAATCTTAGCAATCACTATATTTGAGTCTATAGAGCTGATTAACGGTACTGGTTTATCGCATCAAAAAGCTCATCTTTACTAAACGGTTTGGTCAAATACTCATCAGATCCGACGATGCGGCCACGGGCTTTATCAAATAAGCCATCTTTAGATGACAACATGATCACGGGTTTATTAGCATAATCAGGGTTATTTTTTATGAGTGCACAAGTCTGATAGCCATCTAAGCGCGGCATCATGATGTCGACAAAAATAATATCTGGGTTGTTATCAACAATTTTTGCTAAGGCATCGAAGCCATCTATGGCAGTTACGACTTCACAACCCGCTTTTTGTAGCAAAGTTTCTGCGGTACGGCGAATGGTTTTTGAATCATCAATCACCATTACTTTTAAACCTTCAAAATTATTTTCCATTATCATTATCCTATGAATGACTATTTATTCGTAACGCTCTCTGTCTATATAAAGCTCTAACGATCATCTTAAGTCATGATATCAGTCAATATTAGACCAATACAAAAGACTGAGATTTCATTAGACATTTTATGACAGTGAATACCTTTTATCAGTGTCTGCCCATCAAACACAGCGTCAACATGAGTTACTATACGCACTTTGCTCGTAATAAGCTCATAAAATTGAGTGCAACTCTTGGCTTTTTAGACCCAATATTTTACTTCTATAACCATCAAGCAAAATCATATTATCACTTAAAACACTCAATTTTTTTAATTGACTTACTGTCAGTGACAACGTCATTCAGACAATGGAGCAACCAACTTTATGATATTCCTGCATTATATAGAATCAATAATCACATTGCTGAATAATTTTCTTTTGTGATAAAAATGTATCACGGTATTTCGTTATGTTTGTTTTAGCACAGTTATTGATGCTTTTCCAGTCATTAGCAAATTAATGTTCTAACTAATGAGTATCATAAATCGCTGTTCTTATTTAACAAGCCGGCAAACTCATCTGTTTTCTTACGACAAACACTTACGCTACTTAAAATTAGTAAGTATGGCGCAATTGTTCCACCGCGTATCTATTCACTATATAATGAAGCGACGACTATAACGGTGACCGCTATGACAGCCTTTAAACATTCCAAAAAAAGCCTTTACTTGCTCAGCGTTTTATTGCTTGCTGCTTGTCAGCCCTCACCATCTGAGAATGAATCAGTCGCTCCTGAAAACACGGCAACGGCAGACTCCCCCGTTGTCATTACCAATGATAGTGTCACGATGACACCTGAACACATACTCAGTATCAAGTCCTCACGTTATCAGCCAAGTCTAGGGCTGCAAGGTAGCATCGAGCCTATCAAGCAAACCAAATTTATTGCAGTACATCCTGTCAATATAGAAAAAACGTTTGTTAGCGAAGGTCAATGGGTAGAAAAAGGTACGCCTTTACTGGTTATCAGGCGTTTGGCGGCGATGAGCGATCCTACCGTAAAATCAGATACATCTGCAGAAGGCAACTCTTCTAAAGAAAAGATAGTGACAAGCACTACCAATAATAAGAAACCAGAAAATACACCAAGTATTGACGACAATTCTGACTCTAGCTCTACTAAGGCTTTATCTGTTAATAATGATGCTAATGTCAATAATACTAGCAATGATAAAGAAGCGTCGTCAGCAGCAAACCTTGTGACAGATAATAATAACGCTGTTAGTAATGGTGTAAATGTTGATGGCAAAAAACTGAACCCACGATATAATTTGGTGACGATAACTGCTAGCTTTTCAGGTCGTGTAGAAAACCTATATGTCACCACTGGTGAAAAAACGGCAGCACGCACTTCTCTATTAGAACTTAGTGACGAGACCAAATTGCACTTTGCGGCGACACTACCTATTCAAGCAGAACCTCAGCTTTCAGTCGGTCAGACTGTCAATTTTACAATCGAAGGTAACACTGACAAGTTTACAGGTCAGGTCAGTAAGCTTGTACCTACCAGCCAGCCAAAAAGACTGTTGGTATATGTTAATGTGATCGATAACGAGGTCAGTCGTAACAAGCTACAACCAGAAATGAAAGTCACGGGGCGAGTCAATTACGGACAAATAGACGTAGGTACTATCGTGCCTAAGCGCGCCTTGCATGATGTTGACTTAACGGAATTACAAAAACCGCCATACATGCCGCTTAAACCGTTAACAGCTAATGTTTGGATTATTGGTCAAGACCAGCGTTTAACACGCCAGCCTATCGAGGTTGTTGAGTATGATCCGACCACGCAACAATATTTGATTGCTGGTGTAAGTAACGATAGTTTAATTTGCTTGGCTGACTTACCTATTGATTCTGAAGGCAAAAAAGTCATCGTGTCATAGCCATTCACGCTGACAGTTACATTTGGTAGAAACTTTAACAAAGCCTATCTTGTTTTGTAACAGCATCATTAGGCAATATAGTCGTATTATATATAGCACTATCCGAGTATTTAGAACTATTTTTATCATTACGGAGGCTCAAAGGTTTAATGGCATAGAATGTAAAAATTATTGATACTTCTATCATGGTTAAACGACTAGCGCACTTAGACTTTTGGCAAATTATAACAACAATTAGAGGATACCCCATGAGCAAGCAGATTTTATTGATTGAAGATGATCCAGATTTAGCAGAGCTGATCAGTGATTACTTGACTATGAATTACTATGACGTTCATCACGCAGGTTTGGGTCAAGAAGGCCTTGATCTGTTAGATGCCAAAGAGCGTGATATCGATTTGGTCGTACTTGATTTGATGCTGCCGGACATGGATGGTATGCAAGTATGTCAAAAAATTCGTGGCAACAAGAATAATATGACCAATAAAGTGCCTATCATCATGTTGACCGCAAAAGGGGACACAACCGATCGCGTGTTAGGTTTAGAGATGGGTGCTGATGACTATATATCGAAGCCTTTCGAGCCGCGTGAGCTTCTTGCCCGTATCCGTGCTGTTATCCGTCGTCACGAGCAGCCAAACCAAGCAGATAGCCAGTCAGATAGCTTAACTTTTGGTCGTTTAAGTGTGTTCCCTGACAGCCACGAAGTTACTATTGATGATGAGCCTGTACGTTTAACGACGCATCAGTTTCAATTACTACACTATTTTGCTACCCATTCTGGCAAGGTGCTAAATCGCGAGCAGCTTTGGCAGGCAATGCCAAACGACGACAGTTCGGATAACATCGATCGTGCCATCGACGTGCATATTTCACGTTTGCGTGCTTTGATCGAAGACAATCCACGTCAACCAAAACGCATTATCACGGTGCGCGGTGTTGGTTATCAATTTGCCACTGATCAGGTTTGATTTACCATCGATCAGGTTTAATCGTAAGAGATGGACTAATCGACAGAGAGCATATTAAGCTTAGTCGACATTAGCGTCCAATTACAGAGATTGTTTAATGCAGCAATTGGGTTTTCGTTCCGTATTTGCCAAACTATTTGCTAGCGTTATGCTGGCACTTACTTTATTTGCAGTTGCTATGGTGCTATTAACCCAACTGGTGCATGACAAGGATGCAGGAATCCGTTCAGAGATATTGGCCACGCAGATTTTGGGTCAAATTGATCCGTTTCTGCATGAGTTGAATATCTCTATTAGTAAAGACAATCGCTTACAGTCACGATTTATGCTGGCTGTTGTCAAAAAAAGCTTTGATATTTTTGATGAGTCACTACAGGCCAAAATGGGCTTGTACGACAGCGAAGGTCGGTTGCTCATGCAAACCGACAATAGCGATTTGCCGCTAGAGCTACCACCTACGCCATCTTTATTTTCGCGTGTTTTCCCTTCGTTTGCAGATACCTCCCCTACTAAGCAGGCTCAAGTCTACAGCAGCACTGGTTATACTCTGCTGTATGAGTCACGTTTACCTCCTAAGAAGCCCGTACTTTCTGCAGCGCTGAACCTATTTACAGGTACGTTGTTGCTACTCATTATTATGGCAGGTGTTCTGTGGTTGATTGCCCGTACCATGACATGGCGTATCGATCAGTTAAGTCAGCAGATGGCTCAGTTAGGCGATGGGGATTTTACGGTTCGAGTGAACGCGCGTGGTAATGATGAAATTGCTTCATTGGCGCGTGGGTTCAACCAAGCAGCGCAAAAGATTGAGCACCTCGTTGACGCCAATAATTTATTACTGGCGCATGCTTCTCACGAGCTGCGTACGCCTATCACGCGCATTCGCTTGCAGGTTGAAATGATGGATATGTTGGCTGGTGCGCTACCATCTGACACCAAAGCCAAGTTTGATAAACGCGCTCATGCCATCACTCGCGATCTGTCAGGTCTCAATGATTTGGTCGAAAGTATATTGTTGGTCAGCCGTCTAGATGCAGGTCATGCCTTACAACAAATTGAGAATCTGGATTTATATGATCTGGTCAATCAAGAACGTCAGCACTATCCTGAAGCCACGTTGATTGGTGAGCACATCATGATTGATGGTCAATCATCAATGTTGACTCATCTCATTCGTAACCTACTGACCAATGCAATGCTTCACGGCAAGCCGCCCGTTACCGTGTTACTGTACGGCGTTCAGACTATCGAAGAGGCTGGCACTGTTCCTGATTACCTATTGCAGACCGTGCTCTCTAGCAGTTTCACCGATTATAATAGTTTGTTGGATTTTGACTCTTATGAAGAGTCGCTTGATACCAATATAGATGCACAAGAATCTGCTTCACTCGAAAATGCTGACTCTACTCTGAGCAATAAAGACAAAACTGAGCCAGTCGAGCCAATAGCTGTCTTGCCAGCACCGCCAATCTACAAGAATGGCGAAAATCTAACAGTCGATGAAGATGTAAATGCTGCTATAAGTACAGATCTTAATTTTATTAAAAACACCCCAAGCTCTGTAGAACCTGATGCTCATATTGCTAGCACCGATTTAGATAAAGTGATTTGGAAGGCCGTTCCTGATTCTAAAGACACTTTAGACTTTAATAAAGACGCTAAGAAATCCGTACATGATAATCTTATCGAATCTACAAATGAAACAATCGATAAGCGTGCGCATGCTCTTAAAGACGATAGCAATAGAAAAACTGACAAAGTGGCAACTGATACAACTATCAGCAAAAATGGCAGCAAAGATAAAGCGAAAAACAGCGCTAAAGCCAATACCCAAAATAATAACGGAGCCTCAGCCACACCGCGCAAAGAAGGCTTATTTGCTAAGCATTTAAAAAAGGCAAAAACTGAGCCTGTACGCCCACTACCGAAATATGCGGTGCTAGCAGTGATTGATGAAGGCACAGGTATTCCTGAAGAGAAACGCGAAGAAGTGTTTAGCCCATTCGTACGATTGCAGCAGAAAAATAAAGGTTCTGGTTTGGGCTTATCTTTGGTTTCACAGATTGTCACCGCGCATCAAGGGCAGATCACGACTGATACGCTAAACGGTCATACTCGCTTTTTAGTCGCCATACCCGTTAAGCATGACCCTCATTACAATCAGCATGAGTAGTCAGCTATACTTGAAAGCACCTTATTTTGTTGATATTACTCCCACTGATACCCCTCAAACATTCCTTCCTTAATAGCTATTCATCATAAGTCAGTCACGGATGTGCATATCCAAAGTGGCTGATAATATGCTATATTACCGCCCCTTATTATACGGTTATTGACTGTTGTTGTTTTGATAGGCTTCTTATCTAGTAATAGAAGCATAACGGCACACGATGACCATTAAAAAATTTATTGAATTTTGAGCCCTCCATGAATGACATGATTGTCTTAAACGATGTGACCAAAAGTTTTTTAAGCGACCGATCAATCAAAGACAAAGACGGTAAACCGCATTGGTTTACTGCTGTTGAGCCGACATCTCTAACTATCAAACAAGGCGAGATTTTTGGTCTAATGGGCTATTCAGGCGCAGGTAAATCTACCTTATTGCGCTTGATTAATATGCTTGAGCGTCCAGATTCAGGCCAAGTGGTTATAGATGGTACTGACTTGACCACGCTATCTGCTAGTGAACTGCGTATCGCTCGTCACAATATTGGTATGATTTTTCAGCAGTTTAATCTCATGTCTAATCAAACGGTTTTTGACAACGTAGCATTCAATTTAAAAATCTCAGGCTACCCTAGCCGCGATATTCATAAACGCGTTATGGAATGTCTTGAGATTGTCGATTTGACAGATCGCGCTGGACATTATCCTGCGCAGCTATCAGGTGGTCAAAAGCAACGTGTCGGTATTGCCCGCGCGATTGCACCCAGCCCAAAAGTGCTATTGGCCGATGAGCCAACCAGTGCGCTTGACCCTGCAACGACTCGCAGTTTGCTGACTTGTTTGCGCGATATCAATGAGCAACTTGGTGTGACCATCGTCATCGTAACACATGAGATGAGCGTCATTCGCAGACTCTGTGATCGCGCAGCATTATTGCATCAAGGTCAGCTATTAGAAGTGGCCGATGTACGAGATGGTCTGATTCAGGCAACTACCCCGATTGGCAAAGGCTTAGTCGTTGAGGACTAATGAGGCAGGAGAAATAGATATGTTAACTGGTACTGAATTATCCGCCTCTATAGACAAGCTGCTTGCCCTACGCAAAGAGATTGTGAGCGCGTTTGTTGATACGTTCGTCATGCTTGGTATTTCAACCACAGTCGCTATCCTTATCGGTGGGCTCTTTGGCGTATTCTTGTTTTTGTCTAGTGATCGCCAGTTTTTGCAAAACAAAACACTATATGGCGTACTCGGCGGCATTACTAACTTTATGCGCGCCTTCCCTTTCGTGATTTTGATGATTGCGATGAGTCCGTTTACCAAGGCTATCGTCGGTACTGGTATCGGTCCGATTGCTGCATCGCTCGTACTGGCAATTGCAGGTTCGTTTTATTTTGCGCGTTTGGTTGAGCAAAATTTACGTGAAGTACCGCGCGGTATTATTGAAGCAACCGAATCGATGGGCGCCAGACCTCTTACTATCATCAAAGTGCTACTCAATGAAGCGCGCTCAGGGTTGGTACTCTCTGTCACCATTTTGTGTATCAGTTTGCTATCTTACTCAGCGGCGGCTGGTATGATTGGCGGTGGTGGTTTGGGTGATTTAGCCATCCGTTATGGCTATTATCGCTATCAGACTGAGGTAATGGTTTTTATCGTGATTGTACTATCCATCATGGTTATATCGATTCAAGCCTCTGGCAACTGGCTCGCCAATCGTTTAGACAAACGTTAAACCGCTTTAGAGAATACTTGACATTGCGAGCGACTAGGTTTATTTTTGGCAACACTCAACCCTTGTCTCAGCTATCACAAAAAAGCAGCATTACTATTTATAATGTTGCTTTTTTAATGTATCGACGATAAACGCTTTACTCAATCCCATTCATTATTAAGGACATATTATGAAATTAACAGATATCAGCCGTCAGTTAGCCACCGCATTTGCCGCTGTTGGCGTATCAGGTTTGGTCTTAGTTGGTTGCAGCAACTCATCAGCGCCAGAAGCGACTCAAGAGCCTGTTACCGAAGGTGCCACTGCAGAAACTGCTGCTAGCACTAGCGACATCGATCCTGAACATACCAAAATCGTTATCGGTACGACTGAAGGCGATTTTGCTGATATGGTTCGTAACCAAGTGAAAGGAACTCTTGAAGCTCAGGGTTATGAGGTTGAGTTGATTGCGTTTACTGATTATGTTCGTCCTAACCTTGCATTGGCTGAAGGCGATTTGGATATCAACATCTTCCAGCACAAGCCTTACCTTGATACCTTCAAAAAAGAGAACAACCTTGATCTTGTTGAAGTATTCCAAGTACCAACCGCGCCACTTGGTATTTACTCAGGTAAAAAATCTAGCCTAGATGAAGCATTTAAAGGCATGAGTGTTTCTGCACCGAACGATCCAAGTAACTTTGCACGTGCGTTGGTCATGATGGACGATCTTGGCTGGATTACCCTAAAAGACGATATCGATCCATTGACTGCATCAAAAGCTGACATCGCTGACAACAGCAAATACGATATCAACATCGTTGAGCTAGAAGCGGCCCAATTACCACGCGCGCGTGATGAAGTTGATTTCGCGGTGATCAACGGTAACTATGCAACTGACTCTGGCATCAAACTGACTGACGCATTGTTCCAAGAGCCAAGCTTTGCTTATGTAAACTGGTCAGCGATCAAATCTGCTGATACTGGTAAGAAATGGGTCGAAGATGTCACCAACGCTTATAATTCAGAAGCCTTCAAAAAGTATGCTCATGAAACCTTCCCTGGCTACAAATACCCAAAAATCTGGGGCAATGACCATAGCGCACACATGGACACTGCTGCCAAAACTGAAGCTGCAGACACTGGAACTACAGAAACTGCAACTACAGAAGCCGCTGCTCAGTAAGACATTAAAATCATAAGTACCCAAATATAAGGGTATTTCAATGATTATCGGCGCCCATCACTTAATTGTGATGGGCGTTTTTTTATGGCAGTTAGTTTGAGATTTTGCACTTTTAAACAGTTTATACATTCTAACTGGTCATCAAAATCACGTTACAGCCTGTTTGTCCTTTGTAGGGATGCGTCACACGCTCTTCCACTTTGCTCCAATTTTTCTTATAGTAAACAAGCTTTACTATTAGATGAGCTAAACAAATGATTAGTTTCGATAAGTTTTTCTACTAGTATTAAATGTTTTGCTTAAAACCATTTTTAACTCAAAACATACTATAAATCATAAATAAAATAAGGATAAAAATATGAGTACTAAAAACTATAATATTCGTACCGCTGGAAAAGCCAATATTCCCGTTCTAGGACTGGGTACTTGGCAGTCAACTGGTCAAGAATGCATAGATGTGGTCAAAAAGGGCCTAGAGATGGGCTATGAGCACATTGATACCGCTCAAGCTTATGATAATGAAAAAGAAGTTGGCGAAGGTATTAAGCAATCTGGCGTGGCTCGTGATAAGTTTTTCTTAACCACCAAAATTTTTCCAGATGATATGAAGTTTGAGCCAGAGAAGCTTAAAGCTGCTGCCCAAAAGTCACTAGAAAATCTGGGCGTAGACTATGTTGACCTGTTGCTGCTACATTGGCCTGATGATCGCGTACCATTATCTGAGACCATCCCTGCATTGTGTGAACTACAAAAGCAAGGTCTAACGCGTCATATCGGTGTCTCGAACTTTAATATTGCTAACATCATTGAAGCTGAAAAATATGCGGATGTGCCTATTGTCGTGAACCAAGTTGAATTTCATCCGTTTATTAAGCAAGATACATTACAAACCTTTTTGAATAACCATCATATTTTGCTAGAAGCTTATTCACCGCTCGCTCGTGGCGATGTATTCGATAATGATGTTATCAAAGAAATTGCAGACAAGCACAATGTAACGCCAGCGCAGATTTCATTGGCATGGATTTTGTCGGATAAAGACCGTGTTGCTATTCCAAAAACATCTAATCCTGATCACTTACAAGGCAATTTAGACGCCATCAAAGTAGAGTTGAGTGCAGACGAGTTAGAAAAAATCGGCAAGCTAGCAAGTTCTGATGGTCGTAAGATTGAGCACCCTGATTATAGCCCTGTATGGGATGACTAACAATCAGTTAAATAGCTGAGCATCATGCAAAAAAAGGCCACCAATTATCGGTGGCCTTTTTATATGTCATCAATACTTGTGATTATTACTGTTGCAGAGTTTCAGTTTCATGAATTCTTTCGGCAGGATTATATTGCTCAGAAGAAGGTACTGCTACCCCATTACGATTATTTTCTTTCATGGATTTAGCGACTTCTGGTGGCATATAGTTTTCATCATGCTTAGCTAATACTTCACCAGCGACAAAGGTATCCCCTTGCATTTTACCTGTGGCTACGACACCTGAGTTTTCGGCAAATAAGTCTGGCAAAATACCTTGATAAGTTACAGGTACGGTTGATTGGAAGTCAGTAATCGCAAACTCAACATTCAATGGATTGTCTGCTGCACGCTGCACACTACCTGCAACCACCATACCACCAGCACGAATACGCTTGTCTTGAGGCGCCTCACCTTGAGCGATAGCGGTCGCATCAAAATAATAGTCGGTTTGCTGCCCAATAGCATAAATAACCAGTATGACTGCTACAGCTGCACCTGCCAGCGTAAACATCACCCACATTAGCTTTTTCCGACGAACTGCATTCATACCTCTACCTCATTGATGAGTCTCTGCTTTAAAGACAATTAGCCCATAAAACAGAACATATTAAAGAAACGACGATTAGAAAAACGTTTTCAAGAAACATTGTCAAAAAATCTTTCTAATCGTAATCTTCTAATGATCATATGATAGCATTTTTCGGACAAATCAATAAGCCCTATAGCTACTCATGAGGTCATATTTTTGTCAGTAAAAGCATAGGGCTTCTCACGCTAAAACCCTGATATTAAGATATTTTCTCAGTCAGATCGCTTGGTAATCGGTGTGGATGTTTTGGTCGTGCGCTGCGCCTGACGCGCTTGCTGTATAGTCAGCTGCTTGATAAGCGCTTGTCTTTGTCTGCGACTATAAATAATAAAGGCCAGCATCACGCCGATGGTAATCGCCCAACATGACCACACAAAGACCCCATGCTTACCCATGGCGACAAACTCAGATATGCTATAAAAGTAAGGCTGCATAGTAGGTTCCTAGCCGTTATTTGTGTTGAGCGCGAATGTATTCTTTGACCCACGCTTTGCCTTGGTCACGATGTAAGATCAGCGTATTGGTACGATAAATCGCCATGGTCGCAACCAGCAAATAACTACCGATAATCATGAGCAAAAGTGGCATCCACATGTCAGCTGACATCTTCGGTGCTTCAGTCAGACTAAAAGTAGCACCTTGATGTAAGGTATTCCACCATTCTACTGAATATTTAATAATCGGTAGGTTCACAGCACCCACGATAGATAAAATGGCAGCGGCTTTACCACGATTGGCCGTGTGCTCAAAAGCAGCAAACAGCGCCATCACCCCTGCATACAGAAACGCTAATATCAGCATTGAAGTAAGACGCGCATCCCACACCCAGTATGTCCCCCACGTTGGCTTGGCCCAAATAGACCCTGTGAGCAAACTGATCACACACAGCAAAAATCCCATCGGAGCAAGTGCCTGCGCGACCAGACTGGCCGTCTTAATCTTCCACACCAAATAAATCACCCCCAACACCGCAAGGGAAAAATAAATAGAGATAGCTAGACTGGCTGCTGGAACATGGATAAAAATAATACGGTAGCTATTGCCCTGCAAATAATCGGGCGGCGCAAAAGCAAGACCCCACACGCTACCAATAAGCAAGCAAAGACTGGCTAATATAGCGAGCCACTTGACCCAAGGACTAAAGATTCGAAAGAACTGCTTGGTGCCTACGGTGGTCAAGAAGCCCTGCCAAATGCGCTGCCATAGGCTAGGAGACGAGACGTTATTCAGGTTGGGCATGGGAATAAACCTATTACACAGCTTACTGGTCATGACCGACGTGGCCTACAAAAGCACACTATCAGCTCACCTGCTGGCGTTAAACACTGGATAGAATCTACAAAGAGCTGTTTACGTATTCAATTGACTATTATAGCAAAATTGCCCGTTTTCAACACGATGTTAATACATGGCGTTTAGATAACTGGATTTAGACGACTGAGTTTTTAATATCTGGCAAATACATTAATCAATTGAGCCATGACATTTTTAGAGTCAGCGCAATAACCCACGGCATGACTAAGACAGATATAATACTTCCTGCCAGCAATAAGGCCAAGATCGGCAGACCATTCAGGCCAGTGGCAAATAAGTCAACCGCGCCTGTGGCAAAAATCAATACTGGCAACTGCATCGGTAACGCAATCAAAGGTACCAATACTGCGCCATTCTTCAATGATAGCGTTAAGCTACTGGCGACCGCGGATAGCATCAAAAGCATCGGACTGCCTGTCACGATAGACGCCATCAATATCCACGCTTCAAACCAACTGAGTTGAAATAACGGCACGGCAAGCAGACTAAGCGCTGCCACAATACCACTGCTAAAAATCCAATGAATGACCAGTCTAATCAATACCCATAACGGTAGTGACGCTTTGGCGACGACCAATTGCGCAAGCGTACCATTATCAAGTGCAGGCTTGAATAACCCGTCAACGCCCATAACCAGTGACAGCAGAGCCGCAATCCACACGGCTGATACGCCAAGACGCTGCAAAAGCGCAGGCTCACTACCAACTGCTAGTGGAAACAAAGTGATAATCACCAAGAACAGTACCAATGGGTACAACCATTGCACCGCTCCTTGCTGCTTGACTTGCCATTCACGGCGCCACAACTGCATAAACCCAATACTGCGCGGCGTTGTGACTATAACATTTGAGTTTTTATTCGCGGTTATGGTTGTGCTCACTTGCATTGGACTGTGTGTCATTATTCATCCTTTTACCGATACTGATGGTACTGATAGCAGTCACATTTAGACCATGTAATCTGACAAATCGAGCATTTGATTGGCGACACCCACTGCCTGATGACTGGTCATGAGTATCGAGCCGCCAGCCTGCGCAAAATCGCATAACCGTGCTTCCATACGTGCCACCATATCGACATCCAACGCTGTAAACGGCTCATCAAGTAACCAAATCGGTGTGACAGCTGGCGTCAATAAATATAATCTTGCCAGCGTAATACGCCGTGTCTGACCAGCGGATAGATGGCTTGAGCTGATCGTTTCAAACCCTTGTAGTCCAACCCAAGTGAGTGCATCGTCAATATCAGTAGCGCTAGGCGTGATGCCATATAAATTCAATAAAAATGTCAGGTTTTGTGCCACGGTTAGATTCGGATGGATACCCAACTGGTGCGAAACATATAGCGGTTGAATAGGTAGACCTGATAGACCTTGATAAGCAACTTCACCTGACAGAATAGGTAATAATCCTGCCAACTGCATGAGTATCGTGGTCTTTCCGGTTCCATTTGCACCAATCAGATGACAAATGCTACCGGCAGACAGATGCAGCGTCACCCCTTCACAGAGCGGTATCTCGCCGCGCTGAACCGTCATCTCATCAAGCCTTAGTACAGGCGTATCCAAAACCGTCATCAAAACCTCTGGTTATTTATCAAGCAGCAGTCAATATTCATCACAAACAAAGGTAATGTTCGTGGCATAATACCCTATGCTCACCGCAAACACACAGTATAACAAATTGTCGATTACTCTTACTTCAAAAAGTACGACCTCAAAAAAATACGACTTCAAAATATGACTTCAAAACCTATGCAGACTTCACAAGATAGCCAGAATCAAATGCCAGATGCAGAGACTAACAGTGACAATGTAGATACCAACTTGTCAAAAGAGCCATCAGCCAGCCGCTTGACGATAGACAGTTTGATCGATGCTCAAGTCAACTTTATGCAGCAGTGGTTGCGCAAGCAGGCCGAGCCCTTAACGATGGAAGCTTGGCAGTGGTTTGGCGCGCAGCCCTTGAGCAAATATATTACCTGTGACCATTTACAGCATTTAATGAAAGACTGGCTGTTAAATCAGCCAATGACTGAGGTGATGCGTACAGATATCCGCGATATTTTGCACACGATTATCTATCATCCAGTCAATGACAACGTGCCTTTGTCTGAGCTGGTCGATGACACCCAAGTTCAGACTCTTGCTGACTATATTGGTAGCCATGAGCAGCAGCGTAACGTCCTCATTCATACGCTGGTGGGTAACGAAACCTTTGCCGATCTATTGACCCAAACGCTCTATCACGCTATCAATGACTTTATGGAGACCACGCTTGATAAAGCGGGCGGCGTTGGTAAATTGATGAAGCTTGGGCGCAGCTCGTTTGAGAAAGCGACCAACAGAAACCTCGATGAAAAACTGCAAACGTATTTGCATCGCAATATCAAAGACTTGACGCGCAAAGCTGAGGCGAATGCACAAGAGCATTTGTCTAATGAAGAAGTGGCGCGTCTAATGGTCATGGGCTGGGATCGTATCAAAGACCAACCAATCAGTGAGCTACAAACTTACTTAAGCGATGAGCCTGATAATAGCAGTATCGATCATATCGAAGCGGGTATCCAGCAAAGCTACAACCGCCTGCGACTGTCACCCTATTTACATAGTTTGGTATCAGCGAGTATTGATACTTGGTATGCCAATCATCAGTCTGATACGATGGCGACCATTGCTGCAAGTTTGCACATCGATGAAGCAGCTATGGCGCAATGTAGCAGCGCTCTACTACCTATCGTATACGACGCCATTGAAACGCCTTGGTTAACGGCTCATATTCGTGACATGCTAGAAGCATTCTATGCACAGCCTACTATTAAAGAAGGCTTGGCTCTCAATCACGATTAATTTATAACTCTTACTTGTTAGCATACTATTATGAGTCAACCCAATAAACTCAGCTTATGGCAAAAAATCAAACAATTACTGACGGCTTCCGCACCGCAGTCAGTAATCGAGGGTATAAGCGAGCCAGTACAGTCATCACTTGCTGATAGCGACATTGATAATACTGCCTCTAAAACTGCACCCGAAGACGACGCTATTCAAAGCAACGAAAAAGCGCAAACGGATGCTTCTCACCTTAAAACCGACAACTCAAGTGCAGAACCACAAAATCATAGCGACACACCCATTGTTGACTGTCTAAAACAATACTTCAGTGACAAGCAATGGCACTATACGCACTATCGTCCCAAAACCAACGACAGCCAGCAATCGCATCATTTGTCCCTAAGAATGCGTCATAAAAAAATAGACTGTGGTTATCTGTTTCGTGTTCAAGAAAAAAATAAACTGTTAGCAATCTATGGCATTTTGCCATTTTTGATACCAGAGAGTCATCAGAGCGCTGCCCTACTACTCATCACTCAAATTAACTACGACATGCTCATTGGCAACCTAGAGATGGATGTCAATGATGGGGAAATACGCTACAAAAATGCGATCGATGTCGAAGCGGTCGGTATCGATACTGAGATCATTGAGCACTCATTACAAAGCGTTGTTGCGATGACAACGGTTGCAAGCGAGCTATTTGGCGATTTGATTAATAATCAGGACCCTGCTGAAGACATGCAGACATTACTGACAGAGCTGCGCCAGCAATCAGATGCACGCACATTCTTTTTACCGACGCAGTTTGTTCAGTAATGCGTCAGTTTATTTAGTCATATAGTTTACTCAATAAGGCCGCACTTAACGGTCGCTCATCTATCTATTTGTATATCCAAAAAACCATCAATATTAAGCTAGAATTCTTATGCTAAAAATTGCCTACTCTGACGTCTTTCGTTACTCTGTGCCCGAAAAGCACCGTTTCCCTATGCAAAAGTATATTATGATTCCTGAGCGTCTATTAGCAGAAGGGACTATCAGCCAAGATAATTTTTTTGCCCCTGCCTGCTTAAGCGAAGATGAGATTTTGACCACTCATACAGCGGAGTACTGGTATCAGCTCAAAACCCAAACACTACCACGCAAAGCCGCTCGAGCAATTGGGTTTGAGATGACACCGCAGTTGGTGGAGCGCGGTCGTTATATCGCCCATGCAACCTATGAGTGCGCGCTATATGCTCAGCAATATGGTGTGGCTATGAATGTTGCAGGCGGCACCCATCATTCTTTTGCCGATCATGGCGAAGGGTTTTGTGTGTTCAATGATGTCTGTATCGCTAGCAATTTATTATTAAATCGCGGACAAGCGAAGAAAATTTTGATTGTGGATTTGGATGTTCATCAAGGCAATGGCAACGCCAGCATCATGAAGGGCGAGCCACGCGTTTTTGTCTTTAGTATGCATGGCGCCAAGAATTATCCGTTTCGTAAGCAAGTATCAGACCTAGACATTGAATTGGAAAACGATGCTGGTGATGACGAATATTTAGACATATTAAAAGACACACTGCCACGGTTAATCGCTGAGGTTGCGCCCGATATGATTTTTTATCAATCTGCTGTCGATGTACTCGCAACAGACAAGCTCGGCAAACTTGGACTGACACAAGCAGGATGTAAGGCGCGTGATGAGTACGTATTGCAGCAAGCAAAATCAGCCAATATCCCGATTGCCATTGTCATGGGCGGCGGTTATTCAGAAGATATTGAGGATGTGGTTGAAGCGCACTGCAATACCTTTCGAGTCGCACAGCAGATTTATTTTGGTGAAATGGTTTGATACTAAAACCACTCAGAAGATAAGAGTGATTCCAGAGTTGAACTCGTTCTGGCAACCTTAACTATAATAATGCGGTTGCGCCTTGCCAGCCCACGCGTATTCCAAGCACGATTAGAATCAATAAAATAAGCTGACGAAAACGCGCTTGTGGCAAATAACGACGTAGACGAATCCCGACTAAAAGCGTAACAATAGATATCACACTGAGCAAGGCAATCAGCTGCCACTCACCGCTACTTAATGCCATGATAGGTTCACGCAGTACAATAATTTGTGCAATCTTTCCTAAGCAATAGCACATGTTACCCACTTTGGCGATGGTGTTTTTATCGTCACTGGCGGAGAGCAAATACATCATCAGGATGGTCGACATTGCATTGGTTGAGCCGCCAATGACGCCTGCACCAAAACCAACGGCTATCAACATGGGCTTCGTATCTGGTAAGCGGATTTGTTTGCCGAGTAAGCTACTCCCAACATAAAAGGCAATGACCGCCGCCAACAATAAAAGAATATAAGCGCTATCGACCCATAGCAGTAGCTTCGCACCTAGAATACTGCCTAGCAAGCTGGTAAGCGCAAGCAGCCAATAGCGTCTGCCATAGTAGATAAAGTTTTGCCAAATGGTTCGCTCGCCACCTGCTAGCCAAGTCATGACATTCACTACTAGCGAAGGGAAGATCACCAATACAATGGCGTGTGGCAATGGATACATGCTAGCAAGTGCAGTAGTCGTCACGAGCGTTGCGCCAAGTCCGCTGATACCGTGTAGCAGCGATGCCAGCGCAAAAATGAGCGTCAGCACTAGCATCTGAGTGCTATCGTTACCGGCTATATTGGTCATATTGTTTATACCATTTGAGGCTCAGCGCCTATGTCTATACCACTAGCTGTTTTGACGTTGAGCGATTGTTTCACCGATAATGCCAGCTAACCGCTCAGCGATTTTATCTTTGCTGGTTTTGTCTAACGTTATTGCATCACGCTCATAGCGCTCAGAGAAAAATACCTGCATGGCGTTATCGTCACTAGCAAAACCAATGTCTGCCCGTGAGACATCATTACAAGCAATCATATCTAGCGCTTTTGCGGCGAGCTTGCCACGCGCATAACGCTCGACATCTTGTGTTTCTGCGGCAAAACCAACAACAAACAGTTCTGGATGAGCAAGAGAGATTGTCGCTAGAATATCAGGGTTTTTAACCAAGCTAAGATTCATAGCATCTTGCGTCTTTTTAATTTTTTGCGGTGCGGCTTCTTCAGTACGATAGTCTGCTACTGCGGCGGTCGCGATAAAGATATCTGCCTTTATAAATTGGTATTCAGTATAAGTTTGCGGTAGTGCATGCTCATCACCGCAACCACAATCGCTATGATGGTGCTCATGAGTATGAGAATGGTTATGTTCATGTGGGTGTTCATGTGCGTATTCATGAGAATGGTCATGCTCATCTTCAAAATCTAGTTGAAGCTCGCTATGCGTACCATCCACACATTGCTGGGCAGCGATCAGCATATCTTTGGCAGACAGCACATCGATTCGTGTGACATTAAGCGGCGTGGGCAATGCCACTTTACCACCAGCAATTAAAACAACATCTGCGCCAGCCGCCACACAAGCGCGCGCCAATGCAAAACCCATTTTTCCTGAAGAATGGTTAGACAAATAGCGCACAGGGTCAATTGCTTCTACTGTAGGTCCTGCGGTAATGACCACTCTTTTACCTGCTAGTAACTGCGGTGTTGTGTTCATCGCTTGAAACAAGAGCACTTCAGCTAACAACTGCTCAGGCTCAGGCAACCGCCCTGCGCCCACATCACCGCATGCTTGCTCACCGCTAGCTGGCTGGATAATCTGATAGTTCATATCACGCAGGGTTTGTACATTCAGATTTACCGCAGGATGCGCCCACATCTGCTGATTCATGGCAGGAGCGATAATGACTGGCGCTGTTGTGGCAAGGCACACTGTGGCCAGCAAATCATCAGCCATTCCCATAGCCAGACGTGCGAGCGTATTGGCGGACGCAGGGGCAATGACAATTAAGTCTGCCCATTTAGCCAGCTCAATGTGCCCCATCCCCGCTTCTGCCTGCTCATCGAGCAATGAGACATGCACCTCATTACCCGTCAACGCTTGTAGAGTCAGCGGTGTGATAAATGCTTGTGCGCCTGTCGTCATAATGACGCGCACATCAAAGCCTGCCTTAATCAACAAGCGGGCAAATATAGCAGATTTATAAGCGGCGATACCGCCGGTAATAGCAAGGACAATATTAGACATAAGCGTGGCATCAATAAAAAAGTGAAAAGATAAAATTGCGCTTATAGTAACAACTATGAGATAAATTGGGTAAAATTTTCCGTATTTACCTCTGATGACAAGTAGCAATTTATTCTTAAGGAGTGGCAATGGCGATTAAAGACTGGCATGAGGATGACAGGCCACGCGAAAAATTATTGAAATTCGGTGCCGCTCATTTGTCTGATGCGGAGATACTGGCCATATTTTTACGGACAGGTACGCAGTCACAGTCAGCGATTGAGCTCGCGCGTCATTTGATCAATCAGTTTGGCAGCTTAGCTGAGTTATTGGCCGCCCCGCAACCAACTGTTCTTGCTTGTCATGGTATCGGTCCCGCCAAATACGCTCAGATATTGGCATCGCTTGAAATGGGTACACGCTATCTGGATAGCAAGCTAAAAACAGGGCAAGCGCTCGGGCGCTCGCAAGTGGTTAAAGACTATATCAGCACCCAGTTACGCGGTGAGCATCGTGAAGTATTTGCAGTCCTCTGTCTAGACAATGCGTTGAACCTTTTGAACTTTGAGATACTTTTCACCGGTGGTATCTCATCATGTTCTGTCTGCATCAAGCATGTACTCCGGCACGCACTAAGCCACGCGGCTAGCCAGCTCATTATCGCGCATAACCATCCTCATACCGATGCCAAGCCATCAACAGCAGACAATGTATTGACCTATGAGCTAAAAAAAGCATGTGACCTATTAGACCTCTCACTTGTTGATCACATAATCGTTGGACGTAACGATACCTTATCTTATGCCGAAAGCTGCCTTGCGCCTTTTGGCTAGTTCATAACACTGATCGCTTATCTGATCAGCAAATTTGGGCTGCTCTTCATTAGAGTTTATTGGGCATGATACCTGATACATATTATCGACAGAGCGTAGCATTTTGTCTCTTGATAGTCATCAACAACTGTTTCATATTAGTAAGTAGTATTATAGTTTGCTTATATATATTTTTATTATTGATGTATCCATTACAATGACATAAGACAAAACAATAATTATCGTTATCCACACGCTTCTTACCTTTTATATTTTTCACGCTTTTTATTCAGTATTCTACAGGAGATAGTCATGGCAATTGGCTTGTTTATTTTGGCAGTCATCATTCAATTAGCCGTGGTCTTGGCCATCTTTTTGTTGTCCTTATCACGGGTCACGGGCAGCATCGTTGCCCTGATTACTGTAATTGTTACCGCGATTATCAGCCCACTGTCTCTGATACTGGGCGTACCAATCGCATTGCTTTGTTTGGTTTTACTCATCACACCTATCCGTCAATCTTTGATTACCAAACCGGTCTACGAAGCATTAGGCGGTGCGATGCCAAGTATGAGTGATACGGAGCGTGAAGCGCTTGATGCTGGTACTAGCTGGTGGGAAAAAGAGCTATTTATGGGTGCCCCAAACTGGGAAGCTTTTGCTAATTATCCTTATCCGCAGCTGTCAGAAGAAGAGCAAAGCTTCATTGATAACGAAGTAGAAACGTTATGCGCCATGCTCGATGAATGGCAAATCCAGCATAAAGATAAAGAGCTGTCATCTGAAGCGTGGCAATTTATCAAAAGTAATGGCTTTTTAGGTTTAATTATTCCAAAAGAGTTTGGTGGTCTAGAATTTAGCTCTTACGCGCAAAGCCGCGTGATGAGTAAAATCGCGTCGCGCTCACCGACTGCTGCGGTGACTTGTATGGTACCCAACTCGCTCGGTCCTGGTGAGCTATTAATGCATTATGGCACGGACGAGCAAAAACAGCGCTGGCTACCCGGTCTTGCCAAAGGTGATGAAGTACCTTGCTTCGGTTTGACCGGACCTGAGGCAGGCTCTGATGCAGGTGCGATCCCTGACACAGGTGTGGTCTGTTATGGCACGCATGAGGGCGAGCAGGTACTTGGTCTACGTATGAACTTCTCTAAACGCTGGATTACGTTAGCCCCTATCGCCACTGTCGTAGGTTTGGCTTTTAAGATGCATGATCCTGAAGGGCTGCTTGGTGATCCGGACAAAACCGATTACGGTATCACCTGTGCACTGATCCCTGCCAATCACGAAGGCGTGGTCACAGGCCCACGTCACAACCCAATTGGCTCGCCATTTATGAATGGTACGGTCGATGGCAAAGATGTCTTTATCCCATTAGATTACATCATTGGTGGTGTCGAAAACGCTGGTCGCGGTTGGCGTATGCTGATGGAGTGTTTGGGCGTTGGACGCGGTATTTCACTACCAGCTCTATCGACCTCAGCCAGTGAAATGACCTATCTGTCTGTCGGCGCATTTGCGAAAGTTCGCGAACAGTTCAAAATATCAGTCGGTAAGTTTGAAGGTGTACAGGACGCCACCAGCCGCATGGCAAGTAACACTTATATGTTAGAGGCGTTCCGTCATTTGGTAACTTGCGGGTTAAACCAAGGTGGTACGCCATCAGTAATGACTGCAATGGCAAAATACTACGCGACCGAAACCATGCGTAGTGTGGTCAATGATGGTATGGATGTCGTTGGTGGTCGTGCCGTACAGATGGGCCCACGTAACTTCTTAGCGATACCTTATCAAGCGATTCCTGTATCTATCACTGTTGAGGGTGCCAATATTTTGACCCGCTCGCTAATGATTTTTGGTCAAGGCGCGATGCGTTGTCATCCTTATCTTTTCGATGAGCTGCAACTGCTACAGAGTGAGGATAAAAAGGCGGCGACTGAAAAATTCGACACGCTTTTCTTTAAGCATTTAGGCTATACCTTTAACCGCGGTGCAAAAGCGTTTATTGCAGGTTACGTTGGTGGTAGTGATAATGCACCACGTTTTGCTGATGCCTTTACTCGTCCTTATTACAAGCATATCAACCGCCTTAGTGCTGGCTTTGCATTGACTGCAGATATGGCGTTAGGGCTGCTAGCAGGGGATCTAAAACGTAAAGAGATGCTGTCTGGTCGCTTAGCGGATATTCATAGCCACTTATTTATCGCGACGGCTATTTTGCAATTTTATGAGCATGGTAGTAAATCCGAAGCTGAGCGTTTACATGCTGAAGTTGCGTTACAAAACAGCTTATACACGATTCAAGAGGCCTTTGTATCTTTCTTTGCCAACTTCCCTAATCGTATGGCCGCCAATGTGGTGAGCTTTGTGACTTTCCCTAGTGGACGTATCTTTACGCCAGCAAACGATGAGTTAAAACGTCAGCTGGGTGATACCATCATGGATGATTTTGCAGCCAACCCATTCCGCGATTATCTCAAAACCATGGTTTATTACAATACTGACCCAGATGATGTGACAGGCCGTATGGAGCATGCTTATCAGACCTTAGTTGAGATCGAACCACTGTGGCAGAAGTTCAAAAAGGCAGAACATCAGGACAGCTTTGAAGGCCTAACTTTCGAAGACCATGTGGTACATGCGAGCCAAAACGGCGGTATTACTGAGGAAGAGGCAGAAGTGCTGATTCAATACAATGCCATGCGCTTTGATTCATTATTGACCGATGTATTTGATAAGCACCTATCAGAAGCTCAAGAGCGTGATAATCCACATACGCTCGAAAACGCTGTCAATCAACTAACAAATTATGCAGCGCTAAAAAAAGAAACAAAAGACAAAAGTAGCGTATCGACTGACGGCGATATGCCAGTCACGCATGAGTTAAATGATACGACAAATACAGAACCACAGACTGGTGATGCCAATCCTAATCACGGCTATGAGAGCGATGGTGATGTAGAAATGGTCAGTGAGCAAGATACTGTGCAAGAAATCAAGTCACAGGCAAATTTTGAGAAATCAAATCCTGAAGCCGAAGCGCTTGATCATCGCTACCGTGATGCAGAGTCACACCTCAATGAGCGTATGAGTAACAACCACAGTCGCCACATTGCTCCACCTGATGAAGTCGATGAAAGCGCAAGTGATAAACACCTTCAAACCTCAGATGATCAGACGCATCTGCCGCGCGAACGTGAAGAAGATGACAAGGTATAACTAAAAGGTCAATTCAAACGCGTAAACTCATGAGTATCGTGATTATTCATGACGATAAATATAAAACTTCAAAAGCCAGACTGTCCACATATGGCAGTCTGGCTTTTTTTGGATTTGCCAAAATGTAAACGTATTTTATGACATCAAAGTGATAACACTGGTTTAATATCAATAGTTTGATATATCCATTTACCCTAAAAACTCTTTCATGAATATATTGTTTCATATCAGAAACAAACCGTTTACAATAAATAATCACTATTTTATGGGCACATAGTTGTGACAGGGATTGTTCTCTTGGAATAAAATGATAAAAAAAATCTTGCAGTGCCCTTAACTATTCTTTTATATTGTCCTCGAAAATGTGACATCAAGCGACAATCACAAGAACTTAATAGTCATAACACGCATTATAGTTAGATTGGCAAACACGGTCACATAGATTGGGGTGACGCTGACTATAGCGCTGTTATGCACACAAAGGATACGGATATGTGGAAAAACATGGGACTGACAGGCAAGATTATCGTTGCCATGGTGCTCGGTATCATACTGGGTCTATTTTTAAACTACTCAGGATTAAATGGCGAAGGCAGCTTCGTTAATACTTATATCACAAATGGTGCCTTTGCTATTATCGGCAAGCTATTTGTTAACTCATTAAAAATGTTGGTCGTACCTTTAGTACTTATCTCACTGATTTGTGGTGTGTGTGGCATCGGTGATATCCGTCTGCTAGGACGTATTGGTACCAAAACATTTATGATCTATATGATGACAACCGCGCTTGCTATTGCAACGGCGATTGGATTGGGTGTGCTATTTGGTATCGGTAAAGGCATGAATATCGAATCTGAAGCCACGTTTGAAGCGGCATCAGCGCCGCCACTGCTTGATGTTTTCTCGAACATTATCCCCTCAAATCCCATCAGTGCGATGGCAAATGGCGACATGCTATCGATTATTTTCTTTGCCATTCTAATCGGTATCAGTATTTTGATGGTGGGTAAACCTGCTAAAGGCTTGGTTCAAAGTCTAGAGCTTATCAATGAAGTCATCCTAAAGATGGTGACCATCATTATGAACCTAGCCCCTTATGGTGTATTTGCGCTATTAGCCAAGGCGATGTCTGAGCTAGGCTTTGAGTTAATTCTGTCACTACTAAGCTATATGGCAGTATTGGTTGGGTCTTTGGCCTTCCATTTCTTCGTTACTATGATGATTGTATTAAAAGTCTCTTCAGGTCTATCTATCAAGACCTTTTTGGCAAAAATGCGCGAAGTGCAAATCTTTGCGTTTAGTACGTCAAGCTCAAACGCGACCATTCCGATTACCTTGCGTACCGTTACCAAGCGTATGGGTGTGAATAACTCAGTGGCTTCGTTTACCGTTCCTTTTGGTGCCACCATCAACATGGATGGTACAGCCATCATGCAAGGGACAGCGACCATCTTTATTGCCAATATTTATGGTATTGATTTGGGCGTGACCGAATATCTAACCGTTATCTTGATGTCAGTACTGGCCTCTGTCGGTACGGCTGGTGTCCCTGGTGTTGGATTGATTATGCTGTCTATGGTATTTGCCCAAGTTGGCTTACCAATCGAAGGTATTGGTCTGATCCTAGGTGTGGATCGTATCCTAGACATGCTACGTACTGCTGTCAACGTTGGTGGTGATGCGGCAGTGACTGCTATCGTGGCAAAATCAGAAGGCAAAATGGATCTCGCTATTTATAACGATCCTAATGCTGGTACCAAAGACGTGTTTGACGGCCATATCGATGAAGACAATGAGCGTGAATTCTCTAAAGTCATGAATGATGGCATCATGGGTAGTGAATACGATGACGTTGATCGTCGCCACTAATCATCTCTGCTAGATAGACATTCATAAAATAAAAAACCTCAGCCACATTGGCTGAGGTTTTTTTGTGGTAGATCATGAGTGTGGTTACTCTCATTTAGCCAAAAACATATTTGGTCAACATTGCCAAACACACCAGTACAATCATCGGACGAATCAGCTTACTACCGCCTTTGACGACCATATGTGAACCAAAATAGGCACCGATGGTTTGTCCCACCATCATTGCTAACCCCACTTTCCACAGTACATTGCCACCCAAGATAAAGAATATTAATGAGCCAATATTGGTCGATAGGTTCAACACTTTTGCAGTGCCTGTCGCTTCAATAATCTGACGACCGCGCAATGCCACATTACCCAGCGCAAAAAACATCCCTGTGCCGGGACCAATATACCCATCATAAAAACCAATCAAAGGTGCCACCCCTTTTTGCCACTTACCCTCTGATATGCGGGGAGCCGCCTCTACCTCACCAAGCCTAGGGGCAAATAAGGTATAAATACCGATAGCGGCAATCAAAAAAGGAATCAGTTTTTCGAGCAAATCAGGTGGCGACATCTGCACCGCAATGGTACCCAAGACTGATCCGATAAACGCGGCAATAATAGCCACTTTAATACGCTGCGGTTTGACGACGCCCTTTTTTATCATAGTAATGGATGCGGCTAATGCGCCAGATGCAGCTTGTAGCTTATTGGTGCCTAGCGTGAGCACTGGCGGGATATTGGCCAGTAGCATGGCAGGTATGGTCAACAGACCGCCGCCGCCAGCAATCGCATCAATAAATCCTGCCAATGCTGCGACAGCCGTAAGCATCAAAATAATCTCTAGAGAGAAGGTTAAGTCCATAATGCTGACCTACAAAATATGGTGATAAAAGAAAAGGAAGCCTGAGATACTAGGCTAAAAACTTACTAATGACACTACTATCGTTGGTAATAGATATTATTGGTAATAGTAGTGATAAGACGATAAATTCCCTGAAAACTTCTTAAGACATGAGATAACGTCATAATGCGTCGATCATTATAGATATAAAACCGCAAAAAAAGCCAAAAACGTCACAAAGTCTGCTAGATTTAGCCAATAGTGTTCTAAATCTCTCATATAACGGACAGTTTGTTAAAAAGATTTAACGACTTACAACTATTTTGCTCATCGCAGCGCCTTTATAATGTTACTGTCATTGAGACAATATAATGGGCTAATGGCGTTATTTCAGCGTATTTTGTTGTCTATATTAATAAGAGTGTGAGAAACTGTTTTTGTCTGCTTGCTATATCGTCATGAATAGTGGCGTGGATATTTGAGATTATTTAGTAAATTGTACTTAGGAGATGAGGATAATATGGCAATACGAAGGATTAAGGCATTTTTTGAATTTGAGGCAGCGGGCGGTATCGTCTTAGCATTGGCTGCCGTTGCTGCAATGATCATTGCCAACTCCCCTCTTAATGTTTGGTACGAAGGTTTTATTCATGCACCAGTTGCCATTCAAATTGGCGAGTTTGCGATTGCCAAAGATGCTCACCACTGGATCAATGACGGTCTAATGGCTGTGTTCTTTTTCTTGGTCGGGCTTGAGCTCAAGCGTGAAGTATTGATTGGTGAGTTGTCTAACGTCAAGCAGATTATCTTGCCAGCTGGTGCAGCACTGGGCGGTATGATCATGCCTGCGATTGTTTATCTACTCTTTAACTACAATGAGCCTGAGTTTTGGAAAGGTTGGGCCATTCCTGCGGCAACGGATATTGCCTTTGCGCTTGGTATTTTGAGCCTTCTTGGCAACCGTGTACCCAACTCTCTAAAAGTCTTTTTGGTGTCTATTGCTATCTTTGATGATATCGGTGCGATTTTGATTATCGCTCTGTTTTATACCAGCGATTTATCATTAGAGTCGTTAGCATTGGCTGGCCTATGTCTGCCATTCTTGTACCTTCTTAATCGACGTAACGTCACTAGCATCACGCCTTACCTACTTATTGGTATTATCATGTGGATTGCAGTACTCAAATCGGGTATCCATGCAACATTGGCTGGTGTGGTCTTAGCACTATTTATTCCTATGTTTGACCGCACTGATCCCGAGCACTCTCCGCTTGAAGAGCTAGAGCATGATTTACATAACACCGTTGCCTTTGGTATTTTGCCAATATTCGCTTTTGCCAACTCGGGTATATCACTCGAAGGCGCAGGTCTTGCCGAATTGTTCCATTCAGTACCACTAGGTATTGCCGCAGGTCTGTTTATCGGTAAGCAGTTGGGCGTCATGATTATGTGCTGGTTAATCTTTAAGCTTGGTATCTCAACCATGCCAAAAGGTATGAACTATAAGCAAATCTACGGCGCAGCGCTATTGTGCGGTGTTGGTTTTACCATGAGCTTATTCATTGGTGGCCTCGCATTTGCAGGTGATACGACTATGTTTGATGAGCGCTTGGGTATCATCATGGGCTCTATCGTCTCTGGTATCGCAGGTTACATCATGCTCAAAGTGAGCTTGAAAGATAATGTCAGCGGCACATCAGTCGATTTGACTCGCTCTCATTAATAACAAAACGAGCGACTTATGAGCCTATTAGCTTATAAGTCGCTTTTTATTATCTGCAAAACCTGTTAATGAAAAATAGGTATTTAGCCAAGGTTGATTATTGTTAATGAACCCGCTGTAGCATTAACAATAATTGTAATGTCGGCAGACGAGAATATCCAATACATCATGCCTGCCCTATCGTTAGTGCGAAAGACGCGCGTGCAAGACTGCTGTTCTTATCTGATGAAATACGTGACCTAAAATCTCGTATCGGTACGATACAAAGAAACGAGATTCCTTGACTCCATCAATTAACCCTTATAAATGATGGTTATAGATCGCTCTTACGATACGAATGTTGTTTTATAGCTGACTTATAAAGGTGTTTGATCATATGGATAAGAAAATCACCAATACTACAAATATCTTAACCAATAAGACGCAGCATCCATCAACAGCGTCTTATTTGCGTCATGGGCGTACGACTGCTATCGATGACCATAGTGATTTGCAAGTGTTAAAGCGAATTAAGCGATATCTACTGCCAAAAGATTTTGCTATCTCGCCTGCGCTACTAGAGGAGATAGTCGCCGGCTACGATATTGGCGATCCACTCGCAGATGCTTTGGCCACTAACAATATCCGCTTTGCAAAGCCCCTACAACAGATTATCAGCGGCGGCGATGATCTAAATAATGATCTCGCAACCAACGCCTCATTTAATACACTAACCGAGCAATTTAGCAGTCATCCTGATTGGTTCGACCCTAAACTTGCGCAAATCGGTGCGGTCGCCTATCGACGCTATCCGCTGATGCTGATTTGGCTATTGCGTAATGTCGCGCTGATGGCAGGTTATAGCATCCCAGCGCTATCACTACCACTCATTCAGACTGGTGCGTTGATGCACGATGCGCTACCACGGCTCATGCGTACCTATGCCTATATCTTGGCGGTGTCTGAGCATCCACAATCAGATATGAGCATGCGTAATCACTCTCAACCTATCGATCAAGTATTGGCGATTGGCTCTGAGGGCTGGCGACAATCCATTAAAGTACGTCAGATTCATACATTGGTACGGCAAAACTTGCTCAAAGGCAATGCGGCAGCTGGCGTGATACCAAACGCCGAGCAACATCATAATCCTGATGGTAGCTGGAATACTGATTATTGGGGCGTACCGATTAACCAAACTGACATGATTGCCACCCATTTACAGTTCTCGTTGTTAATTATGCGCGGCCTACGACTGCTCGGCGCCCGTATTAGCCCTGAGGAAGCGGAAGGTATTTTACACTTATGGAATCTTGCCAGCTACTGGATGGGCGTTGATTTAGCGCGTCTGCCAAAAGATGAAGCGGCTAGCTGGGAATGGCTGTATACCTACCTGTCGATACAGCAGCTAGACTTTAAGATGGGGCAACCACTGGCAAAAGCCTTGCATGATCTGCCGCGTCAGTTAATGGGCGAAGACAATCGACGTGGACGCTTTGTGGAGATGGTCAATGCCAGTGTGACCCGCACCTTGGTTGGTGATGATATAGGCGATGGTCTGGACTTACCAAGATCAAAGATACGATTTGGCGTATTGTCTTCCGTGCCGATTCTGTTTGCCCTTGATACTGCGCGGCAGCACAATGCAACGATCGCCCAAAAATTAGAAGCATTTCGTGCCAAGCGCCAAGACAATATGAACTGGTGGCTTAAAAAGAACGATGATTATTATAAGTAGATGATATTTATCAGCGTTTGTTTTCTACGCGGTAATACCATTCTAGCTGACGATCAAACCCAGTTTCTAGCAGATTGGCAATGACGCGCCCTGTCAGTCCCCACACAGTCTCACCATCCACTTGCCAACTCGGCGTCAGTATGGTCGCGGTTTGTTCTTGCATCTTATATTCTACCGCATACTCCACCGTTGGCTGGTTGACTAACGACTCTAAATCCGCCCAAAAAATACGTGATATCTCTCCCACTTCAGGAACTAACACCAGACCTGGGGCGATGAGTGCGACGATTGGACGTACGCTCATACCGCTTTTGGACGTTTGGATCGGTAGTTGTCCCAGTAATTGCACTTTATTAGGTGGTAGCGCCGTCTCTTCACAGGCTTCACGTAACGCGGTCACGACATTGTTGCCATCACCTATCTCGTGTTTGCCGCCTGCACAGGATACCTCTCCCGCATGGCTGTTCATATGAGCCGCTCGCCGCGTCAATAATAATTTAGGTTTACGCTCATGAGTGATCGCGACCAATATTGATGCATCAGCAATAGGCGTCTGATATAAGCTGTCCAAAATACGCGTACTTTGCGAGGTGTTGCCACTCTCGTACATCGCTGGACTCGTAAGCGCATTCAATGTCTCGTGTTGTACTCGCTCGGCCAGTTTTCTGAGTGTGGGATGACGAATAAAGCTTGGGACAGCGACGCTAAACTTATTAAAAAAATCAATATTTTCGGGTACGGTCATTATAAAATCCTATGAGTGGTCATCTTCATATTACTCATGAAAATACCATTGCCAGCATACCAGTATAACCTGTCGCTAGTATGGCAGCCTTTCTTATTAATCAGATTATCGCTTTTATAGATGTATCTCATATTTATGCTGTTTCAGACAAATTGCGATTTATTGATGCATCAGCTGACTGCTACACATATATGCGGCCACTGGGGTAAATATAAAACGGCTTGCCGCTTGTGTATAAGCTTTGTTATGTAAACTGAGTCTCTATCCTAGTGAGCCTTTCAACTAAATGCCTATTTTTTGCCGCGTCTTTACACCTTCCTAAATTACTCAATGTCTCATACCGTCTGTCTTAGACGGCGATCGCTTTATTGATTAAGGTTTTCTCATTATCCTTTTTGCTTGGTATTTATTTATGGTAGTAAGTATCATAACTGCATCTTTAAATTACCAAACATTAACCGAGTAATATTTCAAAAAATGCATTTGGGTATTATGATGACTGCTAGCAAGACTATGAGGCGAACATCCTAAAATAGCATTATAAAAATACTGATGCCAGCGTCATAGGCTTGCTGTAATAACAATAAACAATATCTGAAAATAACGAAGGATACAGATTATGACAGACCAAATCGACAACATGATGCCACCTGCTGAATACATCAATGATAACTATAAAGGCTCAGGAAAACTGGCTGACAAGCGCGTTTTAATCACTGGCGGAGACAGTGGTATTGGTCGTGCAGTGGCTTTTCATATGGCACGTGAAGGCGCCAATGTTGCTATCCTTTATCACTCTGATGAAGAGAGCGCAAATGAGACGCGTAAAGGTATTGAAGCAGAAGGCACAGACGCGATGGTACTGCAGGGTGATACAGCAGATAGTAATAGTTGCAAAGAGGCAGTCGAAGCTGTCGTGGCAAAATGGGGCGGCATTGATGTGCTAGTCAATAACGCTGGTATGCAAAAGCCGTATCATGATTTGTCTGAGGTCAGTGATGAAGACTGGCAACAGCATTTTGATGTCAATATGGCAGGGATGTTTTATGCAACCCGCGCTGCCCTTGAGCATATGAAAGAAGGCGATAGCATCATCAATACCACCTCTGTTAATGCGTATGTCGGCAATGATGTATTGGTGCCGTACACCGCGACCAAAGGCGCTATCGTTGGCTACACTCGTGCGCTATCCCAACAACTACTTAGCCGCGGTATTCGCGTCAATCAGGTGGCACCAGGCCCTGTAGTGAGCGAGATTCAACTGGTATTTAAAGACTTTGACAAAGATATTTTGGAATCTATGTCTTCACCAATGGGGCGTATGGGTCAGCCACGTGAAATGGGTGCTGCCTATGTATTTCTTGCTTGCCAAGACAGCAGCTTCGTCACGGGTCAGACCTTGCACATAAACGGAGGTATGATTACCAATGGCTGATATCATGAATTCTCCTGACTCCTCTGATTTGCTATCTGTCTGTTGGGCAGATAGCAGTACTCATCGCCGTTGGTTGCTCGCTGAAGGGCAACGTTTACTTAACCATTATGCCAAAGCGCGCGTGCCCTCAGGGTTTGCTACTTTGGGTCATGATGGGAGCATGGTAGATGACACTGCAAAGAGCATCATCACTGCGAGGATGGTGCATTGCTATGCGCTAGCGGCACTAATGGGGATACCGGGGGCGGCAACACTTGCTGACCATGGCCTAGATGCGTTGCTTGATGGCCCATTACGCGACTCGGTACATGGCGGTTGGTTCAGTGACGCTTCCTCAACTCATGAAAACCCATCACGCAAAAACGCCTATTTGCATGCATTTGTTGCGCTTGCTGGCGCGTCTGCTAGCATTGCTGGTCGCCCGCGCGGTTCAGAGCTCATGCAAGCTGCGATAAATATTATCGATCAGCACTTCTGGCTAGAAAACGAACAATCGATGCTACCTTCTTTTGCGGCTGACTGGTCTGATCCTGAAGATTATCGCGGCGCTAATTGCAACATGCATACGACTGAAGCTTGCTTAGCACTAGCAGATGCCACGGGTGAAACGCGTTGGCTAGACCGCGCACTACACTTAGCCAAGCGTTTCGGCCATGATATTCCTAATACTTACGATGGTCGCCTACCTGAACATTTTGATAGTGGGTGGAATCTATTGCCTGATTACGATGCCAACGAGCCTTCTGATGATTTGAGGCCTTGGGGTCTCACACCCGGTCACTTTGCAGAATGGGCAGGACTGCTAATCAAGGTTGAGTCTGCTTGTATCGCGCATGGTTATGACGTACCTAATTGGCTACTACCTGATGCCGTCGCATTGTTTGATAGCGCTATCGATCGCGGCTGGGCACCTGACGGTCAGTCCGGCATGGTCTATACCATTGGTTGGGATGATGAGATTTCAATACCAAACCGTCCTTACTGGGTACAGGCTGAAATGGCTAATACCGCACTGATGCTATCGCGCCGTACGGGCGATCCACGCTTTGAACATTACTACCGCTTAGCATGGGATTATATTGCCAGTACTTTGATTGATCTTGAGCACGGCGGCTGGCGTCATGAGGTAGATGCAGATGGCAACTTAAGTACGGTCGTGTATCCGACGCGCGAGGATCTTTATCATGACTTTCAAGCCACTGTAACGCCATTGATTCCTATCTCTGCCTCGGTAGCTGGTGGATTACGCACACAGATGCTCGAAACAAGAACCCAATTCCTATAACCTAATTCATAAGTAGGATATAGCCGATAAACCAGTAACGCTCTGATGGCGATTGAATTGCGCCGTTAGAGCGTTTTCTTTGTAATCATAAAAATTAAATAAAATAGCTTTTCTCATTAAAAGTAAAAGTATATCCTCAAAAGTATTTGTCACTATCGCTGCTGTATACAAAAGCAAACATCAGAGTGGCAAAAAAACTTTTAAGATAAGTGGACACACAATATTTACTAATAAAGGTAGTTGGTATGAGCTATTGTCTCCAATGCGGTCATAAAGCAGAACGAAAAATCCCACCTACAGATAATATGCCGCGCTTGGTGTGCCCCAATTGTCACTATATCCACTACGAAAACCCAAAGGTTATCTGTGGTTCGCTAGTCGTACACGAAGACAGAGTACTACTGTGCCGCCGAGCGATTGAGCCGCAATATGGACTATGGACGATACCTGCAGGTTTTATGGAAAACGGCGAAACCATGGCTGAAGGCGCCGCACGCGAGAGCTACGAAGAAGCTGATGCCATCGTACTGAATCCGAATCTATACTGCATTTATGACCTACCAGATATTGGACAGATCTACTCTATCTATCTAGCCGATCTAAAAGATGGTGCTTACGGTATTGGCTCAGAAAGCCTTGACTGTGCGCTGTTTAGTGAAGAAGATATTCCATGGGATACGCTCGCCTTTGAAGCCATTCGCCTTACCTTAAAAAACTATTTTGCTGATCGTAAGCAGTATAACGAGTTGTCAGAATTCCCAATCCATCAAGACAAAATCGGCAAAGATTTGAGTATCAAACGGTACTAAGCAAATACTAAATACAAAAAAGCCAAGCATCATGCTTGGCTTTTTTGCGCTTAACTTTTAATAAAAAATAAACCCAATTGTCTTAGCTCTTAATTCTACATACTTCAAAACCAAGACCTTTGACTGTCTCTTCTTTATCATAAGGCGCTAACACGGCACGCACATGCTTTTGACCTTGCAGATATTGCTTGGCAACACGCTGCAAGTCATCAATAGTCACGGCGAGGATAGCGGCGCGCATTTTACGTTGCCAGTCAGCACCGCGATGATGCAAGTTGGCAAAGCACGCTTTAATCGCCTCCCCTGCAGGAGATCCCGGTTTATCCATGCCTGAGATAATACCTAAAATCGCCTCTTCTAATTGCTCATCGGTTTGTGGCTCATTCAAGATCCACTCGATACTGGCTTCAAAATGCTCAAAGGTTTCAGCGCACTGCGGGTCGCGGTAACTAAAGAACTTAAAGGCACATGCATTGGCGTCATAGCCCGCGCCGCCACCATAGGCACCGCCGCGCTCACGAATGGCACTGTGTAAATAGCCATTACGTAGGTAAGGCGCTAATACCATGAGTGCAGCAGTATCAGGATGGTCAGCAGCGGGTACCGTATAAGCGCTGGCATTATGGTAAACGTTGGTCGGTACTAACCACGCTAAATCTGCAACATCGAGAGCAGTCCCATGCTCGCTCGCTTTGACCGCGTCTTTTTCTCCATTTAGAGCAGTGTCTAGTTGTAGATTTGCAAACTCACTTGGAACGTTAGCTTCAGTGTTAATTACATTCTCAGTAGACGTTGCTGCTTTACTGTCTTTCCAACTATCAACGATTAAGCCACTCAAGCGTTCCGTTTGCTCGGCTTCACAAATGATGACGGCATGCTTAGGCAAGCTGATCAAACGTTGATGCAAGTCCATCAAACTGGTCGCTAAATGATCCCACTGTGCATCATCGGTACTGGCATGACCCAAGAACGCTTTGAGTGCGTTGAGTGCTGGTAAACCGCTGCGCACGTATTCTAGCTGCGCTTGACGACTCATACCGCGGCTGGCCGTTTGCATTGCATATGAGTGACCAGAACCTGCTAGGTTTGACTGCCAGCTGGCTTGACGCTGCTGCAAGATTTCTTTGATACGGTCATGCTCAGTAAAGATACTGTGCTCCATCACTTCTTTGAGCAAATCAATCGCTTCAGGCTTACGATTCAGCGCACGCGTTGCCACGACGAAATAACTGCTAATCGCTTGACTGTCATCGACGTTGGTACGTTGGCTAATACGCGCGGTCACGCCTGAAGAGTGCGCCGCTTGCTTGGCCTGCATCTCATGAGCGCTGAGCGAGTCTGTACCCAGCTCAGACAACAAGCTCAGATAAATAGGCAAGAGTGGATGATTGATGACATCATTCACTGGTAGCTCATCTGCGTTACCGTTACCAATGACTTCCGTGAGCGGTACAATCACCTGATAGTAATAAATACCGTTAGTACCTGCTTCGTACTCAAATAGCGTACTATCTTGCTCGCTTAAACGTACTTGTTTCTGCACGCCTTCTTTAAAGCTGATGTCTGTTGGTACGTCTTCTAGACCTACCTTTGGCAATAAGCTCAAATCATCAGGCGCTGCTTGGCGTGCGGCCAGATCTAGTGCTTGCTTGTGCAAGATGTCTTTGTCATCAGCAGTCAGATCCATCTCAATGGTATCTAGACGCACTTGCTCCGCTGCCGCTTGACGGGCTGATTTTTCACTATCTGGCGTCATGGTCACGCGCACACGGTGCTGATTGTCCAGCAGATGCGTTTTAATTAAGTTCGGTAGCCACTGTGGATCGACGACTTGCTCGCGCAACCACTGTAGATGCTCATCCACTTCCCACACGTCGATAGGGTTACCATCATGAATGGCGGTACTAAAGCCTTCTAGCATCAGGTTTAGACCATAAGGAATGCTATCACCGCCGATGTGACGCTGATCAATTTCAATCTGATGCAGAATGGTTTCGATAGTCTCGTCATCGACTGGCGAGTTTGCCACTTCAGTTAGCAGATCAATAATGCCCTGCTCGACCGCTTCGGCATGCTCTGGGTTAGAGCCACGCAGACCTGTATAAAAGACCATTTCATAATGGCTGTCATCCAGTCCCAAAAGTGGGCTTGGCGCTTTACCCAGTGGGTGACTGTCCAAATAAGCACGTAGTGGCGAGCCTGAATGCTCAATCAGTACGCCTTCGAGCAAACGCAGCGCCAAACGCTGCTTAGGATCAGTGATCGATGGCAACAACCAAGCGACCACGTGATGGGTTTGATCTGGACCGGCTTCATCAGCAGTGTACGTATCTACTGCACTGATAGGTGCAGACAAACGCTGCTCTGGACGCGAGACATGCTTTTTACCTGCTTCGAATTGAATCAAAGCGTCTTCGTGTATTTTCGCTTGTGTCTCAGCAACAGGAATATTACCAAAACTCATGATGACACTGTTCGATGGGTGATAGTGACTCTCATGAAAAGCTGTCAGCTCAGTATGCGTTAAGTCAGGAATCTGGGCAGGATCGCCACCTGAGTTGTAATGATAGGTGGTCGTTGGGAATAGGTGATGCGCAACTGTATGATAGAGCTGATCGATCTCGCCGCTCATCGCGCCTTTCATCTCGTTAAAGACGATACCTTTAAACTGTGGCTTATCATTTTCGTCCAGCTCTACACGGATGCCTTCTTGCGCAAAATCGAGCGGATGGATATTGGGGAAAAACGACGCATCAAGGTACACAGCGAGCAAATTAAAATAGTCGTTTTTATTTTGCGTGGCATACGGATACGCCGTCCAATCGGCTGCGGTCATCGCATTCATAAAGGTGTTCAATGAACGCTTAATCATCGAAAAGAACGGGTCACGTACTGGGAATTTCTTAGAGCCACATAATGCGACATGCTCCAAAATATGCGCCTCGCCTTTTGAATCCATTGGCTGAGTACGAAAGCCCACCAAAAACGCATTTTCATCGCTTGGGTGCGCTAAATGATAATGCATCGCGCCTGTCTTCACATGCTGACTGATCAGCACATCCATCGATAGCGCCTCAATATGGCGATGCTCAATCAGCTCAAATGCTGGATGCAACGTTAGATCAGCAGTAAATGGGGTATCAGTCATAGTTATCCTTATCGCTTACAATGCGTATCGTGTGCCCTGACTGTCAGGGTAAATAGAGTGGTAAAATTATTGAACTATCAGTCGTAAAAATGGCTATTAAAACATTTTGACTTACAATTTCTGAAAAAACTGAATGCTAAAACCCAATATGGGCTTTTGAACTCAATTATGCAGGTATTTATAGTGACTATATTGGCTAAAAAAGAATTGGCTTAGCGCTATTAGTGGGGTTTGGTCGTTGATAAGTCAAGTCAGCAATCAGGCTATACTCTATAGCGTAGTCAACATTGATACCTTGATGACCAAACATAATTCCAACAAAAGCCACATTCAAATGATGGTCATATCGCTTAACAGAGACCCTTTGCACTGCTACCATGAAGTTCACTACTAATAGGAGCACCTCATGAGCTACCAACATGTTTTACTGGTTACTGACTTATTATCCGATGCGGACAAGGTTGCTCTAAAAACCAAACGTATACTCGCAGGCTCTCCTGAGGCCAGATTGTCTGTCCTGCATATTGTGGAAGACGATATGGTGCGCTTCGGGTATGAATTAGTACCTTCCTCTAGCCTATCAGGCGATGTCCATAATGAAAAATGGCAAAAAGCGCGTGCTAAGCTGGCGCAATTTCTGGAGCGCAACGAGCTAGAAGCAGTCAACTCTGAGGTGACAGCTGCCATTTCTAACAGTAAAGGCATTGTTGACTACTGCCATGAAAAAGAGGTCGACTTACTCATTATTGGGCGTCATGAACGTCACGGTATCGCTGCTTGGCTAGTCGGTGCAACTGCTGATAGTATCTTGCCAAACGTCCCTTGCGACAGCCTAGTCGTCAAGCTTGATGAGCCAGTATCAGAATAAGGGGTCTGGCTCAACATTCGAGTTAACCTGTTATTTGTTAGCATTGCACTAGAGTTTTATTCTATATCAAAGTCTATGTCGTAAAGATAGACAAGCATTACTTAACAGCGCTCTATAGTAGTGCTATAGTAAATACTATCTGACATGAGGAAGACGTTATGAGTTACGAACATATTTTACTGGTCACCGACTTACTCTCTGATGCGGATATCGTCGCGCAAAAGGCCAAGCGCATCGTTGAAGACCGTCCCGGTTCTAAGTTGTCTGTACTACATATTGTCAAAGATACTATGGTGGGCTTCGGCTACGAGCTGGTACCCGCCTCTAGCCTATATGATGAAATTGACGACGAACGCTGCCAAGAAGCACGGGCAAAACTGGCGCAATTCCTTGAACGCAATCAGCTAAACGCGGCAACGTCAGAAGTCACTACCGCTATTTCTAGCAGTGAAGGTATTGTTAGCTACTGTCATAAACACGACGTCGATCTATTGGTCATCGGTCGCCATAAGCGCACTGGTATTGCCGCATGGATCAGTGGCGCGACAGCAGATAATATCTTGCCTAACGTGCCTTGCGATAGCTTTGTAGTAAGACTTGATAAGCCGGTTTCGACGTAGCAATTTGCTTTGGCTATATGGAATTATCAGTTAACAAAAAGCGCCCTATCATGATTGATACGGCGCTTTTTTATTCCTCATATTTTGACATTGTCTCAGTTAATCTTGTTGGATAATATCTATAAAGGTTTGCCATATGGGGCTTTGGTGACGGGCTTTATGCCAGACGAGCCACCATGTCCTTGATAAATCAATTCCCGCCACGTTCACTTGTACCAGCTCCCCAGTAGCCAATTCCTTCTCAATCACATGCTGTGATAGACAACCAAGACCAATACCTGCACTCACCATATGCTTGATAGCTTCTGATTGATGTATGGCCTTTACCACTTCTGCATTGGGTAAATATTTTAGCAATTGCTCATCGATGATCTGCCGTGTGCCCGACCCTGTCTCACGTACGAGTAGCGGCAACTGCGCTAACTGATTAATAGTCAGCTGATAGCAGCACCCATCTTCGCTATAGGTAGCGACGTTCTTTAGCCATTTACTGTCACGCTTGGCAAATATCATCAGCGTATCCGTGCGCCATTCGCGCTGCTCAATGGCTTTCATATCTATGGGACGTGGCATCCCTTCTACCAAGGCAATATCGATATTGAGCTGCTCAATCTCACTCACTACCTCCTGAGTATTGGCAATATACATATCGACATTGGCATCGGGTAGCGCCTCATATAGCTTACCAAGCAATGATGGCAGCACGTAATTGCCAATCGTGGTACTCGCCCCAATATGAATCTGCCCTGCTTGATACTGATGATAATGCTCAAGCGTGAGCGACTGCCCCAAGATAGCCTGAGCTTGTACATAGATAGGATGGGCATTGGGATGCTGATTAAGCCTACGACCAACGCGCTCAAACAACGGCATCTGTAATCTAGACTCAAGCTCTGTCAGCGCACTACTGACCGCCGACTGTGACAAATGCAACTCCTCACTGGCGCGGCTGGTGCTACCTGTCTGATAAATACTGACAAAAACAGCGAGCTGCTTAAGTGTAATCTTTGGCAATGTCTGTACAGATTTTTTCATTATATCGATGATGCCTTATGTCAGTTTTTAGCCTGTCTTATTCGCTATGCATGTCTTTTTTTGCTACTCATGCGCGGTATATCTATTTCTATCATAAACACTAACCTGAAAAATCGATAGTTTATATCTTATTAATCTGTTTTTATTATAAATATAGTCAGCTTATACTGTCTACTCATAAGCTTATGCTTATTTTAATATCAGTAATAGGATATGCCCCTTATGCATACACTAGCCAAATCAGTCAGTCGTTCAGTGAGTAACTACATTCCAAGCCAACGCCATTTGGCTGGTTTGGCTATGGTGCTGATCGGTGGTTTGTTTTGCTTATGGTTGAACACGAGTTTGGATGTGTGGTCAAATGGGCGTATCGTTGGCTTATCCTCTTTAACACTCGCGATCTTGCTGGGTATGATATTAGGCAATACCATTTATCCCAAGTTCACTGAGCGTCTAAACGGCGGCGTTTGCTTCGCCAAGGGTCAGATTTTACGCCTCGCGATTATGTTCTATGGGTTTAAGCTGACTATGACGCAAGTTGCGAGCGTCGGTATGCCAGCGATTATGACCGATGCACTCGTATTGACGTCGACCTTTCTACTAACCTATTGGCTAGGTACTAGATGGTTAAAAGTCGATAAAGAAACCGTCATACTCATCGGCTCAGGGGCAAGTATTTGCGGTGCTGCTGCCGTCATTGCAGCAGAGCCAGTGGTCAACGCGCAAGCCCATAAAGTCACTATTGCCGTAGCAACTGTCGTGGTATTTGGTACTATCGCGATGCTGCTTTACCCTTTTTTATATCAGCTTGGTTGGTTACAGCCTTGGCTCAGTGCCGAGCAATATGGCATGTACACGGGCTCAACCGTACATGAGGTGGCGCAAGTCGTGGTCGCAGGCAATGCAATCAATAACGAGATTGGTGATACTGCAGTCGTGACCAAGATGATACGCGTTATGATGCTCGCGCCTTTCTTACTCGTATTATCGTTTGCGCTAACCAAAGATCGCACCGTAGATGATGCCGCTATGGAAAATGAGGGCAGTAAAAACGAGGCAGCGTCATTTATGACCCGCGTCAAACAAGTCAAAGTGCCATGGTTTGCGTTTATTTTTATCGGTATTGTCTTATTGCATACTTGGATACCGATGTCTAAAAGTATCGAGCAAAGCATGATTATGCTAGATGATATATTGCTGACGATGGCGATGTTTGCACTAGGTTTGACTACTCATCTGAGCGCGATTAGGCAAGCTGGTGTCAAACCTTTGATTTTAGGAGCGGTGATGTTTGGCTGGTTAATACTGGGCGGTGGTCTGATCAATATCGGTATTAGCTTTATATGATAAGCCAATTGCTCACGCTTATTTACTTACATCAGTACCCAATACAAAAATGCCTCTAACTATCCATATAGCCGGAGGCATTTTTGCATTTGTCGTTTCATTTAGCATCAAATGACAGACGAAAAAAAACGAACCCAAAGGCTCGTTTTTTTACATCTTTTCATCTATCTGTCTATAAAGACAAATTAGATAGCAACGATGTTATGTGCTTGTGGGCCTTTTTGGCCTTGAGTTACAGTGAACTCAACTTCTTGGCCTTCAGCCAAAGTTTTGAAACCTGAACCAGTGATTTCGCTATAATGAGCAAAAACGTCTGCGCCAGTTTCTGGAGCGATAAAACCAAAGCCTTTAGCTTCGTTGAACCATTTAACTGTACCTTTTTGAACGTCTGACATAGTATAATCCTACTTTTAAATTTATTAATGGTCTAGTGACCGGTAACGCTTGCAAATAGCTACTGAACGATAAATATTAAAACGAAGGATTATAACTAATACTACGAGGTAATGATTTGGTGCAGAACTGCTCTTAAGCTTGGGCGTATTATAAGGGGTACATCCTAGTATCGCAAGCCTTATCTCATGTTTCGTGTAACCAGCGCGGTTTATTGAGTGGATTTGGCTCAAATTGCAACCATTTTAAGCATTTGGCAAGCGGAACAAATATATCGCTACCCCACTACAGACAACAGCTACCAGCCATGCCACCCACATCATATCGGCAGACAAACGATAAAACAACATAATAGTTGACGCTGCCATCATGACCGTTGCCAAAACCTTGGCATACAGCGGCACGGCATGATTGTTTTCCCAATCGCGGACGAATTTTCCGAAGTACTTGTGATTGATAAGCCAAAAATGAAACCGCTTAGAGCTGCGCGCCCAGCAGCCTGCCGCTAGTAGTATAAAAGGCGCAGTCGGCATGACAGGCAGTAATATCCCAATAATACCTAAAATAAAAAATATCCAGCCAAGCGTCACAAAGGTCCAGCGTATCATCGGACTTCTGGATTGGTTGGTCTTGGGTCTATGATAAAACGTTTTTTTATTATGGGTCATGAAGGTCATATCGTATTTTTAGCAAGTGAATGACAAGGAGTGATATCGACAAATACCGTTAATATCAGTCCAGATGAAGTATTCATCATGCACCACACACTATATGCAAACAATATTACTTTTGCGTCTTTGGTTTGTCTTTTGTTTCATACACTAAGCCGTTTTCAAAAAAAATCGTTAATCAGCTTACTGCGTTAAAAAACCGCTCGCCATTAAATGATGAACGTTTTTTTATTTTTAAAAAGCAGTTATTTTTTATATCTTCCTTAATTGACACTCTGACTCACATATATCAAAATTCAAATTATACCGCCCTCTTAACAGCTCGATACCCTTTCGTCTGAGGGTCGCATCGTTTGTCGGCGATATAATGACTTTGGTAATGCTCTTTAAGTCGATATGGACAGGAATATAAGGAATAATCACGCCTGATTTCGACCGAAATTCAATCGATTTGTCATGCTTATTGATGACCGTTAGTATCAGTCTTTTTTCTTTTTCATCAGAGAATTGTGGGTTCCTTATCAGTGCAAACTCCGTTAGCGCCTCAAGTATAGAAGAAAACAATAAGTCGGCGGTCGCATTATATCTATATTCCGTATCTGTCTTTCTGACCGCACTATTCTCTCTGATAGTATGCAAGTTGTTGACCAGTGTTTGTTTTCTATTTAAAAACACCTCTCTTATTTTATGCTTATCAAAATATCTTCTTATGCTATTAGAATAACTATAGATAATACTATCGAACCTGTGATGCGCTTGGGAGTACCGATTGAATTTATTGTATTTAAAACTCTCTGACAGTACGTGCTCATCAAACTCTATACAGATACCATCATTATGCTCACAGTAAGAGGTCCACTGTCTCAGATAGTCTTTGTTATATGTAAAAGAGGTGATATAGAACTGCTGACTGATCCCCACTAGCATCTCTAGCAGATAGTTGGTGAGCGATATCTCTACATCTGCCTCCAGACTGTAGTGGTCGGTAGATATCTCCTGCAATCTTTCGATAATTTTCTGATAGTCCTGCGACATGGACTCAAATAAATTTTCGTCTTTTAGGTTCTTTCTGACGTAATCAATGCCTTTTTTCATTTCTTGATAATCATTCAAAAAAAAGATATTGGTCGCCCATATGCTTGAGTCATTGACTATACCCAAAAATCCAGCAGTACTCGTATAGTGATAGACTTTACTCATAACTTAACTCATTATGTCTCACATATAGATGACAGAGCATTTATGTCTGTAATAACAAAGACAGACAAATCTTATCGTTATATTCGACTTCAGTTTATTAATCATACCTTTTTTTGCCAAAATTTTCGCTCATTTATCAAAGGTATAACATATAACGACTTCACAAAGCATACCAACTCATGACTCAATCCAACACCTTGCACTACCGCTCATAGGTCGTCTATGATGAGGCAGTAGTATTTGGTAGCAACCATCGGTAATAGCCGTTGGCAGTACTGATTCAATAGTTGTACTGCTTAAAAACTATGTAATACCACTCAATCTTGTCGGGGTGCGTTGATTTGACGTCTTAATGTCGTCAAAACCATCGCTGAGACATACCCGTGAACCTGAAGCAGTTAGCACTGACGTAGGAAATAAGCATGACATGTTTTGATGCACCTCTTAGTGATGTGTGCTCGTAATAGCATATCTAATTTTGAGACTTTGGCTTTCTTGTTTTATTTAAACACTATCAGTCTGATTGTTTTCCATACCCAAAAAGGAAACAACCATGCAATCGACCACCAAACTGACCCTTACTCTCGAATGGTTCTTGAACCCTGATCACCTGCCCTTTATTGCGGGTGTGACTACGGGTGCATATGAGCAAGCAGGGCTCGATATCACTATTATCGAGCCAGACGATCACTATGATGGCTTTGCTGAATTACAGAACCAAAGCATCGATCTACACGTGAATGAGCCGATTCACCTATTTGAGCATTACGCGCCGAACCTACGTGCGCTTGGCTGCTTTTTTGAGACGGACGGCGGTATATTGATGCAGCAGTCTAGTATAGATAAGCTCAAGAACAATCAGCCGATTCGCATCTGCACCCCTGCTGCTGAGGAAAAAACCAATCGTATTGGCTTTGAGATATTGGCGCGCTATACCAAGAAAAATGGCTTTAGTATCAGCCGTGATAATGTGACTTTTGTACAAAAAGACTTTTATCATATAAAAAATCTGCAAGAAGACCCAAGCCTAGATGGTGCATGGCTATGCTTTTATAACTTTGAAGGCGTTGAGGCAACTCACGAAGGATTGGACTTTACGTTTATCGACCAGCATCTGTCACCCTATCCTAACTTTTCGGCGTTAGAAATCCTCACGACGGATGAGATCTATAGCGCGAAAAAGGACGCGATAGATACCTTTATCCAAGTGACCAATCAGATGACGGAACTGTGTAAAAATTATTCAGAAATTGCCCACCATATGTATTACAACTATAGTAAAACCGAAGCCGACACACTAATGGATGCCATCATTGATAATACGCTGGGCAGATTGATCACGCCAATCACGCCTGATGCAAATAAATGGCAAGAGCTGCGTGAGATGCTAGCCGAGAACGATATCGTGACGTTGACCGATGAGCAGTATCAGTCGCTGTGGGCGCTGTAGGAATTTTAGAAGTTAAAATATTTCGAACCATAAAAAACCGCCATAGTTTTAATGTGGCGGTTTTTTATTTAGCTGTAATCGAATAGTGAGGTTAGCGCAGTAATACTTTTATAGTGGAGTCACTATACCAAGTTGCTTGGCTTCTTTTAGCCACATTGGGAACTCTTCTAGCATGTTTTCATACAAGGCTTCTTCGCTAATGTCGTCCAAATCGTCAAGTTCAAAAAAGTCGCAATTATCAATCACGCGCCCTGTCATATCATCTAGTTTTTTTAGGATGCCATAACCACGACCACCCAAGCCCACAAACTGCCAAAATATCGGCAGTTTCGCCGCTTCCGTCATGACTCTGGTGATACCGCGATTGTCATTTACCCCGCCATCACTGATAAATAGCACGTAGATAGGCACATCCAAGCCGTCTTTTTGATAAAACTCCGTCACGGCTTTCATGACCTCTGCTTCATTGTTAACGCGTTGGCCAAGTGCCCATTTGCGCCAGCCGCCATGAGCATTATCAATAAAGCCGTCATAGTTGCTCAGCCCAATCTCGCCCAAATACTGCGGATCTCGGGCAAACGCCCAGCAGTCTAGCGCTTGGTCATTATCGAAGCTCACTGCCAATGGCAATATGCGATTGACTACCTCTTGCACGCGGCCTTTTTTGTACTGTCTGTTCATTGAGCCTGAGGCATCTAACACCAGTGCTACCTTTGCAGTTAATTGTTGCAGTTGGCGTTTCTCAAGCGATATCGTGGCTTTTTTGGCCAGATTGACCAGTTTTGGCGCTTTGTCTAGCATGACCTTCTCGAGCGACGGTTTTGCTTGAACTGGTGCTGCGGTCGTATCTGCTGCTTGTGGGCTACTCTCTTCTACGTCACCACCGAAATGCTGCACGATAGCGGCAAGTCCACCATTAAAGCCTTGTGCGACGTTAGATACTCGCCACACGCCACTCTTACGGTACAGCTGCATCAACATACTGGCTTGCTGCTGGGCAAAGTCTGCTGCTTGATATTCTGCCTGCGCTTTTTGCGATTGCTGCCAAATGCCAATCTCTAACGATTGAATTTGATTCAGCGACGTGTCGGCTGATAACACAAAAAACAAGCTGTCTATATTCGCAGCCAGTTTGGATAAATTCACTTCAAACTCGGCTTGGATGCCTTTACTCGCCGTTGGCTGTGACTCGTAATGGGTAAGCTTGATTTGCCCGCATGGGGAGGTTGGCTGATTATAAAACACCATGTAATCATCATTGATCAGTTTGCCCGCTGCGTCTAAGGCAAAGCAGCTGATGTCCATCTCTATTGGGCTTTGGCGAGTGAACTTGAACGTGATAGGTGCGGTATCGTCAATGGCAAGGTTGCTTAAAGGCGCGCGTTGTCCGACGGTGAGATGGTTCATGGTATTCCTAAGACGAGAGGTTATAAACTAATATCAGAACGGTAGTTCATCTGAGATTATTATAGCTTCTGTATCGTTATCTTTAATTGGTACATTAAGGCTGCTTACTACATAAAGATTTAGTATATCGTCTCTGTCCATGAAAAGAATCTGGCTTCTTTTTGATGCATCCAATTTATTACCTAGCCAATTTCTAGCTTGTTTAGTAATTTCCCCACCAGCTATAATAAAAGCATGGTCGACTAAAACCCTTTTACTAGTTTCAGGGTCAAAAATCTCATGACCGAGCATCATTAACAATTGATTATAAATTTCAGCTACATTTGCATTAGATGTCTTAGTAACTCCTGCTGAATCAAGCTTTCCTTTTTTGACCTGTATACCGAAATACAATACATGTTGCGTAGGCAAAACATAACGCATCCAAATATCTTTGCCATACTCAAGGGATTTATCTTTATGACCTGCTGCGGTGATATGCTGATAGCCTAATTGTCGAAATAAAGGTAGTAAAATTTCTTCTATTAGCTGATCTTCAGAACAATTACTCAAGTACTCAGTAAGCTGCAAATATTTTTCCTGCTCTTTAGGAGTGAAAGGTCGATGAGGCGTAGAAGAGTAGGTAGATATTTTTCTCGTAGCATTATGACGAACGTAGAGTAAATCATCCTCTCCATAAAATGCTTCAAAACCTTCTCTGGAAAGAGGTTTATTCAACTCATCAAGCGCTTTCGAACGATCTGGATCATCTACATGTGCATCAGTTTTGTGCATTAATGTTTGTAGAACATTTAAAAACCGATTTGGTAAAGTGTCAGTTGTATCGGATGGTTCATTTAGAAGATTTTCTAATCTATCGGCTACCCAATATTTACGAGTAGAACCGTCATGTACAAAATCCAAGTCACACTCTTCAAAAAATTCTGTTATATAGCTACTAGAACGATAAGGAAAATGACCTTCATCACCAATTATTAACTCGGCTATAGCTTTTAAATTTCTTGGTTTGAACTTCATAAACTTAATCCATGGTTAAAAAACTCGTACTGCACTATTCAATATAGAGATATTAGCACACAAATATTCAGTTATAGCCTAGAAATGAAATATGAAGTGAGTAAATAATGAACAATAAAAACGCCATCGTATACATAATGGCGTAGAAAGCTAGCGATAGGTTAAAGACTCTAATATTACTTAAATACTATCTAAAAAGCCTTTGCGTGTTTTACTTTTATCTTTAAGATTATACTCATAGTTGTATCTAATAGGAGCAGCCATACCTTTTCTACGGTACTCACTAGGAATACGTTTAAACAGATAACGTTGTACGACCTCTTTGGGAGCATCTCTTCCAACAAAGCCAAATCTTCCTTCTACAGCAACATTAGGGTACTCTGGAAAATTTTCCAGTGTTGCCAATTTCCATTGATCTGCAATAAAAACGCCTACAATTTCACCATATGCTACTGCTAATATATAGTCAGCCTGACCTATTACTTCAGGATTGACTCTCCAAGCATAACGCGCTGCGTCATAAGCAGTCCGTTCTTCAAATGACTTATTAATAATAATCATTGCTACATCATGCTCAAAAACAGCTTCTTCTTCATCCAACCTATTATCACTCATATTTTTTCCTCAAACTCAAAAGTCTACTTCAAACTAAAGAATTACTTAATCATATCTCTTTAGTTAGGTCATTCGATTGATATCTTACAACGCTTTTGACCGCTCCGTCATCGGTGTCAACTGCCCTTCTAGCTCAGACTGTTTTGCTTTCTCAGCATTGACCACCTCTGCAAGTGCCTTACTGATGATACTTTTTTGCAGCTTATGCATATATATTCGAGCTAATCTCAATAGATTATAAATAATAGCACACAAATATTCAGTTATATCTTAAAAAAAGGTCAAAGAACTAACCAGTAGACAATAAAAAAACGCCATCACAATCGTGACAGCGTTCTTTGCTAATACGGATATCTACGTTTAGATTACAACGCCTTCAACTGCTCCATCTGCGCTGTCATCGCGGTCAACTGCCCTTCTAGCTCAGCCAGTTTCGCCTTCTCAGCATCGACCACTTCCGCAGGTGCTTTACTGACGAAGCCTTCATTGCCTAGCTTACGCGCGATGCCGTCAGCTTGCTTTTGTAGCTTTTCATGCGCCTTACCCAGACGTGCCAGCTCAGCTGTTGGGTCAATTAGACCTTTCATCGGTACGAGTACCCGTAGCTGACCGACCATACTTGATGATGATAGTGGTACTTCATCACCTTCTTTGACGATCTCCAAGCTCTCGACTTTGGCAAGCGCTTTGAACTGGTTTTTGATACGTGATAGACGCGCATCTTCATCTTGAGAGACGTTTTGTAGTAGCACTGGCAGACGTACCGCGTTACCCAGTTTCATCTCACCACGGATGTTACGGACGCTAGCGATTAGCTCCTGTAGCCACGCCATATCCGCCTCAACTTGCTCACTGATTTGGCTGGCATCGGTCTGTGGATAGTCAGCAACCACGATGCTGTCGGTGTTTTTGCGACCCAATAGTGGTGCCATGGTCTGCCAGATTTGCTCGGTCAGATACGGCATGATTGGATGAGTAAAACGTAGCGCAGTCTCTAGTACGTGCAGTAGTACATAGCGGATTTGCGCTTTGCGCTCGTCAGATACCGAGTCATCATTTAGGCTGGCTTTGGCAAGCTCAACGTACCAATCACAGTACTCATTCCAGATAAACTCATAGATATCTTGGCTGACCATATCGAGACGATACTGAGCAAAATGCTGATGAATGTCTTTGATGCTAGAGTTTAGACGACTCATGATCCATTTTTCTGGTAATTCCCATACGTCAGGATTCGCTGCTTGGTCGATAGGCTTGGCGTTGCTATCGCCATCAACACAGTTCATCAGTACAAAACGGCTGGCGTTCCAAATTTTATTACAGAAGTTACGATAGCCCTCGACCCGCTTTAGATCAAAGTTGATATCGCGACCAGTACTGGCTAATGAGGTAAAGGTAAAGCGCAGTGCATCGGTGCCGTAAGCTGGAATGCCTTCTGGGAATTCTTTACGTGTTTGCTTCTCAATCTTGGCCGCGTCTTTTGGGTTCATCATATTGCTGGTGCGTTTTTCGACCAGCGCTTCTAGCTCAATACCATCGATGAGATCGATCGGATCTAAGACGTTACCCTTTGATTTTGACATTTTTTGACCATTGCCATCACGTACCAGACCATGCACATAGACGGTCTTAAACGGTACTTGCGGCGTGCCGTCTTCGTTTTTCACGAAGTGCATGGTCATCATGATCATGCGGGCAACCCAAAAGAAGATGATGTCAAAACCTGTCACCAATACGCTGGTCGGGTGGAAGGTGTCCATCACGCGTGGATCGGCGTTGACGTCTGCCCAGTCAAGCGTACTGAACGTCCATAGACCAGAGCTGAACCACGTATCGAGCACGTCATTATCTTGGCGCAGTTTTACGTCGTCGCCTAGGTTGTATTTAGTGCGTACTTCGGCTTCGTCACGGGCGACATAGATTTCACCCGTCGCATCGTCATACCATGCAGGGATACGATGACCCCACCACAGCTGACGGCTGATGCACCAGTCTTGTAGATCAGTCATCCACGCCATATACATGTTTTTGTACTGCGCAGGTACGAACTCAATGCTACCGTCTTCTACCGCGTCAATCGCAGGCTTGGCAAGTTCTTTGACTGCGACATACCACTGATCGGTCAACCACGGCTCAACGATTGTACCGCCACGCTCAGCACGTGGGGCTTTGAGTGCGTAGTCTTCGATATCTTCTAGCCAGCCCTGCTCACCTGCTTGCTCAACTAAGAATTTACGCGCGGCAAAACGCTCAAGTCCGGCATAGTCGCTCGGCGTGGTTTCTAACTCTGGCTCACGCGTTTGTAAGTCAGGATAGACTTCCATCGCGGGTAAGATATTGGCGCGCTCATCTAGGATGTTAATCAATGGCAAGCTATGGCGACGACCCAATTCATAATCATTAAAATCATGCGCTGGGGTGATTTTGACACAGCCTGTACCGAAGTCTTTTTCAACATAATCATCAGCGACGATAGGCACGACACGACCAGTGATTGGCAAGGTAATGGTTTTGCCGACCAAGTGCGCGTAACGCTCATCGCTCGGATTGACCGCGACTGCCGTATCACCAAGGAGTGTCTCAGGGCGTGTGGTTGCTACAACAAGGTAGTTTTTACCATCTTGAGTCAGCAGCTCTGTATCCGTGAAATGATAGCGGAAATGCCACAAGCTGCCTTTTTCGTCGTGGTTTTCTACTTCTAAATCAGAAAGCGCGGTTTGGAACTTAGGATCCCAGTTGACCAAACGCTTACCACGATAGATCAAACCATCGTCGAATAGGCGTACGAACACTTCTTTTACAGCATTGGACAGACCATCATCCATGGTAAAACGCTCACGCGACCAGTCAACCGAACTACCCAAACGGCGAATTTGGCTAGTGATATTACCGCCCGACTCTTCTTTCCATTCCCACACTTTATCGATAAAGTCTTCACGCGTCATGTCACGGCGCTTGATGCCTTGCGCCTCTAGACGACGCTCAACGACCATTTGGGTTGCGATACCCGCATGATCCGTACCTGGTTGCCACAGTGTATTGTCACCATCCATGCGGTGATAACGGGTGAGCGCATCCATGATTGCATTGTTAAACCCATGCCCCATATGCAGTGAGCCGGTGACATTTGGCGGTGGTAGCGCGATAGAAAACGACTCGTCTTTATCAAACGTCGGCTGAAAATAGCCACTTTCTTCCCAGCCTTGATACATGCCTGCCTCGACTTGTGCAGGATTATAGGCGTTTTCTAATTGATTTAGTGCCGCTTGAATAGAGGCGGTTAGGTTGTGATTACTCATAATGGCATTATCTTTTATTGATTGAATATGATCAAAGTTAATTGAATTAAAGCGAATATAAAAATTAGGAGAATAATGAATAGAGTGATTTTAACGCAGATAGGCAGATTTTGTTAGATGGTAAGACAATTTATCAAAAATGAAGGTCATTTTTCATGCCGTTATCGAACAATTAATAACCCCAATCGGTTAAATGCTCAACAGAACCCGTCCCTATCATGCGCTAAAATAGCGCTAATATCTTTACATTAAAAATACTAACTTAGAAATACTAACAATGTTATCTAATCAATAGTGAGCCGACCTTGTCCCAAGATACCAAACACAACCGACAACATAGCCAAACATATAGCGACAACGCTCAGGATAACCTGTCAGACAGCGAGCGTTTGCCCGCGAGCACCACAAATCGTGTCCAGCAAAATGATGATGCGAACGATACGCTGAATGGTAACCATGAAAAAGACAACATAGAGCACAGCCATACGCTACACCACAGCCACTCTCCAGAAGACAGTCACGCCAACCCTCATGTAGATAGCCATCATCCAGACGACCATATAAAAGCCACTGAAGAGCTGGATAATGATGACCTACCAGAAGAAATCAGCGACGAAGACAAAGAAACCATCAAAAAGGTCGCCAGTGATGACAATCTAAGCCAAGCAAAAAGTTACGCCAGTATCTTGGTCGAGCAAGTCATCCATGCCAAAGAAACCTTTGAGCGCTCGCTTGGCTCGCTCTTTACCAGCGCCTTTACGGCTGGGCTTGAGATTGGTATTAGCTTTTTTGTGATTTTATCTGCATTTGCCTTACTTAATGATGTGCTGCCGAGTCACTATGCGATGGTACTATCATCCCTGCTCTATCCGATCGGCTTTATTATCGTCGTTATCGGTCAGTCATTATTATTTACTGAGCAGACCTCCCTACTCAGTCTACCGGTGCTAAACAAGATTGAACCACTGCATAAGCTGCTGCGACTATGGGGCATCGTTATCGCTGGTAATATCGCCGGTGGCTGTTTGTTTGCTGCCTTGATGGTTGGCTTAGGGCTACATATGCATCTGTTTACCGACCATGCTATCGATGCTTACGCTGAGCATATCTTAGGGTTTGAATGGTGGGTTATCTTTGGTAGTGCGGTGCTGGCAGGCTGGATGATGGGCGTGGCAGCATGGCTAGTAACCTCTGCACGCGATACCCTTAGCCGTATTGTTTTGGTTTCCATTATCACTGGTAGTATTGGGTTTTTGGGCTTACACCACAGTATCGTTGGCAATATCGAAGTGTTTTCAGCATTGCTATATGGTAATACGGTCAGCCTATGGCACTATTTGATATTTTTAGTCGTGGTCTTGATGGGTAATACGGTTGGCGGCGTGGTATTTGTCGCGGTGCTCAAAAACCGCACGTTCTTGTTTGAAATTGAAAGAGTCAAAGAACAGGCAGCCGAGGCAAGAGCAGAGGTCGACAGGCGCAGATTTTAGTGTTGAGCAATACTATCCGTATTGAATTGACTCACCCACTCTAAGAAACCGTGATAAAAATAAAAGCCCACAATAACTCTCATCATAGAAAGTATATTGTGGGCGTATTTTATTGAGTCGTGCAATGCGTATTCAGCAATGCGCTGCGGCTTACCTTCTGATTAAATTACATTCTACGGGCAGCCAATACACTATTTTCTATCTCGGTTTTTTTGGCTTTGTTGTGTTGAGCCGTAAATACCCTGACCATGATACCAGCGGTTAAGAACATAATGAGCGTATAAATAGCTGGGGTCAATGACATCTTATAGTTAGCGAGCAGCGTCAATGCCATAAACATCGACAGCGTACTGTTTTGTAGACCCACTTCCATGGTGATGGATCTTCTCTGCTCAGGATTTAGACCGAACCATTTACTGGTATAATACCCAAGTGCCATCGTCGATACGTTTAATATGAGCGATACAGGACCAGTGGCAATTAGGGCCTCTACGATGATATCTCGTTGCACATAGCTCAAGAAAAGTACCAAGAAGCTCAAAAAAATCACCCCAAAACGGGATACCATTACCTGCGCTTTATCAGCAAAGTTAGGCTTATAGTTTTTGATGAGCATACCAATACTAACTGGCAGTATCGTTAGAGCAATCAAGCTGATCATGGTCTTGGCGACTGGCAGCTGAAACTCACTACCGGCACCCATGAAGTACACGAGCGAAAAACTCAGCACGATAGGAATGGTAAATACAGTGATAACACTGGCAATCGCAGTCATCGTGACCGAAAGCGCGACATCCCCTTTTGCCAAATAAGTAAATAAGTTAGATGTTGTGCCACCAGGACACAGTACTAGTAGCATAACGCCGACGGCATACTCAGGCTCTAGTGACATGAATACTGCCAAGGCAAAACCGACCAATGGCAAGAACAGTAACTGATTGGTCAGTCCGATCGCGACTGCTTTAGGATATTTGACGACTCTTTTAAAGTCATTGGTAACTAAGGACAACCCCATTCCCATCATGATCAAAAAAATACTAATGGGAATGACTTTTGAATTTACAAACGTGACTAACTCCACACCTTCCATAACTACATCCTTGTAGATAGAACCCTTACACGGGCAGGTTTATGACAACGTTGTGATGCTCAATCAGCCAATCCTGCTGATATCTTGGGTAAAAGCCACCGACATTGTCAGCGTTTTTATACGACACTTTGTACACAACACTTTTTGGAATCATCACCACCGACATACACCCAAAAAATGTCGAAACATTGAAAGTCAGTATATCGTTGTAAAAGTGTCTGTATTTGATTTTTCTGACTACTGGTCAGTCAGCGTTGGGTTTTGTGCTGCGACAACCGCAGAGGAGAATCTAAATAGTAGTGCTACGAGGTATTAAGAGATGCTAGGAAGTGCAGAAGATACACGTGCGGGCGATGTGAGTGTAGCAGAAGCGATAGGTGTATGATCAGTACTGATGACTGCTGTGCCATAAGCAATGGCTTCTACCATACTGCCCAATTGGTTGATGTTAGTGACTTCTAGACGTACACCATAAATATGAGTGTAGCCTTTGGCTTTCGCTTGAGCGCGCATACGAACGATTGCCTCACGGCGCGCGCGATCAAGCAGGGTCTCATAGGTGGTTAGGTTTTTGCCAAACAGACTAAGCACGCGAGCAATAATCATCTTAAAGTAATCTTGAGCAATAACGACGCTACCAAGAACTAGCACGCCCTCACTACCGACAGCCAGCTCAGGACGGTAGAAACGCTCGCTTGAAACCGTAATATCCCCTAGCGCCTGCTCTGCTACTTTGAGTTGTGCCAAATGCTGACGCTCATGACGTGAGCCAAAAAACCAACCAGCGGCGAATAAAAAAATAAACGGCCCATAATTGATAAGCACTTGCGTGAGTGAGTCATTCATGGCACGTTTCTCATCATAAAAAGTATTACGGTTTGTAGCATTGTGGTTTTTAGTATTGTGGTTTTTATTGCTACAGCTTTTAAAGCGCTAAGATCAACCAAAAGGATTAAAACGCGGTAGATCATCTGGCGCAGTTTGGGCTTGAGGATGTGGTGTTTGACCGGACGGATAGTGATTATCGCTTGATGGGTTCTGGAGCTGCTGCGACATCGGTATCGCTTTGACCGCTGTCCCATAAACAAACAGCTCAGAGGCGCCTTGGGCGATGCTAGAGGTAGAGAAACGCAAGCCGACGACAGCATCGGCACCAAGCGCTTCTGCCTTGACAATCATGCGATCGATCGCTTCTTGGCGTGACTCTTCTAACAGCTCGGTATAGGCGGTCAGCTCGCCGCCAACGATGTTTTTTAGCCCAGCAAACAAGTCTTTGCCCACATGCTTTGAGCGCACCGTACTGCCATACACAACATCTAAGCGCTCGGTAATTTGATAATTGGGTAAGTGTTCAAGATTGGAGAGTTGCACAGCCATAGTAAGACCTTATCGGTGACTTATAAAGTATCTAAAAGAATGACCAGAGCTGCGTGATGCAGTATAAATAAAAGACAGTACTACTAGCAGTACTGTCTTTTAGAATGACTAGTCATTGGTATGAAACAACAAAAACAGCTCTGTCAAATTGCCTTCGATGCTATTGGCCATTTGTACCATCTTATCTTCGTCGCGACGCATTGCTTCTAGCTCTGGATCTTCATCATCAATGCCGCTCAGCACGATCATTGGCAAGGTCAATACAGCCACGTCTTCTGCTGTCTCTTCGTCTTCAAACCAATCACTTGCTTCATCGCCATACATAGCATCGACAAAACCAATCGACCAAGCCACAATATCTGACTCATCTGAAAAATCAACCGCCACTTCTTCGTCACCAGCATCTTCACCAAATGGCAATTCAATCGGTGTCTCGTTTTTTAGCTCAGCCATGATCGAGTCACGCCAGCGCTTGATACCATCAATGACGTTTTCTGGGATTTCACTCACATGACCTTCAAACAGCGCATCCATCCAGTTAGGTAGTGGGCGACCGATGACCGTCGCTGTCAAAAAACCATGCGCCGCGACACTATCGAGCACGAACTGGCTCTCTTGGTTATCCAAATAATCTAGTAATTCATCAAAACTTAGTTGGTTACTCATGGCTTGGTAGTCCTTGAAAGATAGCTATCGTCAATCGCAGTGATCGATTGGTTAATGGCAAGATATTATGTTGTTTTAAAACAAAGGCTGCTTGAATAACCGTAACCAAGCAGCCTTTATAAAGTAAGTATTATTGAATAGAGCAGATTGCGAACCATTGTAAAAAATAACAAACAGCGAGCAATCGGTACAACTGAGTAGATAATTATCACTCATTAAAGCACTTTAGTCAGCTGAGATGACTGAAGCCTATCAATTAAAAATCATCATCATCCCAATCGTCACCGTCTTCATCGAAATTGTCTATATCATCTAGATCGTCTTTTAACTCTTTAGCCAAACGCTTTTCTTCTAGCAAATTATCGATTAGCCGACGCTTCTCAAGACTACTTAAACGCGTACGTACACTTGTCTCAGCTTCTTCAACCATCTTTGCATCGTCATCGTCGACAAAATCATCATCAAAATCGTCGTCAATATCAGCGTCACTCATGACAAACTCCTATCATTTTTAGGCATGGGTATTAAAAATACATCAATATATATATGCCTTATAAAGTCTCTGTTGAAAGTTGTCAATCCTTTTTCTTAATATGTCACATTTAGCCTAAAGTGCCAAGACGAAGATATGAATTATCTAGCGGACAATTGTAGTATAAATTACCCAAAATAGTATCATTAAAAACAGCACTATTAAATAAGCGACTCATCTTCGTCTTCAATCATAAGAACGGCATTACGGACATCAGCTAAACGCTGGATGAGCGAGTCATTACCACCATCGAATATCGCACACTCGCGCTCGTAGACAGTGGTTGGGCGCATGATGCTATGGACCTGTACATGATTGCTGATTTGTTTGAGGCCGGCGGTCGGTAATAGGATAAGCAGTTGCTCTTTTTTGCCGATGCTTTCTAGTAGATGGGTCATGGGCTCTGATTGCGCCTCATCGCTCACCCCAGCTTTCGCTGGTAGCGCAAAACGCGACAGCTCGATATGTTTGTCATGAATGATTTTGTTGAGCATCAAGTACAGCTTGGCAAGCATGACCCCTGCCAGTGCTACTTTGGCATGGCTGTTGTCCGCTTTTAGCACCACGCTTGCACCATCATCCTTAAAACGTGCTTCATTGGTCGCACTCACGCCCAGTAGCAATGGCTGCTTGAGTAGTTCGGTCACCGCTTGATTGAGCAGCTGCGTGCATAGCGCTAGATAAGGCAAGCGCTGCGCTGGCGCAAGGCGCTCAAGCATATTGAACTCATCATGAAAGACGATCTGTACTCTCACGCTATCGACTGCGCGTGTGGTAGACAATTTAGACGTCTGACCACTAGACTGCGAGCCATAACGCTTCGCGATGCTAACAACCTTGTCTTCAGTATCGCCTTCAGATGCAGCCGTTAGACTACCAGTTTCGTCACCAGTCTCTTGGTTCTGCTGATTTCTAAGATATTCGTTGACTTCGTTGTGTACATTGAATGTGCGCTTGCTCGTTACTTTATTCTCTGTAACGCTTTCAGAATCACCGTCAGATAGTTGAGCATCAGCTGGGTTACCAACTGTGCCGCCTGTGCCGCGCTCAAGGTCACGGCTGTAGCCACGCTGATCGCCTTGATTGTACTGCTCACGATACAAGTCCTGAATATTACGGCTCAGCGCACTGATTTGCTCTTTGGTCGGACGAGCAAGATAACCATAGATTAGCCAAAGCAATAAATGCAGCAACATAGTGCCAATCACAAACGGCCACTGCATCGCGATGATTTCACCTTTACTAACGTCTTTTAACGTCAGGGCAACACTACCAATCACCGCATCGCCGTTGGTTGCGATTTGGCGAATTGTATCGCCTTGCTGCATCGGCGCGTTACCTACAGGTACCAAAATATCATCGTTGTTGTCTTTAATCAGTATCCGTGTCACATCTTGCTCGCTAGTATAGCGATTGGCAATTACACTGAGACTGACACGGTCTTTGTTTTCTAAAGACAACCTTGCTTCATCAATCAGCTGGGCGACCATCTGCTCGCCTTTTAACGCACGACTTTTGCTCAGCTGTTGGTCGGTACTGATGACCAATAACAGCGTCTGCAAACAAAAACTAACCAGAAGAATAATGGCAAACAACCCTTGCCGCGGCGCTAAATACGTCATGATATGTTAAACTTTTTTGGAGAAAAGAAATTAAAAAACGAGACTGTTGCTCATTTTTTGGCTAATTTTTAAACGATTGTAATGCGCGAATATTGATCGATATTCACGGAAAATCGATCGTATTTCATTGAAATCAGTCATCATATAAAATGCTACTACGTAAAATAACACCCATTTATTGAGCTAAATTCGAACGATGATACTATCGCGCGCTGCCTCATGATTATCGCTGCTATTTTTGCCACAGCATCGCTACCAAGGGGTCAGTTTAAGTCATCTACTATATCACCATAATAAGTCTTATAGCGTTAGTCGATTTATAAATTTATCATAATAACTTTGTTGCATTTCAGCAGACTTTACGCGCTGATAAGCATTTTTGGACACCCATGATACTTTGCGCGTCATCTATAGGCGCTGCTCAGTAAAACTGTTATTATTCCCAATCTTATATGAGCATACAAGGGACAATTGAGCCATGCCAAAAAATACATCTTATTCGTTACCAAAAGACAGCAAAGCATGGCAACAAGCCGTCGACTCTATTGCAGAATTATTACCTGATGATACCAATCTGCGAGATTTTGATGCGCTACAGTCGCTGCCTGTTTTTGCGCTTATCGTCGTGCTACCGACTCAAGTATCAGCGATGGATATTCATCAATATGTTCAGTCTTGGGTCGATGAACAGCCAAGCTGGCATTTGGTGACTGTCGCTGAGGATACTGAGGCGAGCTTTGTTAATATTACGGTTTCTGACACAGAGCCAACGGCAGCCGACACACAGCGTCTACCCTTTACCAATGCTCAAGTATACCGTTATTTGTTGGTACCTGTGACAGACACGCTGATGCACCCTGGCAAAAAAACCGCCGCCGCTCACATCATTGATGATCAGCTGACCACTCGTCTGCGCCATGACTTATCTGAAGAATACAACCGCACGCGCAGTAAGGATAGTACAGGCAACCTAGATATCGTCGATTGTCACATCCTATCGGTCGGTCATATGCTACGTACTCACAAGCTTGCCTGTTTTGACATGGATTCGACATTGATTGAACAAGAGGTCATTGTAGAGCTGGCAAAAACGGCTGGTATTGGTGAGCAAGTTGAAGCCATTACTGAGGCGGCGATGCGCGGTGAAATTGACTTTGATGAATCATTTGCTCAGCGCGTGGCCTTATTAAAAGGTATCTCTACTGATGTACTTGATGATATTTGCAGCCGTTTAACATTGTCAGTCGGTGCGCGTACCACCATCAGTGCGTTAAAAGCATTGGGCTATCATACTGTACTGGTGTCAGGTGGTTTCACTTATTTTGCACGCTATATCGCTGAGCAATTGGGCATCGACGAAGTTCATGCCAATGCCTTAGACATCGAAGAAGGCGAAGTAACGGGGCACATACAGCTGCCTATCATCAATGGTGCCAAAAAAGCCGCTATCGTCGAGCACACTGCTGAGCGCTTAGGTATCGAGATGTCTCAAGCGGTCTGTGTCGGTGATGGTGCTAATGACTTGCCGATGATGGCGCTTGCTGATTTAGGAGTGGCTTATCACGCTAAGCCCATCGTGCAAGCACGTGCCGATGCGGCGGTCAATGTGACAGGACTTGAAGGGACGCTTTATGCGCTTGGTTACCCAGCCCTCGCTCCTACTAAGTAATCGTTAAGTATTCTAGATTATCCGCTAAGCTGGGTTAATGTCTGTCTCATTAATCCAGCTTTTATGCGTTAGCACATGTTTCATAGGATGATGTTGCTTTGATCTTCAAGTACATTCACATTTGGTTGAAATAACGCCAGACATTTATTTTTAGATAACACTTATTCTCATATATTAAAGGACTGTTCATGACGGCACCACAATCTCCACGGCCAAACCAGCCGTCAGCAGCGCATCCATTAGACGCAAGCAAGAACCCTGTCTCTGTCCCTGCGCATACGGATAACCCAAAAGAGCTGCTAGGGATTTATGTTAAAGGCATGGCGATGGGCGCTGCTGATATCGTCCCTGGTGTCTCTGGTGGCACTATTGCATTGATTGCAGGGATTTATGAGCGCCTGATTAATGCACTCGGTAGCATTGGCCCCAATCTTTGGCAGATATTTCGACAAGACGGCGGAATCAAAGGACTAATTGCGGTTTGGCGACAGGTTGATGCGACATTTTTATTGTGTTTGATACTTGGTATTGCGACAAGTTTTGCTACCTTGGCCGGTATTATCAAGTATTTGCTAGACAATCAGCCTCTGCTCATTTGGTCATTCTTTTTTGGATTGGTCGTCGCAACAGTATTTATCTTATTGAGTGAGATTAAACGCTGGAATATGGGACGTGTGGCATTGTTTGCTGCCGGACTTATTGCTGCCGTGGTCATTAGTAGTTTGCCATTACTCGCGGCGACACCTAGCTTACCGTACTTATTTTTTGCAGGCGCGATTGCGATTTGCGCCATGATATTGCCTGGGGTCTCAGGGTCTTTTATATTGTTGTTATTAGGTGCCTACGACACCGTATTGGAAGCCGTACATACTCTTAACTTTACGGTACTATTGACTGTGATGGCGGGCATGGCAACTGGATTGTTATTATTTACCCGTGCTCTAAAATGGTTATTAGCCCGCTACTATCAAGCTACCTTGGCACTGCTGACCGGTTTTATTGCCGGCTCTTTAGTCAAGGTATGGCCGTGGAAAGTAGATGTATTAGGTGCTCTTAACAGCGAAGCGGTCAATAACGTCATGCCATGGCAGTATCCTACTGGTCCGCACTGGCTGACCACAATTGGTCTTATGCTACTCGGTGCTATTTTGGTGTCGTTACTATCTTGGTGGGGCAGACGGACCAATAAGGCTTAACTGTTGATCCTCTCTGTCTAAATACCTGATTAAAAAGCCTCTATTTGAACCATTACAACGGCTCCTACCTTCCCTAATATAAGCGCCCTTTCTTGCGGCGCTTAGCCTACTAGCTAACGATTAAAAATCGTAAAAACTATCCAAAAAAAAAGCAACTTTAATCTAAAAAATCAAACGTCAGCGGTTGTCGCAAAGTCGCCTAGCGCCTCTTTAGCTTTGCTCAGCAACCTTTCATAATAGTCTCATTGGAGTTCACCTTATGAATAGCGAGATGAATGATGGCAATGACTATTTTTTCTTTAATTGGCGTAGAGACGTGGAGCAGCTCGGCATGGCTAGGCTATAGCTTGCTAGCAGGTATGATCGTGGCGCTCGCTCTATCGTCGCAGCGTTGGCTGCTGCTATATCTGTTTGGTGGTATGGTCTACTGGTTGGCTGTTGAGATGATACAGAATATATTGGTAGGTCGTCCGATGCTGTCTGCGCTTTCGGAATGGCACCGTTATGTTATCGCAATGGGAATCAGCTGGCTACCTTTGGCAGGTTGGGTACTATACCGAGCATTACGCTACGAAGATGTGAGTCATGCAGTCAGTCGGCAGCGCGAGTTGGAAGCAGCTCGCTATGTCGAACATACGCCTGTTTACGATGATGATTATAAGCCGCGCTTTCATTGATACTGCCATATTGATATGAATACCCTACCCATAACAGTGACATTTAATGTTACAAGATACTTAACGCTTTCTACTTAACTCCTAAAGAGTTGAAATCACTCAGTAGTTTATAATCTAGTTATATATTTATCATAAAAACTGGTATAAAGTACGCTTTATTCTTATGCCCTACTTTTAGGAGTTCCACTATGTTTACTATTCCTGTATTAGATATCAAATCTGACCCATTAGATGCGTTGTTGGCCGTGGTTGGCTATCGTCTGTCTATGCTCGCTGATAGCGACAACGAAGACGTCAAAGCACTCTTTGCTGATCGTAATGTCACGATTGAGTTTGCCAGCACCGAATCTGATATCGCGCGTTCTTTTCGCTTTGATAACGGACAGTTTAGTCAACAAAGTGGTCATGCAAAAGCAGCAGATTTGACCATTACTTTTAAAGATTCTATGACGGGCGTCAAGCTATTGACTAAAGGCAGCTTGCCTGCATTTATGACTGCCGTGCAAGAAGGCAAATTAAGCATCGAGGGTGACTACAGCCTAATGATGTGGTTTAACAAACTTGCTAAGCATATCGTGCCAGCCGTACCAGAAGAGTGCAAACCATACCTCCAAAAAGCCAAGCCTTATGCGTATAAAGCCCAGAAGTTTGCTGAGCATTGGGTAGGTTTTGCTAAGCATAAATTGGGCAAGTAAATAGCTGACCCTTTCTTATAAATGAGTAATGCATTGCAGGATATTCACTGGTAAAATGGCTGAAATAGGGTCAAATAGATAGTTACTATTTATGTTCGCTATTGTGACATTTATACATACTCTCTAGCAGTGTTCTGATTTTCTAAAAAGGTTGCGGTATACTATACGGCAACCTTTTTTATTACCTTATAAATGACAATAGACACATACATTGATATTACCTGATACCATTTAATTTTATAAAAGGATTTACCTTATGGCAGGATTGCTTAGCATCTCTGAACCAAACGCCGATAGCACAACTGACCTACTTAACCAGCCTGATACTCACACAGCCGCTCACACATACAATCGTGACGACATCGCTCAGTTGTTTGATTTGCCTTTGATGGACTTGTTGTTAAAAGCCCAGACCATTCATAGAGAGCACTTTGTCGCCAACGAAATACAAATCAGTACGCTACTATCTATTAAGACAGGTAACTGTCCTGAGGATTGTGGCTATTGCTCACAATCGGGTCATCATCGCGATACGACGAAACTTCAGGCAGAAAAACGCATAGAAGTGGATAAAGTTATCGCCGCGGCCAAACGTGCCAAGGCAACTGGTTCATCTCGCTTCTGTATGGGTGCTGCATGGAAACACCCAAGCGCCAAAGACATGCCTTATGTGGTCGAGCTCATCAAAGAAGTAAAAGCGCTAGGACTTGAGACTTGCATGACGTTAGGTATGCTCGATACCGATCAAGCGTCGCAACTTGCGGATGCAGGGCTGGATTATTACAATCATAACCTAGATACCTCACGCAGCTATTATGAGCAAGTCGTCAGCACGCGTAGTTATGACGAGCGCTTAGATACCATCGAAAACGTACGCAACTCTGGTATCAATGTTTGTAGTGGTAACATCGTCGGTATGGGTGAGAGCCGTGATGACCGTATTGATTGGGTGCATGAGCTCCTAAAAATGCCTAAAGCCCCTGAGTCGATTCCTGTTAACCTGCTAGTCCCGATTAAAGGCACACCAATCGGCGATAAAGTATTGGCAGAAGGCCAGTTATCAGTGCTAGAGTGGATTCGTACCATTGCTGTGGCACGTATTTGCTGCCCGACTAGTTATGTGCGTTTGTCTGCTGGCCGTGAAAGCTTATCAGATTCAGAGCAAGCCTTGGCATTTATGGCGGGTGCTAACTCTTTCTTCTATGGCGATAAGTTATTGACGACGGGGAATGCCAGTCAATCAGGCGATGACAGACTCATGCGTGAGCTTGGTCTCACCAAGCAGTTTGCCGCACCAAGAGCACCCAAAGTATTGCCTGTAATGGATGCGATGAGTGGTCATCAATCGCAGGTGGTATTGGCCGATTAGTTTGACTGTGTGCAGCTAACAAGAATGTAGGAAAATAAGCCTGATATTACACGGCTGATAATAAGAGATTAAGTAATGGCAGATTATTTTAACTGGATTAAAGCTGCACACATCATCTCGATGGTCTGCTGGTTTGCGGCGATATTTTATTTACCGCGTCTGTTTGTCTATCATGCGATGAGTAACGATAGCACCAGCCAAGAGCGCTTTACTATTATGGAGCGCAAGCTGTATCGCGGTATTATGACGCCATCGATGATAGCGACATGGATATTTGGTCTATGGATGTTAGGACTGGGCTGGGATGTTTATAAAACCCAAGGCTGGCTACATGTAAAACTCCTATTGGTCGTACTGCTATCAGGCTATCATGGCGCTTGCGGATTTTATCGCAAAAAACTGATTGATAACCCTCATTATAAATCCCATAAGTTTTGGCGCTGGTTTAATGAAGTGCCTGTTTTTGCCTTGGTGATTATCGTCATTTTAGTGGTCGTTAAACCATTCTAAAATCCAGTCGAAATGCTTATGACTGATGACCTACAAATAAAAAGCGTCCGTCACTTATGGAAGTGACGGACGCTTTTTTATTTGTTTTTTGGACTTTCTACCAAATATTATAGATCAAACACTAGGGCGCATGATTTGATAGACATTGCTCAAATCATAAACGCGATAACGCGCCGGCTCACGGCGATTTTCACCAGCATAACTTAATATCAATGCTTGCTTGGCACGCTCATCGACCCAACCGACAAACAGCCCACTATGCTCAATGCCATTGTAGCCATGATTGATATAATAAAGCCAGTCACCTGCCTCAATTTCACTGCTACTAGCATAAGGGCCTTGCGCATACGTGCCTTTATGTATGGTATTACGCGAAACTCCCGCTCGATTAAACACGGCATTCAAATAATCCCAGCAGCCACCTTTGATAATCGTCCGCTCGTTCAGTGCCATTTTACGTGCCATGCTGACCACCTCGCGGGCAGCCATACTGCTTTGCGTCTCCGCACTACTCAGTAGCGGTAAATACTCGCTATCGACATTGTCGTAACTCCCTGATAAAAATGCTGGCAACACGGTGGGTGACTGACGCTGCACTTCAGGGTAACGATAAGCGCTGTTCATCGTTGACTGATTGCTACCATTACTTATATTAGAGTAACTGTTATACGTTGGCGAAACTTCTGCATCGCTTCGAGATGAGTGAGCACGTTGAATGGTAGAGTGTGTACTGACTTTGACGGAGGGAACTGCTGGGTAAGAGGACGTATAGCGCGCACTAGAGTCAGACTGGACGGACTTTTGAGCGATAAGGGCACTCATACTATCTGCATGGGCTTGTCCGATAATGCTACAAGTAAATAATAACAAACTGCACGACGCTGCAACTGACGACATAGGCAAACGCGACATGACTAACTCCTAATCAAAAAAGTATCAATGACAGTATGGATAATAGCGAAGGCTAAATTTTACAATCTTACTTATAAACCATTTAGACAGGCATCTGCAAGAACTATTCACCTTAGATAGGCGATAGACGGTATAAAAACCATGACGAATGGTCATAATAAATAAGAGCGTTAAGAAGGGACAAATAAGATAAAGCGCGGTGGTGTTAGATAGGATAGAGACTGGAGTGACTTTTTGATGAATCAAGCGACTGGGGCGTAAAAATACTAGTCACTACTCATTTTGATATTTACGTGGCGTTTTGTCAGTGCTTGCCCTTCTAATATGGCTTTAGTCACTTTCGCCTCTTGGGCACTCTCAAAACCAGTAATATGATATTTGCGTGCCTCACTGCTATCGACAATCTGTAGCCCATCACCGATAAGCACAACTTTATCGTCGTCAGTCAAATGAATATGTTCACGTTTGCCTAAATTGTCATGTACCAGCTCAGCAGCCCGCACCCATAATGTACCGCTACTAATCATGCCACTCATGGCTTTTTTATGCTGCTGGCGTTTTTTGTTAAAAATAAAACTACCGACGATAAGCAGTGCCAGCGCACCGATAGCCAATCGCTCAGACAATAAGCTCATTGCCATAGCGACTGCCACTGCCCCTATCAGTAATGCAGATCCAAACCAAAACATACCGTTGTCAGCATTATTCGGCTGACCCTGTAAGGTGATTTTGGCGCCATCATCAGTCAGCTTGAGCATGCATTGTTACCTATTGCGAGATGTAAAAAGTATTTTTTATGAAAAAACTGCCTATCAGAAACTAACAGGCAGTTATTAAAACTAAAAATAAAGACAGCAAGTTTTGTCTAAATACCAGACTACCAGCCAAGTGCAGTCTGCTGCATTTTAATCAATTCAGCAATGCCTGTTTCAGCCAATGACAGCATAGCGTCTGCTTGAGCGCGAGTGAACGGCTTTTCTTCAGCAGTACCTTGAAGCTCAATAAACTCACCTTTTTGAGTCATAACGACGTTCAGGTCGGTATCACAGCTAGAGTCTTCTTCGTAGTTCAGATCCAGATAGGCTTCACCATCTTTCATACCAACAGAAACCGCCGCAACCAATCCAATCAGCGGATCAGCTTTGAGTTTTTTGCTCTTTTGGATAGTCTCTAATGCATCGATCAGTGCAACTGCCGCACCAGTAATACTGGCCGTACGAGTACCGCCATCCGCTTGCAACACATCGCAATCAAGATAGATGGTGTTTTCACCAAGCTTACTTAAGTCAATCATGGCGCGCAAGCTACGACCGATCAGACGCTGAATCTCTTGCGTACGACCTGACTGCTTGCCACGAGCCGCTTCGCGTTGATTGCGGGTATTGGTTGCGCGTGGCAGCATGCCGTATTCGGCAGTTATCCAGCCTTTGCCTTTACCTTTGAGCCAGCGCGGTACACCAGATTCGACACTGGCCGTACATAGCACTTTGGTATCGCCAAAACTGACCAATACTGACCCTTCAGCATGCTTAGTATAGTGGCGCTCAAAGCTGATAGAACGAAGTTGGTCAAGTTCACGATTGTCAATACGCATAAAAATTCCTAGTACAATATTATAAAAGCAGTGTCATAAAAGTACGCTATCAGTGGCTAATGAGCAAACCGACAGGTATTTGGTAGACTAAAATCTTAAGATATCCTAACGTGACAGCGGCGCAATAGCAAGATTCACACCCGCCATCGCGCCGTCAGTTAGGCAATAATAGACGATAGAATCTATTCTAAGCCTTCCATCTTACGCAATTCTTTACGTAGGATTTTGCCAACGTTCGACTTTGGTAATTCGTCGACGAACTGTATGTGACGTGGACGCTTATAGCCAGTCAGTTGTTTTTTGCCGTACTCAAGCAGCTCTTTTTCGGTGACGTCACCTTTTTTGACCACAAATAGTTTTGGCTCTTCACCGCGCTCATCATTAGGAACGCCAATAGCACCGCACTCTACTACAGCTGGATGGTCGCTCATGGCTTCTTCGATTTCATTTGGATAAACGTTAAAACCAGATACCAAAATCATGTCTTTTTTGCGATCAACAATTTTGATAAAGCCTTTTTCGTCCATGATGCCAATGTCACCGGTTTTTAGGTAGCCATTAGCGGTAAAGGACTCGGTCGTTTCTTCTGGACGGTTTTGATAACCAATCATCACCTGTGGGCCTTTGACGCATATCTCACCGCGATCACCCAGCGCTACGACGTTTTCTTCTTCATCGATGAGCACGACATCGGTACTAGGGGCAGGAATACCAATCTTGCCAGTAAACTCTGCGATGGTCATTGGGTTAAAAGCGACGACTGGTGACGTCTCAGATAAGCCATAGCCTTCAACGATAGGTAGACCTGTGATCTTATGCCACTCTTTGGCAACGCTCGGCAATACGGACATACCACCGCCTATAGAAGCTTTTAGATTAGAGAAGTCTAGGTCTGCAAAGCTGTCTTTGTGCACCAAGCCGTTAAATAGCGTATTCACGGCAGGTATAAAAGAAGGTTTATATTTACCCATCTCTTTGATAAGCCCATCGAGATCGCGCGGGTTAGGAATAAGCAAGCCTGTATAACCCTGATACATACTACATATACCGCATACCATAAATGAGAACACATGATACAACGGCAGTGCCGTCAAGATAACATCTCTACTGTCTATATCATCTTCAAATGCACTATTCATCAGTGCACTAACCTGTAGCATATTGGCGACTAAGTTGCCGTGAGACAGCATTGCTCCTTTGGCCACGCCTGTCGTCCCGCCTGTATATTGTAGTAATGCCACATCACTCAAGTTCAACTCAGGACGCTCATAATTACTGGCAGAGACTGCGCCCAATGCCTCCTTAAAGCTCACGCTATTTGGGATTCGATAAGGAGGAATCATTTTTTTGATATGACGAGCGACAAGGTTGACCACAACCCCTTTGACCGTACCCAGCATATCGCCAATCTTACAGACGACAACATGCTCAATCTGTCCTTTGTCTTCGGCATCTTGATAGGTTTTCGCAAAATTCTCAACGATGAATAAGGCTTTGGCACCACTGTCATGGAGCTGATGAGACAATTCGCGACTGGTATATAAAGGGTTTACATTGACGAGTATCATACCAGCGCGAATGACACCTAACGCGATGATCGGATACTGCAAGAGGTTGGGCATCATGACCCCAACTTTATCGCCTTTAACCAACCCTAGCGATTGCAAATAGCTGGCAATCTGGCGGCTATATAGGTCTAATTGCTTAAAACTAATCGAAGCGCCCATGCAAATATAAGCCGTTTTTTGGCCATAACGGCTAAAGTTACGCTCAAACACATCAAGTAAAGAGGTACTGTCCTCTGGCATCTCAATCGTAGCATCGATGCTATAACGCTCATAAGCGCTCAACCATGGACTGTCACTGGCAATGCTAGGCATAGTAGGGAATGCATTGTCTTGATAAATGTACTCAGATGCATTGCCTTTATCACTGGTGCCAGCGTTATTGTCTGTTGTCTCTTTATTGATATTGTCCGTCATAATTTTCCCTAAATATTACTGTTAAAAACATAGAATACTTTATATAAAAACTCTGTTTTTTTGATTGTGTAATGCTTGATGCAGCATAGTGAAATCGTATTAAATGAGCTCACAGGTCAGCGTAGCTATATCATTTTTATCATAATCGCTTTGCAATTCATATTGAGTAAAATCATCACTCTACTATAAATAAATGCAAAAACCTCTTGGCTGGCACTATAGCAGTTTTACTAAAAATTCTCTATCTATACTCCTTATGCCCCACTATTCACAACAAGCTCAAAGACAAAAATGATAAGGCAGCACGAGGCAACCTTATCATTTTGGTTATAACAATAACTAAATCTATTTACTCAGCATATTACAAGTACCAATCAATCATAGAGGTATTTATAAATAGCCAGTGATAAAACCCTATCTAAAGATAAGCCTTCGTAGATTAACCGTGGTTTTTTTCTTCGAGCGCTCGTAAGTCTTTACGTAAGATTTTACCGACGTTCGATTTTGGTAGCTCGTCAATAAACTCAACATGGCGAGGACGTTTGTAGCCAGTTAAATTTTCTTTACCGTAAGCAATGACTTCATCAGCAGTCAGACTGGCGTCACTACGTACCACGTAAATCTTCGGTACTTCACCGCTCTTCTCATCATCGATACCGATCACACCACATTCCAAAATCTTTGGATGTGTCGACATGGCGTCTTCTACTTCGTTTGGATAAACGTTAAAGCCAGAGACCAAGATCATGTCTTTTTTGCGATCGACAATCTTAAAGTAACCGTCTTCATCCATCACGCCAATATCGCCAGTACGGAAGTAACCATCCGAAGTCATGACTTCAGCGGTCGCATCTTCACGCTTCCAGTAGCCTTTCATCACCTGCGGGCCACGGATACTAATCTCACCACGCTCACCCAAGGCCACTTCATTGCCTTCTTCATCCAAGATAGCCATATCAGTGGCAGGCATTGGCAGACCGATGTTTCCTGAGAACTCACCCGTACCATGTGGGTTCGCTGAGGCAACCGGCGAGGTCTCTGACAGACCATAACCCTGAACGATGATATTGCCTGTTACTTGTTCCCATTTGGTCGCTGTGTCTTTGAGTACTGCCATACCGCCGCCCATAGACATCTCAAGCTTGCTATGATCTAGCGATTGGAACTCTTCGTTATTGGCAAGCGCGGTAAACAAGGTATTTACTGCTGGGAAAAACGCAGGTGGGTAGTCTTTATATGCTTTGATCAAGCTTGGTAAATCACGTGGGTTTGGTACTAGCAGACCGATACAACCACGGTATAGGCCAAACATTCCGCAGACCGTAAACGAAAAAATATGGTACAACGGCAGAGCCGTCATAATCACTGGCTGCTCATTACTCTTCTCAAACTTATCAAAAGCATCGCCTAGATAGGTATCGCTTTGGATCAGGTTAGCCACCAAGTTACCATGCGTTAGCATAGCGCCTTTGGCCACCCCTGTCGTACCGCCCGTGTACTGAAGTACAGCGACATCATCAAGGCTGATATTGTTAGGACGTTTATAGCTTTTAGCAGAAAAGCGGTTCATTGCTTTTTTGAACTTAACGCTGCCTTTGATATGATAATCAGGCACCATTTTTTTGACGTGACGTACCACAGCATTCACGATAAAACCCTTGAGCGGGCTCATCATGTCACCCATTGAGGCAACTACGACATGGTCGACGAGGTCTTGACCAATATCTTCATAAGTTTTGGCAAAGTTCTCAAGCAAAATCAAAACTTTGGTATCTGAATCTTTTAACTGGTGTGACAGCTCTTTGGTGGTATAAAGTGGGTTGACGTTGACCAATGTCATACCAGCACGTAGCACCCCTAGCACTGCAACTGGTAGCTGCAAAATATTAGGCATCATCACTGCCACTTTATCGCCTTTTTGTAGTCCTAATGACTGAAGGTAAGCGGCAACTTGTTTACTATAGAGATCCAACTCTTCGAAAGATAGCTTAACATCCATACAGACAAACGCCGTTTTGCCTGCATGGTTGATAAAGTTTTGCTCAATGATATCAATCAATGAGGTGTTGGCTGGTGGCATATCGATATCATACTGAATGCCAAGTTTTTCGTATGTTTTGAGCCATACTTTGTCGTTGCGACGAATCAGGTTACCTTGATTTTCCATAATCTTTTCTCTCCTAGTAATAATACATTACCGTCAGCTCATGCAAATCACAGTGTGATAAACAGACGAAAAATCAGAGCGCAGTCTCACCATCGTAATGGTAAGCAAGGCTGCGATATAATCGTAGGGTGATGAGCAAACAATGTAGTGGTAAATAGCCCTTTGTTCATTAACATACACACTTTATATAGACTACTCAATACAAAAGATTGTTATACGAGTTCTCAAACTGGCTTGACGGCTAATATTTTTATTAATATCAATTGTTTATATTAATGAAAACTGGCCATGTCACTGAATTTTACCCACGGTATCTCTTTTATTTTAGTCACAATATTTACATAATAAAACTGCCTTCGCGCGTGCTCTTAAGGGCATCAACTGGCTCAGTGAGCGGCGTAAAGTTATGGCAAGCTACATCTTTGTCACTGCTCGGTCAAGATGCGCTCATTCTTGTCACTAATTCGGCACTGTCACTCTGAGATATTTATTAAAAATAAAAAAACAAATGTTAGTTTTACTATACTTAACTTTATCTATAAAAGCCACGTACGAGGACATGGTAAGTAAAGTCTATAAAAGCCAGCATAAGCACGTCATGAGCTGTCGTATATTCTGATACATGCCTTTTTAATTGCATCAATATCCTTTACGATAGCACTATCTTATTTTTACGTGAATATCGCGCTGAACCTAAATGAACATACAGTGCGATTCACATTCATACTATGCCTGACTATATAAACCATACTAATTAAAAATTCATAAGCGAAGTCTATTTTATGTCCGATGTTATTGATCCTACCATTGCCACAAGTATTCCTAATGAGCCGATGGATACTCGCTCAGTCGCGGAGTTCACCGAGCAGGCCTATCTCAACTATGCCATGTACGTCATTATGGATCGTGCGCTGCCCAATATCGCCGATGGTCTAAAACCTGTGCAGCGCCGTATTGTCTACGCCATGAGCGAGCTGGGGCTAAAGTCGACTGCCAAGGCTAAAAAGTCTGCCCGTACGGTCGGTGATGTGCTGGGTAAATACCATCCGCATGGTGACATCGCGTGTTATGAAGCCATGGTGCTGATGGCGCAGCCGTTCAGCTACCGTTATCCGCTCATCACAGGCCAAGGCAACTGGGGTAGCCCTGATGACCCTAAGTCCTTTGCGGCTATGCGTTATACCGAGGCCAAAATGTCTGCTTATGCCAACACCCTACTTGCAGAGTTGGGGCAAGGCACGGTTGATTGGCAAGATAACTTTGACGGCACAATGCAGGAGCCAACCACCCTGCCTGCCCGCTTGCCCAATATTTTATTAAACGGTACCACAGGTATCGCAGTCGGTATGGCAACCGACATTCCGCCGCATAACCTAAACGAAGTGGTACGCGCAGCGATTCGTTTATTAAAGAACCCTGAGCTGTCTGTTAAGCAGCTCACTCAGTCAATACCAGCGCCAGACTTGCCAACGCCAGCGGAAATCATCACTAGCAAAAAAGACTTACAAGCGATGTATGAGACGGGACGTGGCAGTTACAAAATGCGCGCGACTTTTCATATCGACCCCAAAGAAAAGAATTTAGTCATTATCGATGCGCTGCCTTACCAAGTCTCAGGCAACAAAATCCAAGAGCAAATCGCCAAGCTCATGACAGACAAAAAACTGCCTTGGATTACCGATATTCATGATGAATCAGATCATGAGAACGCTTGTCGTATCGTATTGGAATTGCGCTCAACGCGCGTCGATGTCGATCGCGTTATGAGCCATTTGTTTGCCAGTACAGACCTTGAGAGCAACTACCGCGTCAATATGAATATGATTGGCCTAAACGGTAAGCCGCAGGTCAAAAATCTAAAAGAAATCTTAGAAGAATGGCTCATTTGTCGCCGCTCAGTGGTCACGCGCCGTCTGCAATATCGCCTTGATAAAATCGATAAGCGCTTACACATCCTTGCAGGTTTATTGATTGCGTATCTCAATATTGATGAAGTGATACGCATCATTCGTGAAGAAGACGATCCAAAAGCAACATTGATGCAAGACTACGATCTGACTGACATTCAGGCCAATGCCATCTTAGATATTCGTCTGCGTCAGTTGGCAAAGTTAGAGGAAATTGAGCTACGCCGCGAGCAAGATGAACTGGCTGCCGAACGCGCCATTATTCAAGAGTACTTGGACAATCCAGACAGTCTCACCAATCTGATGATTGAAGAGCTGACTGCCGATATGAAAGAGCACGGCAATGAGCGTGTATCACCACTGGCAGAACGCGAAGAAGCACAAGCACTAAAAGAATCTGATCTGGTGCCGAGTGAGCCAGTCACCGCCATCCTGTCTAAAGCAGGCTGGATTCGCGCGGCCAAAGGCCATGACGTCGATGCCGCTGGTATGAGTTATCGTTCAGGGGACAGTTATCAGGCGCATGTGCGCGGTAAATCTAATGAAAAAATCTACGTCCTCGATAGTACTGGACGTAGCTATAGTATTGATGCGCACAATCTTGCCTCCGCGCGTGGTCAAGGCGATCCGCTGACCAGTGTGTTGAAACCGCCAGCAGGCGCTAGCTTTGAGCAGTTATTAACGGGTGACAACAATCAGCGCATTATCCTTGCCAGCTCCGCAGGTTACGGTTTTATCAATACACTGGGTAATCTTGATAGCAACCAAAAGGCGGGGAAAAATATCATTAACCTAGCAGCTGATAGTCGTCTACTTCCTGTTGCGCGCATTGATGCTCCAATAGATACGACTGTCAATGCCGACGGTGAAACGACTAATACAAATGTAGCGCCTGACCATGTCGCTGTGGTGACCAATGCAGGATATTTATTGATATTTGCCCTTGATGATTTGCCTGAACAAGCTCGCGGTAAAGGTAACAAACTGATCAAATTAAAAGATGATGAAGAAGTGCTGGCTATTACGCCACTCAATTTACAAAACAGCCTCGTCATTACTGCTGGCAAACGCCATGTGACGCTAAAGCCAAATGACTTGGCCAACTATACAGGCAGTCGCGGTAATCGCGGTGGGCAATTGCCACGAGGCTTTCAGAATGTGACGAGTGTTGAAATAGCAGGATAACTCATAAGCCCAGTTCAGTAGAATTGATTAAGGAGTAGCAAAACATGACTTTAAACAATTATTTAGTCGACCTATTTCATAGGTAAATCAAACACAGTTCACTCTCAGCAAAAAGCCGCCCATACACAATGTATAGGCGGCTTTTTTACACTAATCAAAATAGACAACTTACTTAAGACTTATTAAATTCGGTATCTTCAAAGATTATTTTTAGGAAGCTTGTAATCTGAGTACTTTTCATGAGGTAAGGATTGAAGTCAGCACCTGCTGAGAAGCTTTTTAAGGTATATCCCTCATCTTCAATGCTTGATGTTAAATATTTGATTAAAAATCCATTCCATCTCCGTGCCTCTATTTCCTCAACTCCGATGATATGAGGCAATAGATGAGGATAGTCATTAATCAATATTGCTAAGACTTCATTAATAATAGGCCTTGAGCCTTCAATGTTTTGAATTAAGTAGTTATCATTAATAGCAAGTGCGGAGGTTATATCACTTTTCTCATTGTTTCTGCGCCATCGCTCAAGAATTCGAGTTAATTCTATTCCGTTATTTTTTTCGCTATTTCTTCCGATATAAGTGAGACTCAGAAGAATATGCTCGCCATTTCTATTATTATTTTTTGAAGTATGGCTCGTCGTTATATGCATAAGCAACCTTATTTGCAAAACACTTTTCTAAACTAAAACAAATTTTAAACTCAAGTTATTCATCTCCAAATTTTACTAATCAACCAGAATTATAATAGCGGCTCACTCACATCGGTTAAGTGGTTATTCCTTTGCTTAACAAGCCCTTAATTACAGAAGATCAAAGTTAAAGTTAAATAACATCATGAATTTTTGGTTTTTTCTCATCAAAAATTGCTTTCAGAAAATTTTCAATCTGCGCACTTGTCATTAGATATGGATTATAGTCAGAACCTGCTGAGAAGCTTTTTAAAGCATATTCTTCGTCTTCAGCGCTTGAGGTGAGATGTTTGATCAAAAAACCACTCCATTGACGCGATTCTATTTCCTCTATATTAACGATATTGGGAAAGATGGTTGAATGCTCGTCAAATATCTTCGCTAAGGCAGTATTGATAGCAGGTCTTGTCCCTTGAAAACTTTGAACAAAATACCCCTCACTAATAACTAAAGCTGAAACGATATCATTTTGTTCAAAATATCTGCGCCAGTATTCAAGTGCGCGAGTCAGCTCGATTCCTGAATTCAGCTCGACATTTTTGGCGATATATGTCATGTGAATAAGAATATGCTCGCCATTTCTTTTTTTATTTTCTGGAGTATGGCTTGTCGTTATAATATTCATAAGGAACCCTATTTGCAAAATACTTATCTAAATTAAGATACACTTTATTATAAAATATAATCAATGAAATTGTTACGTTTTGAGCAGGTTTTTATTAGCTGTCCTAACTTTCTATGGTCATGATATGAGTATATTAATCAGATGTATATCAGCATTTTATCATTGAATTTTACTACAACAGCTGATAAAAACTACATGATGCCGTTATTCCAATATCTTAAAACTCTAATCTATATTAGCCTATAACTTCTACTAAGTTCCAAAATACACATGGCTAAGTTTTTTCTATCAAGGCAGATGTTGCGAGAGCCGTTCATCGGGTCTGATCTAGACAGCTCAAAATCAAATACTGCTATCAATATCAGCTTAGGCTTCTTTCTCCTCAAAAACTGCTTCTAAGAAGCCTGTAATTTGCTCTTTCTTCATCATATAAGGATTGAAGTCAGTGCCTGCTGAAAAATGTTTTAGAGCATATTCCTCATTTTTAGTATCTGATGTTAGGTATTTGATCAAAAACCCATTCCATCTCCGCGTCTCTATCTCCTCAAGATCAATAATATGAATTAAGAGGTGTGGTCGCTCATGATTCACTCTAGTGATAAGCTCATTAATAGCAACTCTCGAGCCTTCAATGTTTTGAATAAAATAATGATCATTAATGACAAGCGCTGAAGTGATACCGCTTTTTTCATTATTTTTTCGTGCCGTCTCAAAGGTGCGAGTCAGTTTTATGCCATTATCTTTCTCACGATTTTTACCGATATATGTGAGGCTAACCAGAATATCTGCACCGTCTTTATTTCTACTCTCTAAAACTTCGATACCAGATCCTGAGGTGTAGTCAATAACCTTATGCATAAAAGAGTCCAATGATCAAAAACCGTTTTAAATTAAGATACCCTTTAACCTAAAGAACAATCAATAACATTTTGTATTTTTTTACCCGTTATCACTCTTTTCTAGAGAGGCAACGTTGCAGTTTCACTAAGATAGCGCGCTCTCCTCTCCTATCGCCACATCGTAGTACTACAGATTTTGGTACATTCAGTACGGTAGTCCTATCTGATAAAAAAAAGCTAAACTATTTTTCCCTATAACACTAATTCAGCCCCAAAATAGGAATCACCAAGTCTTCTTCATCCGTGAAGTGTTGCGACAGTAGCTCACTGGTATTAATCAAACGCTGATGCACTTGCTTACTTAGTGCTTCATCTTCAGTATTGTTTGATGCTAACCTACTATTTAGCACTTGCAACTCATTAAGTAGTGCATCCAAATGTACGTGGTCACGATCTAATATCTCAAAACCTGCTTTTAGTTGAGGGTACATGCGAATGAACTGTGGAAAGTAGCCTGTATCTTCAATATTATGGTGCTGATGTAATTTAAAAATATATTGATTAATCCGTGATGAGATTTGTGAGCGGTATTCTGACCATTCAATATCACCAGCATGATAGGCATCACTGATTTGGGTGAGAGTGTGTTGGCGTTTACGTATGTCAGCATGAATACTTAACCAAAACGATGTCTTATAAATATAGTCTGCACTAAGCCATTGATTGGGCGGTAGCTTCTCGTATAAAAACAGCCAATCAGTCTCTAATCGACTGTCAGGATGACGTGGAGTTGGAGCAAGCAGCCCTACATCTATATCTTGTGCGTTTGAATTTTGAGCGGAAGCAGTCATTATATTGTTCCTATAAATTATTTTGCTTATTCAATTTTCTCTACAAATGTTTAAGTCGTTATTAATAAACACTCTTTAAAAATTGAGTTCAGAAAACAACATAACAATTCGTTAGATAAAGCTCATTAGATAAACTAAAAAATATCCAATGCAAGTGTAGTCTATATATAGTTTAAATACAGAATATCAACGTATTTTTTGGTAATAAGTTAACAATTTTATGAAGCATCAAAGTTAGTTACATAAGTCCAATGCGTTACATAACATAGTCAAAACTAACATCATTTTTGGCTGATGAGCCTGTAGGATAAAACGAATAATATAGTCGCTCAGGTATTAGTAATCAGCTACTATTAGCTTTAATAGTAGCGCTTAAAATGTAAAGGACAATCATGTTTATCGAAGATAAAATTGCTCAAGAAAGTATGAATACTAAAGTTTTCACACCTAAAATCATCTTTTTCGATATCGATGATACCTTGAGTCGCAGCGGCGTCATCGCTGAACATAATAAAGCGACTCTTGAACAACTGGCAAAGACTGATATCAAGCTGGTCATCTCAACTGGGCGCTCCAAAGCCATCTTGCCTGCAGATATTCTAGCGCTGCTTGATGCGGGTATATTGGATGCTATTATTTGCATGAATGGACAGTATAGCTTTGATAAAAATGGCCGAATCAGCCACTACCCCTTATCCGCTGAGCAAACAGATAAAATCGTGCGTCTATGTCAACAGAGCGACTTGATTCATAAGTTTGACTCTGCTACACATATCGCGTGGTCAGATGAAAACGACCGCTTACGTGAATTCAATGCTGTCACACCCAACTCCATTCTTGACCCTGAGTATTACAAGTCAAATATCGTCTATCAATGCTCAGTATTTTTCAATAATCAACAAGAAAAAATGCAAGATATCGACTTTGCGCAGTATGATTTAAAACTGGTGCATTGGCATCAAATCGGTGCAGATATATTGCCAATAGAAGCATCGAAAGCGCGCGGAATCAAAGATGTCTGCGAGTACTATGCGGTCGATGTCAGCGAGTGCATGGCGTTTGGCGATGGTATGAACGACTTAGAAATGTTTGATTTGGTGGGGTTTGCCGTGGCGATGGGTGATGCGCAGCCTGATCTGATAGCGCGTGCTGATTTCGTCACTGGGACAATCGAAGAGTATGGCATACAGACAGTGCTTGAACCGTTCTACGCCACCTCGTCAACCAAATAAAAATCTTATTTGAGAATGTATTAAGTACCTATCAATATCCTGCCAAAGCATCGTTAAACTACCATCAACAGTCATTGAATCTTCGGTGATAGCGGCGCTCAGTCATCGCGTCGCACCCTTTGCTATTCTGGTATGGTTAATTATTATCTTAAGTTCTAAGTTCTAAGTTCTTGGCGCTTTAGCTTATCCTATCCTTACACTTGTAATAACATAGGTCTATACGGCCATTATTTGCCTCATCCTTGGCAATACTCTCGAAAACCCACTCAGCATTGGCTGTCTTTAAACCAATCTTCATTACTCATTTGATTCGTATTATTAGCATAACTAAGCATCGTCTTAATAATAGCCCTTTAAATTGTGCAAAGTGATAACCATAATAGTGTTATTGGCGACATTAGGCATTGATTGCCTTATCATTTTCATCCGCATTTTTGATTTGCATTATCTTTATTTAGGAGAGGTATTTTGACCCATTTATCATCGTCCCATCCAGACAACCCAACTCGTATCGGACGTATAGTACCAAAGGCATTATTAGCGGCAGCTATTGGCTTGGCATTATCCAGCTGTAGCAATTCTGACAATGCGGCAGATGCTAGCGCTGCGGCGAGCAATGAGACGCTCAATTTGTATAACTGGTCAGAATACATGCCACAAGAGATTTTGGATGGATTTGAGGAAGAAACTGGCATCGCGGTCAATTACACGACGTTTGATTCAAACGAAGCGATGTATGCCAAGCTCAAACTGCTCGATGATTCTAGCCAGTATGATTTGGCCATTCCATCGACTTATTATGTCGAAAAGATGGCCAAAGAAGGGCTGTTGCAAGAGTTAGATAAGTCCAAATTAAGTAACTTTAAAAACCTCGATACGTCATTTACCAACACCAAAGTCGATCCTGACAACAAATATTCGATTCCCTATATGTGGGGCAGTACGGGTCTTGCCATCAATGGCGATAGTGTCGATCCTGCAACTGTGAATAGCTGGAACGACCTATGGGATCCTAAGTACAAAGGTCAGGTGATGCTTACCAACGATGTGCGTGAAGTGTTCGGTATGGCATTACTGACGTTAGGCTACTCGGGCAACAGTAGCAATCCTGATGAAATCAAAGCGGCTTACGACAAGCTTACAACCTTAATGCCGAACGTCAAAACGTTTAACTCTGATGCGACGCGTATGCCGTACATCGAAGGTGAGACGTCTCTTGGTATGACATGGAATGGCGAAGCGGTCATGGCGAATGAAGAAGGTCTAACGAGCCTAGCTTATAAATACCCAACTGAAGGCGCTATCTTGTGGATGGACAACTTTGTCATTCCAAAAAATGCCAAGCATATTGATGCAGCACATAAATTTATTGATTACTTACTACGTCCTGAAAACGCCAAAATCGTGAGTGAAGAAATTGGTTATGCCTCACCAAATCTAGCAGCACGAGAGCTGATGGATGAAAGTGTTCGCAACAATCCAACGATTTACCCATCTAAAGACGTGTTAGCAAAAGCGGAGTTCCAAGAAGATGTGGGTGATGAAGCATTACAAGTGTATCAGCAATACTGGGATAAGCTAAAAACGGGGCGCTAATAGCCATGGTTTAATATTTTAAAATAAAGTAGATATTTAAGAAAAAAACGCTGATCCTAAATGGTCAGCGTTTTTTTGTGCGTTATAAATGCAAATCTGTCTCGCCGCCCTGCTCTTTCATCCGGCGCTGCTCACGACGCTGATAACCTAGCCCAGATGCAGCAAACCAGTGTAGCTTAGAGGCTTGTAACAGATCACTCAATTGCTGCAACTGCGTTTGCAACGTCTGTGTTAACCAAAAATACCCCTGCCACTCAAATGCTAAGTGCTGCACGCTTGGATATTCTGACACAGCAATACGAGTGATCGGGCGAAACACTTCATCGCTTGGACTACGAAGTACCGCCGCCATATGTTGCATCGCTTGCGTCAACTCATGCTGATAATGAACCAATAAAACATGGTTCTCCTCATCGATTTCGATATTCGCCAAACGCGGAGCAGCACTTAACAATAAATCAATTGTGCCAATGATATTGCGATGGGTACGCTGAATGGTCTCCAGTGTCTCTTTTTCGATTCCCGACTCACTTGCGGTCGCAGCGATATGTGGACGCACGGCCAGTAGGCGTTTATTAATCTGTTGTAATGTGGTGACCAATGCTCTATCAACAGGTATTTCTTCAGCTGAAAAAGCCACTGGATGTGATTTATGGGTCGTGTTGCCTGCCGCTCCTTCCGCTGTATCAATATGATGGCCGACACTTGCATACAAACTGCTACAAGCATCGAGATTGCTACTCAATAAAAATCGCCACATCAGCGTTGATTTGAGCGGTAAAATCAGCGTCACTGCTACCGAAACCCCCGTGCCCAGCAAAATATTTAGCGCGCGGTAGATACCATCTTGACCGATGCTGTTATGACCCAAGTCAGAGACAATCATCAGCATAGTGATACCTGTCAGCAGCCCTGTATACCCAAGCTTTCTAACGGCTAAATAGCCAATGATGCCGCTTAATAGACCGATGAGCGCGTAGTCCACCCATGGCCATGCACCTGCATTTTGAATGAACCACAGCACCCCAAGGGCAGCACCTATACCTAGTAGAGTACCCAAGACACGCTCTTTGGCTTTGGTATAGATAGCGCCTTGATACTGCAATAATCCCAAGATAATAAAAACCGTAATGGTCGTCCATTCCCCATGTGGCAGATTGGTGAGTTTATTGACCAGTAGCGCCAATATGACTGCCGTTCCTAAGCGAATGGCGTGCAAGACGTCGGCATGTTGATAGCGAACATAGGGCTCAGTAAATGGAGCAGTAACACGCTGGTAAAGGGTTAATTTCACGCAAGGCTACTCTTTTTGGTTAATAAGCGAGATAAATGGTAACGCACAAACATGCTAGCAGTCGAGCCTCGATTTACAAAGTATTCATCAAAAAAAACGCCTTCTGTCTATCAAAAGACAAAAGACGTTCAAGCTCAAACCTTATTGATGAATAGCTAAGTTTGAATCAATTTCACTAAACCTCTAAAAAGTCTAGTATACCTTCCGCGGCTTCGCGGCCTTCCCAAATAGCCGTCACGACCAAATCAGAGCCACGTACCATATCACCACCTGCAAAAATTTTGGGATTCTGGGTTTGGAATTTAAAGGTCTGTTTTTCTGCAGCCAATACGCGACCAGAGCTGTCCATTGCCACTTGCTGCGACTCGAACCAATCAGCAGGACTTGGTCTAAAGCCAAATGCCATAATCACGGCATCACAAGGGATAATCTCTTCAGAATTAGGAATCGGCTCAGGACGCTGACGACCGCGGTTATCTGGCGCACCCAAGTGCGTCGTGACTACTTTGACCCCATTGACCTTGCCGTTTAAGCCAATGATTTCAGTAGGCTGGCGGTTGAATAAAAACTCAACTCCTTCCTCACGAGCATTGACTACTTCGCGGCGCGAGCCAGGCATATTTTCTTCATCACGGCGATAAGCACAGACGACTTTTTCAGCGCCTTGACGAATACTGGTACGGTTACAGTCCATCGCTGTGTCACCACCTCCTAGTACGACCACTCTTTTGCCTTTAAAGTCGATGTACTCTGCGGCATCTTTTTCCCAGTCATTGCAACGGTTGACGTTGGCAATCAGGTAATCTAGCGCATCATAGACGCCTGTCAGCTCTTCACCAGCGAAGCCGCCGCGCATATAGGTGTATGTACCCATGCCCATAAAGACCGCATCATACTCAGCCAACAGCTCATCAATGGTGACGTCTGTACCGATCTCTGTCTCTAGACGGAATTCCATACCCATGTCTTCAAAGATCACGCGGCGATTGCGCATAACATCTTTTTCCATTTTAAACTCAGGAATACCGAATGTTAATAAGCCGCCAATTTCAGGCCGCTTGTCAAAGACGACAGGCTTGACACCATTTCTAACCAAGATATCCGCGCAACCAAGACCTGCTGGTCCTGCGCCAATGATAGCGACTTTTTTGTCTGTCCAAACGACTTCAGACATATCTGGGCGCCAGCCAAGTGCAAACGCGGTATCGTTGATATATTTTTCAACATTACCAATCGTCACTGCACCAAAACCATCATTCAATGTACAAGCGCCTTCACACAAGCGATCTTGCGGGCAAACTCGTCCACATACTTCAGGCAAGGTATTAGTACGGTGGCACAATTCCGCTGCCTGAAATATCTGGCCTTCTGTCGCCAGTTTTAGCCAGTTAGGGATATAGTTGTGTACTGGGCATTTCCACTCGCAGTACGGGTTACCACACTCAAGACAACGATGCGCTTGCTGGGCAACAGCTTCATTTTCAAAAGGTTTATAAATCTCAACAAACTCTGTTGAGCGCGTTGCAATGTCTTTTTTGGTTGGATCAAATCTCGGTACATCTAAAAACTGGAAATTATTTTCTAAGCGTTTTGCCATGGTGCTATCTCTTTTATATAAGGCTCTTTTGCAGTGGGTGGCGACAGTCAAGCGATGTGTTGTTTGTCTAAAATCTAAGACATATATCGCTGCTGTCACGTACCTGCTGAAAACCTGTGAGTTAAAACGTCTCTAAAAACGGAACGCTGGCTACCCTAATCAAAGTCATTATCGATTCCTCAATACAATCTCTCAAGACAATGTATCGATACGATCGACAATGACAAATCGGCTATTGTGGGTCGGCCATGGTAGTTTTAAGAAGACTTGCAATGTTCGCCGCTTTTGGCTTCACCAAATAGAATTTACGAACATAGTGCTCAAAGTCGTCCAATATCGTCTGACCCCATGCACTGCCTGTTTTATCTACATGAGCTTCAATCACTTGTTGTAAATGAATGCGATGCTCTTCTGTTTGCTCGCTTGAGATACGGTTGAGATCGATTAGCTCATGGTTGCAACGGTCAAAGAAGTCGCCTTCCATATCGAGTACATAAGCAAAACCACCCGTCATACCAGCACCGAAGTTGAGTCCAGTACGGCCAAGAATCGTAACGATACCGCCAGTCATATATTCACAGCAATGGTCGCCTGTACCCTCAATGACTGCATGCGCGCCAGAGTTACGAACGCCAAAACGCTCACCCGCTGTACCGGCAGCATATAATTTACCGCCCGTTGCACCATATAGGCAAGTATTACCGATGATGGCGGTTTCTTGTGCCGTGAAGTTTGAGTCTTTAGGTGGATAAATGACAATCTCACCGCCAGCCATGCCTTTACCTACATAGTCATTGGCATCGCCTTCAAGCTCGATGTTTAAGCCGCCAGCATTCCACACGCCTAAACTTTGCCCTGCAGTACCTGTCAGACGAAGCTTGATCGGCATATCACTCATGCCAAGGTTGCCCCATACTTGCGCAATCTCACCAGAGATCCGAGCACCAATAGAGCGGTCACAGTTGCCAACGAAATAGCTATAGTCGCCACCTGAGCCTTGGCGAATGTTCACAATCATATCGCGAATCATCTGCTCAGCAAGCAAGCCTTTATCAAACGGCTCATTACGCTCTACCTGACACGTTTGTGCCTTACCCACGCTGGCTGGGTGACTAAATAGCAATGGTGTTAAATCAAGATGACGCTGCTTGTCTGTATTACCTTCTAAGATATCGAGCAAGTCAGTACGACCGACTAGCTCTTCCATACTACGAACACCTAGCGCTGCTAACCATTCACGTGTTTCAGTTGCGACAAACTTAAAGAAGTTAATCAGCATTTCTGCTTCGCCAATGAAATGCTCATCACGCAGTTTGGCTTTTTGGGTAGCAACCCCTGTTGGACAGTTGTTCAAATGGCAGATACGTAGGTACTTACAACCAACTGCAATCATCGGCGTGGTACCAAAGCCAAAGCTTTCTGCACCAAGAATAGCGGCCTTGACGACATCCAGTCCTGTTTTCAGACCACCATCGGTCTGAACACGTACCTTATCACGTAATCCATTTACTCGTAGAGACTGATGGGTTTCAGCCAGACCTAGTTCCCATGGCGAGCCTGCATGATGGATAGACGATAGCGGAGATGCTGCTGTACCACCATCATAACCTGAGATCGTAATCAAATCGGCATAAGCTTTTGCAACACCTGTCGCGATCGTACCAACACCTGGGCGTGAAACCAATTTAACCGACACCAATGCATCTGGATTGACTTGCTTCAAATCAAAAATCAGCTGCGCCAAATCTTCGATAGAATAAATATCATGATGCGGCGGCGGTGAAATCAAGGTCACGCCTGGCACCGAGTAACGCAAGCGCGCAATCAACGCATTCACTTTACCACCAGGTAGCTGTCCACCTTCACCAGGCTTGGCACCTTGAGCTACTTTAATCTGCATGACTTCAGCGGAACGAAGATAGGCAGGCGTTACCCCAAAACGACCAGAGGCCACTTGCTTGATTTTTGAGTTGCGCAACGTGCCATAACGCGCAGGATCTTCGCCGCCCTCACCAGAGTTTGAACGTCCGCCGATGGTATTCATCGCCATCGCAATCGACTCGTGTGCTTCAGGAGACAGCGCGCCTAGCGACATGCCAGCTGAGTCAAAACGCGTCAAAATCTCAGAGATATCTTCAACATCATCGACATCGATACTGTTGTCAGTCTTTAGTTGCAACAAGTCACGCAAAGTCGCCACTGGGCGGCTATTGACTAGATTGGCATAATTCTGATAATTCTCATAATCGCCCGTACGTACTGCCGTATGTAGGCTGTTAATGACGTCAGGGTTAAAGGCATGGTACTCTTTGTTGAAGACGAACTTGAGCAAACCACCTTGATCTAGTGGCGCACGACGCTTGAACGCGTTGGCAGCCAGTTGCGCTTGGTCAGCGGCAAGATCTGCAAAGGTAGCGCCTTTAATACGGCTTTGTACGCCTTTAAAACATAGGTTTACCACTTCTTCAGACAGACCAACTGCTTCAAACAGCTGCGCCCCGCGATACGAAACAATGGTAGAGATACCCATTTTTGATAAGATTTTTAGCAAACCTTTATCCAAGCCTTTGCGGAAATTAACGCGAGCTTGGATCGGATCACCAAGCAATTCACCAGTAGCCACCAAATCATCGATCACATCATATGCCAGATACGGATACACACAAGTCGCACCAAAGCCAATCAATACCGCTATTTGATGCGAATCGCGCGCCAGACCTGTCTCAATCACCAAGTTAGCGTCAGTACGAATACCTTCTGCAATTAGATAGTGATGCACGGCTCCTGTGACCAGAATGGCATTGGCGGGTACTTTTTCTGCATCGATATCTTTATCAGACAGTACAATCAAGGTGTTGCCCGAGCGGATGTTATCTGCCACTTGCTCACAAATAGCGACGATAGCATCAGATAGCTCTAAAGTACGGTCATAGTTCAGATCAATGCGAGCCATCTTGAACGCTGGATCATCCAAGGTTTCAAGCTGCTGCATTTTGCTAGCTGACAATACTGGCGATGACAAAATAATACGATGCGCGTCTCTCGCTGATGGTGCAAATACGTTGGTTTCAGCACCTAGGCAAGTCTGCAATGACATCACGATTGATTCACGAAGTGGGTCAATTGGCGGGTTGGTCACCTGTGCAAATTGCTGACGGAAAAAATCACCGACATGGCGGATTTGCTGCGATAGCACTGCCATTGGCGTATCATCACCCATTGAGCCTACTGGCTCTTGACCGTTTTCAGCATTAGGGCGGATGATTTCCGTACGCTCTTCATTGGTGATGTGATACATTTTTTGTAAGGCTTTTAGCTTATCGCCACGGCACGCTTGCGCTGCTAAGATTTCTTCTAAGCGCTCATCATCACGGACACGTGTCGCTTCTTCACGCAGCCACTTTCGATACGGATGCGCATTTTTCAGCAACGTTGCAACAGCAGTCGTATCCATCACTTGACCTGTCAACGTATCAATAACCAGCATTTGGCCTGGGCCAACACGACCTTTTGCCAACACATCTTGTGGTGAGTAGTCCCAAACACCAACCTCTGATGCAACCGTGATATAACCGTTCTTGGTGGTCACCCAACGTGACGGACGCAGACCGTTTCTATCAAGCATACAGACAGCATAGCGTCCATCTTGAATAACAAGCCCTGCAGGACCGTCCCATGCTTCCATATGCTGTGAGTAGAACTCATAAAACGCTCGCAAATCCATATCCATGCTATCGACGTTCTGCCACGCTGGTGGAACCAAAATCGACATCGCATGGAATAAATTCATACCGCCAGACATTAGCACTTCGAGCATGTTATCTAAGCTTGATGAATCAGAACCCGTGCTATTTACGAGCGGCGTCAATTCATTCAAGTTCGGCAGTTTGTCTGATTTTAGCTTTGGCGTGCGTGCTTTAGACCAGTTACGGTTACCTGTGATGGTATTCAATTCACCATTGTGCGCAAGATAGCGGAATGGCTGTGCCAGTGGCCAGCGCGGTAATGTATTGGTTGAGAAACGCTGATGGAAGACTACGATATGTGACGCCAAACGCTCATCTTGCAAATCCAAGAAAAACGCTGGTAAGTCTGATGGCATGACTAGACCTTTATAAATAATGGTCTGGCAGCTTAATGAACATACATAAAACAATTCGTCATCTGTCAGGCGCTGCTCTGCTTTTTTGCGTGCAACAAACAGCTTACGGTTAAAATCATCAGCCGCTAAATCATCTGGCGCATTGACAAATACCTGCTTAAAATCTGGTAATGTCTCACGGCCGATCTCACCCACAATACTCAAATCAAGTGGCACATCACGCCAGCCAGCGACTTCTAATCCTTGGGCGGTAATTTCATCGCTCAATACTTGCTGACTATGCTTGGCTTTATCATCATCCAAATTGACGAACACCATACCAACGGCAAAGTTGTCTGTAATTGCAAATTGCTGCTCATTGGCGATCTGTTTAAAGAAGTCGGTAGGGGTCGCTAATAGTAGACCGCAACCATCACCAGTTCTACCATCGGCCGCCACACCACCACGGTGTGTCATACAACTTAAACTATGAATGGCGGTTTTTACCAAATTATGGCTGGCTTCACCCTTAATATGAGCAATTAGACCAAAACCGCAATTATCAGAAAAATCATCTGGCGTGGCCAGGTGTGTTTGCGAGGAAATCATTGACATAGCTTGTCCTTTTAAGTAGACGGGCAACTTACATCTCCAATGCGGAGCATAAGCTGGTACCCGTAAGCAGAACGGGCTGATAGTGGATATTCGGATAGTTGAATTAGTAAATGGTGCGAGGCTCAATCGACATCATGCTCTAACAGCAAGTAAACCTTTGACCCTCCTGGTCATTAGATAATGTCGTGACATATACGTCGTATATTAGAGATAGTGAATGACAGCCCTTTGAAACAGAGTAATTTATACCCCTAAATGCCAATTGCCTAATCAGTAATACGTTATGTCGTTCGTTTAAGCATCGTTTGTTATGTTGTTATATCTAGCAATGAGCGCTGGACATCCAACCATTTAATAACCATGAATGTGGTTCGTCTTGAATATCTGACGCTCTGTAATCAAGCGCCTTATTCACTCTAAAAAGAGTGACAATAAGAGAGGTTGCTTCACTTACAAGAACTTTAACATAGCCAGTAAGTAGCCGCGCTTGAGACAACAAACCTTAGCAACACACCTTATAAATCGTTGATTTGTTACTAAATGCTTGTTTAATAATAGTTTTTTACGATAACTATACAGAACGTCGCCCACAGTTATATTAGTTAATGATTCACAAAAAATCTAGTCTTTTCTATCGATTCATCAGCCATAATTTGTATAAGGTCTCATTACTATTGGTTATAGGACGATTAAAAACCCATTAGAAATATAATATAAAGTGCCTACGTAGGGTTGCATAAGGCAGTGGATGAGTTGTGTCTACCTTTAACACTTTGCCCCAAAATAGCGACAGTAGCCACTAATATATTAAAAAAACGAAGTATAAAAAAACCCCACTAACCAATTAGCTAGTGGGGTTTTCGATGACAGAAAATGCGTATCAGTTGCTTTTATCTTCTATGAGCGCTTTTATACTGTCACTATTATTGTTTTTGGGCGTATTTGCATTATTGCTAGCACCATTGTTACTTGTGCTTGGCGGTTTTGGCGCAGGTACGACGGGTGGTTTTTTGATACTGCTATTGTTATCCGTTCCCGATGCTACTGGTTTTTTATTATCCTGTTTAGGCTTGTTGGCATTGCCTTCGTTTTGAGTTGGTGCTTCAGAGACTGACTGTGACTCATTACCAACCGTCCGCTCTTCAGTAACAGATAACGTTTCAGAAGTATCAGCGGACTGGCGAATACTCTCCTCTGAAATACTTTCGTTAAAGCTTCCTTGACTATCGCGACTGGTATTACTATTGGTGGCTTGGTCATTGGCCGTATTGTTGACTGCTTGCGCTTGCTGGCGTGCTGGTATTTCGCGCTTAGTCGGTTTTAGATTGACAGCGCGCGTACGCTTCGTACTTAAGTCTTTTACCGGATCAGGACGCTCGTAGTTATCGATAATACTGACATATCGATTGATCTCCTCCGGTAGCACACGCACATTGGCAGGCAATTTAAAATCTATGAGCTTTGCTGCCCCAACCGCCTCCTGTGGACTACTCATGATCCCATAAGTTAGCATATAACGAACTTGATTCTCACTATCAAGATAGCGGAAATAAGCGAACTTATCACGATCTTCACGGCCTTCTAAATAACTGACAATCACGTCATTTTCAGCGACATTCATCACCTGCACGGTCCACTTACCCTTGTTGGCAAGTAGATAGCGCTTGTCTTTAAACTCGTCAGGATAATTACGCAAGTCACGGACAGTCGTATCAAAACTAATCGGCTGTACATCAGTATCCAGCTCGTGAAGCGACTCGATTTTTAATGGTTGCTCAAACTCATCAGCCAACATTTGCGGTGCTGATACTGGTTCGTTTTCAATTTTGGCACCCATCGCTGGCGTTTGGCTTAGCATCCAGACTAACGCTGTCACAACACCTAATAGTAACGTCGCAACCAGCCAGATCAAGGCTTGACGACTGTATGATTGACCAGCGGTACGCGCCTTCGATTTTGATGCTGCCATGGGGAGGTCCTTGATAAAAACATATTTAAAAGCATTATATCAATGCTCATTCAAATAGAAGTGCAGTTAGTGCAGCCTATGAATCTGCTATACATATCAAGTTTTAGTACAAATACTCACTAAAATTTTGATACATTATGCGCTGTGTTGTGACAATACTTCGAGCAGCAGATCGTTATCGAAGTCATTGGTCAATACCGCACTCCCTATTGATTTTAACAAAATCAGCCGGATTTGTCCGTGTTTCACTTTTTTATCGTGTCCCATTAAGTTCAGAGCAGTTTGTACATCAATGGCAGGCGGTTTGGTTGGCAGGTTACCTAGCATCAAAACACGCTTAATACGCTCAACCTCATCAAGGGTCAACCAACCAATTTTTTGGGACAATTCAGCCGCTTGCATCATGCCCGCCGCTACCGCCTCACCATGCAACCAATTGCCGTAGCCTTGATGGGTTTCAATCACATGACCAAATGTATGCCCAAAGTTCAACAGAGCACGCACACCTGACTCTCTTTCATCTTGAGCGACCACATCTGCTTTGTATTGACAGCAGCGCTTCACCGCTTCGCCAAGTACTGCCAGATCTAGCGCCATCATTGCAGGTAAATTCTCTTCAAGCCATGTCAGGAATGTTTCATCCATGATAAGCGCATATTTGATAATTTCGGCGATTCCTGCTGACAGCTCACGTGCAGGCAACGTTTTGAGCGTACTCATATCAGCGAGCACCATTTGCGGCTGCCAGAATGCGCCAATCATGTTTTTGCCTTGCGCATGATTGATGCCCGTTTTGCCGCCAACGCTAGAATCGACTTGCGATAATAAGGTTGTTGGAATTTGGATAAAGTTGACCCCGCGCATAAAACTTGCCGCAGCAAAACCTGTCATATCACCCACTACGCCGCCACCAAGTGCGATAAGCGTGACATCACGATTAAAATGCTCCGCCATTAGCGCATCATATATTTGGTCAATGCTTGTCTGGTTCTTATATTGCTCACCATCTGGTAACACGCAAACTTTTACCGTAAATTGCTCTGCTAGCTCGTCTTCTAAAGCTTGCAAGTATAGAGGTGCCACGGTATCGTTAGTCACAATTAATACTTGGCAACCCTTAATATAAGGTGCGACTTGCTTTGCCATACTGCTATCTTTTGACGTCGCATCTTCAGTAATAATGATTGGATAATCATGACTTTGCGTACGAACTGTTAAGCTGTCATGAAACAGTGACGTTGCCATGAGACACTCCTTAAGCATTTATAATTGGGTAAAAGTAGCTGAGTATACCTACCTATTATATCAATAGATAATATCGGTCTACTCTTTATTGTCTTTTGGTGTTGTGTCAGTACAATCGAAAAATGCGTTCAGCTGCTGCATTAATTGGCTGACCATATGACGCGGATAAGTGTGACCAGTGGGCATAATAATATGCGCGACCTGACGATATAATGGATCGCGAATACTATATAGATCTTGCAGTATTTTTCTAGGATTAGGCTGTTGTAAAAGAGGCCGCGACTTGTCTTTAGAAGTGCGGGCCATTTGCACATCGACTGGGGCATTGAGATAAACCACGATGCCACGCTGTCTTAAGAACTCTCGGTTTTCAGCAGCCAATACTGCGCCACCACCAGTTGCTAATACAATTTGAGGGGCTTGAGTCAGCTCATCAATGGCACGCGTTTCACGCTCACGAAAACCCGCTTCACCTTCTTTGGCGAATATCCAAGCAATGTCAGCACCAGTTTGCGATTCGATATACCAATCACTATCTACAAAAGTGCGACCTAACTGCTTGGCCAGTAACTTACCGATCGTCGTCTTCCCCGCTCCCATCGGACCCACTAAAAACACCGACGGCAATTCCTGCACCATAATACTCACTCAGCTAAATTAGCTATCATACAACGTCATTGATATTCTGGCTAGTAATGCGCTGTGATTATTGTTAGTAATATTTAGAGCTTATCATCCATTGATCCATGCATATAGCTCACAATATTAAAGATGCTAAGTTTACGCACAAAAAAAAGTAAGCACTAAGGCTTACTTTTTTAGTGAATAATCAACAAATTTATGATTAATTCAAGCGACTTGTGCCATCATTGATCAATTTTGGTGTGACAAATATCAACAACTCTTCCTTATTGTTATTGCGCACATCTTTACGGAATGCACGGCCAATGTATGGTAAATCGCCTAAAAACGGCACTTTGTCCACATTATTGTTAGTACGGTTTCTAAAAATTCCGCCTAATACCACCGTTTGACCATCTTCAACAGTCACATTGGTTGAGATAGAGTCTTCGTTGATAGCAACGATACCATTAGTGAATACAGGCGTACCATTAGTGATAAGTAATTGCAGACCAATCTTGCCATCGGGCGTGATATTTGGTGTCGCCTCTAGACTTAATGCCGCTTCTCTAAAGCTGGTTGTGGTTGCGCCGCTGGCTGATGCTTCCTGATAAGGGATCTGGGTGCCAGAAGAAACTTTTGCGGTTTGCTTGTCGGCCGTCAACACTTTTGGAGTTGAGATGACCTCACCGCGGTTATCTGCTTGCAATGCTGACAATTCAAGATCAAGCATCACATCAGATAGGCTCAGTAAACCAAAGGCGATACTACCAGCTGGATTAGCAACCCCTAAGTCAACGTTTAAGTTATCAGGACGGCTGATATCATACGAAGGATAAGAGACCGTTTGTCCGTTGACAGTCGTCGTTTCTACGTCAAAATCTTTTAAGTCCCACAAAGTTTGTTCACTACCACCAACCAGTAAGCTACGGTTATTGGCTGCACCATTTGATAAGATTCCCCAGCGAACCCCAATCTCTTTGCTAAAGCTATCAGTAGCACTCACGATACGCGCCTCAATCATAACCTGACGCACAGGGATATCAATTTTGCCAATTAAGGTACGAATATTTTCAATGCTATTTGCCACATCTTTCACAATTAGGGTGTTGGTACGCTCATCAACTGTCACCGTACCACGATCCGACAATAACGTATTATTGTCATTGCCACGATTTGTAAGTCCGCTCGTGCCGCCTATACCGCTACTACCAGATGAGCCACTTCCTTGAGAGATCAGAGTCAGGACATCTTGTGCTTTTGCATAGCTTAAACGAATATATTCAGTACGTAATGGCGCATAAGATTGAACGGCTTGCTGTGCTTCAAGCTCACGTGCTTCTTGTTCAGCAAGTTCAGTCGAAGGCGCAACCAAAATCACATTACCGTTTTCGCGCTTACCTAGGTTTTTACTTTTTAGAATAATATCGAGTGCTTGATCCCAAGGTACATTGATCAAACGCAAGGTGATGTTACCAGCGACTGAATCACTCGCAACGATATTCATCTCGGTAAACTGTGCTAAAATATCTAACACGCTGCGAATTTCAACGTCTTGGAATTCCATAGATAGCGGTTCTCCACTATATACTCTCTCCTCAAGTGTCGGCTCACGTAGCAGTTCAGGCTTGCTAATACTAATATTTAACTGATTGCCTGATTGGTAAGCTTGATACTCGTAATCATCAGACATATTAATAGTGATAACACCATTTTGTCCTTGGTTTTTAGTATCGATGCTACTCACCAGACCACTATTAATATTTAATCGACGTAGCAAGTTTCTTGGGACCGTACTGCCTGTTAAACGTACGACAAGCTTATTACCTTGACGTTGTACATCTACCGGAATGGCTTCGTTGGCAAGTACCATGCTGACGTTACCGCCACCATCATTACCTGCCGAAAAATTGACCGCACTGAGGCCGTCATAGCTGTACTGTTTGCTTACTTGTGCAGAAGCGAGTTGTGGGTTCAACAATGGGTTAACCCTCACTACCATCGTATCAGCTGGCACGTCGTTTTTTACGACTGTCGCGCTAGTGGTGCGAACCGCCGCAACAGGAACCGTACTAGTCTCGACGATTGGCGTGACGACTGCAGTGGTGGTGATACCGCTAGAGTTATTAAGGACGTCTTGTATAGGGTCACTAGTGATCACTGGACGATCAGGATCGGTAATGGTCAGTAGCAGATCGTTACCCTCAATCGCTGTTGTATAATTGCCTGACTGCTTGAGACCAACGATAAGACGCGTCGTACTATCGCTACTCAACGTGGTGACATCATTGACCATACCAATATTGTATTCGTTAAAACGACTGGCAAGACCGTTTTGCACTTGTTCAAAGTCTAATACCAAGCGGCTAGGATCATCAAGCTGGTAGGCTGCAGGCAATACTGGTAAACCTGTGAACCCCAAACGCATTTGTGTCACTGCTGGTGCAGTTTGCACTACAGACACATTATTGATGCGCTGTGCAGCGTGGGCGCTACTACTTACTGCCACCATGCTGACTGCCAGTGCTGAAATGGCAAAAGCAGAAGAAACACGGTTGCTCATCATCATTACCTTGTTATTGCGTACTGTCATTATTTATTCCTCAAAAAATCTGCCGACTTAGCTTATAGGGGATACCAGCGACTGGGGTTTTTCAATAAACCCAGCGCGGCTGTCTGGCACAATTTCAATCAAGTTGATCTGGGTCGGCGTGATTTCAACAATACGGCCGTCATTCAATCCAAGATAATCACCCACCTTCACACTAGCAACTGAACCATCAGGACGTTGGACTAATGCATATCGCTGACCTTCGGGAGAAACGACTACACCTCGAAAAACCAGTTGCGATAACTCGTATTGTTCAAGTGGTTCTTTCACACGTGTAATGTCTGGGCGTACGCCATCAATAGAAGTGGTAGGACCCTCTACATTCACCAAGCTCGGTGGCAAAAACGGGCTACGCTGTGAGCTTGCACTATAGACGAAGTCTTCTACCAGTTCAGCTTTGGGTGGTGGTTCGATAGGCTGCGCTGGCTGGTTACGGATGTCAGTCATCGCTTGCTCTGCCATACCGATACGATCCGTACAGCCAGTCATAGCTAGCGCTGCGATACTTAAAGTGAACAGCATGGGTAGTTTTTGCATACTCATCAGTTACCTCCTGCGTTTGCATCAGTAGCGGCAGCGGCATCATCTGCAGGAGCCGTTTCATCTTCAGGAGTCGCTTCTTTTGAACGATAGGTTTTGGTTTGCAAGACTAGGTTAAGCTCAGGTAAAACATCTAAGCTCGGTTGTGGATTACTCACCTCAAAATCATGCATGGTGATGATACGAGGTAGTGCTGCAAGGCCACTGATAAAACTACCAAACTGATGATATTCACCTAAAGCAGCAATGCGAATCGGTTGCTCAATGAAAAATTCATTTTCAATCTCAGGTTCGACAGAGATGTCTTGAAAACGAATATTACTGCCGACACCTGTCATATTGATACCTTCTACCAGCTCTGACACACGCGTGTCTTTTGGCAATTGGTCTAATAAGGTATTAAACTCCGTTTCCATCTGAACGACCTGTGCTTGATAGGCTTCTAGGTGACGCGCGCGCGATTCTTTTTCACGATAGCTTTCAAGCAAGGTCTGTTGCTGACTTTCAGCAGCATTGATCTCATCGATTTTACTACTAATCGGTAGCGCCCATGATAGTGCTGCTATAAAGGTAATAATAAGACCGATCACCGTCACCTTCACTGGTAGCGGCCAGCTGCCATAGTTTTCAGAGTCTAGTGACTCAAAACTGCGACGAAATTCATTAAGATCAAACTGCTTCTTTGGTTTTGAAGCACTTTTTTTGGTCTTAATTAGGTTTTTTTTACGGACAAGTTTCATAACTCCCCTCCCACACCATCTTCCGCAGGGACAGGCGTCTCTGATTGTACTTTAGTCGTCACCACGAACTGCACATAACTGTCTTCAGGATAGACTGGACGCGGTGTCTCACCAGCCGTAGTGACTGTATTATTCAGTACAGGGGCCGCTTCATAAGCGCTAATGTTCTGTTGAATATTACTAACTGCTGAGTTACCCATCCATTTACTACTGTCCAAATTACGTATCAGGCTAGATACAATATTTGGGTTATCAGCCAGACCAGTCAATGTTAATACATCGCCTTCGCGTTTGAGATTGGTTAGATAAAGCGCTGGTGGAACCGCTCTTGCCAGATCATCCCACAAATGTACTGGTACGGGACGCCGACCTTGCAAATCTTGGATGACCTGCATACGTGAGATAATATCTTCACGGCGCTGCTCTAAACTATCAATCTCAGTCAATGCGGTGTCTAGGCGTGCATTTTCTTGTTCAATCAAGGCATTAGCATCAAGCTGTTCATCAAGCTCATTGTTAAAATAGCTCCATGAAGCAAAGGCCGCCAATAAAGTGAGCAAAGTCACTGCAACTATCAGAGTCATAAACTCTTTGTTGCGACGTTCACGCTCCTCTTGTCGCCAAGGTAAAAGGTTAATACGAGCCATTAGTCAAAGCTCCTTAACGCAAGACCGCATGCAGCCATTAAGCCTGGCGCATCAATGGTCAGTTGCTCATTATCAATACTAGGCGCAATGGTCATATTGGTGAACGGATTAGCAACACTAACGCTTACACCAAGTTTTTGTTGTGCCATTCCAGCGAGACCTGCAATGGAGCTACTACCACCCGCAAGTACCACGTGGTCAATACTACTATACTGACTTGAAGAGAAGTAAAATTGTAAGGAACGAGTGATTTGCTGAATGGTATTTTCGATAAAAGGAGTCAAAACTTCAGGATAATAGTCATCAGGCAGTGTGCGCTCACGTTTGCTCAGCGTTGCTTCTTCAGCTGACAGTCCATAACGGTTTTGAATCGCTTCTGTTAACTGAACGCCGCCAAACAATTGCTCGCGACTATAAATAAACTCACCATTCTTTGCGATGTACAAAGTAGTTTGATTATGACCGATATCAACCAAAGCGACCAGTTCTGGCATATTGGGCAGATTGTCTGTCATCAATCCAAAAGCACGCTCTATTGCATGTGATTCAATATCCATAACCTTGGTTTGCATGCCACCGAAGGCCAACGCATCAACACGCTGATCAACGTTTTCTGAGCGAGAGGCCGCAAGTAGTACTTGTACCATATCCTCACTCACTAAAGACGGGCCTAGCACCTCAAAATCTAAATTGACATCTTCTAATGGATAAGGCACATACTGATCAGCATCCAAACGTATTTGTGCTTCACGCTCAACATCGCTTAGCATCATATCCATATCAATAATTTTGGTGATAACGGCAGATCCTGATACGGCGGTTGCAGCATTGCTACCCGCAACTTGGCAACGCCTTGCTAGACTCGCTATAATGTTGCCAACCGCCTCTGTATCAACTAGGAGTTTGTCGACGACCACACCTTCCGGTAGTCTCTCAATGCCGTAGGATTTTAAGTGGAACATGCCTTGTTGACGCTGTATGTCCACTATTTTTACGGAAGTGGCACAAATATCCACACCAATCAAATGTCGACTTTTTGAAGTAAATAGCCTCACAAACTCTATACCTTATATTAAGTGTACAATCTGATAGTTATTTGTAATAATTGAATACAATACTTTACTTAATTGATAGATTCAAGCGTTTAAAAATATATTAAGGCCTACTTACACATTTATTATGACCTGTTAATTTTGTTCAAGGTATAATACCTTATCCGCTACAAATTCTAATGAATAAGTCTTATTATGGCCAAAAAAAATGCTACCGCTCGTCTCATTCATTTCTTGGTGGGACTTTTTGTCGCTTGCCTAGCATTGGCAGTTATCTTGGCGCTTGCTGTACCTATTGGTTTTTATGGGATGGCGATGTATTTATCGCCAACTTTGCCAAGTATTCAAGAGATAAAAACTGCCAATTTAGAAATGCCATTGCAGATTTATAGTAGCGATGACAAATTAATCGGTCAATACGGCAATCGTTTATCGTTACCAGTCACATTTGATGAAATTCCTGAAGATTTGACTCATGCTTTTTTAGCGGCAGAAGATGCTTCTTTCTTTCAGCATAGTGGCATCAGTATTAAGGGTCTTGGGCGTGCCGTCACTGAAGTTGTGACTGATGATGACAGTCAGACTGGTGGCTCCACTATTACGATGCAGGTCGCCAAAAATTATTTTTTAAGTCCTGAGCGCACGCTAAACCGCAAACTGACAGAGCTGTTTGTGGCGCGAAAAATGGAAGATGAGCTGAGCAAAAATGAGATCCTTACTCTCTATGTCAACAAGATTTATTTGGGTGAAGGCGCTTATGGTATCCGCGCTGCTGCCAAAAAATACTACAGTAAATCTCTAGATAATCTTACTATTGCTGAAATGGCAATGCTTGCCGGTTTACCAAAAGCCCCTTCTAAATACAATCCTGTTGCCAATCCTAGCCGCGCGTTGACTCGACGTAACTGGATTATTGGCCGTATGCATGAGTTGGGTTATATCACTAAAGCTCAGCATGATGAGGCCGTTAACTCCCCTGTTGGCATTAAGCTATATAAAGAAAAACTTGACGTTAATATGCCCTATTTGGCAGAAATGACGCGTGCAGCTCTAGTCGAGCGTTACGGTGAGCAGGTGATGCATGGTGGTTGGCGTGTTCGCCTGACTGTTGATAGTAAGGCACAAACCGATGCAGAAGCGGCCGTATTAACAGGCTTAGTAGCTTATGAGCATCGTCATGGCTGGCGCGGTGCGGAAGCAAATGACGAGCCTCTCGAAAACTTTCAACGCTATGGCAATATGTCTCCTGCCAAAGTCACCAAAGTCAACTCTCGTAGTTTTGAAGCGATATTACAGTCTGGTGAAAGCGTGACGGTCAATTGGTCTGGCATGAGCTGGGCACGCAAGTACATCTCTGCCAATCGTATCGGTTACTACCCTAATAATGCTAGCCAAATAGTGAGCAAAAACGATATTGTCCGCGTGATACCTACCGCAAATGGTAATTGGCAGCTAGGTCAGATACCCAAAATACAAGGTAGTCTGGTTTCATTAAATCCAGAAACTGGCGCAGTTAATGCATTAGTAGGCGGTTTTGATTTCAAACATAGTAAGTTTAACCGAGCCTTACAAGGATGGCGCCAACCTGGCTCAACCATCAAACCATTGGTCTATACCGCCGCTTTGGAAAAAGGCTATCATCCAGACAGTATTGTTTCAGATCGCCCTATTCAAGTAAGTGACTGGAAACCTAAAAACTCTGATGAACGCTTCTTAGGTGATATTACCTTACGTCGTGGTTTGTATTTATCTCGCAACTTGGTTTCTATCCGTCTCCTACAAGCCATTGGCATTTCTGACGCGCGCAATCTATTAGATGAGTTCGGCCTAGACAAAGAAAAACTACCAACAACTTTATCGTTGGCTCTAGGGGCAGGACAAGCAACCCCATTGCAAATGGCAACGGCATATTCAACCTTTGCCAATGGTGGTCACCGCGTACAACCTTACTTTATTGAACAAATTTATAACTATAAAAACGAGTTATTATTTCAGGCCAATCCACTTCAGGCTTGCGCCTTATGCTTCAATGAGCAACTTGAAGCGGTTAATAAAAACCTGATAGAAGAATATAACAAATCATTAGAAGACGACAACAGTACTACTGATAAATCAGCTAACGAGAGCACAGAGCTAGAAAATAGTGAAAATGTAGAAGAAACGGATGAAGCAATCGACCTTACTGTCTATGACGCTGGTCCACAATCAGATCGCCTAAAAGCACCTGTCGTACAATACGTAGCAGCCAAACAAGCACCAAGAATATTAAAGCCTAGAGTAGCATTTGAAATGGCAGATATTTTACGTGATGTGGTGCAGCGTGGTACTGCAGTACGAGCAAAAGCCTTAGGCCGTGATGATATTGGCGGCAAAACCGGTACAACCAACGAAGCCAAAGACGCTTGGTTTGCAGGATTTCATCCTACCAATGCAACGGTTGTATGGATGGGTTTTGATCAGCCAACATCTATGGGTCGCCGAGAGTATGGTGGTGTGGCTGCCCTGCCCGTCTGGATGGACTTTATGAAAGCTCAGCTCAAAGACACGCCAAACCAATGGGTGTCTATCAATAACCGCTCAAAATCTAAAAAGCAGCAGCAGCAAATTATAGAAATGACCGATGATGGTATTATAACTGATGATGACGACATCTCTGATACCAGCGCACCAGCAAAACCAGTCAAGACTCAAACTCAGCAGCGTAAGCCGACCCTACCTGAACCAACTGCAGATACTAACAACTCAGCAGCTCAAGCAAACAGTAGCCGTAGTAATGATAGCGTGCCGCAAAACCCTTTATCGGTCACACCGGTCCAGCGTATGCCCCCGATGCCAGAGTGATCTACTGCTCGGTATTTGTCTAAATAAAAAAGGCTTACTCAGTGATTACTGAATAAGCCTTTTTTATATCTCAGAGTTTTGGTTTACTTATATTTCTAAAATTCAACCATTCCTGCACGTAGTTGCTCGATCAGCTCTAAAAGCTGATTACGCCATTCTCTTATCGTTGCCTCATCAGGTAACCATTGATTTGACAAAGTAACGACATTCACAATAAGGTCGGGCGCAGATAAATCGCTACTTGGTTTTTCATCCACAACCGTATCTGGTGGTACCGCATAGAGACAACGCTGATAAGCGCGCTCTATATTTGCAATAAAGCCTTGCTGCTGCAATTGCTGCAAGCGCTGAACCTCAGGAGATACCTGCGTGCGCTCGCTTAATGCTTGCTCAATATCTGACAAAGTTGGTGCAGTCATATTTAAACTATAAAAATGACCCAGCTCTTGAGTGAATGCCAGTAACGCACCATACAAATGAAAAATAGCGGTTTCGCAATGGGCTTGATATAACTGCTTATCGCTAGTATTGCCTGCTGTTTGGCAGGATAGACGACAGAAATACAGTTTTTGATTGGTACGATCTGCTTGATATTTGGCAACGCGAGTTTTACCTGCCATTTGCGACTTATCCTTCTATAGATAGTAAATTGAGGCTTGTTTTCCAGTGTACTATTTTTTTAGATAATAGCACCATGCCTTTCTCAGTTTTTCCACACACAAAAAAGCCAGCGACTTAGGCTGGCTTTTTCTTAAGTTGGGAATGAATCAAAATACTCAATACGATTAATTATTTTGATTTAACTCTTGAGCAAAGGCTTCATCAAAGCTTGCAAAGTCTTTGCTATCAGTGCTTGCAGTCATATCAAACGCTGCATTTAGATCACTGTCTTGTAGCTTCTGATCTGCTTGCTCTTTACGTGCCTTGTGATAAGCAAGACCAGTACCTGCAGGAATCAAGCGACCAACAACCACGTTTTCTTTCAGACCACGTAGCTCATCGACTTTACCAGTTACAGCAGCCGCAGTTAGTACACGGGTTGTTTCCTGGAAAGAAGCCGCTGAGATAAAGCTTTCAGTTGCCAGACTTGCTTTAGTGATACCTAGTAATTGACGCTCAAACTGTACTGGGAATTTATCTTCCGCTTCTAGCTTCGCATTCAACGCTTTGATATCTGCATACTCGACCTGATCACCTTTGAAGTGACTTGAGTCGCCGCCATCAGTGATTTCAACTTTACGGAGCATCTGACGAATAATAACTTCGATGTGCTTGTCGTTGATTTTTACACCCTGCAAGCGATAAACGTCCTGTACTTCGTTGACGATATAGTCAGCAAGTGCCGTCTGGCCTTTCAAGCGTAAGATATCATGCGGGTTTTGTGGACCATCTGCAATAATCTCACCACGTGCTACCGTCTCGTTTTCAAAGACGTTGATTTGACGCCATTTCGGAATCAGCTCTTCATGTACTTCACCATCTTCATTGGTAATAATGAAACGGTTCTTACCTTTAGTCTCTTTACCAAAGCTTACGACACCAGTCATTTCTGCCATGATGGCGTGATCTTTTGGACGCCGTGCTTCGAACAAGTCAGCAACACGTGGTAGACCACCGGTAATATCTTTTGTACCAGAAGACGCTTGTGGTACACGGCCTAGAATCGAACCTGCTGCAACTTTCTCACCATCGCTCACGCGGATGATGGTTTCAGCTGGTAAGAAGTAAACCACTTCTTTACCTTCGTCAGTGTTCAAGATAATCGCAGGACGTAAGTCTTTTGCTGAGCTTGAACGGTCACGCGTGGCTAGAATCTCAAATGAGCTCATACCAGTCGCATCATCAACTTTCACTGTGGCAGTCATACCGTCAGTGATATCACTGAAGCGCGCTGTACCAGCAAATTCTGTGATGATTGGATGCGTGTGCGGATCCCATTTAGCGATAGTTTGACCGCCTTCAACTTGCTCTTCATCTTTCACAAGTACGCTTGAACCATATGGTACTTTATAACGCTCACGCTCACGGCCAAGCTCATCGGTCAATGCGATTTCAGCTGAACGCGATACGATGACTAAGTGGCCATCGGTATGCTGTACTGTTTTCATGTTTTCAAAGTGCGCTTGACCAGCATTACGTACAGAGATGCTATTGTCTACAGATGCTGAACTCGCGGCCCCACCTACGTGGAACGTACGCATGGTCAACTGAGTACCTGGCTCACCGATAGACTGAGCGGCCATAACACCAACTGACTCACCAATGTTCACTTTATGACCACGTGCAAGGTCACGACCATAACACTGTGAACAAACACCATGCTCAACATCACAAGTAATAACTGAGCGTACCCAGATATCATCGATCGCGTTGCTATCAAGGACGTTAACCCAATACTCATCAATCAAAGTACCAGCTGGAACCAATACTTTATCAGCATCATCGTTATAAGTCACATCACGTGCAGTCACACGACCAAGTACTAGCTCACCTAATTTCTCAATGATTTCACCACCTTGGATATGTGGCTTCATGAGTAGGCCTTCTTCAGTACCACAGTCATCACTCGTGATAACCAAATCTTGTGCCACGTCAACCAGACGACGAGTTAGGTAACCCGAGTTAGCTGTTTTTAGTGCGGTATCCGCTAGACCTTTACGTGCACCGTGAGTTGAGATGAAGTACTGTAGTACGGTCAAACCTTCACGGAAGTTCGCCTTAATCGGTGTTTCAATGATTGAGCCATCTGGTTTCGCCATCAAACCACGCATACCGGCCAACTGACGAATCTGTGCTGCACTACCACGAGCACCAGAATCCGACATGATAAAGATCGAGTTGAATGATTTCTGCTCGTCTTCCTCACCTTGCGCATTGATGACTTTGTCTGTTGCCAAGTTATCCATCATCGCCTTAGCGACTTTGTCATTGGTACGTGACCAGATATCAACAACTTTGTTATAACGCTCACCAGCGGTCACAAAGCCTTGCTCAAACTGATCTTCGATTTCGCGAACTTCGCCTTCTGCCACTTCGATGATTTGCTTTTTCAGTGGTGGAATGACCATGTCATCAATACCGATAGACACACCAGATAGCGTTGCTTGAGCAAAACCAAGATACATCAATTGGTCAGCAAACATAACGCTTTCTTTGACGCCGACTTTACGGTAGCAAGAGTTGATCAAACGAGAGATATTTTTCTTCGTCATCTCTTGGTTACATTCATCAAACGTCATACCTTTAGGCATGATGTTCCAGATAAGTAAACGACCAGCAACCGTATCTTTAATACTGGTTTCTTTGGTTTCGTTACCGTCTTCGTCAATTTGCGTCTCAGTGACACGCACTTTGATCTTCGCGTTTACATGTAAATCGTTTGAACCAATTGCACGCAATGCTTCGTTAACGGTCGCAAAAATCATGCTCTCGCCTTTGGCATTGATCGACGAGCGACTGATGTAATATAGACCTAGTACAACATCCTGAGATGGTACGATGATCGGATCACCGTTCGCAGGTGACAAGATGTTGTTGGTAGACATCATCAAAGCACGTGATTCAAGCTGCGCTTCTAGGGTCAATGGCACGTGAACGGCCATTTGGTCACCATCGAAATCGGCGTTGAATGCAGTACAAACAAGCGGATGCAGCTGGATCGCTTTACCTTCAATCAATACTGGCTCAAATGCCTGTAAACCCAAACGGTGAAGTGTTGGTGCACGGTTAAGGAGTACTGGATGCTCACGGATAACCATGGCCAGCATATCCCACACTTGTGGCTCTTCACGCTCTACCATCTTTTTGGCAGCTTTAATTGTCGTTGCCAAACCATGAGACAATAGTTTGTTATAAGTAAATGGCTTGAATAATTCTAGCGCCATTTTTTTAGGTAGGCCACACTGATGTAAACGTAGTGTTGGACCTACAACGATAACTGAACGACCAGAGTAATCGACACGCTTACCAAGTAAGTTCTGACGGAAACGACCTTGCTTACCTTTGATCATATCGGCCAAAGATTTCAATGGACGCTTGTTACTACCAGTGATGGCACGACCACGACGACCGTTATCAAGCAACGCATCCACTGACTCTTGCAACATACGTTTTTCGTTACGTACGATGATATCAGGTGCGCTTAGCTCAAGCAGACGCTTAAGACGGTTGTTACGGTTGATCACACGGCGATATAGATCGTTTAGATCTGATGTCGCAAAACGACCACCTTCTAGTGGTACTAGCGGGCGCAAATCTGGTGGTAGTACTGGCAAGATGTTCATTACCATCCACTCAGGCTTGTTATTAGAATCACGGAATGCTTCTAATAATTTAAGGCGCTTAGACATCTTCTTAAGCTTAGTCTCAGAACCTGTTTGCGGAATCGCTTCACGCAGCTCATCAATCTCAAGATCCATATCGATATCTTTCAATAGGTCTTGGACAGCCTCAGCACCCATCTTAGCTGTGAATTCGTCACCAAACTCTTCAAGGGCTTTAAAGTAATCTTCATCATCAAGCAACTGGTACTTTTCTAAAGAAGTTAGACCAGGCTCAGTAACGATGTAGCTTTCAAAATATAGAACGCGCTCGATATCACGTAGCGTCATGTCTAACAATAGACCGATACGGCTTGGTAATGATTTTAAGAACCAAATATGCGCCACAGGACTGGCTAGGTCGATATGACCCATGCGGTCACGACGGACTTTAGCAGTGGTAACTTCAACACCACATTTTTCGCAGATGACGCCTTGGAACTTACGGCGCTTATATTTACCACATAAACATTCGAAGTCTTTTACTGGGCCAAAGATTTTGGCACAAAAAAGACCATCACGCTCAGGCTTAAACGTGCGATAGTTGATGGTTTCAGGTTTTTTTACTTCACCATGTGACCATGACTTGATGACGTCAGGTGAGGCTAAGGTAATTTGGATGCTATCAAACTCTGTATTACCGTTGCCGGTAGGGCTTTGCATGATATCGAGTAAATCTTTCAAGTTGCTTCTCCGTTATCTTTATAATCATCTGACAGCGTACCATTGACGCAGATAAGATGAATGAAGGCAATGAATAGGGTTGAGACAAATCACTAAAAGCAGCAGCAATAAAGCAGACTGCCTTTAGTGGACAACTAAGTTAAACAACGGGCTAGTTGCTTTGTTTTAACTCAATATTAATACCCAGTGATTTGATTTCTTTGGTCAGTACGTTAAACGACTCAGGCATGCCTGGATCCATATACTGCTCACCATCAACGATGTTTTTGTACATACGAGTACGGCCTTCAACGTCATCCGACTTCACAGTTAGCATTTCTTGCAACGTGTAAGTCGCGCCGTATGCTTCTAGTGCCCATACTTCCATCTCACCGAAGCGCTGACCACCAAACTGAGCTTTACCACCCAATGGCTGCTGCGTTACTAGAGAATAAGAACCTGTTGAACGTGCATGCATTTTGTCATCAACCAAATGGTTAAGCTTGAGCATGTACATGTAGCCGACGGTTACTTTACGGTCAAACTTCTGACCTGTACGACCATCATATAACGTCTGCTGACCATCGCGATCCATACCAGCAAGCTCAAGCAAATCTTTAACTTGGCTTTCTCTTGCGCCATCAAATACTGCTGTGCCCATCGGTACACCGCCACGTAAGTTGTCTGCTAGCGCCATGATATCGTCATCACTTAAGCTATCAAGATCAACTTGCTCACCGCCTACTTGGTTATAGATTTTATCCAAGAAGTCACGTAGCTCTTTGATCGCTGCTTGAGATTTGAGCATACCATCAATCTTCTCGCCCAAGCCTTTCGCTGCCATACCCAAATGCGTCTCTAGAACCTGACCGATGTTCATACGAGATGGTACACCAAGCGGATTCAATACGATGTCAACGGTGTTACCATTTTCATCATAAGGCATGTCTTCAACTGGCATGATGCGCGATACAACACCTTTGTTACCATGACGACCAGCCATCTTATCACCAGGCTGAATACGACGCTTAACCGCTAGATATACTTTAACAATTTTTTGTACGCCATGTTGTAAGTCATCACCAGCAGTCAATTTGCGTTTTTTCTCAGCAAACTTCACATCGATGTCTTTTTGCTTATCAACCAAGTAATCAGCGATTTGCGTTAGACGCTCAGAGATTTCTTCTTCTACTGGTTGGATATCAAGCAACGTCTCAAGGCTCATATCTTTCATATCAGCCAAAGCCATAACTGTACCCGCTTTTAGACCAGCACCGCCGCTGACTTTTTGGCCATCTAATAGGTTACCAATACGACCACGTGCCGCTTCTTCAAAGATACGTAGCTCTTCTTTTAAATCTTTGCGGTAGCTATCAAGCTGCGATTTTTCAATCGCTCTTGCGCGTGCGTCTTTTTCAACGCCATCACGGGTGAAGACCTGTACATCAATAACCGTACCTTTACTTGAAGTCGGTACGCGTAGTGACGTGTCTTTCACATCAGCCGCTTTTTCGCCAAAAATAGCCCGTAATAGTTTCTCTTCTGGCGTTAGTTGCGTCTCACCCTTTGGCGTCACTTTACCAACTAGAATATCACCAGCGTCAACTTCAGCACCGATATAAACGATACCTGCTTCATCAAGACTTGATAACGCTGCTTCACCAACGTTTGGAATATCAGCCGTGATCTCTTCTGTACCTAGCTTGGTATCACGAGCCACACAAGTCAGTTCTTGGATATGAATCGTAGTGAAACGATCTTCTTTAACTACTTTTTCAGATAGCAAGATTGAATCTTCGAAGTTGTAACCATTCCACGGCATAAATGCGATGCGGATATTCTGACCTAATGCTAACTCACCAAGATCCGTTGATGGACCATCAGCCAAGATATCACCCAAAGCAATCTCGTCACCTTGGTTAACGATGATACGTTGGTTGATACAAGTGTTTTGGTTAGAGCGTGTGTATTTGATCAAGTTATAGATATCGATACCCGCTTCACCAGCAGTCATCTCGTCTTCGTTCACACGAACAACGATACGCGATGCGTCAACATCTTCAATCACGCCGCCACGTTTAGCGATCACACAAACACCAGAGTCACGAGCAACGTGACGCTCCATACCAGTACCTACCAATGGCTTGTCAGCACGTAGGGTCGGCACGGCCTGACGCTGCATGTTCGAGCCCATCAAGGCACGGTTAGCATCATCATGCTCTAGGAACGGAATCAAACCTGCTGCAACCGATACTACCTGACTTGGTGACACATCCATATGCGTCACTTTTTCTGGCGGCATACGAACAAATTCACCATAGCTACGCACACTGACCATCTCGTCAGATAGCGCGCCATCTTCAGTCATTGGAGAGTCAGCCTGTGCAATCACAGTACCTACTTCTTCGATTGCTGATAAATACTCAATAACGTCAGTCACTTTACCATCAACCACACGGCGATATGGCGTTTCTAAGAAACCAAAGCTGTTGGTTTTAGCAAACGTCGCTAGTGAGTTGATCAGACCAATGTTTGGACCTTCAGGAGTCTCAATAGGACATACACGGCCATAATGGGTATCATGTACGTCACGTACTTCAAAGCCTGCACGTTCACGAGTTAGACCACCAGGTCCTAACGCTGATACACGGCGCTTATGGGTAACTTCAGACAACGGGTTGTTCTGATCCATAAACTGTGACAACTGGCTTGAACCAAAGAATTCCTTAACCGCAGCCGCTACTGGCTTAGAGTTAATCAAATCTTGTGGTGACAAGTTGTCTGATTCTGCCGAGCTCAAACGCTCTTTTACAGCACGCTCAACACGTACTAGACCAACACGGAATTGGTTTTCTGCCATTTCGCCCACTGAACGAATACGGCGGTTACCCAAATGGTCAATATCATCGACATCGCCGCGACCGTTACGAATCTCGATAAGTTCTTTTAGAACGTTAACGATATCATCGTTGGTCAATACACTGCGTTCGCGCTGTACGTCTGGATCATCGGTGTTTTCAAATGGCAAACCAAGACGACGGTTGAACTTCATACGACCGACGTTAGATAAGTCATAACGATCTGCGTTGAAGAACATGCTCTCAAACAGTTTCTCAGCAGTTTCAACCGTTGGTGGCTCACCTGGACGCATGACTTTATAGATTTCGATCAATGCTTCTTCACGGCTTGAGGTACTATCAGCACGTAGCGTATCGGCAATATAGCTACCTTGGTCGATATCGTTCGTGAATAGAATGCTGAACTCTTTGATGGCACCACTGGCTTCAAATGAGTTCAATTTCACCAATAACTCGTGGTCGATTGGCGTGTTGGCTTTAGCGATGATTTCGTCATTAACAACGATATCTTCAGCTAAAATACGCTCATATAGATACTCATCAGGCACAGCAATTTTCGTCATACCTGCTTCTTCAAGCTGACGGATACGGCGTGCATTGATACGTTTGCCCTGCTCTACAATAACGTCACCTTCAGGTGATACGATGTCAAACTGAGCCATCTCGCCACGTAGGCGATCAGCCACTAGATCAATTTCAAACGTCTCTTCAGCTTTATAAACAGCCACTTTATCAAAGAACAAATCTAGAATTTCAGATGTCGTTAGGCCAAGTGCGCGCAGAATGATTGACGCAAGCAGCTTACGGCGACGGTCAATACGAGCAAAGACTAAGTCTTTTGCATCGAATTCAAAGTCTAACCATGAACCACGGTAAGGGATGATACGTGCGTTATAAAGCACTTTACCACTTGAATGCGACTTACCTTTATCATGATCAAAGAACACACCAGGTGAACGATGTAGCTGAGATACGATAACACGCTCAGTACCATTAATAATGAAAGTACCGTTAGCAGTCATCAAAGGCATCTCGCCCATGTAGACGCTTTGCTCACGGATATCTTTGATAGCGGCTTTGCTATCTTTGTCTTTACTGTCTTTGTCTTTGATGATCAAACGGATTTTGACACGCATTGGCGCCGCAAACGTTGAACCACGTAAGATACACTCACGCTCATCAAATTCAGGCGTACCTAAATAGTACTCAACAAATTGCAACTCGGCGTTACCAGAGTGACTCTCAATTGGGAAAATAGAGGAATACGCAGCTTGCAAACCAGTATTCTCACGAGCTTTTGGCTTTTTGTGCTCTTGCAAAAATTGCTCATAAGAATCTACTTGAATAGACAGTAAATAGGGAACGTCCATTACAGTGGGCAATTCAGCAAAACTTTTGCGAATACGCTTTTTTTCAGTATAAGAATATGCCATCGAGAGTCCTTACAGTAAACGTGGAAACAAATTAAAAGCGTGGCCAGTATGCATAAATACGATGCAAACATGGCGACGTAAACGATAATATAAAACGGGTTTTCGTGTTCAGTTCATGTCTTTTCTGTCAATTACTACTTTACTCATCAGTGCTTACCTAGCACACTTCACTTAATCTCGTCGTTGCTTGCTAAATTCATGGTAAGTGAATCAATCTATATGACTGTTGCAACCAAAAAATTCAATATTATATAATCTATAATGCATTGCCTATTAGGCTCAATTTACAAATACCTTGCTGGAAAATAACGTCTATTAAGATTGCATATAAACCACTTGCCATCTAGACTGCTTATTACCGAACTATGTTCCCTACACATACAAACTGTCTATAAGACTAAATATCGACAGTCATGCCACACCAAGTAGGCAACTTATGATCAACAGCTTTTTCAGAATACCGCTTTTTTCAGGATTAATAATCGGGGTAACTATAACTTTAAGAATCAGTATAAACTATAGTGTTGATAGGAAAGCATGCAGACACAAAAAAATGCCAAACATCTACAGACGTTTAGCTGATATTAACTGATTTTAAAAACTGGTATGTGTACTTGCATGTATATCGTCTGTCCTTTTGATGGGTATCCACCGTTAATGCATACGTATGTTGGCAGACACAAAAGGTCAAGCTACGAATTATAATAAAAAAAAGCTGGCAATGCAAGGCATTACCAGCTTTTTTTCTGTACAGTGTTAAACTTATTTTAGTTCAACAGTTGCACCAGCTTCTTCAAGTTTCTTTTTCAACTCTTCAGCTTCAGCTTTAGATGCGCCTTCTTTGATTGGAGCTGGAGCGCTTTCAACCAAATCTTTCGCTTCTTTTAGGCCAAGACCAGTTGCTTCACGTACGGCTTTAATTACGCCAACTTTCTTCTCGCCAAAGCTAGCAAGAACTACGTCAAACTCGTCTTTTTCTTCAGCAGCAGCAGCAGCAGGACCAGCAGCAGCAGGTGCAGCAGCAACGGCAGCTGTTACGCCGAATTTTTCTTCCATAGCGCTGATTAATTCAACGATATCCATTACTGACATTTCAGCGATTGCATTTAACACGTCATCTTTAGATAGTGCCATGAGAACTCTCCGTTATCTGATAAAAATTAATTGATTCTAATATCGCTTTGATTGATTGCCGAATGTGGCAATAAATTTCAACCAAAATTAGCGATGTTAAAGTTACGTTAAAACAAGCAATTAAGCAGCTTCTTTTGCGTCTTTGATTGCCGCTACAGTGCGAACGAACTTGCCAGGAACAGCGTTCATAGTCTGGACAAGCTTGGTCACTGGTGCATTCATAGTAGCCATCAAGATAGAGATTGCTTCGTCGCGAGTTGGTAGCTTCGATACGCGCTCTAGCTCTTCTGGACCATAAACTTCACCACCGACTGATACTAATTTGGTCTCTAAAGCTTTGTTATCTTTGCTAAAGTCGAAAACGACTCGTGCTGCAGATCCCAAATCTTCCATAGAGAAAGCCAAAAGTAGTGGACCAGTCATACGGTCTGACATGCTCTCAAACTTAGTGCCTTCAAAAGCGCGTTTTGCTAGTGTATTTTTTACCACTTTCAAAACAACACCTTTATCACGAGCTTGTTCGCGAAGCTGAGTAAGCTTAGCAACACCAATTCCGTGATACTCGGCAGCTACTGCTGAGTAAGCATTAGCAGCAACTTCAGACACTTCAGCCACAACTTGTTGTTTTTGCTCTAGCGTTAATGCCATAAGTTGACTCCTTTAATCTTATCAATCTGCTTATCATAAAAGCGCTAAAAATCGAAATTTCTGCAGGCTTAAATTTTAAGCTGGGACTGACTTGATACGACACATTACCAGCGGATTCAATTAATAAAAAAAGCATCTACTGGTAACGACTGATTACGGCACCGTTATCAGAATGACGTTGAGTAATAGTTCGAAGATTATATAAATAACCTTACCGCCCTATTCGCTCGTGTCTTAAACTGTGTGGGCCACCGTCTGCGTAGGACAACTAAGATTTTCATCTGTCGTCGATTAACAAAAGTGACTCAGTATCATATTTAACCATTCGAAAATTGCTACTTATGACACTAAACCACTCTCTACCTACGGTCTTAGACAGCGTAGCAAATACTACGCTGACCTAATGTTTTAAATATAGTATGTGCTCATCATTCAAAGTACTTGAAGTTCAAGTACTCAAAAATAGAGACTTTAATTATTTTGCAGTACGATAAGGGACAGCGTCGATCGTTAGACCAGGGCCCATCGTGCTAGACAAGGTAATTTTCTTGATGAAAGTACCTTTAGAAGTAGCAGGCTTAGCACGCTTTAGATCAGAAAGAATCGCTTGCACGTTCTGCTCGATTTGCTCAGCAGTGAAACCAACTTGGCCGATAGTTGCATGGATGATACCAGCTTTATCAACACGGTACTGTGCTTGACCTGCTTTCGCGTTAGTCACAGCTTCAGCAACGTTTGGCGTTACCGTACCAACTTTTGGGTTAGGCATTAGACCACGTGGGCCTAGGATCGTACCCAATTGACCAACAACACGCATAGCATCTGGAGCTGCGATAACAACATCAAAGTCCATGTTACCAGCTTTGATTTCTTCCGCTAGGTCTTCAAAACCAACGATGTCTGCACCAGCTTCTTTAGCGGCTTCAGCAGCAGCGCCTTGAGCAAATACAGCAACGCGTTTGGTTTTACCAGTACCCGCAGGTAGGTTAGTTGCACCACGAACCACTTGATCAGATTTACGTGGGTCAACGCCCAAGTTTACTGCGATATCAATAGACTCTTTGAATTTTAGCGCTGGCAAATCGTTTAGGATTTGAACGGCTTCTTCAAGAGTGTATTGCTTTTCGTTATCAATACGGCTTTGGATTTCTTTTTGACGTTTGGTTAGCTTAGACATTATACACCCTCCACGGTAATACCCATTGAACGTGCAGTACCAGCGATGGTACGAACAGCAGCGTCAAGATCAGCTGCAGTTAAGTCTGCATTCTTAGTTTTAACGATTTCTTCTAGCTGTGCACGGTCAACTTTACCGACTTTAGCAGTGTTCGGTGTACCTGAACCTTTAGCAATGCCAGCAGCTTTACGTAGTAAGTACGCAGCTGGTGGTGATTTCATGATGAAAGTAAAAGATTTATCGCTATATACTGTGATCTCAGTTGGGATCGGTAGACCTGGCTCTTGGCCTGAGGTCGCAGCGTTAAATTCTTTACAGAACGCCATGATGTTCACGCCTTTTTGACCCAAAGCTGGACCAATAGGTGGTGAAGGGTTTGCTTTGCCTGCAGGCACTTGCAGCTTGATGTAACCATCAATCTTCTTAGCCATGATACTCTCCTAAATGGGTAATAGCGCCAAATCAACGTGGTATATACCTAATTGACTAACAGCTCCCCGGTTGATGAACTTTTTGCTGGTTTAGTCTAGCTTTTCAACTTTACTAAATTCAAGCTCAACCTGTGTAGGTCGATTAAATACGTTTACCGTTAGATGTAACTTAGACTTCTCATAATCCACTTTTTCTACCAACCCTTTAAAGTCAGTAAATGGACCATCAATAACCAACAACTCTTCGCCTGGCTCAAATAGCGTCTTAGGACGTGGGTCAGTTTCAGTCTGGTTCAAACGGTTTAAGATACGATCAGCTTCTACTTGCGTAATCGGTGCAGGCATCTCAGGCGTACCGCCGATGAAGCCCATAATACGCGGACAGTCTTTTACGATGTGCCAAGTATTGTCGTTCATTTCCATCTGGATCAATACATATCCAGGAAAGAACTTACGCTCACTCTTACGTTTTTTGCCGTCTTTCATTTCGACGACTTCTTCAGTAGGAACCAATACATCACCGAACGACTCAGTGAAGTCACTACGGTTAATACGATCAGTTAATGAACGTTGTACTTGTTTTTCATATCCTGAAAACGCTTGGACAATATACCAACGCATATCACGCTCCTGATCATTATAAATAAGTCGTTATAAGTAAATCTCTCGTTAATAGTCACTAATACGCGCTATTAACCGATAAAGATACCAACGAACCAATTAAAAAAGTTATCTAATAACCAAACAAAGAACCCAGCAATCGCTATCACAACAATGACTTGCCATGTGTATTGAAAGGTTTCGTCTTTACCTGGCCATGTTACTCGGCGAAGCTCAACGCCTGCGTCTCTTAATAATATTTTAAAAGCACGGCCTTGATGCGTCAGCGCCAAGCAAATTAATGCAAATACAATAAGTGCGACAATGATACCAATACGCACCCAGACATCGTTGGCAGGTTGCCAATAGCCTGGCAGATACTGATTAACGAGAGTCGCACCGATCAAAACAATTGCGGCAAGTAGCCACAAAATCAAATCTTTGATTGAGCCAGTCTTAGCAACTTCAACAGCAGAAGTACCGTTCGCTGAGATGTGCTTATCTTTAGACAGCATTCCACCAGCAACCGCCTTGGCATCAGATAACTTAGTCTCGAGGTTATCTTGATTATTGCTCATAAAGAACTCGCTTCGGAGATGGTGGGGTACAACAAAGATGAGATAAGAAGATGGCAGGCGATGTAGGACTCGAACCTACAACCCTCGGTTTTGGAGACCGATGCTCTACCAATTGAGCCAATCGCCTATGGGTGTAAAGGACAGCATTATACAATATTTATCATAGAATGCAAGCCTTTGGCGGTAAAATTGTTAATTTTTACCTGATGTTGCATTTACCAAAAGTCACTATATTAATCATAGGCTTTCTCGTTATGGTTTAGATTAACCATACACGTTAAATGCAGCGCTAATATAGCAAGCTATGCGGCAAATTACAATACAACGTATTATAAATAAATGACTAGTATCAAAAGCCATGCTATCAAAAGAACCATTTTACCAAAGCTTAGATCTAATTCTGCAAATACCTCTATCTCACTACCCAAAAAAAGCCACCCTATTTAGGATGGCTTTTTTATCACTAACTTATAAGCTCATTACTGAGACTTATAGATTAGTTCAATACGTTAGCAACAACACCAGCGCCTACAGTACGGCCGCCTTCACGA
>NZ_JADQAI010000008.1 GCF_022129235.1 Psychrobacter sp. Ps6 | reverse complement strand
CCGTCTGATGAGGGCGTATTATAGACCCTTTATTTATTTAGTCAAGAGGTATTTTCTATTTAGTTTGAAATAACTTAATCGCTTAAGCTTCCTCACTATCTTCCCTTTTGACTGGGTGGCATTATACGCGGGTTTGAGACTAGGTCAAGGGATTATCTCGAGGATTTTGCTAACTGGTCTGATAGAAGCTAAATAGTAGAGATATTTCAATGGGTTATATGCTTCAATGATTTTACTTGTTTGACAATGGCTATGCAAAATAAAGTGTAGCAATACTTTTACAATGCTATCGCTAGAGGACTAGGCATGAAAAGGCATAGATATAAAAAAAGCCACTACTCGGGTTAGTGGCTTTTTAGTGATGCTCATCAACAGTATTTTTTACTATACAGCTTTATACATAATCAATCGCCATCATTAAGCATAGCGCCATCATGATAATAATGGATAGTCCAAAGATCTTATACGCCCACTTAATCTGCTGCTGGACTTGGTCTTGTTGACTAGTGACCTTAATCGGTTTCATAGCAATAACTAACCAATAACCTGACAACAATAGATGGACACCCAGATACCAATAGCCAGTCGTGTTCAACGCTGTGAGCAAACTACCCACGACTAAGAAACAGGCAATACTAATCGTAATATGCCACTGAGTCATTCTAAAGGAATGTTTGACTGGTAATACTGGAATACTGGCCGCACTGTAGTCCTTTTTGCGAAAGACAGCAATGGCATAAGCATGTGGCATTTGCCAAATAGCAAACATGGCAAATAGCACCCAATACACCCCATCAATAGACGGCGTCAAAGCGGCGTAGCCAATCACTGGCGGAATCGCACCCGAAAAACTACCAATGAACGTTCCCCAAACAGAGTGCCGCTTAAAGTACAGACTATAAAATCCGACGTAAACGACATAACCAAATAACGCTGAGTATAAAGCCAATGGCGTGGTAAAGGCCAAACATACGACTCCGATACCTAGTAGTAAGGCTGCATAAAGCATTGCGTTTCTAATAGAGAGTTCACCGGTCACCAAAACACGGTCACAAGTGCGCTGCATCCTCGAGTCAATATCACGATCGATGATGTTATTGATTACACAACCAGACGCTATCACTGTCAAAGTCCCCACCAAGGCTTGAAGCAATATCAACCAATCAAGATTGCCTTTGGCTGCTAAAAAATAGCCACCCAAGACGGTAATAGCGTTACCAAACACAATGCCAGGTTTGATGACCTGAACGAGGGGTTGTTTGGCGACATCGATTTTTAACTGTGCAAGTTTATTCATGATTGTCCATCAGTTAATATCGTCAAATGCCTGAGCCCTATGGATGAAACATTGCCATTTAGGAATGATGAGCCTATATATAAAAGTATATAACAGCTCATCATCAGACATTTGCGATAACTTATATACGCAAGCTTACAGCGCAAATAAGAAAGGTAGGAACTTACTGTTGCATATTGGCCATGTCTGAATGATCAGCCATGTCCGAGTGATTTTCTTGTGCTGTACCAGCGGGCGCACCTTGATTAGACGGCTTGTAGGTATCTGGTAGATCTAACTTATCTTCAAAACCTTCAAGCTCACGATCTAATCTTGGTGTACCATCAGCATTGGTTGGCATTTTCATGCCCATGTCCATCTGCATTTTACCCATGCCAGGCATCATGTTTTCGTTGGCGTTGTGCATAATCCACAATGAACCAACCATCACAATCGCCACCACAAACAGTGTGAATAAAAGGCTATAAAGCGTATTACGCTGTTCAGGGCTAAAGTCCACATGCAAAAAGAAATAAACTTGCACAAAAACCTGAGCAGCAGCAAAAACAGCAATCATCCAAATCGCGCTCATGCCTGACATCATATTGCTCATGATTAGCCCAAATGGAATCACCGTCAGAATGGCTGATAGTACAAAGCCGATGATATAACTCTTTTTACTTCCATGACTGCTCTGGCCGTGGCTTACATCGCCGTGTGCATGCGCGTGCTCGGCTGCATGCAAATTTTCATTTTTCATAATGCCACCCCTACCAGATACACTAGCGAAAAGACGCAAATCCACACGATATCCAAAAAGTGCCAAAACAGACTTAAGCATCTCAAACGCGTCATCATGCGTTCAGAAAGACCAAATTTGCTCAACTGGAACAACGTAAACAGTAACCAGCAGATACCGACCGTGACGTGAATACCGTGCAAACCTACCAGACTAAAGAAGCTCGATAAGAAGGCACTGCGATCAGGCCCGAAGCCTTCGACAATGAGATGATGGAACTCATAAATCTCCATCCCAATAAAGCCCATGCCGAATAGCGCAGTAATAACCAACCATAGCTTAAGCTTTGACATGTTCTTTTGGTAAGCACCAAGCATGGCAAAACCAAAGGTGATACTACTGATCAGTAGCAAGAACGTTTCAACCAAAACAAACTTAAGGTCGAAAATATCTTTAGGGCTTGGACCATCTGCGACGCCAACCTTGAGTACCGCATAAGCAGCGAAAAACGTGGCAAACAGAACCAAATCCGTCATTAAGTAAACAAAGAAACCGAGTACTTTATTGCCCTGCGCATCCAAATGATCTGGATGATGAGGGTCACTGTGGTTAAAGTAATCTATATTGCCTTTGTTATGATCATCAGATGGCAACAGCTCCTCGCCGTTGTTGTCTGGCAAATTACTATTTACTTCATGCGTGTGCATAGTTTCGGTACTACTCATAATCCGTCTCCTGCGTGAGCCGTACGAAGACGCTTATAATAAGCATTTTCAATTTTTTCAATCTCATCAACGGGTACGATGTAATCGATATCACGCTTGTTGGCTTCACGAATCACAAAGAAGATGATGACTAAGAAAGAGGCGATTACCAACCACCAGATATGCCAGATAAAAGCAAAACCAAAGACGAACGTTAATAAACCAATAATCACACCAGAATCTGTATTTTTTGGCATGTGTATCGGGCTATAGTAATTGGGCGCTTTATCTGACGTCCAGCCGCTGTCTTTAAGATGCGCTAGGGCATCAAGATCGTTAATAACGGGCAGTTGAGCAAAGTTATAAAACGGTGCAGGTGATGGCGTGCTCCACTCTAACGTACGACCATTCCAAGGATCACCACTCACATCAGCAAGACGCTCACGATCGCGATAACTGACATAGAACATCATAAGCTGGCTGAAAATACCGAACAGAATAATAAAGGCACCAACCGCAGCAACGATCAACCATATCTGCCAAACATCATTGGCATAGTGGTTGGTACGACGCGTCATACCGAAAAATCCTAAAACGTACAGCGGCATGAAGGCCACAAAGAAGCCGATGAGCCAGCCCCAAAAAGCACGTTTGCCCCACTTCTCATCCAAACGATAGCCAAACATTTTTGGCCACCAAAAGGTAATACCCGCAAAGTATCCAAAGACAGCACCACCAATAATGGTGTTATGGAAATGCGCGATTAAGAACAGACTGTTATGCAAGACATAATCAATCCCAGGAACCGCGAGCATGACACCCGTCATACCACCGATGGTAAAGGTAATGATAAAGCCAAGCGTCCATAAAATTGGCGTACCAAAGACGATCTTGCCTCGATACATGGTAAAGAGCCAGTTAAAGACCTTCACCCCAGTCGGTATGGCAATAATCATGGTGGTAATACCAAAGAAGGCATTGACGTTGGCGCCTGAACCCATAGTAAAGAAGTGATGCAGCCAAACGATGAAACTTAAGATGGCAATAACCATCAAGGCATAGACCATACTGACGTAGCCAAACAGTTTCTTCTGTGAGAACGTCGAGATGACTTCTGAGAAAATACCGAACGCTGGTAGTACCAAGATATATACCTCTGGGTGACCCCAAATCCAAATCAGATTGATATACATCATGACGTTGCCGCCTGCATCATTGGTAAAGAAGTGCATACCAAGATAGCGGTCTAGTGTCAGCATCGCCAACGTTGCCGTCAATACAGGAAAAGCTGCAACGATCAAAATATTGGTACAAAGTGCTGACCATGTAAAGATTGGCATGTGCATCAGATTCATGCCAGGCGCACGCATCTTTAAAATCGTCACTAAGAAGTTGACACCGGTCAGCAAGGTTCCCAATCCTGACAGCTGCAAGGCCCAGATATAATAATCTACCCCCACCGTTGGACTGTATGTCAGCTCTGACAGTGGTGGATACGCCAACCAACCAGTTGCTGCAAAGTCACCAACGACTAATGAGACGTTGACCAATAAAGCACCAGTAACGAACAGCCAAAATGACAGTGAGTTTAGGAACGGAAAGGCCACGTCACGTGCACCAATCTGTAGCGGGATAATCGCATTCATGAGTCCCACAACCAGAGGCATGGCGACAAAGAAAATCATAATCACACCGTGGGCGGTGAAAATCTGATCATAATGATGCGGCGGTAAATACCCTGTCTCAGGATAGTTAGCCAGCATCTGATGGGTACGCATCATAATGGCGTCACTAAAGCCGCGTAGTAGCATTACGATCGCGACGACGATATACATGATACCAATTTTTTTATGGTCAACTGAGGTTAGCCAGTCACGCCAAAAAACACCCCAAAGCTTCTTTTTGGTTAGAAAAATCAAAACCGCTAGCCCAGCCAAGGCCATCATACCACCAGCCGCCATAATGATAGGCTCGTGGTAAGGTATTGCCTCAAGGGACAATCTACCGAATATTGCTTCCATAATCAGCTTTCCTATTATTGAGCGTCAGCTTCTTGCGCATCATCTTTATTTGATGGCGCTGCTGGGTTAGTGCTACCTTCGCCGTCATCCTTCAAATCAGACTCTAAGCCCTTGTTCACAGCGTTTGGATTATCACGCTGATTGACTTCATTAGACTCTATAAACTGATTTTGTTGCTTTGTGTCTGAGCCATACTGATTTACAATATAGTCAAACATATCAGGCTGAGCCGATTTGAAATATTCGATGGCATGGTTTTCTGAAGGTTTCGACAACTCTTCATAAACCGCAGTATCGAGAACCTTATTGTCTCCCGCTTTGATTTTAGAAACCCAGTCATCAAAACCTTGCTTATCGACAGCATGGGCCAAAAATTTCATATCCGAGAAGCCAGGACCACTATAATTGGCAGAAAGTCCGTTATAGACACCAGGCTCATTAGCGATCAGATGCAATTGTGTCACCATGCTCGACATGGCATAAATTTGGCTACCCAGTCTAGGAATGAAGAACGAATTCATCACCGTATCGGAAGTGATTTTAAAACTAACTGGACGATCTACTGGTAGATAAAGTTCATTGACGACGGCAATATCTTGTTCTGGGTAGATAAATAACCATTTCCAGTTTTGTGCCACAACTTGAATCTCAAGCGGAGGATTGTCTTTTTGAGTCTCTAGTGGCTTATAAGGGTCAAGCGCGTGAGTGCTGCGCCAAGTAATCACCGCTAAGATTGCAATAATAATAATGGGAATCGTCCACATTAAAACCTCAATCCAAGTGTTGTGTGACCACTGCGGGTCGAAGTCTTTATCAGCATCTGGTCTATCCGCGCGATAACGGTAAGTAAACCAGAGCGCCATGACGATGACTGGTATAACCACAATCAACATCAAGGCAGTGGTAACAATGATAAGTTCTTTATTTTGCACGCCAACTGCACCCTGAGGATGCAATACACCTTTGTCACAGGCGGTCAGGAGCAAGCTGCTTATCAATACCACTAAGTTGGCCTTTAGCCAGATCGGTAATTTGAAAAACGTCATGCCTTGTTAACCTTATATTCGGTCAGTTTTGTTAGTACATGTTAAATGTTAGAAACACTCCATGGCTGTCACATGCTTACCATGGACAGTCAAGAGATGACGCTAAATTTTGACCTTATTTATACCCTCAGTCGCGTTGGCTAGCATGATGTCAGCACTGTTACCAATCAAAATTTGGTGGGTAACAGTGCTGACAATTTTGAGCGACAAAGCATGCATTCGGTCACTAGATTGCGACCATCATCAATAGAGTAGGTCTTAACGCTATCTGCCCAATCAAATCAGCCGCACAGAATGACGAAACAGTAGCAATAATATACTGTTTATATTGGTCTAGAAGACTGATAAGATTGGGAAATCGCTTTACTAAAAGGGGTGTCAATATTTAAGATCAGCTTATTTTGAGGCTAAATCTTATCTGGCTACCACAGCGTTATTCCATGCTGTCTATAAGGTATAAAACCATCAAATGCAGCCCTTTTTAGTTCACAGGCACTATACGCTTCTTTTTTTAGAAAATCTTATCTGCAACAAAGTAGAAATAAAACAACATGTTTTTACTATCCAAAATCTATAAATCAAGCTTGAAAGTTTTATCAATTTGCGCTTATTAGCTTTCATATGCATAAATATTCGTTTGGATATACATTCCATTCAGAAACATAATGAATGGCTGTTATGCAAGGATAAAACGTATCTGATAGTAGAATATTCTTTAATAGCACCGTATTTTTATAGCAAATAAAGTATAAAAAAAGGGACTTACCTATTGGCAAGTCCCTTTTCTTATCTCAGTAACTTTCATATTGACGCTTACATCTTTGCTCTGATCGTAGTCACAATGCCAGATAACGCATAAATGATACCAATCGCCAAGATGCCAACAGGTATGTCATAAAGCACAATACTCATGACAAGTACGCCAATGATAAGCACCACAAAGGGTACTTTCTTTTTGTCAAACTCTTTAAAGCTGTAGTACTTAACATTACTAACCATGAGCAGACCACAGATAACCACCCAAGCTGCGAACAAAAACATGATCGCCGTATCGTACTGCCCAATCCATTCATTGTGATCAACTGCAACCATAACTGCTGCTGTTACTAATATAGCTGCAAGCGGACTTGCCAAACCAACGAAGTATTTTTTATCGACGATACCCACCTGTACATTAAAGCGTGCAAGACGAAAGGCAGCACAGGCAGTAAAAACGAACGCACAACCAATACCAATACGGCCCAGCGGCTCTAGCGCAAAGCTATAAACCAAAATAGCAGGGGCCACGCCAAACGCAAGCATATCTGCTAATGAATCATATTGTTCACCAAATGGGCTTTGGGCATTCAGCATACGCGCAACGCGTCCATCAGCCCCATCAAGAATTGCGGATAAAAAGATAGCCAAAGCCGCCTTATAAAACTCACCTTGCGTACTCGCTAAAATCGAGTAAAACCCTGACAGTAATGATAATGTGGTAATCAAATTGGGTGCTAGATATACACCGCGACTGACCACACGCTTACCTTCCGCGACTTCTGCCTCAACGACCTCAAAAGTCAAACCATCATAATCGTCGTTGTCCGCTAGACGAATATTAAATTCATGCTCATCCATGTATGGAGGCTGAGTCGCTGCATTATCCTGCAACGACCCCTCTCTTGGAGGCATGTTATTTGGTTCGCCTTCAGGTGGCTGCGTATTCGTCATCTTGATATCCTTATTGGCCAATATTGCTGTTCAGTTACTCGCCAACCAGCCAGCGTACATTGGTCGCACTGTCAGGGGTTAAGTCTGGGGCATCTTCTACTTTTAGTACTGGCTGCAAGAAACGCAATATCTCGCGTGCATGATTATCAAACTGCCATGGCGGATTGATAACCAGTAGACCTGTACCGTTCAGACCAACTGCAACATCATTAGGATAAATATTTAGCTCACAAACCAGCTGACGACGCATCTCAGTACGCTTGAGCTTTTTGTAAAACAGCTCGACCGCTTCGATATTTTTGATTGGGAACCAAAGCGCATAAGTACCTTGTGGCCACTTGTTATAAGCTGCGACCAATAAATCAATCAGGCGCGTAAAGTCTTTATGCTCTTGCTCAAAGGGAGGATCAAGGAAAATCAAACCGCGCTTTTCCTTTGGTGGAATAACAGCGGTGATACCTTCAAAAGCATCACGATGCTGGATACCAATTGGCAGCTTATATAGCTGATAGTTCAAAGCATCATATTCAGTCGCTTTGGCTTCAAACGCTTCGGCACGCACGCCAGCATCAGGTTTTTTAGCGGCGGTTTTTTCGACATGATGAGCAATCCACCACGGCGAACCAGGGTAGACTTTATTGTCGTAAGTGAATTTGGCTTGTTTAATGCCTTCCATATAGTCTTTGACAGCGGCTGGTGCTTTTTCGGTATCTGCTTTTAAAAAAGCCTGAATACCGCCTTTGGCCTCTCCTGTCTTGCGCGCTTCTTCACTGCTTAATGAATACAGTCCGCGGCCACCATAAGCGTCAAGCACATAAAACGGTTTGTTTTTCTGCCCCAATTGATTGAGCAGTTGTACCAATAAAATGTGTTTAACCACATCAGCAAAGTTACCAGCGTGGTAGGCGTGTTTATAGTTCATAATCTCAAAAGTTTAAATAAGAAAAATTGCATCTATGGTAGCATAGGCGGAGTAAAAGATAATGTGGTTTTAGTAAGCGCTTTCAATAAAAACGCACTGAATGGCGGTATATTGACCACTGATTGATAAGAATGAGATGAAATGACGAAGATTATTAGCAACCTGAGCAAAACAGAATTGGTGGTTGATCATCCGATAGGACAAGACAACCCTCCGTTACTATCTCCAAACAGTCATAACGACGCCCAAAACGCGCCTACCCAGAAGATGCTGCAACTGTCTGATTTTGCAGTTGACTGGGAAGATAGACTGACGGATAAACAGTTTGATGCATTTGTCACTGATGGCTGGCTCGTCATTGATGATGTGTTTGAAGATACAGCGTTGCTCGCGCTACAAGCAGAAAGCGGTTTTATTGACTATCGTGATGCAGTGCTGACTGCTGGTGTTCGCATCAGTAATATCCGCGGTGATAGAATACGCTGGATTACTGAAGACTTTTTTGCAGGCTATTATTATCTGCAAAGCATTAATGCTTTGGCCTCGCTATTCAATCGTAGTTTGTTCGCTGGTATTCGTCATAGTGAAGCGCATTATGCGTGTTATCCGATTGGCTTTGGCTACCAATGGCATAGCGACAATCCTACTGGGCGCGATGAACGCGTAATCTCGGCAGTGTTTTATCTCAATGATGATTGGGGAGCGACTGACGGCGGTGCGCTAGAAGTCGTTGATGAGCATGGCACGCACCATGAAGTGATGCCAGTTGCCAATAGACTGATTATTTTCGATAGCGATCTACGTCATCAAGTACAAACTGCGTATCGTCAGCGTTACTCTATCGCTACGTGGATGCGCCGTGATGGACTTGTTCCGTTTGTCGAAGTAGACGCTTAGCACCTATTATTCATTATCTATTTATCTTTAACGTTTTCATTATTATATAAAAGGCTTACCCATGTCTGACTCTCACCAACAGCCCACCCATCAGCAAGCAACCTTAGATTTAAGTATTGCGCTACTCGAACGCCCATCTGTCACACCAGACGATGATGGTTGCCAAGATATATTGTCAGAGCGATTGGAGCAAGCAGGCTTTGATTGCGAGTTTATGTACTATGGTGACAGACAAGCAAAGGGCGAACATGCTGAAGTCAAAAATTTGTGGGCGCGCCGTGGTACAACTGATCCCGTCATTTGTTTTGCTGGTCATACAGATGTGGTGCCAACAGGTGATGAAAAAAACTGGACCTATCCGCCTTTTACGCCAACCATTGCTGATGGCTATCTATGGGCGCGCGGTGCAGCAGACATGAAAACAGGCATTGCGGCTTTTACCGTTGCAGCTGAACGTTTTGTTGCCAATCATCCTGAGCACAATGGCTCGATTGCTTTTTTGCTCACCTCAGATGAAGAAGGTCCATCAATCAACGGTACGGTTAAAGTCATCGAAACCTTAGAAGCTCGTCAAGAAAAGATCACTTATTGTCTCGTGGGTGAGCCTTCAAGTACCGATACATTAGGCGATATCATCAAAAATGGTCGTCGTGGCTCATTAGGTGCAGAGCTTACGGTCACAGGCAAGCAAGGTCACGTCGCCTATCCACATTTGGCCTGCAATCCGATTCACGCGGCGATGTCTGCCCTTGCTGAACTAACCTCTACTGCATGGGATAATGGTAATGACTACTTCCCAGCAACCTCTTTGCAAATATCAAATATCAATGGCGGCACAGGCGCAACCAATGTTATTCCTGAAACGCTAAACGTGGTTTTTAACTTCCGCTTTTCAACTGAAACGACTGAAGATGAGCTAAAGGCAAAAACGCATGCTATCTTTGATAAGCACTTTGCCAACAGTAAAGCGAGCTACGATATTCATTGGAAATTATCTGGTCAGCCGTTTTTGACCCCTGAAGGAAAACTGGTTTCGGCCTGCCAGAACGCCATCAAGAAAGTCACCAATGTCGATACCACGTTATCAACCTCTGGCGGTACGTCTGATGGACGTTTCATCGCGCCAACAGGGGCACAAGTCGTCGAGCTTGGCGTCCGTAATGCGACGATTCATCAAGTAGATGAAAAAGTAGAAGTCGACGATTTGGGTAAACTGGCGCAAATTTATGAAAGGATTTTAGAAAATTTATTGTTAGATTAATTATTAAGATTCAAAGTAAAAAGAGCGCCACATCGTATGCGAATGTGGCGCTCTTTTGCGTCTTTATATACTGGCTTGCTTTTATAAAGGATATAACGACTCTATTCAATCCCAATATAAACATCCACTTGACCGTATTCTAAGTTACCACCGATATAATGCTCAAAATCTACATTAAACGTTCTGGTATGCTCACAATCTGGCGTATTGAAATACTCCCAAGCACTCTCCCACGCATTCATGACGGTATTTGGCATATGGCCTTCTTCAGAAAATACCAAATATTTTCCTGCAGGAATGGTGACTTCTACCACATTACTGGTACTGGCTGTGCTCTCACTGTCTGATTGAGCGTTTTGCTCGGTAGCCGTTTTCCAGCTGGCGACAACATCAAACGCGCCTGCTAGATCATCGCTTTCATAGTTATGATAGATACCATAGATATCTTCGCCTTCAGGAAGCTGACCCGCGTGATTTTGATAAAACTTTTGCCATAATCTACCCAGCTTCGCAGTATCATGGCTAATCTCAGCGTTATTGGTGGTACGAACGCTGATACCGCGACAAGCGATCGCTTCTGGCAGCTCTTTAATTTTTGATGTCATGATGCGGCCTCTTTAATGTATTTATTGAATTTTTATGGATAACACTGCTCAACGTTATAGAGTCGATTAGTCGGCTTCATCGATCCAATTCATTTGAATGGCTTCTAAGATACCTTCATTTGATTTTTGTGGATCATCATCAAAGCCTTCAAGCTCAGTTACCCAGCGATGCAAATCAGTAAAGCGAATATACTGTGGATCTGTTTCTGGGAATTTCTCATAAAGCTCAATCGCGATATCTAAACTGTCTGTCCATTTTAATTTTTGGGGTGTCATAACGGTACCTTTTTTTAGTCGCTTTAGAAATAGTAGTATCGCCTTAGTATCGACGATTTGATGGACTCTATCCTACCAAAATTCAGCAAATGATTATAGCCAAGTTATTATAGGGTGCTATTTTTCAATATGTTTTATGCTGACTTGGTCGATTTCACAGCAACTTGGTGGTTATTCCATGTGTTAATCACATCTGTCAACCGCTCCCCTATCATATCCAACACCTCTGGCGTACGCATACCTGTATCATCGGTAAATACAAACTTGGTCATACCAACGCCCATGAGCTGATTTTTGACAAAAAATCGATGCTCAAAATAGACGTATTTGTGATCCCAGCCTGCAACCGCACTGCTAAGCGTCATTTTATCCAAAAACTTGATTTGTTTGAGATAAACCATCTCTTGCATGGCGATAACCCAGTTCAAAGGCTTGATGCCTTTTTCATGACAGCGTGCCATCACCCAGCGTGTCACGTTTAGCTCAATGAATGAGAGGTAACGATAATTGGGCAAGTGATCGCGAAACCCCATATCGTGCGGCAATACCCGATAATGGCGAACAGTCGGCGCGGTCAATGTCTCTAGACTAATCGTTTCGCTTACCGATTGATGCTTGAGCTGCTGCTTAAGCAAACTGACCATAATAAAAAAGCGTATTAACATATTCATAAATAATGCTCTTACTTTGTTGTGTTTATGACTGAAGGTTGAACGGCTAAACGATATTGTCTTATCGTTGTTTCCGAAACGCTGATCACCTTAACGCAAAAAAAGCCACCTCAGTGACTTTCTTTGTTTAAAAAATTATAGGTAAAAGCGAATAGTCAAAAACATGTTTTAATTATTAATGACCACCGCCATTGATACTACGCACCATCTCTTCGACCATTTTCTTGGCATCACCAAAGATCATCATAGTCTTGTCCATATAGAATAAACTGTTATCCAGACCTGCGTAACCGGTGCTCATTGAACGCTTGATAACCATAACGGTCTGGGCTTTGCTGGCTTCTAAAATAGGCATACCGAAAATAGGCGAAGTCGGATCGTCTTTTGCAGACGGGTTCACAACATCGTTTGCACCGATAACCAAGACCACATCGGTACTCGCGAAGTCTGAATTGATCTCATCCATCTCAAGAATATCATCATAAGGCACATCAGCTTCTGCCAAGAGTACGTTCATGTGACCTGGCATACGACCAGCAACCGGGTGAATAGCAAAACGCACGTTAACGCCTTCTTCTTTTAACAGCTCGTATAGCTCTTTTACCGCATTCTGTGCTCGGCCTTGCGCCATACCATAACCTGGTACGATGACCACACTGCTAGCATTAGACATGAGGAACCCTGCATCTTCTGCTGAGCCTGCTTTGTAGTTCTTAGGTGCACCATCATCGCCGCCTGCTGCCACAGCACCTGTACCCATACCACCGAACAAGACATTGAGTAATGAGCGGTTCATGGCTTTACACATGATGTAAGACAAGATCGCCCCTGATGAACCAACGAGCGAGCCTGCGATAATCAGCATTGAGTTGCCAAGGGTAAAGCCGATTCCTGCGGCAGCCCATCCTGAGAATGAGTTCAATAGTGATACCACCACTGGCATATCACCGCCGCCGATTGGCGCAATCCACATCCAACCAAAGATAACGGCAATCACGGCCATCGCATAAAACGCTGGTAATGAATCCGTCACGAAGTACACGCCACCAAAACCAATCATCGCAATGAATAATAATGCTTGAACTGGTTTTACCCAGCCGCCAACCAATGTTTTCGCCCAGCTTTTTGCTGCTAATTTACCAAAGGCAAAGACCGAGGCTGAGAACGTAATTGCACCGATGAAACAACCAATGAACAGCTCAACTCGGGCCACTGCGCCATGCTGCTGTTCAGTGTGCAGTACCGTTGCAAGGGCAATCGCAACTGCTGCCAAACCGACAAATGAATGCATTAAAGCAACCGTTTCTGGCATCTGCGTCATTGCGACTGTTTTCGCTTTCCACATACCAACTAGCGCACCTAAAATCATCGCGCCAATAATGAGCCAAAGGACAGGGCCTTCTGCTAAAAAGAACGTCGTCACGACGGCAATCGCCATCGCTACCATACCAAAACGGTTACCGCGAATAGCCGTCTTTGGACTCGATAAACCACGTAAGGTTAAGACAAAAAGGATCGCGCCAACCAGATAGAACCAATCCGCATTCGCCGCAATCATTGTTGATAAATCATTCATGCGTCGCCTCCATTATCAGTGCTTGCTGCTGGGGCTTTTTTCACTTTGGGTTTGAACATCGCAAGCATACGCTCAGTCACGGCAAAGCCACCAAAGATATTGATACTGGCTAAAAATACGGCAAAGGCACCAAGCAAACTGGTTGGTGTAAACATCGAGCCATCAATCGTGATGGTCTGTAGCATCGCACCGACAATGACAATACTCGATAAGGCATTGGTTACTGCCATCAATGGTGTGTGCAAGGCAGGGGTAACACCCCAAACGACGTAATATCCGACAAAAATAGCGAGTACAAATACGGTAAAAATCGCTACAAATGGTGTGCTACTCATGGCCGCACCCGCTGGCGCTGCCGCTAAAATGGTGGCGATCATCTCATCCTCCTAAAAATTTATTCATTACTGGCAAATGTATAGTGACAAAACATATCGTGCTAGGCAGTCGAATCTAGCGTTTGGCTAGTCGTACCTGACCGTCATGTGTCACTGCCAGTGCGCCCTGAATTTCGTCTTCCATGTCTAAGTTAAGCGAAAGGTCGTTTGCTGCTGCCTTATCGCCAGCAGGAGCGATCAAAGTCGTGATAAAGTTAACCAAATTATTGGCGTATAGATCTGAAGACTGCGCTGCAAGCATCGATGGGATATTGGCTGCACCAACAATACGTACACCGTTCTCTGTAGTAATGGTGTCATTCGGTACACTGCCTTCGACGTTACCACCGGTACCAGCTGCCATATCGATCAGGACAGAACCTGCTTTCATTTTGGCAAGGGTTGCTGCGTGCACCAGACGCGGGGCATTACGGCCAGGAATCTGCGCCGTGGTAATAACGATGTCAGCATTGCTGAGTGCCTTGTCAACTACGGCAGCTTGGTCTTTGATATATTGCTCCGATGGTGCCCATGCATAACCACCGGTAGACTTAGCTGTTTCAGCTTCCTCTGCACTCATCGGCACATCAAGCCATTTACCACCCAATGATTCGACCTGCTCTTTTGCCGCAGGGCGCAAATCACTCGCTTCTACGACGGCACCTAGACGTTTTGCCGTTGCAATTGCTTGCAGACCTGCCACGCCTACGCCCAGAATAACTACTTTGGCTGGCTTGACCGTACCCGCAGATGTCATAAACATAGGAAAAGGACGAGAGTATTCGTTAGCCGCCAGCAATACCGCTTTATAACCAGCAAGGTTGGCCTGCGATGAAAGTACATCCATGTTTTGTGCACGTGATAATGTGCGCGGTAATAGCTCCATTGCAAAAGCCGTCGCACCTTTGGCCGCATAAGTGTCAAGCTGAGTGTTGCGATACGGGTCGAGCATGCCAATGACGATCTTACCTGATGACAAATTAGCGGTAGCCTCAGATGGTAAGTCATTGACAGTAGTAATAATTCGAGACTGGGTAATCACCTCGGTGCTACTGTTGGCAATATCGGCACCAGCAGCTTGATACAATTCATCAGCATAATACGCTGCTTGACCTGCACCTGACTGAATGACGACTTCAAACCCAAGCTTGCGCAATTTTTTGACTGCGTCTGGGGTTAGTGCGACACGGCTTTCACTCGCGGTATCTGCACTGATTACACCGATTTTCATATCGTCTCCTTACTTATATAGAATGACTTACCCTTAATACCCTCAACGCATTTTCAAAAGCATAGGGGACAAAAATCCTTAACCATGACTTATCCAATATCATAAATAAAGACTATCAATTTAATAAATGATGTGTTGTTTACCATCATGTCTTTTTATTATAGAGACATAATCTGCCAACTTTCATTGTCTAATGATGACCAACAAGTAAGATAAAAAGTTAGGTATTGATACCATCTGCATAACTTTTGTTGTTATATTAAAGTTTTTTATTTTTTCAAAAAATCTCCACCCCTTATATAATAAGGTCTCGCTTTAATAACAGCCAACTCTATGCATGTTTACGCATTGCCATATCCCTTTAAAAAAACATAAAACACTCAAGGTCAAGTCAAGTTAAACCCGCAGCTGTCGTATAATAAGAATGCTTGACACCTGAATAGGTCGGTCATTGACTCACGATAATAAGGACTCACCATGTATTTTTTACTCTCTCCTGCCAAATCTTTGAACGAAACAGACGCTGTACCAGTGAACTTGGGCAACTACTATAGTCAGCCCGAACTGATCGCGCACTCACAGTCACTCATGAAAGTATTGAAGTCCAAAGAGCCCGTTGATTTACAAGAGCTGATGAGCATCTCTGATGATCTTGCCCAACTCAATGCCACGCGCAATCAACAATGGCGTTGGAGCGAAGATAAGCCGTTTACTGATGATGAGTCTGGTAATGCAGCAAAGCCAGCGGGCTACTTGTTCGACGGTGATGTTTATACCGGTCTTGATATGTATAACATGGATAAAGAAACGTCCATCTACGTCAATGAGCATCTAGGTATTTTGTCAGGTCTTTATGGGGTATTAAAACCGTTGGACTTGATTCAACCTTATCGTTTAGAGATGGGTACGAAGCTAAAAAACGAGCGCGGTGATAATCTTTATGAATTTTGGGGAGAAGAAATAACTGATGTTATCAATGCTCGTATGGCAGATAGTGAGGACAAGGTCTTGATCAATCTAGCTTCTAATGAATACTTTAAAGTAGTAAAGAAAAAAGCCATTGATGCTAATATCATCACGCCACGATTCGAAGACGAAAAAAATGGTCAATATAAAGTCATTAGCTTTTATGCCAAAAAGGCACGCGGACTGATGGTGAAATATGCTGCTGACAATAAGCTGACCAGTGCTGAGCAGTTAAAAGATTTTGATTTGGCGGGTTATTATTACTGTATCGAGGCGTCTGATGATAAGACGTGGGTGTTTAGAAGAGATGCGGCGGATCAGTAACTTGATATAAAAATCATATTTACTACAGTCGCTAGACGCATGGCACTCAGGGCTTCTAGCGACTGTAGTAAATCTTCTTTAATTGAACGGATCACAACAGTCCTTCTTGCTGTGGCGATTGGTGGATAAAACCATTGCACTGAGTTATAAAGATTATTCTCTAACGTGAAATAATCGATATGATAGCGTCAGCCAGTTGGGGGATTTCCGTCATTTTCAAACCTGCAATATTGATTCTACCATTTGGCATGCCGTAAATCGCGAACTCATCTTGCAATAACAGCATTTGATTTTCTGTTAGCGGCAATAGAGAAAACATGCCTTTTTGGTACGAAATGTCCAAAAACTCTGCAGGTGCACCCCTATCTTTTAATGCTGCGCCTAATGCTTGGCGAATAGTATCTACCCTATCGCGGTAGCTTGCCAGCTCGTCTAGCCAATCGTCTGGTTTGTCTAGTAAATAAGAAGCCACCGCAGCACCGTGATTGGGCGGCATAGAGTAGTTGGCGCGTGTGATGGTTTCTAAAAGTGTCTGTATATCTGCGTGACGCTCATGGTTCGTCGTCATCACCGTGGCAATACCCGTACGCTCGTTGTATAGACCCATATTTTTTGAACAGCTGGCGGCGATAAATGCAAAATCAGCGTCTTCAATGATTAGACGAAGCCCTGCAGCATCGGTATCAGGATCATCTCCAAAACCTTGATATGCCATATCAATAAACGGGACAATATTTTTCTGCTTACATTTATCAGAAAACCGTTGCCACTGCTCTAAAGAAGGATCTATACCGGTAGGATTGTGGCAGCACGCATGTAATAACAGCACGTCTCCTTCTTTTGCTTTTTCTAGCGCAGCAAAACACGCATCGATATCTAATTGGCCGTTTTTATTTTGCCATGGATACGTCTTAACCGTTAATCCAGCCCCTTCCATCAGTGGACGATGATTGATATAGCCAGGATTACTGATCCAAACGGTTGAATCTGGAGAGAGCGTGGCGATAAAGTCAGCAATGATTCGTAATGCGCCTGATGCCCCAACCGTTTGCATCGTGCATTGGTTGTTTAGACTTGGACGGTCACCCAGTACAAATTTTGCCATTTGTTGATTAAAATTAGCGTTACCCGATAACATGCCATAAGCCTTTGAATGCGCTTGATGAGCAAGATGTATCTCTGCGTCTTGCACGGTTTTCATCACGGGCGTATTGCCATGCTCGTCTCGATAGACACCAACCAATAGATCTATTTTATGTTTACGCTGGTCAGCGCGAAACCTACCTAACAATGCCCACAGTGGATCACCATTAATAATGGGCATATTATCTAACATCATGATACTTCCTTAATGAATTTATTTCGCTCGATTGGACAAGATGACACCAATGGTACTTATTACGATGCCGCATATCATGATGACTGATAGAGCCTCATTGAGTATCAGCGCAGCCAGTATAGCGGTTAGTCCTGGGGACAAAGAGCCAAGTAATAAGGTACGAATGGAGCCCAACTGTTTGACCGCATAAGAAAATGCAATGGTTGATACCACCCCTACACCAAGGCCTTGTACTAGGATAAACGGAAGCGCGTCATCAAAAGATACAGACCCTATATTCGTCTCTACGATACCAGACAGAACCATCATCAATGTCAGAAAAAACGAGGTATAAGAGAGCACGATAGCGATAGCTATTGGACTTAACTTGGTGCTCTTTAACCCCAAGGTATAACCCGCCCAAATCAGGCTTGCCATCAATAATAACCCCACTCCATACAGAAGACTATTAGTTATTGCCTGTCCATGCCCACCAATCATCGTCGCGATACCAAAGAGAATAAGGATTAATGCGGCAAATTTTCTTAATGATATTCGTTGACGATAAAAAATAAAAGACAATAATGCGGCAAAGAAGACTGGTGTCCCTGTCAAAATAGTACCCATGTAAGCGGCCGGCACTGTACTTGCACCAAAAGCCGCCAATAAAAGAAAAGGCACACCGCCAAATAAAATAAACATGATATCTGGCAATCTTATATTTTTGATTTCATGCCAACTAGAGCGTACCCAAGGGGTTAACAAAACCAGCGGTACACTAAAGCGAATGAGCATGACATCGGCAATGCTGAGCGGCGATGCCCCAACCGCTCGCACAGTCAACGCAAATCCTGACCAAATCAATAAGACGACGCTCATCGCCACATAGCCTTTGGTTAGTGGCGACAATATAAACAAAGGATTTTTGCGCGATGAGGGATGAAATATCGTATTCATAGTCGTGTCTTATACTGGTATACAAAGACCAATTATCGATTAAAATACGCGCTTTTATCTCTATTTATTCATTGCAATTTTGCAAATATTTGGTGGATAATGCTAATTAAATAAAAATTATTGGCTTAAAAAACCAAAAGGTAAATTATGGACAAAATCGACCGTCATATCTTGGAAGTGCTCCAGAAAGAAGCGCGCTTATCTACGGCGGAACTGGCCGAACGTATAGGGCTGTCGCCGTCTCCTTGTGCGCGGCGCCTAAAACGTTTGGAAGATGAAGGTTATATAGAGAACTATCAAGCGAACATAAACAAAGCCAAAGCGGGTATTGCCATGAGTTTCTTTGTGGAGGTCAGTCTCAACAACCACCAAGAAGAATCTATTGCAACCTTCGAACGCGCTCTGTCCGATATGGATGAGGTCATCAATGGGCATGTGGTGTCGGGTTCTTACGATTATTTATTAGAAGTAGTGAGCCCAAATCTCGATGGTTATGAGCGGTTCACCCGCAAGCTGCATAAGCTTGCTAGCGTAAAAGACATACATACTCATTTATCGGTGAGAAAGGTGATCAATAAGACGATTTTACCTATTTTTGTGTGAGATTCTTTCGTACTAATGAGCAATGTCGAGCACGGCCTCCACATACGTTAAGTCTATTAAGAGAAGTACAAATACCTAGTTAATTTGAATTATTACATAACTTTATTATCGAGCATAAAAAAGCCCTGCTATCTTTCGATAGCAGAGCCTTTGATAGTCAAATAGACTTTATGAGGTTGATTTTACTTTTTGTGAAAAGCGATTTGTCGAGAAAGACGAGCGAAAATAGTACTTATTGTACATTAAGCGCGTCCAACGAAGACAAACCACTTTGCAGCGACAGTAAAATTACATCATACCGCCCATTCCACCCATACCGCCCATTCCACCAGCACCGCCCATGCCAGCCATACCGTCATCTTTTTCTGGTAGGTCAGTAATCATGGCTTCAGTGGTGAGCATGAGACCAGCAACAGAGGCAGCATTCTCTAGTGCTGAGCGAGATACTTTTGCTGGATCAAGGATACCCATCTCAAGCATATCGCCATATTCACCAGAGGCCGCATTGTAACCGTAGTTACCCGTACCATTTTTCACTTCGTTAACCACCACTGAGGCTTCTTCGCCAGCGTTGGTTACGATTTGACGCAATGGTGCTTCCATCGCACGACGTAGGATATTGATACCTGCGTCTTGGTCGTCGTTGTCGCCTTTTAGCTCAGACAATGCATTCATGGCACGAACTAACGCAACACCGCCGCCAGGTACAACGCCTTCTTCAACCGCGGCACGAGTGGCATGTAGCGCATCGTCAACACGGTCTTTCTTCTCTTTCATTTCAGTTTCAGTCGCTGCACCAACTTTGATGACTGCTACGCCGCCTGCCAATTTCGCAACGCGCTCTTGTAGCTTTTCTTTATCGTAATCAGAAGTAGACTCTGCGATCTGACGGTTGATAGACTCAACGCGGTTTTCGATGTCAGCTTTGTTACCAGCGCCATCAACGATCACGGTGTTTTCTTTACCAACAGTAACTTTTTTCGCCGTACCCAATTGCTCAAGCGTCGCAGTCTCTAGACTTAGACCAATCTCTTCAGAGATTACAGTACCGCCAGTTAGCGTTGCGATGTCTTCTAGCATGGCTTTACGACGATCGCCAAAACCTGGTGCTTTAACGGCACAAGTTTTTAGGCCGCCACGCATGTTGTTCACAACTAGGGTTGCCAACGCTTCGTTCTCTACATCTTCAGCGATGATCAGCAATGGCTTGCTTTGCTGCATGACTTGCTCAAGTAATGGCACGATTTCACGGATGTTACTGATTTTTTTGTCAACCAATAAGATGTATGGGTTTTCAAATTCAGCAGTTAAGCTGTCTTGCTTGTTTGCAAAGTACGGGCTGATATAACCACGGTCAAACTGCATACCTTCAACAACTTCTAGGGTATCTTCAAAGCTTGAACCTTCTTCAACGGTGATAACGCCTTGCTTACCAACTTTTTGCATCGCTTGCGAAATTAGCTCACCGATTTTGGTGTCTGAGTTGGCAGAGATAGAACCGACTTGGGCAATTGCTTTTGAATCGTCAGCTGGTGTAGATAGCAAATGAATTTGCTCAACAGCAGCACGGACCGCTTTGTCGATACCACGCTTAAGATCCATTGGGTTCATGCCAGCAGCCACTGACTTCATGCCTTCTTGCAAGATTGACTGAGCCAATACGGTCGCAGTCGTTGTACCATCACCAGCCACATCATTAGTACGGCTAGCAACTTCACGAACGAGCTGAGCACCCATGTTTTCGAATTTGTTTTCAAGCTCGATTTCTTTGGCAACTGATACACCATCTTTAGTGATGGTTGGCGCGCCAAATGACTTATCGATAACCACATTGCGGCCTTTAGGGCCTAAGGTGACACGTACTGCGTTTGCTAGAACGTTTACGCCGTCCATCATTTGTTTACGGGCATCTATGCCGAATTTTACGTCTTTTGCCATGGTAAATTACTCCATTATTATAAGTATGAGAATACAATTGAATGATTCGTTTGTACTGTGGGGAGTATTTTTAGCTAAAAAATGGTCAGCTAAAAAACTCTATTAGGCTATTAGCCTTCTAACACGCCCAATACGTCAGACTCTTTCATAATCAATAGTTCTTCACCGTCAACCTTCACGGTTTGACCAGCATATTGACCGAACAAAACTTTGTCGCCAGCTTTTACATCCAACGCACGAGTTTCGCCATTGTCACGAACTTGGCCATTACCAACTGCAATCACTTCACCTTGTGAAGGTTTCTCTTGAGCAGAACCCGGTAATAAAATACCACCAGCAGTTTTTGTCTCTTCTTCTATGCGGCGGACGACGATACGGTCATGTAAAGGACGAATGTTCATCGATATGACTCCAAAAATTGGTTGTTTGAATTAAGGGTTTATTTGAATTAATAGTCTCAATACCAGTATCTATAAGAGTCGCCATTCAGTAACAGCAACCTAAAGATACGCTTTGAGCTTGTAACAAAAAGTGGGGGCAAGATAGGTTGGCTTCAAGTGTAAAGCCCAAAAATTTACAAGATTATTCTGATGGCATTTGATAGAGATGAGGCTTAATAGCGACCATACATTTTATTTACCTTCTATTGCTGGCTTTACAGCACGTTACCCCTCACCAAATTATTCCTGCTTATAGCAACATTCGCTACAAGCACTACACGCGTCAATCTACTGTAGCTCTTGAAAATGTAACAGAGTATGACCATTATAAGCGGTGTAAACATAATAAGAATGATCGATAAATGCTGCTATATCAGCATCATATTAACAAAGAGGTATCTATGAGTTTTTTATCAATGCATAATAAATCACTGCACAACGATTCTAATAATACGAAACGCAGTCCATCTAAGTTTTTATCTGCCTTAGTTACAGGTATCAGTATTTCCACCATTGGAGCCTTGAGTATGACCGCACCCACACTTGCCAGCGCAAAGACTATTCAGCCATCAACGGCCAATTATAGTTTTACCGTTGAAGACAAATATAAAGGAACCGCGACTCGTACGTTAAATAAGTCCGGAAATACGTGGAAATATAACGTTAAGGCTCGCGTCGCTGGGGTGGCTAGTGCCTCACAAAGTAGTACGTTCACCATCAATGGTAATAATGTCAGCCCAACCCAAGCCAGCACCACTTATAAGCTATTAGGCTTAGGTCGCACACATAAGCTAGACTTTAACTCAAGTAGCAAAAAGGTGACCAGCAACTATAAAGGCAAGACCACGACGCTGAGTATGCCGCAGCAAGCCTTTGATGACTTGAGTCTTGAAGTGCAAATTCGTCAAGATCTGTTAAACGGTAAATTTACTGGTAATTACTACATGGCGAAAAAAGACAAAATCGAAAAGACCCCATTTAAAAAATCTGGCAGCACCAAAATCACCGTTCCAGCGGGTACATTTGATACGGTGCGTGTCGACCGCGTCCATGATGACGACAGTCGCTCTACCAGTTTTTGGTTGGCACCAAGCTTAGACTATATGCCAGTTAAAGTTAGCCAAATCAATGATGGTAAAAAGATGGATTTGGAATTGACCAAGGTCAACTAATCCAAGCATGTAAACAGAAGCGTTGAAAAGTAATACTGAAATAAAAAAGCGGCATCCTATTTGGAACGCCGCTTTTTTATTTCTTAAGATTCATGACTAGTATTATAGCCTACTAACGAGAACGCGGTTTCTTAACGACATTATTCATTGAAGGCAGGCGTTTCAGCAAAATAAATAACCAGACATTAATAGCAAGTAACAGCACAAAGTCGGTCAAGTATACGGCGATCTCAGCCCAGCTACTGCCATAGATACGAGTAAATAGCACCACCCCACTCGCGCCCAAATATACGAGCGTAAACATGCTACTTATCAAGAGCGCATAAGGGGAGCGCCCACGTAGTATCCATGGTGTCAAGATAAAAGCGGGCACTAGCCATAATGCTTGCCAAGCAATACCACCGACGATATCAGGGCTGCTTGGATTAAAGATACTGATAAAAATAGGCAGTCCCATTAATCTATAAACCAGCCAAATCAACCAAGTGACCATCAAGCGCTGCGCAATAGGTGCGATAGGCTTGGTAACTTTAGGAGACTTACTGTTAGAGTGGTTTGTGGCCATTAGAGATTTTTACTTCCTAAATGAATAGCACGGATATGTCGCTATTAGCGATTAATTATCAGTATTTGAGCGCAAAAAGTGTTTAAGTATCAAGTTTGGGCTATGACACCAGTTACATGAGACTCGATTAGCGACCCCAGTTTGCTTGTGCTAAAGCAGTAGCAGCTATTGCCAAACGGCGACCCTGTGCGATACCTAGATCACGCTCGTCTGCCGATACTGGCTGATCGTGGGCAGCCCCGCTAACATGACTGGCACCATAAGGCGTACCGCCACGATGAGTGCGATTCAGTGCAGGTTCAGCATAAGGCACACCCACTATAACCATACCGTGATGCATCAATGGTAACATCATCGTCAGTAGTGTGGTCTCTTGTCCACCATGCATAGAGCCTGTCGCTGTAAATACGGACGCTGGCTTATTTTGTAAGTTCCCTGCTAGCCAAAGGGTGACGGTATTGTCCCAAAAATACTTCATGGGCGCGGCCATATTACCAAAGTGCGTCGGGCTACCCAGTGCCAGACCGCTACAGTCTTTTAGATCATCCATCGTACAATATAAGTCACCTTCATCAGGTATCGCAGGCTTGCTCGATGTCGTCTCAGGAGCCACCGTCGGGACAGTACGAATACGTGCGGTCATGCCAGCATCTTCGATCCCTTGAGCGATAGCATATGCCAATGTCTTAGTCGTACCGTAATTAGAATAATAGAGCACCAATACATAAGGGGCGGTCTGACTCATTAGCAAAGCTTCCTTATAAAATCGTTAATGTTATCTTTTATGGCAGACGCTGTAGTCTAGTCTCATACTGCCGAAATATAACCTATAACTGCATTGTAAAATATGTGCACATTATGCCCGAGTCATTGACTGACATGCAAATAACCGCGGTATATAACATGGCTTATATTATATCGAGTTTCACTCGATGCTGCTGTGCGCTGTGCATTTTGACACAATTAAACCGCAGATGTGAGCAGCGCATGTTTGTTACACTATTGTCACTCTTACTTTTGCTAACTGGTCGACATGGAAAAATTCTCACAAAAACTCCCATTTCTACAACAACGCTGGTTTCAATTCTTGCGATTTTTGGTTCGACATTTTTTTGAAGACAACTGTCAGCAAAAAGCAGCATCGCTAACCTACACGACTATGCTCTCAATTGTGCCTGTGCTAACGGTATTATTGATGATTTTATCTTCAGTGCCAGCACTCGCCTCTGTAAGAGCACAGATATATGAGGTAATTTATAGCAACTTGTTACCCCAATCGAGTCTACAAGTGAGTGAGTATATCAATGACTTCGCCGAAAAATCTTCCAATCTAACCATTATTGGCGCCATCATTTTATTTTTGACGACCATCATGACACTGACAACTATTGAGCGCGCCTTCAACCAAATCTGGCGGGTAGAGAATCGTTCAGGCGGCCTCAAAAGCATGATGCGCTATTGGACGATTGTAACTTTGGGACCATTGGTCTTAGGCACCGCTTTTATTGCCTCAAGTACGGTTCAGAGTTTGAGTTTTTTGAATCGACAAATCGCAGGTTACGGGATCGATTGGGGGTTTTGGGTACAAGCCGTATCGATTGGTATCACTGTTGCAGGTTTTATTGGCATGTATTGGTTCATTCCTAAAGCGCGTGTACCGCTAAAAAATGCAGCGATCGCGGGTGTATTTGTCGCGATAGTCTTTGAGCTGATGAAGCATCTGTTTGGTACCGTCATGGCCAACTTTACCAGTTACGAGGCGATCTATGGGGCTTTTGCCGCGCTTCCTATATTTTTGCTATGGATTTTCTTGTCATGGAACCTTATCTTGCTGGGCGTTGAGATCAGCTATACCTTAACGATTTTTGAAACCGAAGAGGTCTATCCTCGCCATCCCCTACTTAGCTTGCTGGACATGCTAAATTTGGTATATACCCATCATTCAAAAGGTGAGGCCGTCAGCGAACAAGCGCTGCGTAATGTGCTGGGACGAAAAGAGCTACCCAAATGGTATACCTATATCAATTATCTACAAGACAGCAACCTCATCACCATGACAGAAGACGATGACTATGTACTCAAAAAAGATTTGAGTAAAATGACACTATGGGATTTTTATCGCACCTTGCCTTATCCATTGCCTATTAAGGATGAGCTTGATGAGATGAAGCTAGAAGACCAAAAACCTTGGCTCAGCTTACTGGTAGATCGTTTTGAGCACACAGAAGCGTATGCTAAGCAGCAGCTACATCTGCCATTGAGTGCTATATTCGCCAATAGCGAGCCGCGCAAAAAATCAGCCTCTAATAAAAATAACAATGGTGGCAAGTTATTTAGAAAAACGACGGCGGCAAGCCATTCACTGACAAGTGATAACTTAAATAGCAGTGGCGCTTATAAAGACAATGTGGATATCGAAGCATCACCCCACTTCGACCCTATCGCCTATGATAAAGACAGCAACATTGATTGCGACTATCACTATAATGAGGCGATCATCCCTATAGGTTCTGGTGAGCCATCGGCTGGGACAGAGGCTGGCAGACGCGACTATAAAAGTGCCATTATTACTGAAGCTGATAATCCTAAAGCCGGTTAATGACAGGTTAGCCAAAACCTATTACTTTAAAAATTTATCGTTTGATGCTCTGAGCAAGATTATCAAACGATAGCGATGAGCCACTTTACGACTATTTTTGGATACTTTGAGTATATGGCAGTGTATAAAGATGATGAAACGAGCTTATGGATCCGTACTATTAGTACAGGTCAGAGCAAGCTCAAACAGTTTACTCAGTTGTGGTCACTGCAAACGTTGACTGACTTGCCCGATCGCCTAAGAGCTTTGTGGCAGCAGCTTATTGGGTCTTACTGGTTTATCCCAACGGCTTGTGTGATTGCAGGGATTTTGCTGGCGCCTTTATTGGTGACTGTCGATCAGCATTTCGATCGTGAAACGGTTCGAGAAATTTCTTTTGCGTTTACAGGCGATGATGATGCTGCACGCGCTATCATGACCGCTATTGCTGGTGCGGTGTTGGGCGTGGCTGGCACAACGTTTTCGATTACCATTGCCGTGCTGTCAATGGCATCATCACAATTTGGTCCAAGATTGTTACGTAATTTTTTGACAGATACTCCGAACCAGTTTGTACTTGGTGCCTTTATCGGCACCTTTAGCTATAGCCTGCTTGTTTTAAAATCCATTCACAAGTATGACGTGTCTTATGGTGTGCCACAATTAGCCGTAACCTTTGCCATTATTATGGCTATTATCTGTGCGCTGTTGCTGGTGTATTTTGTACAACATATGGTACATGCCATTCAAGCGTCTCACGTTATCCAAAATGCCAGCAACGATGCGATTAATAATATTTATTATTGGTACAGCGATCGATGCGACATCCAGCATCAACGTGATGCTGAACATCATGATGTCGAGCAGTTTCATAACTGGCCTGCCATGCCTATCTACTCACCAAGCTCAGGCTATCTACAGCAAATCTACTTTGAGTCATTGATTGCGCTGTCACAAGACTACGGCGGTGTGGTACAGATGCATGTCAATCTTGGTCAATACATTACTGACAAAAATGTTATTGGATATTTTTACCAACGTCCAGCAGATCATCCAAACAATCAACAAAAAACAGCAACACCGAATCTAGCTATGATACCGCGGTCACCTGATGGGATGTTTTGGCAGCGATTTACCGGCTGCGTGCGGATAGAACAACGGCTGGCACATTCTGATGATATTGCTTATAGCTTGGGGCAAATGACTGAAATTGCAGTACGAGCATTATCTCCTGGTATCAATGACCCAAAAACAGCTGTCAACTGTGTACAGTCTTTGACAAGTTGCTTAAGTATTATGATGCGACGCCAGCCCCCAAGTCCCTATCATTTTTATATACCAAAGTCGGATGATAGCTCTGAAAATGAGGTCAAACAAAAACGATTGGCCATACTAGCCTTGGTCACTCACACCCCAAAAATATCGGATTTCATCAACGTATCACTTGGTGAAATACGCCGCTATGCAGCCGCTGATTTGATGGTACTAAAAGCATTGTGTGAAGCAATGGTCAATCTAAACTATGCAAGGGTGAATAGCGCACAGCAACAAACGCTACTGCATGAGCTGCATCTGATCAAGCGAGCTGGAGAAGAAAACTTAAACTACCAAGAACTGATAGACGACCTTGTCGCTATGTGTGAGCAAGCCAAGCAGTTTATTCTTGATGAGGACGCACAGCATCAACATTTTAATTATGTCAGTGTGTTTGCTGTCAATATCCGTGAAGCACTACAGTCACAGTCGAGTTAGTGACATGACAGTTAGATCGCATAGCGTATTAGTAATACACGGTCACTGTCATTTCAATATTTATAGCTCAAAATCTTTACGTAACTCTCATAAGTCATGGGCTTAGGGTTAATTTTATATTCATACGAGATCTGCTTTATGGCATCTGCAACCAGCCTCACCATACTTGAAATCAGCGCCATATTTTTATCGATTACCGCCTCACTGACCTATGTCAATCATCGCTTTATCGGGTTACCAACCACGATTGGCGTGATGGTTATTTCCATATTATTGTCTATCGGTGCGATATTTTTAGGGTTTTTAGGGTTTGATCAGCTGATTGATTATGAAGTCAGTCTATTAGAGCAGCTTGATTTTACTGAGGTGCTATTAGATGGCATGCTCTCGATGCTGCTATTTGCGGGTGCCTTGCATGTCAATATTGGTGATTTGAGGCGCTATAAACTGCCTATCGGTATCCTAGCCGGACTTGGTACTATCGTATCAGCCATGCTCATTGCCACCGCGATTTACTTTATGCTGCCCCTATTCGGTTTTGAACTGCCGTTTCTTTGGTGCCTACTGTTTGGCGCTTTGATTTCCCCTACTGATCCCATTGCCGTCATGGGGATTCTTGCATCAGCAGGCGCGCCAAAAAGCATCGAAACTGTTATCGCTGGTGAGTCATTATTTAATGACGGTATCGGCGTCGTGATTTTTGTTCTATTACTGGGGATTTTATCTAGTGGCGATATTCCAACCATTAACTATGTGGCGCATACATTGGCGGTCGAAGCTGGCGGCGGTGTCATCTTTGGATTGGTACTTGGGGCGATTTTGTACTATTTGCTAAAGAGCATCGATAGTTATCAAGAAGAAGTGCTCTTGACGTTAGCAGGCGTCATCGGCGGCTATGCGCTTGCTAGTCATTGGCATTTGTCAGGGCCACTCGCTATGGTCATGATGGGATTGATGGTTGGTAACCGCGGGCGTGCGCTTGCGATGAGTGATCAGACGCGTCATTACATTGATCTGTTTTGGGAGCTGATTGATGAAATCTTAAATGCTATTTTATTCGTCCTTATCGGTCTAGAAGTAGTGATGATTGCTTATTCAGCAAACTTATTTATTGCAGGTGGTCTAACCATCGTTATTGCTCTAGTAGCTCGTTTTATCGTTGTTGGGATGACGACCAAAACGTTTCACCGTCAGCTTGATTTGCCCACTGGTGCATGGAAAGTACTAACGTGGGGTGGATTGCGCGGCGGTATCTCAGTCGCTTTAGTATTACAGCTACCCATCGGTACCGAGCGCGATATTTTATTGGCACTCACTTATGCGGTAGTGATATTTTCTATCTTGGTACAAGGTCTAAGTGTTGGCAGAGTCGCCAAGAGCATTCGTAAGGATAAAGAAATAACAAAGGTATAAGCCAAAAACACAGCATGTATAAAAAAGCCAGCCTAAGACATGATGTCTTAGGCTGGCTTTGGCTGGCTTTTTTGAGCAGTTTCAATGGTTATATCAAACCCTTTCTTTTCATATTGCGATAAACCACAATTATGATAATAAGATTAAAGATTAATATTCCCAGTTTAAACCAATCAAATGGGCTAACGATCAGATAGTATATTTCTATAGGAATAAATACCCCATAACCCAGCACGCCGAACCAATACGCCCATGTTTTGTCGCGCCATAACCCATAGGCTTCTAGGAAACGCAAACTGGCATAAGCAAATATCAACAATAAAAACACTGGCCAGTTTTTGCTTGCCTGTTGCGCAATACTTACCGCACTGTCGATTTGCGGCGCAAGCAGGTGCCCAAAGGTATGACGCCAAGAGCCAGTCGCGGTCGTCAGCCAATGCTCAAGATCGGTATGCCACGACCACAATGCACCTGCGCCTAATAATGCCCCCACACCTTTGACGACTTCATAAATAGCTACCGCTTTGATAGACTCACTGGCCGTACTGCGTGGTTTTTCTAGATGCTCAGTCATTTCACCCCCTTTATCCTTCGAGGATAGCGGCAGACTATCATCCTGTCGGGGCAAATTAGCCAAAGAACGTCTCCACAACACGTCCTTGCAGCTGCTGATTAAAAAATGGCGTATTTTTACCATTCGATAGCATAGATTGCGCAGTCACTTGCCACTCCAAATTGGGGTCAACCAATACCGCGCCGCTGATCGCTTCATACTGCTCATTAATACCCGCAATCTTTGCAGGGTTGAGACAGATTTTATCAACCAACTCTGAGAGTGTTAACACTTCATCATTAACCAGCTGACATGCCAGCGCCATAAAAGTATCAAAATTTGAGATACCTGGCGTACTCTCAGCAAACGGCGCTTTTTTAGCGGTACTGTTTAATGGTTCATGATGACTACAAATGGCATCGATAGTGCCATCTTTTAATCCGCGGCGGATTGCCTGCTGATCCGTATTACTACGTAGTGGAGGCAACACGTACGCCTGAGCATTGAAGCCTTCAAGGTTGTCATCAGTCAAATACAGCTGATGCATCGCAACATCGCAAGTCACCGGCAAGCCTTTATCTTTTGCCCAGCGCATGAGCTCAATGGAGGACTTACAGGATAGCTGACTAAAATGAGCGGCGATTCCGGTCTCTTCCACCATCAGTAGCTGCGTAGACAATGCAACCGTTTCTGCAATCCAAGGAATCCCTTGCAGACCATGATAAGAAGCAATATAGCCCTCATGCGCCACGCCATCTCCAGACAGACTTGGCTCATCAGGATAAAAGAACACTTTCATACCAAAAGTTGCCGCGTATTCTAGTGTACGGAGCAATACTAAATCGTTGCGAAAAGGTCTACGCGCATTAGATACTGCGATACAGCCGCCCTTCTTAAGCCCTGCAATATTAGACGGTCGTTCGCCCTCTAACCCTGTGGTCAATGCGCCCAAAATATGCAAGTAAATCCCGCCATCACTCAAGGCGCGCTCACGCAGACCCTTTAAAAGTGAGCCATTTTCTAAAATAGGATTGGTATCAGGTGGCGTCACCACATGCAAGAACCCATTACCACGGGCAGCGCTGCCTTCTGATTTTAGCGTACCGTGTTGCTGTTGGCCTGGCTCACGCAAGCGCGCGCATAGATCTACTAATGGTGGTAGCAACCACATCTCATGGCCAGAATCGAGTGTAGACAGTTTTTCTGTTGCAGTTTGTGGCAATGCATCTTTAAATGCTTTTGGCAAATGGTCAAAGATGGGTGCATCCGTATTAAGCATAGTAGACATAACGTTATTACCGTATCAATAAAATGAAATAAATGAGAATAAGTCGCACGGCAAGCTATTACTTGCCAGCCGCTTGATGAGCACGTTGACCTTCCATCGCAAGCGACAAAACCGCCATTCGAATGGCAATACCGTTATTTACCTGCTTTAAGATAACGGATTGCGCGCCATCAGCCACACTAGAGGCAATCTCAACACCGCGGTTCATTGGCCCTGGATGCATGACGAGCGCATCAGGCTTGGCAAGCGCTACTCGCTCTGGCGTGATCCCATAATGTTTATAGTATTCACTTGAGGATGCCAATAGCGGCGAACCGATACGCTCATTTTGTATTCTTAATCCCATGATGACATCACAATCCGTGACGCACTCATCCATATTTTCATATACTTTTACGCCAAAACGCTCAATACCTTTCGGTAATAAAGTACGCGGCGCACACACACGGATATCTGTCACACCTAGCGTTTGCAGTGCACTGATATCAGAGCGTGCCACGCGTGAGTGTTTAATATCACCAACGATTGCGATAGACAGTTCTTCAAATGGGCGCGGTGCCTCACGGTGAATGGTCAACATGTCGAGCATTCCCTGCGTAGGGTGCGCATGCCAGCCGTCGCCGCCATTAATGATTGCAATATCAGGTGTCACTTCTGTCGCCATAAAATGTGCGGCACCTGATGCCGAATGTCGTACCACGAAAATATCTGCAGTCATCGCCTGTAGATTCCACAACGTATCGCGTAGACTCTCGCCTTTTTTAGTACTAGAACGTTCGATATCGATATTGAGTACATTGGCACCCAAGCGTTTTTCTGCAACCTCGAATGTCGTCCGGGTACGGGTCGATGGTTCAAAGAACAAATTCATGACCGTATAGCCATCTAATTCCGGACGATTGATGAGCTGCCCATTTTCGTCAAAGAAAGTCTCTGCTTTTGCGATAATAGCTTTGAGCTGTGCTTTATTAAGACCTTCAACACCTAAGAAATGCCTAATACTGCCATCGGTGTTGAGCTGCGGACGACTCAGTGAGGTGTTGAGTCTTTGATGAATTGTATTGGGATCAAATTTTGCATAATCAGTCGGTGAGACTGGTTGTGTAGCGCTACTATCGAGAGAATTTGACATAATGGCGAGTCTTTATTGTGGGTTTATATGAGTCTGTCGTAATCGCTTATTCATCTTTGTTCGATCATTTAGCACTGATAGGCATAGAGACAAGGACATTTTGATGCTTATTTGCTACAATTTACCGTAATCAAATTCGACCAAAAACTGCCTCAGCGGACAATCAGAAAGCGTAAATAGACATGCTATATTCTCATAGAGAATAATTCTGACGAATCTATAAATGAATAACAATAGATATAGTGTAGCCGATTTTGTGGTCGGGACAAAGATACCGTATAAGCTATTTAAGAATTTACCCATTTAAGGTGTGCCAAATGCCGCCTATGGCCTTACTCTAAGACTATCTATTTTTTACTTTCCATACCCTTTATTAGGAAGCTTTATGACGACCTTAGCAGATTATCTAAACCAACATGCCACTAGTCCTGCACTCAACGACGTAATTACCACGGTTACTAATGTTGGTAAAACCATCTCACAACTACTTAGAAAAGGTGCTCTGGCAGATATTTTAGGCGAAGCTGGTAATCAAAACGTCCAAGGCGAAGATCAAAAAAAATTGGATGTATTAGCGAACGACTTACTGCTAGATGCTTTAGCAAAAAACACCCATTGTGCGGGCGTTGCGTCAGAAGAGCTCGATGATGCCACCCCTGCTAATGACGATGGTAGTCTACTAGTGTTATTTGACCCACTAGATGGCTCATCAAATATTGATATCAATATGGCAGTAGGTACGATTTTTTCTGTTTTGCCGTATGAGCGTCAAGGTCAAACCAGTGAAAACAGCGACTATCTACAGGCAGGTAACAAACAGTTAGCAGCAGGGTACTTGTTATATGGCACCTCTACGGTACTGGCATTAACCATCGCAGACAAAGTCGTGATGTTTAGCCTAGACCCAGAGACTTCTGACTATGTGCTAATAGAAGACAACGTACAAATCGCTGCCGATACGAGCGAATATGCGATCAATAGCTCAAATTATCGCTACTGGCGCGCACCGATGCAGCAGTACATCAATGAGCTGATTGCTGGCGAGACAGGCGTACGTGGACGAGATTTCAATACACGCTGGGTCGCCGCTATGGTTGGTGACGTCCATCGCATCTTATGCCGTGGTGGTCTTTTCACTTATCCGTTTGATACCAAATACGCTCATAAAGCGGGTAAACTACGCTTAATGTATGAAGCCAACCCAATGAGCTTATTGATTGAACGCGCAGGTGGCGGTGCGACAGACGCTGTCAATCGTATCTTAGATATCGAACCGATTGATATCCATCAGCGTGTACCTGTGGTACTCGGTAGTAAAAACGAAGTCAATTATGTTAAAGACTTACACGTCAATTATTCTGAAAAATAATTGATTTGCACGCCTGTTGAGAACAGCCAGCAGAATGCTAAATCAATAATAGACATTGTGTTGGTTATCTAAACAACTCCTTTACTCTTCTCTAAGCGATCCACTATGGTATTAAATCCCACCGAGCTGATTACCTCAGATAAGAACGCAACCGTGAAGCTCGTAAAATCACTGTTGTCCCAAGCACGCCAGCGTAAAAAGAACGGTCAGACAGTCATAGAAGGCGTCCATTTGATAGATGCTGCGCTGCGTAGTGACTATCCTTTTGCCCAGATACTCCTGTCTGAGTCAGCGCGTAGCCACCCTGAAGTTCAGCAGGTATTAACTCGCCTGCCCACTTATACGCCTATTCTTACTTTGTCAGACTCACTTTATGAAAGTATTCGTAGCTTGGGTACAGGCATCGATATCATGGCGATGATTAAAGTACCAACGCCTAGCCTATCAATGATCGATGAGGACTGCTTGATTTTGAATGATGTACAAGATAGCGGAAACGTTGGTACATTACTACGCACAGCAGCAGCGGTTGGTATCCGCAATATTCTATGTACCAGTGCTACCGCTCAAGCTTGGTCTCCCAAGACGCTACGAGCAGGTATGGGTGCACAATTTGCCCTGACTATTTATGAAGGCTTGAGTACGCAAGATATTTTGGATCAAGTACAAGTGCCGCTTTTGGCGACTAGCTCACATACAGATACTATCATTTACGAGCACGATTTATCTGCGCCTGTGGCATGGATTATGGGTCACGAAGGCCAAGGCGTTAGTGACGAGCTAATGCAATGTGCCACGCCGATAGCCTTACCGCAGCCAAACGGGCAAGAGAGCTTAAATGTAGCGATTGCAGGGTCTTTATGTCTGTATGAGACCTTACGCCAAAGACAATACTCTTAGCCTGCATTTATAATTGCTATTAAAACCCTATCTATCAAGCATAAAAAAATCCACTACCAATTGATAGTGGGTTTTTTATTATCTGTCTACTACTGATATAGTCAAAGAAGTCTAAAACGGATACAAGGCAGCCGACTGCAGATTGTACAAGTAGTACATCTAAGGAGGGTAACGCCGTAGCCGTTTAGTAGTTCTGTGACTATATATTAAACCTTACTAGTTAGCTCAGGCAATGCTTCAAATAGATCAGCTTCTAAGAAGTAATCAGCAACGCTAGCGATAGGTGCTTCTGGGTCATTGTTGATAGCAACGATGACTTTAGAATCTTTCATACCAGCCAAATGCTGAATCGCGCCTGAGATACCAGCAGCGATGTATAGCTGCGGTGCAACGATTTTACCCGTTTGACCGACCTGCATATCGTTTGGCACATATCCTGCGTCAACAGCGGCGCGTGACGCACCAACAGCGGCGCCTAGTTTGTCAGCCAATGGCTCGATATATTTGGTGAAGTTTTCACCATTTGCCAATGCACGACCACCAGAAACAACGATACCAGCTGAGGTCAATTCTGGACGATCAGACTTAGCCATTTCTTCGTTCACAAAGCTAGCTTTGCCAGTTTCTTGTACGTTGTCGATAGTTTCAACAGTAGCTGAACCGCCTTCGCTTGCCACTGGGTCAAACGCAGTCGTACGTACTGTTAGTACCACTTTGTCTTCTGTTGTTTTTACTGTCGCTGTCGCATTACCTGCATAGATAGGACGCTCAAACGTTTGCGCATCTACCACACCTGAGATTTCAGACAACATGCTGACGTCAAGTAACGCTGCAACGCGTGGCATAAAGTTTTTACCAGTCGTGGTCGCAGCTGCTAGGATATGGCTGTAATCACCAGCGACATCAGCAACCAATAGCGCCACATTGCCCGCTAATTGATGCTCATAGGCTGCATTGTCAGCTAACAGTACTTTCGTCACGCCTTCTGCTTTTGCTGCTTCATCAGCGACTGCTTGAGCACCACTACCAGCAACCAATACATGGATGTCATCACCGATTTGCTTAGCAGCAGCGATGGTGTTCAAAGTTGCCTTTTTTAGACTGGCATTGTCATGTTCTGCATATACCAAAATTGCCATGGTTTTAATCCTTTATTTATTCGTATTATCTATTCATGCGGTTGTTTGTGTACAAAGCTATTTGAGCGACTATTATTCAATATGAAACAAATCAGTCAAATGGATAGCCTTGTACAGGATATGCCGTAGCGAAGCGTCAAATTATTAGATGACTTTTGCTTCGTTTCTTAGCTTATCAACCAACTCATCAACTGACCCTACTGTAATACCAGCTTTGCGTTCAGCAGGTGGCACGACTTTAATAATTTCTTGCTTAGATGTCATATCGACACCGAAATCTGCTGGCGTTTTTTCATCAAGCGGCTTTTTCTTCGCTTTCATGATGTTAGGCAGTTTCGCATAACGTGGCTCATTCAAACGTAGATCAGTCGTGATAACCGCTGGCAAATCAAGCGCGACCGTTTGTAGACCGCCATCGATTTCACGCGTTACGTTGACTTTGTCGCCTTCAACCTTCACTTCTGAGGCAAACGTACCCTGACCGATACCCATCAATGCCGCTAGCATCTGACCCGTTTGGTTGTTGTCGTCATCAATCGCTTGTTTACCCAGCAAGATAATATCTGTGCTTTCTGTTTCAGCGATATTTTTTAGAATCTTGGCAACTTGTAGTGGATACGGCTTTTCGTCACTCACGACTAAAACGCCACGATCAGCACCCAGTGCTAGGGCTGCACGAATTTGCTCTTGCGACTCTTTTGGACCGATAGACGCGACGATGATTTCATCAATGACGCCAGCTTCTTTTAGACGAACGGCTTCTTCTACTGCGATTTCATCAAAAGGGTTAATTGACATTTTGGTGTTTGATAGATCAACGCCAGAGTTATCGGCTTTTACACGAACTTTTACGTTATAATCAATGACACGCTTGACCGCTACTAATGCTTTCATACGTTCCTCGTTTATTAATGTTATGAATTAAAAAATATCAGTTAAGAACCAAATTTTCGTTGTGGTTCAAATCGTCGTTCAAAATACTACTCAAGGTTATTACTATATCAACAGATGTATAACTAATTAAGAAAAATACGCCAATATTCGAAATTATATTAGCATTGCACTTCTTACGAATAAAATCTGCTAAAGCTAAGCCAACCGTTATTATCAGACCTATGTATCTTGCGTCAGCCTGCAGATAAGGTCAAGACAACGCCGTGAATAATGCGTCATAAATTTGTCACTATTCTATAATAAATAGTTTATAAGCACGTGATCTGGTGATTTTTCTTCGGTAATAGCCTTAAGAGTCCTCCCCTTTATAGCACTCTCAATGGTATGTTTATTTAATATTTTGTTATTATTTATTTCTTAGGGCTCAACTGATAGCAATCACCAAGAACCCAACATCTATACGTCGCTGTCTTTGCTAGAGCTCATTAACAGCTCACTATCACGTATGTCATCGAACAATGCCCAGTCAGGGGTCACACCATTATTTTTGATGACACTCATATTGCCTGTCGTTTCCATAATGACGGCAAATATCTCCGTCTTGGCTTTGATACCATTTTTGCGCAGCACCTCCTGGACGTCACTAGTACTTAAGTTTGCCTCTTTCAAATTATCTGCAAAGTACTCGCCATGCGCCATGAGTATAATAGCCCGATTGTCTATCAGCGTTTTTAGTGGCTTTACCTTGCGTCTGATAACTGAAATGGTGCCTTGAATCAAAAACAACATGGCAACTGCAAACAATCCTTGCAGAAGAGACGGCTTGTCAGCCAATACAGTCGACGCTAATATACTGCCAATGCCGACCGTCATTGCAAAATCATGGCTTGATAGCTTGGAGAAACTACGTAGACCCATCAATCGGGTACAGAGCATCAAACCAATATAGAAACCCACCGCAGATAAAGAAATACCTAGTGCTTGTTGCCCGTCAATTGAAAACCAATTTTCCCATTTCATAATAGAACCTTATTTATTATTGAGTCAGTACCTATTATGAACTGATAATTATTAAGAAAATCAATCAAACGCTACTTCAGACAAAATGATATAAAAAAAGCAACCTGATGAGAGGTTGCTTTTTTTTAAAGTCAATACAGTATTTTTATTGTTTTAACAAACAAAGTAATCAATGCATATTGATAATCTTATTATTATTAAGCTTACTGAAAGTCAGTTAACTTAATAGTAAATGAGATTAGATAGCTTCGATTTGCTCAGCTTGTGGGCCTTTTTTGCCATCACCTAAGATGAAAGACACTTTTTGGCCTTCGGCTAGAGTTTTGAAACCGTTACCTTGGATAGCGCTGTAGTGAGCGAATACGTCTTGTCCGCCATTGTCTTGAGCGATAAAACCAAAACCTTTAGCTTCATTAAACCACTTTACAGTGCCTTCAACTTTATCTGACATAAATTTTCCTGACTCTTTAACTGTTGGCGAGACTTGTGTCATCACCGATTAATTGATATATACCCATGCATCTTTTGCTGAACGCTACGGTTCAAAATTTCAAATAATCTAAGAGAAAACCTGAATTTTTTACCTCAAATACTTTGAGTACAATCTGATTATAACAGTTTTCTATACAGGTAACAGTCTAAATTGATGATTTTTGTAAATAAATTCTAGCTATCAGAACACATTAAAATAGATAGTATCTTTGTCGTTATCATATTGATATTAAATAAATTTCTAACATTTTAATATTGGGCTGTATTTATGGAGTCATCGTTAAATACGACAAGAAAGACCCTTATAGGCCAAAAACTCAGTCATTGCCTATTGCAATATCGGCAACCATGGTGAACTTAATACAAGCAAACATAGCCCAAAAAATATCAACGAAAACGACTGACTATACGCAATGTATTTGGCCGGTATGACCAAGTCTTTAGGAGAATCAGGGATACCTTTGCGCTTTAATAGTCGCGTACCGTAGACCCAACCAAAGGTGGTGTAAATGCCATAAGCGGCAGGTACAGCAATCGCGAGCGGTGCCAAATCAATCACGTATAGGACAACTACAGAGATAAAGAACCAGATGGTATCTAGGATTGAGCTGATTTGGAAAAACCTAGATTTGGGCAGTTTACCATCGGTTTTTTTGAGCATCTCCCCTTCTATCCAAATTAAAACTGCTACTACAGCGCTAAGAGTAATATACACGAATTGCGGCGTTAGCCAGTCTGGATAAGATATTTGCACAACATACAACCTGTAATCTATAGAGAATATGAATGAGGACTCATCTACTTTGATGACTCAAAGATAAGCAAGCACAATAAAAGCCCACTGGCTAATGTGAAGATGCCTGCCTATATTGGGCAGTTTTTACTGGTTTTCAACCAACACATATAGCGGTGTAACCATATGCTAAAAGTAGGATATAAAAAACCCGTGCTATCAGGTGATAACACGGGTTACTTAATAAACTATCAAATACTCTATTTGAGTAGTATCGAATTAGTTTTTGTCTTTATCGATGATTTTGTTACCACCAATCCAAGGCATCATGCCACGCAGCTTGGCACCAGTAGTCTCAATTTGATGCTCAGCATTGTTGCGACGACGCGCAGTCATTGATGGATAGTTGGTTGCGCCTTCAGAGATGAACATTTTCGCGTATTCACCAGACTGGATGCGTTTTAGCGCGTTACGCATGGCTTCACGTGACTGCTCATTGATGACTTCAGGACCAGTGACATATTCGCCATATTCAGCGTTGTTACTGATTGAATAGTTCATGTCAGCGATACCGCCTTCATACATCAAATCAACGATTAGCTTGAGCTCATGTAGACATTCGAAATAAGCCATTTCTGGTGCATAGCCTGCTTCTGTTAGCGTCTCAAAGCCCATTTTAACTAGCTCTACTGCACCGCCACAAAGAACCGCTTGCTCACCGAACAAGTCAGTTTCAGTCTCATCTTTAAACGTGGTTTCGATGATGCCTGAACGACCACCACCAACACCAGCAGCATATGATAGTGCTAACTGTTTGGCTTGACCTGAAGCATCTTGGTAGATGGCGATAAGATCAGGGATACCACCGCCTTTAGTAAACTCTGAACGTACGGTATGACCTGGTGCTTTTGGCGCAACCATAATCACATCAAGATCGCCACGTGGTACCACTTGGTTGTAATGGATCGCAAAACCATGAGCGAAAGCCAATGTTGCGCCTTCTTTGATGTTTGGCTCAATGACGTCGTTATAAAGCTCTTTTTGGAATTCATCAGGCGTCAAAATCATGATTACGTCAGCAGCTTTTACAGCTTCTTCTACTTCAGCAACTTTTAGGCCCGCATTTTCAGCTTTTTTCCATGAGCCTGAGTTGGCACGTAGACCAACCGTTACATCAACGTCTGAGTCTTGTAGGTTAAGCGCGTGCGCATGACCTTGTGAACCATAACCGATAATGGCAACTTTTTTACCTTGGATAATTGATAGATCACAATCTTTGTCATAAAAAACGTTCATAAATAGAGTCCTTGTCCTCAATCATGGCGTACCATGGATAGTAGGCGCTTATACTGTAATCAAGATAGTGATTAAGATAAGCGCTTTGTTGATTTAGATAAATATTTTTTGATTAAAATATAGCTTGATTAAAATAGGTCGTAATAAATACTAGGTGCTAAGTGTTTTTTCGCCGCGAGCAATACCAATCACACCCGAGCGAACCACTTCCATAATACGCTCACGTCCAAGTACGTCAATAAAGCCATCAAGTTTTGCTTTATCACCAACGATTTGAATCGTATATAAGTTGGCATTCACATCGACAATCTGTGCGCGGAAAATATCTGCGCTGCGTTTCACCTCTTCACGTACGCTGCCAGTCGCTCGTACTTTGATCAGCATCAATTCACGCTCAACGTGTACATTCTCTGTCAGATTATGCACTTTAACCACTTCAATCAATTTATGCAATTGTTTGGTGATTTGTTCGATTCTTTCTGGTGAAGTAATGGTCGTCAACGTCAGACGTGAAATACTTGGGTCATCAGTAGGCGCGACGTTTAGCGTTTCGATATTGTAGCCACGCTGTGAGAACAAGCCGACTAGACGCGACAACGAACCCGCTTCGTTTTCCATCAATACCGAAATCAGATGTTGTTGTTGCATTAGGTACGCTCCCCTTTTGTTAACCACATATCACGCATTGCCTGTCCAGCGATTTGCATCGGATATACATGCTCATTACGATCGACATAAACATCGATAAATACCAGTTTGTCTTTCATTGCCATGGCTTCAGCCAACTGTGCTTCCATGGTCGCAGGATCAGTAATCTTGATACCGACGTGACCATAACTTTCAGCCAATTTCACAAAGTCTGGTAAAGAGTTCATATAAGACTGAGCATGGCGACCTTCATACAGCATGTCCTGCCACTGCTTGACCATCCCTAGCTGTGCGTTGTTCAAGTTCAGGATCTTGACTGGCAAGTTGTATTGTAAGCAAGTTGATAGCTCTTGGATATTCATCTGAATAGAGCCTTCGCCTGTGATACACACCACATCACGCTCAGGGTTGGCAAGCTTTGCTGCCATGGCATACGGCAAGCCAACACCCATCGTACCTAGGCCACCTGAGTTCAGCCATTGGCGAGGCTCATTGTAAGTATAGTAAAGGGCTGCAAACATCTGATGCTGACCGACGTCACTGGTGATAATTGCATTGCCATCCGTGACCTTGCACAGGGCTTGTACAGCGCTTTGTGGCTTAATACCATTATCTGTACTGGTGTCGTAACGTAGACCATGACGCTTACGCCATTCGTTGATCTGTGACCACCAATCGAGCAATGCGTGTTGCTCTAATTGCTTATCTTCTCCAACGATCTCTAGCATATCGGTTAAGACAGATTTTACATCGCCAACAATAGGAATATGCGCAAGAATAGTTTTCGAGATCGAAGCAGGATCGATGTCGATATGAATAATCGTCGCATTCGGACAGAATTTTTTGACGTTATTGGTCACACGATCATCGAAACGTGCACCGACTGCCAAGATAACATCAGCGTGATGCATGCTCATGTTGGCTTCGTAAGTACCATGCATGCCAAGCATACCTAAGAACTGACGATCAGAGCCTGGGAACGTACCAAGGCCCATCAATGTATTGGTCACTGGCAAGTTCAGACGATGAGCAAGGTCGGTTAGCTCTTCGTGGGCATTACTCCAAATTACACCACCGCCTGCATATACGACAGGACGCTGGGCAGATAGCAGTGTCTCAACCGCTTTTTTGATTTGACCACTATGACCTTTGAGTGAAGGCTGGTAAGAGCGTATAAATACCTCTTCTGGATACTCATAGGCAAACTTTTCACTAGGAGCAGTCATGTCTTTTGGCACGTCAATGACAACAGGGCCTGGGCGTCCAGACTGTGCAATATAAAAGGCTTTTTTGACAATCATCGGAATTTCGCTAGCATGGCGCACTTGGAAACTATGCTTAACGATCGGACGTGATACACCGACCATATCCGTTTCTTGGAAAGCGTCTTCCCCGATTAGGCTACTTGGCACCTGACCTGAAATCACGACCATCGGTACTGAATCCATAAAAGCTGTCGCAATAGCGGTAACCGTATTGGTTGCACCAGGTCCTGAGGTTGCCAGTACGACACCAGTCTCACCAGTAACTCGTGAATAAGCATCTGCCATGTGACCAGCAGCCTGCTCATGGCGTACTAAGATGTGCTCAATGGCTTCTTGCTGAAATAACGCATCATAGATGTGCAGAACGGCACCGCCTGGATAACCAAAGATATATTTGACACCTTCGTCTGTCAGCGCTTGTACCAGCATTTCAGCGCCCGATAGCATCACAGGCTGTGAGCTGCCTTCTGCAAGACGTTGTTGCTTTTCTTCAAAATTTTTGGCGGCATTACCCGTTTGGGTATGTCCCGTCATATTCGGACTTTGCGTGGTTTGCGTCACTGTCATCACCTTTTTTTGCGGCGAGGATTTGCAGTATTCTATGACAAGAGATAACCCCATATAGGCATTACTTCAAAGCTCATAAAATGATCGCTAATCCTTGTCCATATCAAGAATATTTGCCTATCATATTTAAGTAATGTTGTTTTTTAAGACAGCAAATTACTCAAACACAGCAATGTATTTAAGGTCAGTTTTGTGATGGATGTTTATCGATATACAGTGACAAGATGCGGACGCACCTATAAAGAAGCTTATTATTGAGTATTCATGCAAGCAAGTACAGATAATAAATTCATTGATACAGATGCATCGATATAGATGAAATGACTTTTATAGCCAAATACGATGTCACAAGCTCAGTAGAACTGATAACAAGGCATTAAGGAAATCTCATACCTAATATTATATCGTGTTTCATACAACTGCTAGAATCACATTTAGCACATGTCAAATAATAAGTTTATCTTAGTCATTGTAGACAGATAAGTCCGGAGACGATGATCAGCTATCAATAGTAATCGTCCTGCTACTATGTCTGCTATATCATTATCACAAAGGAAATAAAACTGCGTAAGATACCGATAAGTAACTCGTAGTTCTCATTCTCAAGTGCCACGGCAATATCGTAAAAGCCGCTCACTGACCAATCAACTTCTATTATATTCGATTGTTTGTCTGTTATTGTCAAGAAAAACTTCTAAAGCCTATCCCAAACTATTAGTTATTAAATAATATACATTGATAAGTATTATTTGCTAAAATTGGAAGTCGATACATTAGTGCTGCCAATAAAGTGCTCAAATGCTATATTTACCCTTATACAAATTTACTTTTATAAAACAAGAGGATTGCTGCTATGGCATATGCGTCTAAAATAGCTACCGCTACCAAACTGCTAACAAGTACTGCGTGTATGCTAATGCTGTCCATGAATGCCAGTCAGGCTATTCAAGTTTACAAATCTATTGGCGCACATGGCGAAGTTAAATATAGCCAGCACGCACCGCAAAATGGTAAAAACGTTGAGTTGATTGAATTTCGTAGCGACGGTAGACAAAACAACGCCGGACAAATGGCAGGTAAAACAGATGCCAGCCAAAGTAACAATACTCAAACGGCAGAAGAGCAGCGTGTAGCAGCGCTCGAAGCACGTATCAAAGAACAAGAAGCGCAAGCCAATGCCCAGCGCTGTCAATCATTGCGCAACAACCTAACCAATTTAAATGTTGGCGGCCGTATCTATGAGATGGATGCAAATGGCAAGCGTCAGTACTTAGATGGCCGTGAAATTGAGCTAAAACGTGAGCGTGTACAGCAGGCAATCGACCAATATTGTAGCAGCGCTACGACCTAATCTTTATGCTAATGATGACTACTTAATCATCATTAATTGCATAACATGACGAATGGCTGCTGGCATATCTTGAGCTTGTAGCCCTCGTTGTCCAATCAATAGCTTATTGTCACTACGATATCCCCTACCTTGATTAACCAGTGTATCCCCTGCAAATCCATGAATAAACACTGCCTGAGATAAACTGTGCGACTCTGCTGCTAAGTCTTGTTGTGCTACTAATCCAGCAGTCACTCCAGATAGAATATCGCCCATGCCAGCGGTTGCCATACCAGCATTGCCCGCATCACAGACATATACTTGTGCTCGTCCTGATTTTTGCTCCAAAACTAGCGACCCTGCTCCCTTTAATACCCAGTCACCACCATAAACTGCTGTGCATTGTTTTATGGCTTGCAATCTATCACTTTCTACCTCGCTTATCTTTTGATCAAGTAACCTAGCTGCTTCGCCGCTATGCGGTGTCAAGCAAACTCGATGATTGATGCTATATTCGCGAAGCTCTGTTACCAGTTCATGGTTGTCCGTTTGCAGCGATGCCAAATGATAAAGACCGTCTGCATCGATCACTATTGATTTTTCATGAGCTATCGCAGTCTGTATGTAGTCAATAAATAGCGCCTTTGCTTTTTCGTCACGGCCCAATCCCATACCAATAGCGACAACACTGGCTTGTTCAATCAGTGCCTTTACCCCATCTACGTCATGCAAATTAATTGTCATCGCATCTGGCAGTGACGTTAATAATGCACCATGAAAAGCCTCATGACAGGCAACGGTTATTTTACCAGCGCCAGTTGCCATGGTGCTTGAGGCAGACAGTATCGCAGCACCGCCCATCCCTTGAGAGCCATCAACGCGATTTCCACCGATGACTAATACATGACCATAGCTACCTTTGTAACTGTTTTGACGGCGCGGCTTCATACTATGTGCAGCCGTCAGTAGCGTGGCAACAGGTTCAAATGCTTCAATAGTATTTTTATCAGATATTTTGTGAGGTCTAGCTGTTTGATAAGGTATTAACGGTATATCGATTATGTCTCCGCTATAATCCGTACCATCTTTGGTATGCAAACCGAATTTGCGTGCAATCAGGCATAAGGTGACATCAGCTTGTACTGCTATACGATCGAATACCTCACCAGTAGAAGCTACCAATCCACTTGGAATATCGACGGCGACCGCTAGTGCGTTTTGTTGCTGAGTAGTACGATTGAAAGTACTAATAGCCTCTTTATAGACACCTTCTGGCGCACGATCTAGCCCAATCCCAAACAGTGCATCAATATAAATGTCAGCTGATAAAGCCATTTTTTCTGAATCATTATGACTGCTATAAATCTCTTCAAAACGTTGATAATGACAGTTGGCAGATAGCGCTATTTGAAGAGCCTTTGTTGCGTCAGTCATATTGCTACTGTCGCTGTCTTTGCTATTAGAAGTGACTGATTGATCATCCATGACAAAATCGTTTTTATCAAAACCAACGGCAATTACCTCTACTTGCCAGCCAGCTTGTTGCAGATAGTGAGCAATGAGCCAACCGTCCCCGCCATTATTACCCTTACCTACCCAGACACTTACTCGGCGCAAACGCTCCGTACGATGATAAACGTTGGTATTATCAGAATGATTAGCATTGAGACATTTTTGTTCATAAAGCAACTCTATCTGCTGTGCCATTTGCCAAGCTGCTTGCTGCATTAAGCCAAAGCTATCATATCCTCGAGCAAACCACGCTTGCTCCATGGCATAGAGCTGCTCACTATTATAAAGCGCGACGGGTTTTGTATTTTTTATCGTTGATAAATTGGTCCAGTTTTTCATTTATTATCCTCGGCTATGTTTTTCTGATATTTTTATGGTGTTGACAGTCTATTTGCTAACCTTTGGTATCAGCTTAGCAAAAGCTTATGCCTACTTATGTATCAATATGAATGTGAGTTTATTTTCTTTTCTACTTGCGCTTATCGCTCACTGGCTTATCATAAACGCTATTCATAGGATCACTGATTGTGAGATGTAAATAATCTGATCAACCCAAACAAGCAGACAGCCAATAAGCCTCTATCTATATGCCTACCGATAAAAACAAAATTGCCGTTAGTAACTCAACAGTATTTGCAACAACAGCAGATGTTAAACAGTGGATCAAAACGCAAGCGCAAACGTTAGGATTTGCTGATTGTGGGTTTTTATCTGTCCATCATCCACTGTTTGCTAAGCAAGTCGAACAACTACAGAAGTGGCTGGATAAAGGCTATGAGGGTCAATTGCAGTTCATGCACAACAACCATCATCTGCGCGCGCATCCCGAGCAGTTAGTAGATGGCGCAAAGACCATTGTTAGTGTACGTATGGATTATCTCACCCAAGCCCCGACGCCACGTGCTGTCACAGATAATGACCATCCCAATCAAGGCATCATTGCGCGTTACGCAAGAGGTCGTGATTATCATAAGACAATGCGCAGCCGTTTAAAGCAATTGGCGCTGAATATCGAAGCTATGCTTCCTGAATGGCAACATCTCGATATTGGCTCAGATAAAGAGTTTGTTTTTAGACCCTTTAGTGATTCTGCGCCTATCTTTGAGCGACCTATTGCCGATGCTGCTGGTCTGGGCTGGACAGGTAAGCATACGTTATTAATCAACAAACAAGCTGGCTCATTTTTTGTGCTGGGTGAGCTGTTTTTAAGCTTAGAGCTGCCCGATGACCAGCCTGTTAAAGAGCATTGTGGCAGTTGCAGTGCTTGTATTGATGTATGCCCTACCCAAGCGATTGTAGCGCCTTATGAGCTCAATGCTTCTGCCTGTATCTCTTATTTGACGATTGAACACGATGGTATTATTGATACCAAGTATCGACGCGCGATTGGCAATCGAGTGTTTGGCTGTGATGATTGCCAGCTGATCTGCCCGTGGAATCGTTATGCCAATCTGACTACTGTTGAGGACTTCGCACCAAGGCATGGGCTTGATAACAGCAGTTTGCTTGAATTATGGCAATGGCAAGAAGCGGATTTTTTGAAAAATACACAAGGAAGCCCGCTCAGACGCACAGGCTATATAAATTTCTTACGTAATATCGCGATTGGTCTTGGCAATGCCAATGCCAGTTTGGATGTGGTTGAACAGTTAAAGTCTAAGCTTACCATACACAGTGTTATGCTCGACGAGCATATCGAATGGGCATTAGAAGAACAGCAAAAAAAGCTGAAAGACAGCATCCAAGTCTAAATATTTCAATTATTCGCCACTATTAGAACTTCATATCTATTGCTATATCGTTTTAAATAATAAAAAAAGCCTCTTATAAAAGAGGCTTTTTTATCATCGGTTTTTTGTACCGATTATTTACTGCTTGTATCATCAATTTGTTATGGCTTAGGAATACGTAACACTTGACCTGGATAGATTTTATCTGGATCAGATAACATTGGCTTATTCGCTTCAAAGATTTTCATATAATCACCAGACTCACCGTAAACGTCTTTAGCAATCTTAGATAAGCTATCGCCAGATTTTACCGTATACATCGTTGACTCAGGTGCATCTTCTTCGATATCGATATTGTCGATTACCTTAGCAACATTTTGTACGTTACCAATAGCAATAATCGCTTTTTCACGATCAGCTTGAGTCTTAGCATTACCGCTAATTTCTGCCGTATCTGTAGAACCGTTATACTTGATTTTTAAATTACTGATATTTAGGTTCTGTTGCTGAATACGACGTAGCAAAATGTTAGCAACTGATTGAGCTGAAGGCTCGCTGCTTTTTACTGGTGTATTAGCATCTGCCTTGGTTTCTGTCTTAGCGTCATGCTTTTCGTCATCACGATTAAAGATTTTATCACCGATATCTTTTGCAAAACTGAACATACCCATGTAACTGCTCCTTGAAATATTATTATTTATTATTCATATTTATTTTCGGTGGTGTGTTATTTAACGCCACCGTGCTTTGTACTGTTTACCATGATGAGTATAGACAAAGGAACCAAACGTGAATAGTAAGAGTATGTTGAGTAATGTTAATTGACGTAGCTTATGTTAATGCAACCAATAAACTAAATCACACTCATAAAAAAACCGCCTATCTATTAAGATAAGCGGCATTATAAAAATTGCTAAACGAGTAGCAAATTATAGCTGGGCTTGTACGTAGTCAATTGCTTTTTGAACAGTAGTCAATTCTGCAGAGTCTTCGTCAGGAATAGTGATACCAAAATCACTTTCAAAAGACATAACCAATTCGACTAGGTCAAGTGAATCTGCGCCTAGATCTTCCATGAATGAAGCATCGTTGTTGATGTCTTCAATGTTCATGCCTAGTTGCTCTGCTACTGCTGATTTTACTCTTAGCTCGATATCATTACTCATATAGATCACTCCGTTATCATCTATTATTTTTAATAAACTGCTATAGCGCCTCATTTAAGCTCTGTAGCATGGTATATAAAATGTGTTTGCCAGACGAGCATTGCTGTCTGAGTACTCTATGACTTGTTACACAGTCTGTCTAATAAAGCCCTGCTATAATACAGGGCTTTGAATCAAAAGTATTCGTTATTATAACACCCTTTATTATAGTTTACACTCGTTCACACAGTTTTTTATTATAACTATGTAACGCTCGTATACTGACTACATATACATACCGCCATTAACAGGAATAACCGCGCCGGTGATATAGCTGGCCTCATCACTGGCCAAAAAATGTACTGCTGCTGCGATATCTTCTGGTTGACCAAGACGGCTGATAGGAACGGCATCTAGCATAGAATTCAATAGACGCTCGTCGAGCTCATCTGTCATATCAGTCTCGATCAAACCTGGTGCCACGCAATTGATAGTCACTTGGCGTGAGCCGATTTCACGTGCAAGCGTACGGCTGAACCCTTCTACACCAGCTTTAGTCGCGGCGTAATTAGATTGACCTGCATTACCCATTTGAGCAACAACAGAGGTGATATTAATAATACGACCACGGCGTGCTTTCATCATACCGCGTACTGCGCGTTTACTCATGCGATAAACTGAGGTCAAATTCGTATCGATAACATTTGACCAGTCATCGTCTTTCATACGCATTAGTAGACCATCTTGAGTGATACCTGCATTGTTGACCAATACTTGTACCGCACCATAGACGCTTTCGATCTCTTCGAACAATTTATCAATTTGAGCAGTATCACGTACATCTAAGACGCGACCGATACCACCAGTATCATGAAGATAGTCATTAATCAATTCAGCACCTTTTTCAGTGGTTGCTGTTCCAATGACAAAATGTCCTTCTTTAGCAAAGCGTTTAGCAACGGCCTTTCCAATACCACGGCTCGCGCCAGTCACTAATGTAATCGTACGACTCATGATAACACCTCTAATAATTTCTCTAGACGGGCAGGCTTGTCAGTAGGATAGCTCGTAATTGGCTGTGCTTGACGCTTAGCCAAGTTACTGAGCACATTGCCGCTGCCACATTCGATTAACATGTTAATTTGCTTATCGGCCAGCTCTTGCATGGTTTTTGACCACAGTACTGGCTCGCTCAACTGCTCAGTCAATGCTTGCTTGATACCTACTGCACTGGTTTCAACGCGTGCATAGCGATTTTGAATCACAGGAATGGTTGCTTGATCAAATTGAATACCTGCTAATATCTCAGCCAAGGCATTACTTGCAGGCTCCATTAGTGCACAATGAGATGGCACACTCACTTTTAAAGGCACGGACTTTTTGCCAGTGTTTTTGACTTTATCAATAACAGCGTTAACGCCAGCAGCATTACCTGAGATCACTACTTGTCCTGGGCTGTTGAAGTTAGCCGCGCCGACAATGGCACTCTCGACATGCTCTGTTGCTTGCTCACACAGATTTTCGACTCGGTTATCTTCAAGTCCTAATACGGCAGCCATGGCGGTATCGACACCTACAACGGCCTCTTGCATCAACTGACCGCGCTTATGGACTAAAGTGACAGCATCACCAAGCGATATCACATTGGCAGCACACAGGGCACTGTACTCGCCTAAAGAGTGACCAGCTAAATAGCAAGGCGTTTCTTTTATTTTTTGTTGTAAGACACGCCAAATGGCAATGCTAGCTGTCAGTAGCGCTGGCTGAGTATACTCGGTTTGATTGAGTTTTTCTTCATCCTGACAGATTGCCCACAAGTCCTCACCAAGCGCCTCACTCGCTTCGGTAAATGTATCGCGTATCTCTGGGTAGATTTCAGCAAGCTCACTCGTCATTGCGACTGCTTGAGATCCTTGTCCAGGAAAAATGACCGCGATACGAGCGGGTTGCTTTTTTACCATATCGGGTACAGAAGCCATAACCAATATTCCTTATCTGATTAGAAATATCCCTAAAACAATGGGGTGTATTATATTATTAGATGTGATACAAAGCCGCTAGTTCAATTATTTGTATAAGAAAACGGATTGTCAGTAAACTATACACTGACACACACTATTATCATAGCGGATGCAGACCAAACAACGATAGGAAAACACAGTACCAATCAAAAGCACCAACGATATGAGTATGCTTTTCTATCTTCTAAAAATAAAAAGTCATTTAAGCAATGACTCTAGTCATAAATAACAAAAAGCCAAGTTATCCAGCCACATAATATATGATAGCGAAATAACTTGGCTTTTTTTAGCTCAAAGCTTATTGACTGATGATAGCTAGGCAAATAAAACAACAGTCACCAGTACTGTTACTACTTTACCTAGCTATCATAGGGCCAATGTCTTAGGCATCTTGACTAACTTTGAATAGCTGACGACCACGGTAGAAACCATCTTTAGTCATGTGATGACGACGATGTTTTTCACCAGTAGTAGCATCTACGCTTAGTTCAGCAATTTCCATACGGTGATGTGAACGGCGCATGTCACGACGAGAACGGCTTTTACGACTTTTTTGAACAGCCATGATATAGCTCCTATACTTAAAAGGGATAAGCTTGAAATTCAGCTTTAGTCGATACTGACAGAGGCTTTATAATCACAACAACCTAAGTCTGAAGCATCATTAGTTAAATAGATTGTTACTTACATAAAGCGCTAACTATGTCTGAAATTTATGAAAAATTTACCTAGTCAGCTTCTATCAGCACGCAACAGGTTGCTCGAATGCAATAAACCGGACATTATACGCATGTTTATTAGATTAATAAAGCCCTGCCTTGCACTCTTCTGTACAAAGCAGATAAAAGGCTTATTAAATGCATCAAGTAAATAATTTTGGCTCTTATAGCTTACCTTTTAAGGAGGCTAAAGCAGCGAATGGATTTTCATTTTCTTCTTCTTCTGGTATCTCACCAAACTGCTCAACTGACATCTCACAATCATCATGCTTTGGCGCCATTGGTGTTTTTAGCAAGATCTCATCTTCTACCAGTTTTTTAAATGGTAATAGGCGCTCGGGAGACTGCTCAGTGACGACTTCATCAAGTAACAAATAATCTTGCTCGTCATTAATCAGACGCACTTGGCTGTCATTTTCGAGTAGTGCGATGTCGTAATCATCAGACAAGTCTATCGCGATGGGTTGTAAACAGCGTTGGCACGTTAGCCAAACATCACCTGTCAACGTAAATGCTAAATGCAAAACATTATTACGACGATAGAGTTCAGCATTTAGCTGAGTGTTTGACTGATCATGCTCAGCGCTCAATGTCGTAGCAAGACGCTCAAAAGAGTTTGGGTCGACTTCGCCTGACCACTCAAAACCCGTGTCTGCCCACTTGTCCAAAGAAATATGCTCAGGCATGCTAGTAGATACAGGCGCTTTTTTATTGTCAGCGTAAGGTGCTGACGGTTTAGTTTCTGGAGTGCTTGACATGCGCGGCCTCATTCATAAAAACGGTGTATAATATTGCCTGCCATACTAACGGAAAGTGCCATATTCTGCTAGCGCTAGTATGTTAATATTTTTTGATAGCAAATGTTTTCAAACTCTTTTACCACTTACTTTTTTACCTAAAGTTTTTTGTCTTTAATATCTATTAATTCAATGTCTTCTCTATGAACCTATCTGATAACAAAATTAATTTTTCTGATTTACTTTCTCCTGCTACAGCAAGTTCGTTGCTGCAACATCTTACTCAATTAGATCGTCATACTGAAAATGCTCCTAGCAATAGACTGTGTCTCGATGAAGATGAGTATTTAAGAGAATGGAGAAGTCAGTGGCAAGAATTGTCTAATACTCAATCTGACGATACTTACTCAACAGAATTGATAATTGATAGCGAACGATTAGCTACTGATTGGCTCATACAGCTATTTAATACTTTATTTACTAACCAGCAGGTGATATTGGTTCGTAGTGAGGGTGAGCCAGAGTATTTCCCTGCGCAAAATAATAAGCCTGCCAGAATTGAATTCGCTCATGGATTTTTTGCTAGTGCCCTGCACGAGCTTAGTCATTGGTGCGTGGCTGGTGACGCTCGTAGACAACTATCTGACTTCGGTTACTGGTATGCACCAGATGGACGATCAGCGGCTCAGCAGCAAGCATTTGAGCGTGTAGAAATCAAACCTCAAGCACTAGAGTGTCTATTTACTATGGCGTGTGGGCGACATTTCCAAGTCTCACAGGACAATTTATTTGCCGATTTTGATACGAGCAATAGCACCTTTGCCAGTGATGTCTATCAGCAAGTAGAAAGCTATATAGCCAAACCTCATACTCTGCCGCGTGACGCTAAGACTTTACTGACTGCTTTAATTAACGTTTGTACTCCTTCATCTGAAATCAACGCTTAATTCAAATTACCAAGTGTTCCTACTTATTAACGATTTTCTACGGTTAGTAACGCCTTGCCACTAAACTTATATTTGCTTTAAGCTATACTGATAACTAAAGTAGTATTTTAAAAATACAGATTTGCTTAATTTTTAAAATAACTTTTTTAATATGTCCAATGATTGAACTACATCGAATTAATGAAAAATTTGTCTCAATTAAAAACCAATAATTATAAAATAAGGAACCATTATGGAAGTATTCTACATTCATCCCGATAATCCGCAGCCACGCCTCATTGAGCAAGCTGCTGACCTACTGCGCAAAGACCAATTAATCATTTACCCAACGGATACCAGTTATGCTTTCGGCTGCCGTTTGGGTGCAAAAGACGCTTTGACTAAACTCAAGCAAATTCGTGAGCTTGACGATAAGCATCAATTTACACTGTTGTGCCGTGACCTAAGCGAAATTGCTAACTATGCAACCGTGGATAATGTGCAATTTAAGCAGCTTAAAGCTCATACCCCTGCCCCTATCACTTTCATCCTCAATGCGACAAAAGATGTACCAAAAAAACTGGCACATGCAAAGAAAAAAACCATTGGTATTCGTGTGCCTAGCAATCCTATTGCTCAAGCATTGTTAGAAGCGATGGACGAGCCTATTCTGACCAGCTCGCTAATTCTTCCCAATCGAGATGATATATTGGATGATCCATTTGAAATTGAAGACTTATTAGGTAATCAAATCGACGGCCTCATCAATGCAGGTATAAAAACAACCAAGCTGACCACCATTGTAGATATGACTAGTAGCCGCCCTGAAGTCATTAGGCAAGGTGCTGCTGATGTCGATTCATTATTACTGTGATCAGATAGTAATATGATTAACTAAATTTAAGCACAAAAAAAAGCTCCAATTGAATTGGAGCTTTTTTATAAAATATGTCTTTAATGCAAAACTAGTCGCGATCAACTAATTCTACATAAGCCATTGGCGCGTTGTCACCATCACGGTAACCACATTTTACGATACGCAAATAACCACCTGGACGCGTCTGGTAACGAGGACCTAACGTGCCAAATAATTTGCCTACCATAGCTTTGCTACGCATACGGCTAAATGCTAAACGACGGTTAGCAACGCTGTCTTCTTTAGCCATAGTGATCAATGGCTCGGCAACGCGACGTAGTTCTTTAGCTTTTGGTAAAGTTGTTTTGATCAGTTCATGCTCAAATAATGAGTTGGTCATGTTCTGAAACATTGCCTTACGATGACTGCCGGTACGACCCAGCTTGACTCCACTCTTACGATGGCGCATAGTCAAAAATCCTTAAAGTTTAACGGCTACGATAAGAAAAGCGATCATCAACACGTAAATCAGCTGGTGGCCAGTTATCTAGGCGCATACCGAGCTCTAAATCTTTAGACGCTAATACGTCCTTGATTTCTGTTAATGATTTCTTACCAAGATTTGGGGTTTTTAAAAGTTCAGTCTCTGAACGCTGTACCAAATCACCGATATAGTAAATGTTTTCAGCTTTCAAGCAGTTGGCTGAGCGAACCGTTAGTTCAAGATCGTCCACAGGGCGTAATAGCACCGGATCAACCTCTTCTTTTTCTTTCACAGGCTCAGGCGCTTCTTCAGCTTCTAGATCAACAAAGATAGAAATCTGTTGCTGTAAAATAGTTGCTGCTTTACGAATTGCTTCTTCTGGATCTATAGTGCCATTAGTTTCAAGCTCAATGATAAGACGATCAAGATCAGTACGCTGCTCAACGCGAGCGTTCTCAACCTGATAAGCAACACGAAGCACTGGACTAAAACTTGCATCAAGTTTTAAGCGTCCAATTGCTCTGGTATCACCGTCTTCACGGCGCTGGTTTGCTGGCTCATATCCACGACCCATCACTACACGCAAACGCATCTTAAGATGACCACGGTCGCTCAATGTACCCAAGACCAATTCTGGATTGATGATGTCAACATTATGCGGTAACGCGATGTCTGCAGCAGTAATAGTGCCTGGACCTTGTTTATCCAAGGTCAAAAATACTTCATTTTGGTCATGAAGTGTAATTGCCAAGCCTTTTAGGTTCAAAAGCAGGTCAAGTACGTCTTCCTGTAATCCTTCAAGCGTTGAGTATTCATGGTCAACACCATCAATCTCAGCTTCAATGACTGCAGCACCAGGTAATGAAGATAACAAGATGCGACGCAGAGCATTACCTAGGGTATGCCCAAAGCCGCGTTCTAACGGTTCGAGCGTGACTTTCGCAATCGTTTCGTTAACCGTATCCACATTAATGGCGTTCGGCGTTAGAAACTCAGTTGCATTTAGCATCATGATGTCACCTCGATTTATTAAACTGGTTTAGTTAACGTTGATTGCTCAATGCCATTTTCATAACATTGAGCATGACGTTATTACTTAGAGTATAGCTCAACGATCAAGCTTTCGTTGATTTCAGCAGGTAGATCAATACGATCAGGCGCTTTTTTGAACGTGCCTTGTAGTTTGCTGTGATCAACATCCAGCCATTCTGGAATACCACGTTGTGTCGCTAGTTCGATAGCGTTTTTGATACGTAGCTGTTCGCGAGACTTCTCTTGGATAGCGATGACATCACCATCTTGAAGCTGAATTGATGGAATGTTCACACGAACAAACTCATCACGACCAGCTTTTTTTACCATAACAGTACGATGACTGACTAGCTGACGTGCTTCAGCGCGAGTTGAGCCAAAGCCCATGCGATATACCACGTTGTCTAGACGGCTCTCAAGCATAGCTAGTAGGTTTTCACCAGTAGCACCGCGCTTACGAGCAGCTTCTTTATAGTAATTAGCAAACTGACGCTCTAATACACCATAGATACGCTTAACTTTTTGCTTTTCACGCAACTGTAGAGCATATTCTGAGGTCTTGTTACGGCTTACACCGTGTTGACCTGGTGGACGACCAGCTTTTTTCGTTTTTACGTCGTATGGTTTAACGCCAGACTTAAGACCTAAGTCAGTGCCTTCACGACGTGATAATTTAAGTTTTGGTCCAATATAACGGGCCATTGTTATGTCTCCTATAAGCTTTTGGGATAAAAAGCTTCGTCTTTAATATTAGACGCGGCGCTTTTTCGGCGCACGGCAACCATTGTGTGGGATTGGGGTTACATCAGAGATGCTGTTAACTTTATAACCCAATGCACCTAGTGCTCTTACCGCAGACTCACGACCCGGTCCTGGTCCTTTGACCAAAACGTCGATATTCTTAACACCATATTCTTGAGCCGCTTTACCAGCGACTTCAGCTGCAACCTGAGCTGCAAATGGTGTAGATTTACGTGAACCACGGAAGCCTTGTCCACCTGAAGTGGCCCAAGCCAATGCATTACCTTGACGATCGGTAATCGTAACAATGGTGTTATTAAAAGACGCATGGATATGGGCGATGCCCTCCGATACTGAACGACGAGTCACCTTTTTGCGACTACGAGTGTCTTTTGCCATCTTTTAGCTTCCTAAGTTAATTATCTTTTGAGAGGACGTGTCGGACCCTTGCGAGTACGAGCGTTGTTCTTGGTGTTCTGACCTCTAACTGGTAGGTTACGACGATGGCGGATGCCACGGTAACAACCAAGATCAACTAAACGCTTAATATTCATTGAAACTTCACGACGAAGGTCACCTTCAGTCATGTAATTTGCAACTTGTGCACGGATAGCATCTAACTGTGTATCATCTAACTGACTAACTTTAGTAGTAGGGGCAATGCCAACTGCTTCTAAGATTTTCTGAGCAGTGGTACGACCTACACCAAAGATGTAAGTTAGTGAAATAACAGCATGCTTATTATCCGGAATGTTTACGCCGGCAATACGAGCCATTGATTTCTCTCCATTAAAGAAAAATAAGCGTTATTTATCAATAAGGCATTATTCTTCAGATTTGTTGCTGTTAATACTAGATTTTTTATAATGATAGTCGTTCTTTTGACTTAGTTGAAAGCCTATCGATCGAAAACATTATAAAACATTCTGCATAAACACGGCAAGTGGCGGATGATATCCCATCCGCCGTTATTTTTCAAGTATTAATTTATTTGGTAACAAAAGTTAAAAAACTCATGCTATCAAATATTAACCTTGACGTTGCTTGTGGCGCGGTTCTGCTGTACAGATAATATGTACACGGCCTTTACGGCGCACAACTTTACAGCTACCACAAATCTTTTTAACTGATGCTTGAACTTTCATAGCATGCTCCTTGAAATATCGTACCGCTCATTAAGGTTGAGTGGGCGATTGAATTAACGTCTGATCATGATATTGATGGGTCATCAAATGCGCTTGAATCTGCGAGATGAAATCCATTACCACAACCACCATAATCAGTAGCGACGTACCACCAAGTTGAAACGGTACACCAAACGATGACTGGACGACCATTGGCATTAAACAAATAACCGTCATATACATCGCGCCAATAAAGGTCAGTCGGTTTAATACATGATCGAGGTAACGCTGAGTTTGTTGTCCGGGGCGAATACCTGGGATATACGCACCACTACGTTTAAGGTTCTCTGCTACTTCACGTGGACTAAATACTAGTGCCGTATAAAAATAACAGAAGAAAATAATCATTGCGCCAAACAGTACTAAATATAGCGGTTGTCCAGGAGACAGTACCAATGCCATATTTTGTAGTATTTTTTGTACGAAGGTAGGATCAGTTGATTGACCAACCCATTGCCCTAAACTTGCTGGAAACAGCAACAAAGAACTGGCAAAAATAGCTGGGATAACCCCTGCCATGTTGAGCTTCAACGGCAGATGTGACTGCTGCTGAGCATAGATTTTGCGACCTTGCTGTTGCTTCTGTGCATAGTTGACAGGAACACGGCGCTGAGCACGTTCAATATAAACGATACCTGCAGTGACCGCGATGCCTAACAATACAAAAATAAATAGTACAATCAAGTTCATTTGACCTTGATTGACCTGTTCGATAGATTGCGAAATCATACCTGGCGTACCAGCAACAATACTCGCAAAAATGAGCATTGATATACCATTACCAACGCCGCGTTCCGTAATCTGCTCACCAAGCCACATTAAGAACATTGCGCCCGCTACCAATGAAGTAACGGCTGGAATATAGAAAGTCAAACCAGATGATAAGGTAAGATTTTGGCTGATTAAGCCAGCACACATTCCTAATGACTGTACTAGTGCTAAAGCAAGCGTTCCTTGACGGGTATACTTGTTCAGCTTGCGTCGTCCCGCTTCACCCTCTTTCTTGAGAGCTTCAAGCGATGGCAATACTGCAGACATCATCTGTACGATAATCGATGCTGAGATATATGGCATAATACCAAGCGCCATAATAGACATACGCTCTAGCGCACCACCTGAGAACATATTAAACATGCTCAAGATGGTATTTTCGTTGCGCGAAAACAGATCAGCCAGATTAACCGGATTAATACCCGGCACTGGAATGTGCGACCCTAAACGATAAACAATCAATGCGCCGATTAAGAATAATAAACGCGACCATAACTCATCATACTTGCGTATAAAGGCGAATGGATTAAGCGGTATACCAGCCGATGACATTGATTGTTTTGACACGTTACTACTCCTCGATGCTACCACCAGCAGCTTCGATTGCTTGCTTAGCACCTTTAGTCACTTTGATACCTTTAAAGGTATAAGCTTTAGTGACTTCGCCTGATAGCATTACACGAGCACGTTTCATATCGTGGCGGATAAGGTTAGCAGCTTTAAGTGTTTCAAGGCTAACTACATCGCCTTCAATTTTATTCAGTTCAGAAAGACGTACTTCGGCAGTCTTCATAGCCAGTTTACTAGTAAAACCAAATTTTGGTAGACGGCGATATAAAGGCATTTGACCACCTTCAAATCCTGAGCGAATGCTAGAACCTGAACGAGATTTCTGACCTTTTACACCACGACCACCAGTTTTACCAAGACCTGAACCGATACCACGACCACGACGTTGGGCAGTTTTCTTTGCACCAACACCTGGTGATAATTCATTTAATCTAAGACCCATTACGCTTCCTCCACTTTTACCATGTAGTTAACGCGATTAACCATGCCACGTGTTGAAGGAGTATCTTCTACTACAACAGTGTGATTAATGCGGCGTAAACCCAATCCTTTCAAGCTCGCTTTGTGGCTCTTTAGGCGATGGGCACCCGATTTAAATTGAGTGACTTTCATTTTTTTCATCGTAACTCACCTAGTCTAAGTTAACCCAAGATTTCGTCTACAGATTTACCACGTTTAGCTGCCATCTTCTCTGGAGTTGACATATCACGTAAACCGTTAAACGTTGCACGAACAACGTTAGCAGTATTGGTAGAACCATAACATTTAGTCAAAACATTTTTGACACCAGCAACTTCTAGTACAGCACGCATTGCGCCACCAGCGATTACGCCAGTACCTTCAGAAGCAGGCTGCATGTAGACTTTACTAGCACCATGACGTGCTTTGATCGGATGATGCAAAGTTGCATCATTTAGCTCAACAGTAATCATATTACGTTTGGCAGCTTCTAGTGCTTTTTGGATAGCAGCAGGCACTTCACGCGCTTTACCACGACCAAAACCAACACGACCATTGCCATCACCCACTACGGTCAACGCAGTGAAAGAGAAAATACGACCACCTTTAACAACTTTTGCAACGCGATCAACGGTAACTAAGCGTTCTACTAGACCGTCAGTCTGTTCATTTTTATCATTTTTATCATTTCTAGCCATGATTAAAACTCCAATCCGTTTTCGCGAGCAGCTTCTGCTAAAGCTTTAACTCGACCATGATATTTGAAACCACTACGGTCAAAGGCAACTTTAGTAATACCAGCTGCTTTTGCGCGTTCTGCGATCATTTGGCCTACAGACGTTGCTGAATCAGCATTACCAGTCGCGCCTGAACGCAAGCTGCTGTCTAAGGTAGATGCCTGAGCAATCACTTCACCACCATTTGGAGAGATAATCTGGGCATAAATATGTTTTGACGTGCGATTAACCGTTAAGCGATGAACGCCTAAGAAACGGATATGTGCGCGTGTTTTCTTAGCTCGACGCAGACGAGCTGCTTTTTTATCAAACATTTCAACTCACCTTATTTTTTCTTAGCTTCTTTGCGAATCACATGCTCGTCACTATAACGAATACCTTTACCCTTATAAGGCTCAGGTGGGCGGAAACCACGGATGTTAGCCGCTGCTTGACCAAGCTGCTGTTTATCATTTGATTTCAAAACAATTTCAGTTTGCGTTGGGGTTTCAGCTGACACACCTTCAGGTAACGTATACTCTACTGGATGAGAGTAACCCACGTTTAAGGTTACTTTGTTACCAGCGACTTGTGCGCGATAACCAACACCAATTAACTGAAGACGTCTTTCAAAGCCTTCATTCACGCCTTTAACGTAGTTGTTAATAAGAGCGCGCATGGTGCCAGTGTGCATCATAGCTTCTTTTGAATCGACTGCAGGTGAGAAAATGATAGCATCATCTTCCTGTTTCAGCTCGACCAATTCATGCAGGTGTAAAGACATAGTACCGTTCTTGCCTTTAACTTCGACCTGCCGATCGTTCAAAGTAACGCTTACGCCATTTGGCAGCGTCACTGGGGCTTTAGCCACACGAGACATAGGAATATTCCTTAAAAAATTTAACTTCTTTATATTAGCGAAAAAACTAACAGGCTAAAAAGCGTGTTAGTTTAGCATAGTTGACTGTGTTAGACACCTATCAATTTGAAATAATTCAACATTACTCAATCGATAGAAGCCTAACAAACATCAAATAGACTTCATCGTCGTATAGCTTACGCTACAAATGCAACGATTTCACCACCGATACCAGCAGCGCGTGCAGCACGATCGCTCATGATACCTTGGCTAGTCGATACGATAGCAACACCCATACCTTGCTTAACAGTAGGGATTTCGTCTTTACCGCGGAACTGGCGAAGACCAGGGCGGCTATAACGTTGAATAGTTTCGATAACCGCACGGCCTTCGAAATATTTTAATTCAATAGTAAGGGTTGCTTTGTTGTTTTCTTGCTCAGTAACAACGGCGCTCGCCACATAACCTTCGCTAACTAGCAAATCAGCAATTGATTTACGTAATTTAGAGCTCGGCATTGCTACCGATACTTTGTTAGCCATTTGTGCGTTACGGATACGGGTTAGCATATCCCCAACGGTATCTTGCATACTCATATAGTTACTCCTTACCAGCTTGCTTTACGAACACCAGGCACATCGCCTTGCATGACACGCTCACGCAGCATATTGCGTGATAAGCCAAACTTGCGGAAGTAACCGTGAGGACGACCGGTGATAGCACAACGATTACGCAGACGTACTGGTGATGAGTTGCGTGGAAGAGCTTGTAGCTCTAACATCGCTTCCATACGAGCTTCGTCACTTGCAGTCATATCACTGATAGTTTCTTTTAGCTTGATACGCTTTTCAGCATATTTAGCAACCATTTTTTCGCGTTTTAATTCGCGGTTAATCATGCTCTTCTTTGCCATAACGTCTTTACCTTATTTAAATGGGAAGCCGAATGCTTTAAGCAACGCACGACCTTCTTCATCAGATTGAGCTGACGTGGTAATTGTCACATCCATACCACGGATACGGTCAATCTTGTCAAAATCTACTTCTGGGAATACGATCTGTTCTTTAATACCCAATGAGTAGTTACCACGTCCGTCAAAGGCTTTAGGTGAAAAACCGCGGAAATCACGAATACGAGGAATTGCAATGGCAACGAGACGATCTAAAAATTCGTACATTTGCTCACCGCGTAGCGTTACTTTACAGCCAATTGGCCATTCTTCACGAATCTTAAAGCCAGCAACTGATTTACGCGCTTTGGTGACAACAGGTTTTTGACCAGCAATCGCGGTCATGTCAGCTACAGCACCTTCAAGCAATTTCTTGTCTTGAGACGCGCCGCCTACACCCATGTTAAGTGTGATTTTAGTGATTTTAGGCACTTGCATCACATTGTCCAAACCAAGATCTTCTTTGATTTGCTGCTTTAATTTATCGTTATATAAAGATTTTAATCTTGCCATTACCATTACACCCTTAGTGTCTTACGCAGTCGCCACTACTTCACCGTTTGAACGATAGACGCGTTGTTTCTTGCCGTCTTCGCCAAACTGATAAGTAATACGGTCTGCTTTTTGGGTTTGCGCATTTAAGATTGCGACATTTGAGATATGCAGAAAAGCTTCTTGCTTAAGGATGCCACCTTCAACGCCAGTTGCCTGATTTGGCTTCTGATGTTTAGTGACAATATTAATGCCTTCAACTTTAATACGATCGTTTTTTACAGCTTGTACAGTACCTTGCTTGCCTTTGTCTTTCCCAGCAATCACGATAACTGTATCGCCTTTACGTAATTTTGACATGGATTACCTCACAATACTTCTGGTGCTAGTGATACAATTTTCATAAACTGATCACCACGTAGTTCACGAGTTACCGGTCCAAAAATACGAGTTGCAATCGGCGCTTTGTTTTGGTTCAACAATACCGCAGCATTGTCATCAAAACGTAACACAGAACCATCTGGACGACGAACGCCTTTTTTGGTGCGTACAACTACTGCATTCATCACGTCGCCTTTTTTAACACGACCACGAGGAATGGCTTCTTTAACCGTTACTTTAATAATGTCGCCAACTGATGCATAACGACGATGAGAACCACCCAGTACTTTAATGCACTGAACTCGCCTTGCACCGCTATTGTCTGCAACTTCCAGCATTGACTCAACCTGAATCATAGCGTTACTCCACACGTATGAGCAATAAAAACCAGTTGCTGCCGCTAGCACAGAATGAGTAGGACGGCATTTTAATATAAATAACCGCGACTTACTCTTAATGTGAGTGATATACGCTCGGCGCAATCAGCATCCTTAAAAAGGCGGCTATTTTAACAGCTTCTGGCTTTTAATGCAATTTACTTAGATTTTTTCTACTTTTTCAACCACATCAACTAAAGTCCAAGACTTAGTTTTTGAGATTGGACGCGTTTCTTTGATACGGACAAGGTCGCCTTGTTGGCAAACGTTGTTCTCATCATGTGCTTTGATTTTAGTAGAACGACGAAGCTGTTTGCCATACAAAGGATGACGAACCAGACGCTCAATCAAAACTGTGATGGACTTGTCCATCTTGTCGCTGACAACTCGTCCTGTCAATACGCTAGCATTGGTAGCTGTTTGATTGTTATCGCTCATGAGTCGCCTCGTTGTTTCTCGTTGATCAAAGTCTGAAGCTGAGCAATCGTGCGACGATTGCCTCTGACTTCATGGGTATTACCCAACTGACCAGTTGCTTTAGCCATACGAATACGGAAAGCATCAAGTTGCTTTTCATCAAGTAACTGGGTCAGTTCTTCTAATGATTTATCACGTAATTCACTGATCTTCATTACATTATCGTCCGCTTAACAATGGTAGTTTTAAAGGGCAGTTTTGCTGCAGCAAGCGTGAAAGCTTCACGTGCAAGCTCTTCTGGCACCCCTTCAATTTCATATAGCACTTTACCAGGCTTGATTTCGCATACCCAATACTCAACTGGACCTTTACCTTTACCCATACGTACTTCTAATGGTTTGTTGGTAATAGGCTTGTCTGGGAATACACGAATCCAAATCTTACCGCCACGCTTAATTTTACGAGTGATGGTACGACGTGCTGCTTCGATTTGACGAGCTGTCATACGACCGCGCGTCAATGATTTTAGACCAATTTGTCCGAATGCAACGGTGCTTCCACGATGAGCTAGCCCAGTGTTACGACCTTTGTGCATTTTACGAAACTTGGTACGTTTTGGCTGTAACATAGTTTAACCTCTGTCTGAGTTTCGACGGTTTCCGTTTCCGCGACCACGGCGTTTTGGCGCACGAGTCTGCTCTTCTTTGACGGGATTATAAACACTGTTCATACCGTCAAGGATCTCTCCGCGGAAAATCCAAACTTTAACACCGATGGTGCCGTAAGTTGTCTCTGCACGAATTGACGCATAGTCAATATCAGCACGAAGTGTATGCAATGGCACACGGCCTTCACGATACCATTCGCTACGAGCAATCTCAGCACCGCCAAGACGACCAGACAGCTCAACTTTAATACCTTTAGCACCAGAACGCATGCTGTTTTGTACGGCGCGCTTCATCGCACGACGGAACATAACACGACGCTCAAGCTGGCTACTGATACCTTCTGCTACCAAACGTGCATCAAGGTCAGGTGACGTGATTTCTTCAATGTTGACCTGAGCAGGTACGCCCATAATTTTGGTCAATTCTTTTTGAAGTCTTTCGATATCTTCGCCTTTCTTACCGATAACGATACCAGGGCGCGCAGTGGCGATGGTAATCTTAGCAGCGCCAGTAGGACGCTCGATCATGATGTTGCTGATCATTGCGTTATCTAGCTTTTTGCGTAAATATTCACGGACTTGAATGTCGTTAATTAGGTATTCTGAGTATTGTTTAGGGTTAGCATACCAGTTTGCATTATGCTTTTTTACAACACCAAGACGAATTCCGATTGGATGTACTTTTTGACCCATAACTTATTCTCCTACCTTTATAGTGATGTGACAAGTACGCTTGCTGATACGATCAGCGCGACCTTTGGCACGTGGTAGGATACGTTTTAGCGTAATGCCTTCATCAACATAGATAGTAGCGACTTTAAGGTCGTCGATATCTAGGCCGTGATTATGTTCGGCATTGGCGATGGCTGAGTTAAGACATTTCTTAACAAAAACAGCGCCTTTTTTATTGCTATACGTTAGGATATCCAAAGCACGCTCAATAGATTTGCCACGAACTTCATCAGCAACGAGTCTAACTTTTTGTGCCGATATGGCGGCACCGCGTAATTTTGCAGTTACTTCCATGGTAAGCACCTTATCTCTTAGCTTTTTTGTCAATGCCATGACCACGATACGTACGAGTCGGGGCAAATTCACCTAGTTTATGACCAACCATCTGCTCACTAACGATAACCGGTACGTGAGTACGGCCGTTGTGGACAGATAAAGTTAGGCCAACCATTTGTGGTAGGATCATCGAGCGGCGCGACCAAGTTTTAATTGGCTTGCGTGAGTTGGTGTCTAATGCATTCTCAACTTTAGCAAATAAGTGCGCGTCTATGAATGGACCTTTTTTCAATGAACGAGGCATGAAATTCTTCCTTTATTTCTTCTTGGCGCGACGGCGGATGATCATGTTGTCAGTACGCTTGTTATGACGCGTTTTAAGTCCTTTAGACTTCTGACCCCAAGGGCTAGTTGGATGGCGACCTTTGTTACGACCTTCACCACCACCATGTGGGTGATCAACCGGGTTCATAGCGACACCACGAACTGAAGGACGAACACCACGCCAACGTGAAGCACCAGCTTTACCAAGTGATTTCAAGTTGTTTTCAGTGTTAGAAACTTCACCAATAACAGCACGGCAGTTTACGTGTACACGGCGTGTTTCGCCTGAACGTAGACGTAGAATAGCATAGATACCGTCACGGCCTAATAACTGAACGCTAGCACCCGCAGAACGAGCCATCTGTGCACCTTTACCGATTTTAAGCTCGATATTGTGAATCACAGTACCCAATGGGATGTTTTTTAGCGGTAAGCAGTTACCTGGACGAATTGGAGAAGTCTCGCCTGACATTACTGTATCGCCAACTGCTTGTTTCTTAGCAGCGATGATGTAACGACGTTCGCCATCAGCATACTTAAGTAATGCAATATGTGCAGTACGGTTAGGATCGTATTCAATACGCTCTACCACAGCTGGGATATTGTCTTTAGTACGTTTGAAGTCGATAATGCGATAATGTTGCTTATGACCACCGCCAATGTGACGAGTAGTGATACGACCATTATTGTTACGACCACCTGACTTACTTTTTGATTCTAGAAGCGCTGCATAAGGACGACCTTTATAAAGGTGTGGATGCACAACTTTTTCAACAAAACGACGGCCTGGTGATGTTGGCTTTGCTCTTACGATAGGCATGAGTGTAATCCTTATTCGTTATTCGCTGTTTCACTAGTAGAAGTAGTAGTGTTCGCTACGTCTTCACCAGCATCAGCCATTTGTACATCTTGACCAGCTTTTAAGGTAACATAGGCTTTTTTGTAGTCATTACGACGGCCGATGCTTTTACCAAAACGCTTTGTCTTACCTTTAACATTCAAAGTGTTTACTTTAGTAACTTCAACACCTTCAAACATCAACTCAACTGCTTTTTTGACTTCAAGCTTAGTAGCGTTAGAGTCAACTTTAAATACCTGCACACCAAGTGAGTCGCCAAGCATTTGAGATTTTTCTGAGAATACAGGCCCTCTTAAGACCTGATAAAGTCTTGCGTTGTTCATGCTAGTGCTTCCTCAAATTGTTTCGCAGCTTCAACTGACATGATCACTTTATCAAATGCGATCAAGCTCACTGGATCCACTTCGTTTGTACCAAGTACATTGACGTGCGGAATGTTGCGAGCAGCTAAGTATAAGTTCTCGTCAACTTCTTTAGTGACGATCAATGCACGAGGTGCATTCAAATCATTTAGCTTTGCAATCAGTTCTTTAGTTTTCGGCCCAGAAACGCTCAACTCTTCTACCAAAATCAGACGCTCTTGACGAATCAATTCTGCTAGGATGCACTGCATCGCACCGCGATACATTTTACGGTTTACTTTCTGTGACCAATCTTGTGGTTTTGCAGCGAATGCACGACCACCTGAACGCCAGATTGGGCTACGAATAGAGCCCGCACGAGCGCGACCAGTACCTTTTTGGCGCCATGGCTTGATACCACCGCCAGAAACTTCGGCACGGGTTTTTTGTGCGCGTGTACCTTGGCGAGCACCAGCTAAATAAGCGGTGACGACTTGATGCACTAGTGCTTCGTTGAATTCACGACCAAATGCCGTATCAGAAAGCTCAACCGCCGCACCTGTAACTGTTTTTAAATCCACGTTAATCCCCTTGCTTAGGCTTTGACTGACGGACGTACGATAACATCGCCACCGGTGGCACCTGGGATAGCACCCTTGATGACAAGTAACCCTTTTTCGGCGTCAACCGAAATCACTTCTAGGCCTTGAACAGTAACACGCTTGTTACCCATCTGGCCCGCCATCTTTTTGCCCTTGAATACTTTACCTGGTGACTGGTTTTGACCAGTTGAACCATGTGCACGATGAGACACTGAGTTGCCATGAGTAGCATCTTGCATACTAAAGTTGTGACGTTTGATAGGACCCTGGAAGCCTTTACCTTTGCTCTGTCCTGTCACATCAACCATCTGACCTTGTTCGAACAAGTCAGCTAGAATTTCACCACCAATCTCACGACCTTCAAGATCGCTATCGTTGACACGAAATTCCCAAACACCACGGCCAGCTTTAACGCCGGCTTTCGCGAAGTGACCTTTTTGTGCGGCTGTTACGCGGCTGTCACGACGAGTACCTGTGGTGATTTGGATGGCTTGGTAACCATCTGCATCAGTATTTTTTACTTGAGTAATGCGGTTTGCATCGACCTCAACCACTGTTACAGGGATAGATGCGCCTGTTTCAGTGAAGACACGGGTCATGCCGCATTTTTTACCGACTAAACCGATCGCCATTTTAGACCTCTTTATATCTTATATTAATGGGTTGGGTGTGTAATGTGCATTAACCCAAAGCAATTTGGACGTCAACACCCGCCGCTAAATCTAATTTCATTAGCGCATCCACAGTTTTGTCAGTAGGCTGAACGATATCAACCATACGCTTGTGAGTACGGATTTCGTACTGGTCACGCGCATCTTTGTTAACGTGTGGTGAGGTTAGAACGTTGAAGCGCTCAATGCGAGTCGGCAACGGTACAGGACCACAAACTTGCGCACCGGTGCGCTTTGCAGTATCAACAATCTCTTGTGCAGATTGATCGATCAGACGATGATCAAAAGACTTAAGACGGATACGGATTCTCTGGTTAGCCATGCCAGCAAGCTCCTAATATGTGCTTTCGTCATTCTTGCGTCGCAAGATCATGATCAAAAGCAGTTTGGTTAAATATTCACTTAAAGCGGCCTTCTGTTCTTAACCAGAATGAGTTCTTTATCCGAACTTATAGCGTGCCAAAAGCAAAATAGTTTAAAGCCCCGCCAACTCTCCTATAATGGATGTCAGCAAAGGCATAATGAAATAGTGCTAGAAACGATGCTCCAGCTGTAATAGCGCCAGCTTTTTAGTCAGCTGCGCATATATAATTCAGTGGTGTATATTATACACAGTATTTTGGGTATTGCAAGGGCAATCTCTGAAGTGATGAAAGATACCAACTCTCAAAAATCTGCTTTACCAGTCAGCGTGTTGCCACCAAGAATTTTTAACTGTACTCAATGGTATCAGTCTAAAACGATATCATACTGTTCTTGAGTATATAAATTCTCTACATCAAACGTAATAACCCTGCCTAGTAGGTACTCTAGATCGGCTACCGTATCTGACTCTGATGTCAGCAATAAATCAATGACGGCGGCATGAGCGACAACGGTGAACTTTTTGGGAGAGTTATAAGTGCGAGCACAGCGCATGATTTCGCGGAATATCTCAAAGCAAACTGTCTCTGCCGTTTTGACAAACCCGCGACCTTGGCAGGTTGAGCAAGGCTCACAGAGCTGCTGCCCTAGTGACTCACGCGTGCGCTTACGTGTCATCTCTACCAATCCAAGCTCACTAACCTGCGTAATCTTGGTTTTGGCATAGTCTTGGGTTAGCTGCGCCTGCAAGCTTTCTAATACATCATCCTTATGCTGCTGCTCTAGCATATCGATAAAATCTAGAATAATAATGCCGCCTAGATTACGCAGGCGCAGCTGACGTGCAATAGCATGTGTGGCTTCTAGATTGGTCTTGTAGACGGTGTCCTCTAATGAGCGACCGCCTACAAAAGAGCCTGTATTGACATCAATCGTCGTCATTGCTTCTGTTTGGTCAATAATCAGATAGCCACCAGACTTTAAATCGACACGACGTTTTAATGCGTCACGTAAATCATCCTCAACCCGATGCACGTCAAACAGTGATTGTTCTGCCGTATAATGCACGATTTTATCGTAAATGAACGGTACAAACTCTTTGGCAAAGTATCTGACTTGTTCATAAATTTGCGTATTATCAATGATGACTTTTTCGGTATCAGCATGTACCAAGTCACGAATAGAGCGCAGTGGTAGCGATAGTTCTTGATAAATAAGTTCTGAGCTTTGGTGGTGATTAATCTCTTGGCGGCGAGCACAGATGGTGCGCCATAGCTGCAACAGATAGTAAATATCTTCTTCTAGCTTATCGACAGGGACACGCTCAGCCGCAGTACGAGCGATCAGACCACCTTTTAGATTGACCGTTTGCATTAAGCTACTAAGCTCAGTTTTTAAGCGCGTGCGCTCTTCTTCACCATCAATACGCTGTGATATACCGATATGATCGCTTGATGGTAAATAGACCAGATAGCGAGATGGTAGTGATATATTGGTGGTTAAGCGAGCGCCTTTGCTACCCAACTGATCTTTGGTGACTTGAACCAAGATACGTTGGCTTTCGTGTAATCGATGCTGAATCAAGGTCTTAGAAACAGGCACGACTTCTGTACTTTGAGCACTGACAATAGGTGGTGTGACTGCTAAGCTATCTGTGGAGGCTTCTATATCGGCGCTATTATCACTATTCTCTTTTTTAACATTTGTAGCGGCTTTGCTTTTGTCTTCTGTAACTGGACGAGGCTCACGCTGCATATCATTGACATGTAAAAATGCTGTCCGCGATTGACCAATATCAATGAAGGCTGCCTGCATGCCTGGAAGGACACGTACGACTGTACCCAGATAAATATTGCCGACCAAACCCAGTTTGTGATGTCGCTCAATATAAATCTCCCCCAAGATGCCATTGTCTAAAACCGCAACACGAGACTCCATTGGACTAATATTAATCAGCAGCTCTTCGGACATAGTTTTTTCTCTTATCTCTCAGCTTTCTTATCAGACGGTCATCGTCTATTAGATTGACAGTGTAACAAATGCGCCTTACTCTTGCCCATTGCCCTACCGTGTCATTATGTGCATATGTGATTATAAAGGGTCAACGATATCCTCACTGCCTTCTGTCATGTCTTTAATTAAGGCCAGCGTTTGCGCCAGTGGCAACCCAACGACATTGGTATAACTGCCGTTGATACGACTCACCCAAGCAGCACCCAAACCCTGAATACCATAGCCACCCGCTTTATCAGCAGGCTCCCCACTGTCCCAATAATTGCTCATCATCTCTGTAGTCAATGGTATAAAGGTTACTGCTGTACGCTCAGTGATTTGCTGCTGGTCGATAATTTGAAACGCTTGAGTGCGCTCTGATGCATTGTGTTCTGTTACTTTAGGTAGTCGCTGTATTTTAGTGGCTTGTACAGCAGTCCATACTTCATGGATATTATCTGACATCTGCTGCCACATGCTATAAGCGTGCTCACGATCGGTCGGTTTAACCAGTACTGTCTTGCCATCTGGTAACACACCGATAGTATCAGAAGTCAGTATGATGATTGATTCGCTGACACCGTTCTCATCGATTTCTAATGTTCCGTTTAGTTGCTCTATGGCAGCTATGGCTTTGGTAGCGACCATACGTTCAATGTAGTCTTTGGGTAATTCATCATCTTGCGGCGTTTCATCAACATCTACGCTCAATACTCTAAAATCTAACTGTGCTCTTGCTAGTAGCTCTCGACGGCGCGGCGAACCAGACGCTAAAATGATATCCATCGCTCTTCTCTTCATTTACAGATTTATGAGGTATATGTTTTTATATATTTTATAGATAAGTTAATAAACGTCATTAACGCGCAAACTTGCGTAGAACCAGTAAGACAAGTGGCCAGCTGATGATACTCATCATCAGCGACAAAGCAGATTTTGCGATAAAAGTATTTTGAATAAACATCTGCAGCATCCACAAATTTAGCTGGAAAACAACTAACCCTAAACTGGCTATCAACCATGCACTGATAGTATTTAGCTGTCTAACATAGATACTAGTAATTTTGATCACTAGTGCCACTACAACAGCGGCAAAGGCTTGCTGACCTAGATGGGTGTCCATCAGCAAATCTGCAATAAGCCCAATAGTAAATGCGGTAAAGATACCCACATAGCGCGGCTGGAACAGTAGCCAATATATCAGTACCATGATCATAATCATGGGCCGTAGTGTTGCCATACTTGGACTTAATGGATATACATTGAGCGATGAAGCAATGATAAAGCTTAGAACAATGACCACAATCAACAGTGCCGTTGAATTCTCAGAATCAGGATACGACATGAGTACTTACCTTAGCGATTGTATAGTGGCTACTGTGATTGGTTGATTAAATATTGATAGGAACTATGGATAAAAAACTTGATAAGCCATTTGGTGGTTTTGCATAAAGTGTGACGTTATCGTTGCTTACTGACCAATAGTCCTATCATTTCTATTGAGTAGCTTGTCTTGGAGTATCAATACATACGCATTATCAATGAAGTTTGCAGAGGGCGTAACCTCGATATTTCTAAAATTATCTGTTTGCTCATCTTTGATGTGGGCAATACGGCCAACACGATAGCCCGCTGGAATTCGCCCACCCAAACCAGATGATACCAACTCATCACCCACGCGCACATCTGAAGTCTTAAAGACATAGTTTAGGCTGAGTGCAGATGGGATACCTTGGCCTGTTACAATAGCACGCTGACCAGTACGTTTGACAGTGACAGCCACTGACTGCTGGTCATCCGTAATCAATAGTAAACGGCTCGTATTAGGATAGACGTTAATGATCTGTCCTAAAATACCATCTTCATCGATAACGGTTTGTCCCACTTGTACACCATCTTGCTTGCCTTTATTGAGCACAACAATCTGTCTCAGTAAGTTGGTATCTGTACCAATGACTTGAGCTAAGTTGAGATCAAACTGCTCAGGTTTAGTGGTTGATAAAATCCCCTGCAAGCGTGCGTTTTGCGCCAAGATGTAATCTTGTTGCTGCAGTTTGGCATGTGCATGAATGAGTTGCGATTTTAGTTGCATGTTTTCGCGGCGCAGCGCTTCTTTTGACTGCAAACTACCACTCGCCCAATGCTTGGCATAGCTTGGTAATAAAGATATCTCATAAATAGGCTGCATGGCAGCATGACTGGTACTACGTACTGGATTGAACCATTCCGAGTTTTTGCTATCAAACCACATCAGTATCAAGGCTGCTATCAACACAATGGCAGTCTTACGAAGTGATAACGCTTGGCGCGCAAAGATACTTGGAGTCATAAGTCGTCTAATTTAAGAATTCTAAAATGAGCAATAGCACTTATTTAGAGCATGAATGTTTATCGGTGATATTGGGTTCTAGCATGGATTAATGCAATTAAAGGCAGCGCAATCGGCTACCTTTAATGTTATTTACTTATCATCTCATGGGTTATGTCAGCCATCCTGAAGCGGGATAATAGCGATAGCAAAAGTATGTGGGCATAACGCTCATGAGCAAAAACTGTTTAAACAAAAATCATGTTCAAGCTTTTGTTATTGATGAAATCAAGGGCGATACCACCACCACGGCTAACACAGGTTAATGGGTCTTCTGCTACCGTCACTGGTAAGCCAGTCTCTTGTGAGATAAGCTTGTCAAGATCGCGTAGCAATGCGCCACCACCTGTCAAAACGATACCACGCTCTGCGATGTCTGATGACAACTCTGGCGGTGTCTGCTCAAGGGCTACTTTTACAGCGCTGATAATACCGCTTAATGGGTCAGTCAATGCTTTTTGTACTTCTTCTGAATTGACGATAAAGGTCTTTGGTACGCCTTCTGCCATACTACGGCCGCGCACTTCTACCTCTAGCTTGCTGTCCTCATTCAATGCAGAGCCGACTTCTTTTTTGATGCGTTCAGCGGTCGTCTCACCAATCACACAACCATGTGTACGGCGTACGTGTGTAATAATTGCCTCATCAAACATGTCGCCACCGATACGGATAGACTCAGCATAGACGCAACCAGATAGCGCGATAACAGCAATCTCAGTCGTACCACCACCGATATCAACGACCATAGAACCACTGGCTTCATGAACAGGCATGCCAGCACCGATAGCCGCAGCCATTGGCTCTTCTAGCAATAATACTTTGCTCGCGCCTGCTGATGATACGGCCTCACGAATCGCCTTACGCTCAACCAAGGTTGACTTACATGGCACGCATACCACCACGTTAGGCTGTGCCATAAAACGCTTGGCTTTTACCTTGGTGATGAAATGTTTTAGCATTTTTTGCGTCACTTCAAAATCAGCAATCACACCGTCTTTTAGCGGGCGAATCGCTGTGATATTGGCAGGCGTACGACCTAGCATTTGCTTGGCATCGATACCCACAGCAGCGACGGTCGGGTTTTGAGTACGATTGCTGCGTAACGCGACCACCGTAGGCTCGTCAAGTACGACGCCTTTATTAGGAATAAAAATAAGGGTGTTCGCAGTACCGAGGTCGATAGCGATATTATTTGATAAAAATCCAAACAGGTTCATGACTAATATATCCAGCGTCTTACGAATGAGGCGAATGAGATTGACTGAGGGGTTACTCGTCAGTGTTGAGCAGGTCGTCGTTAGACATTAACGGGAGCGAAAGTGAATCATCGCAACCAGTCAAACCTAAGCAATAATGATGATATGAAAAACTGTGCTAAATTATACCGATTTAGCTCAAAAAAAACATAGGTATTTGCATCAGTAAGCAAGGATTTTTGTCTGAGACGCTAAAAGTTGTTACAAAGTTTGAAATAGTAGTGAATATCATTCAACTCAATGAAACCGCTTTTAATGTGATAACTAACAAGGCTCTACAGGCAGATAATTGCTTTACTTAATAGTAGGTGCATACTGTAACGTATTTTAGAACCTAATTGGGAAGCAATTGAAAATCAATCATGAATTATTCGGTCAGTTTTGCAAGTATTTGTGTATTGCTATGTCAGCACTCTGCCCTGATTGATACGGTGTGTTGATGGATATTGTGCACCAATCAAGCCTCATGCTCTGTAAACTTGGGTCAGATGCTTTATAATAAGCCAACTTTATAGCCAATTGTATTTTAGTGCTTATGTATTCTGACTATCGTAGTCACCTACTCTAACAAAAACTGTCCTTAACTGGAGAAACTATGTCTCAGCAACCAGCAACGTCTGACAACACTGTCAGCCGCGAAGAAATCCTAGAAGTTGCCAACCTTGCGCGCTTGGGTGTCGATGAAAGCACTGCCGATAGCTATGCCGATGATATCAGTAAAGTATTAAAATTGATGCATACCTTATCTAACGTTGATACCACAGACATCAAACCACTAGCCAATATCCATGAAGCTTGCCAAGAGTTACGTGCTGATGTAGCCAAACACGACATCAATCGCGAGCGCAATCAGTCAGTCGCACCTGCTGTCGAAGAGGGCTTATACCTTGTACCTCAGGTGATTGAATGATAGTGGGTGAATAATACAACCACGCATTTGCCATTATCCTATTTTATTTTATGCTATTCACATTTTGACGGACGACACCTTATGTCTGAACTTCATTTATTAAGTACCGAGCAGCTGATTGCTGGCTTGCAAGACAAACAATTTAGCAGCGCAGAATTAACCGAGCACTACATCAAGCGTATTGATGCGCTAGATAGCAAGATCAATAGTTTTATCACGCATACTTCTGAGACAGCACGTGCACAAGCAAAAGCCGCTGACCAGATGCGTGCACAAGGCGATCAGCGTCCACTACTTGGCGTACCAATGGCGCATAAAGACATCTTTTGTACCCAAGGCGTACTGACGACTTGTGGCTCAAAAATGCTGCATAACTTTGTCTCGCCATATGACGCGACTATCGTTTCTAACATCGACAAAGCTGGCATGATTAGCTTGGGTAAGCTCAATATGGATGAGTTTGCGATGGGCTCAGACAACAGCAGCTCATACTACGGTACAGTGCAAAATCCTTGGAACCTAGAGCGCGTACCTGGTGGTTCGTCAGGTGGTAGTGCTGCCGCCGTTGCTGCAGGTTTTGTCCCTGTTGCGACCGGTAGTGATACGGGTGGCTCTATTCGTCAGCCTGCTTCATTCTGTGGCCTAACAGGTATCAAGCCGACTTATGGCCGTGTGTCACGCTTTGGTATGATTGCCTACGCTTCAAGTTTGGATCAAGCGGGTAGCATGGGACGTAGCGCCAAAGATTGCGCTTATCTGCTCCAGCCTATGATTGGTCACGATCCACGCGATGCCACTTCTATCAAATACGATATGCCTAACTACGTACAAGACATCAATGATGCAGAGGCTACGGCTGGTGATAAGCCATTTGACGGCTTGCGTATTGGTGTGGCCAAAGAATACTTTGGTACAGGGCTTGATAGCGAAGTCGAGCAAGCAGCACGTGCCGCGCTCAAAAAATACGAAGAGCTTGGCGCAACGATTGTAGAAGTGAACATCACTGACCCTGAGATCACGCTTGCCACTTACTACATGCTAGCGCCTGCCGAAGCATCATCTAACCTTTCACGCTTCGATGGTGTACGTTTTGGCTATCGCTGTGAAAATCCAACTGATCTGATTGATCTATATACGCGCTCACGCTCTGAAGGCTTTGGTCCTGAAGTGCAGCGCCGTATTTTGACAGGAACTTATGCGCTATCTGCTGGTTACTTCGATGCTTATTATACAAAAGCACAAAAAATTCGCCGCTTAATCGTCAAAGACTTCGATGAAGCCTTTGCTAGCTGTGATGTGATTGCCAGCCCAACCGCACCGACCGCGGCTTACAAGCTTAGTGAAGATCTTGATCCTGCGACGATGTATTTAGGTGATGTCTATACCATCGCGGTTAACCTAGCGGGTCTACCTGCGCTCAGCCAGCCAGTAGGTTTGACTAAAGAAGGTTTACCTATTGGCTTGCAATTAATCGGCAAGCACTGGCAAGAGAGTCAACTGCTTACGACTGCCCATCTGTTCCAGCAGCATACAGATCACCATTTACAACACTCAGCCATCGCAAAGGAGACGGTATAATGAGTATAGCTACTACTGATAACAATGCCGTACGTAAAGAGCTTTTCGTAGATGGTTATGAAGTGGTCATCGGTATCGAGATTCACTGCCAGCTAAATACAGAAAGTAAGATATTCTCAAGTGCGCCGACTGACTTTGGTCATGAACCAAACAGCCAAGCAAGTATCGTCGATTTGGGCTTGCCTGGCGTATTACCAGTGCTAAATGCTGGTGTGGTCGATCGTGCGCTAAAATTCGGTATCGGTGTCAATGCTGAGCTGGGTCTGTTTAATACGTTTGACCGTAAAAACTACTTTTATCCTGACTTACCTAAAGGCTATCAAATCACCCAGATGGCCAATCCTATCGTAGGTGAAGGATACATCGATGTCGTGGTCAATGAAGGCGAGAAAAACGAATATCCAAAACGTATGGGTATTACTCGCGCGCATCTAGAAGAAGATGCGGGCAAGTCTGTCCATGATGCCGTTGATGGTATGACAGGTGTGGATTTGAACCGTGCAGGTACGCCACTAATCGAAATCGTCTCTGAGCCAGACATGCGCTCTGCCAATGAAGCACTTGCCTATATTAAAGCCATTCATCAGCTAGTTACTTGGCTAGGTATCTCAGACGCAGTAATGGCTGAAGGCTCCTTCCGCTGCGACTGTAACGTTTCTGTGCGCAAGCCAGGTGCTGATCTTGGTACTCGTACTGAGCTTAAAAACCTAAACTCGTTCCGCTTCATCGAGCGTGCTATCAATCGTGAAATCGAGCGTCAAATCGATATCTTAGAAGATGGCGGCAAAGTTGTACAAGCAACCATGCTATATGATCCAGAGCGTGATGAAACGCGTACCATGCGTACCAAAGAAGACGCCAACGACTATCGCTACTTCCCTGATCCTGACTTGCTACCTGTCCGAATCGAGCAGCATACTGTTGATGCAATCAAAGCAGCAATGCCAGAGCTGCCAGTCGCTCGTCGCGCACGTTTTGAAGAAGTGCTTGGTCTGTCAGAATATGACGCTCGTATCTTGACTGGTAGTCGTCAAATTGCCGATTATTTCGAAGCTGTGGTCGCAGAAGTTGGGCAAGCAGATGCCAAAATGGCTGGTAACTGGGTCATGGGTGACTTACTCGGCGCCCTAAACAAAGATGACACAGATATTATCGACTCCCCTATCAGCGCTAAGCAATTGGCTGGTATGCTTAAGCGTATCAAAGATGACACGCTATCTGGTAAACTGGCCAAGAAAGTCTTTAGTGCGCTATATGAGCGTGAAGGCGGCACTGATGATGACGCAGCAGACAAAATCATCAAAGACAAAGGCCTAAAGCAAGAAACTGATACTGGTGCTATCAAAGCAATGGTCGAAGAAGTCATCGCAAAAAATGAAGCGATGGTAGAAGAATATCGCGGCGGTAAAGAGAAAGCCTTTAACGGTCTGGTCGGTCAGGTCATGAAAGCCAGCCGCGGTAGTGCTAACCCGCAGCAAGTGAACCAAATCCTAAAAGAGCTGTTGGGTTAACACGAGCGGCGCAGCAATTAGACTGACTATACTAGGCAGAATGGTGTTGTAGATTTTGGCTGATATAAATAGCCCTTGCAATATACATAATTTTGCGTAAAATAGTCAGTCATTCGGGGCGTAGCGCAGTCTGGTAGCGCACTACACTGGGGGTGTAGTGGTCGCAGGTTCAAATCCTGCCGTTCCGACCAAACAGAGCAGTAATAAAGAAAAGCCAATCATTGTTTTCAATGGTTGGCTTTTTTTTGTGCTAAATTCGGCTGATATCAGCATGCATATTCATCATATTCATATCATGTTCTAAAAGTAAAAAGCTTAGCACTACCCTAGTAGATACTCGTGTCCTATAGACTTTTATAGAGCGAGCCGTTAGGGTAAATGCACATATTCACACTGGTTTATCCTATGCCCGAGCCTATCAATCAGCCTACACCTAATCGCCTCATAGATAATGCTCCTTGGGAAGCGTATAAACGACCCTATGTGCGTGATTTGGCTTATGTACTGGCATGTCCCAATGTCTTAACGCAGTGGCTAGATTTTGCACCGCATCAAAATACGCATACGGTTGCCGTGCACAGCGCGCAATTTTGGCAGACACAGTTTGAGGCGTATGAAAAGCGATTAGTAGAGCTAGACACCACTGCCGCCTATCAAGAGCTGACGCGTTATTTACTCAAACGCCCTAGCCCCAATCGACTGGGTTTTCATTTTGAAGGCTTACTGTCATTTTGGCTAGAGGATGGTTTTGCGCGCAAGCTGCATTCGTATGAGACACTGGCTAGCAATGTGCAGCTCTATAATGGTAAGCAGACAACTGGCGAGCTTGATTTGATCTTGTATAACCATGTAGAACAGCTGGTTGAACATTGGGAGCTAGCCATTAAGTTTTTTATGGGGTCAACACCTTTTGAACCTGTGAATTGGGTGGGGATCAACTCCAATGATAATCTACAGCGTAAGATGACGCACATGCAAACTAAGCAGTTTCGAGCGGTGTGGGTAGATACAGAAGACCACGGGCAGGTAAAAATCGATAAGCGCTATGGGGTTATAAAAGGGCGATTCTTTTTACCGATAAACACAACTGACCTTAGCGATTATGATTGGCCATACTGGCTAACGCCGAGCTTTCCGATGCACGAATGGTGTGATAAGAGAGATAAAGCCGCTCTTGCGACGATTGACGCCGCTTCATTACGAGCCGCGCACTATATTGAATGGTTCACCCAGCGCGGCTTTTATAATGATCGTCAGCAGCCGATAGTTTGGTCAGATAATGGGCCACCTAGGACAGGTTTATATTTTGAAGGTAATAGACCAATCGTTATTTATCCAAGACAGCCAGCCGGGGTAGATGAATAATCTTAACTAACGCAGATGTTTTGAATAAAGCAGCTTGTCTGATTGTACCCTTTAACAAGCACACACTCAGTGAACTGTTCAATAATTTTCAATCACCTGCATTAGCTCATATCTCAGCATATCGGCACTAGGCATGCGCTCAGCGTGAAAACGAACGATGGCGATGCCTGCACTGGCAAGGGCTTTGTCTTTTTTATCATCGGCTTTTTGCCGCGCTTTGCTACTATGCGTCCAGTCATCAAGCTCGATAGCAACTAGCGTGGTCTGAGCGTCAACATCTACAATTACATAATCAACGCTCTGACGGCAGATACGATTGAACCAAAAGCTACGCTCGGATGTCTCGTCACTATTGGCTTCAATGATTCGTGATAACTGAACCTGCACAAATATATGATACTCCGGAAGCGCATTTTTTAACTTATTAAAAAATATGACCTCAGTGTCGGTCATGATTGGCATTGGGGCAAATGGCCAAATAGCCAGCTCATCACCGCGCACAGGCTTTGGCTCAGGCTCTGCGACTGGGCGCTTTGCTAATAGCTTTGGTAACGTAATCAGCCCTAAAAACCCAACGGCCAAGATTAAAAATATAGCGCCAAATGACATGGTTTTACCTTATACAATGTAACAGTGCTAGCTAGCGTTCAAGACTCTAAAGAGTTAATGATCGGCTGATCACCATAGGGCAACCTTTGTAGACTGACAGGTTATACAACAACGAATTATAAAAACGGCGCTCATCTTAACTAAGGCAGTGCCAATCGGCAAACGATAAAACAAAAAACACGACAGTATTTGTCGTGTTTTTATATAAAGTAGATAAAGGCCGAATCGAGACCATTAGCAACGCTCTAGCTTAACGCCAATAAAGTACCCAAGCACCGTTCGTATCGACGTTAGAATCACTATTGATCTTATCTTTTAGTGCCAATGCAGCGACCTTTCCACGTTCAGGACCAACAATGACGCGAACACCGCGACTGGTCGGGCTGGTCTTCACTTGATATCCAGCCTCTTTGAATTTTTTCGCCAGCGTATCCGCTTTAGCCTGATTATCTGCGAGCGCTACTTGCACCCCAAAGCTACCTTTCGCGTCGGTTTCTTTCACTTCTTGACGAGCCTCAAGAAGCTTTTGCTGAGCGTCTCGCTTGGCCTCAGCTGCTTTTTCGGCAGCAGCAGCTTCACGCTCCAGACGTTGCACTTGATTACGTGATGGTATGGTAATGTTTTGGCCCAGCTGTAATGAGGTCGATGGTGAAATGTTATTTGCTTGAGCCAATACTTCGACAGGCATATTGTATTGTCTTGCAAGCTTAATCAGCCCATCACCTTTTTTGACTTGATAATCAGAAGGCGATTTTGGTGGTTCATTTTTAGCCGCTTCAGCTGCTTTTTTTTCTTTCTCAGCTGCAGCTTGAGCGTTCGCTTGTCTTTTTGCTTCTGCTTCTTTTTTACTTTCTGCTAGTTTTTCAGCAGCGGCTTTTTCTTGTTTTGCTTTGGCTTGTTGCTGCTCATCTTCCACCTGCTTTTTTACTTTGGCTTCATTCACTGCATCATCGGCTGCCTTAACCAATTTTTCAGCATCTTGCATTTCCTTACTTTTGACACTTGTCTCTGTGTCTTTTACGGCTTCTGAGCTTTCACTCTGTTCATTTGTCGCCGCAATATTTTTGACATACTGCTGATTTTCGGCACGAGCTTTAGCCAATGCTTCTGCTTCAGCCACTTCTTGTTCTGTCAAAAACTCCTGGGCGCGCCTCTCCTGCTCAGCAACACGAGCAGCACGTTCTTTTTGCTTTTGCGCAAGGATACGTTTTTCTGTCTCGATGTCAGTCGTTAGCGGTTGCAAAGATTCTTGCTCAGTCGCTGGTTTCTCTATCATCGCTGATGTTGGCTGTGGCTGGTTGCTCTCACCAATCTGCTGCACCATGGCGTATAGCATCACGCTACCGCCTAGAATCATCCCAATGCCCAATAAGGCTTGTCTCGAAAAGTTCATCCGTTTACGTCTCTTAGTTGGTAATAAGGTTGATTGAGCGGCGCAGGGACTGTCTCACAGCAATATAGATAATTGCGCTAATAAACGTCTCGTACCGCCAGTTACTGCCATCAGTGTTCAAAATTCATGCCGACCTATTTATGCCAGTCTTGCAAATCATTTTGATTATAAAGCATATTTTTCGTGCTGTCTGCTATCAGGCAAGTACTAAGATTAACACTAAACAGGCGCCACCTTAACCTAAATGATCATACGGCAAGTGCAGCAAGCGCCTCTCCAATCGTATGAAACGAACCGCATACGACGATTAGATCTTGTGGCTGACTATCAGCTATCACCGCATACGTCGCTGCATGCAAGCCATCGAATTGATATATGTTGGCCCTATCCACATATTGAGTTAAGACGCCTTGTAGCTGCTCGGTACTCGCGGCACGAGGATAATCAATCTCAGCAATAAACCAATCACTAATCGGCAAGCCTGCTTGAGTCAGACGTTGTACCACTTTGTCGATATCTTTATCACCCAACATAGAGAACAACATTTTGATTTTTGGAAGATCTCTACCAGCTTGGTTGCCGTGTTTACTCAAATGCTGCTGCCAAAATGGCAATAACTGCGCTAATAAAAACGCCACGCCTTGCTCGTTGTGCGCCACATCAAACAACCAATGGCGATGATGGCTTTCGCGATAATCAAAGCGCCCTGCCAGTTTGACAGTTTGCAATGCCTGCTCGATGGCACTGATATCGACACTCAACGGGCTTGCAAGTACCGCCGATAGTGCATTGGCAGTATTGGTCAAGGACAGCGCAGGGCGTGGTAATTGCAAGGTAACTGCCGCATTACTGTATTGCCAAATCATTGAGTCAATATCGCGGTAGCTAAAGTCTTGACCAATTTGATAACAAGTCGCTTGCTCATTATCGATAGCGTGCTGCACGCTAGATGGCATTTCAGTAGCACCATAAATTAAAGAAATACCTTGGCGCAATATACCTGCTTTCTCGCGACCGATGTCCTCGACATTGTCACCTAGCCAGTCGACATGATCGATACCAATATTAGTAATCACTGCCATATCAGGATCAATAATATTAACCACATCTAACCGTCCGCCCAATCCAACTTCTAACACCCATACATCACAGTCTGCCTCAGCAAATATGAGTAATGCTGCCAGCGTTGTCATCTCAAAGAATGACAAGGTCAAATCGCAATCTAAACGTGCTGCTTCTACTTTGCTAAAAGCATCAATCAGCGTCTCGTCGCTGACCATCTCGCCATTGATACGCACGCGTTCATTAAAAACGCTCAAGTGCGGCGATTGATATAGTGCCGTTTTATAACCTGCGGCTTTACACATCTCAGCGATGACAGCGGTCGTAGAGCCTTTGCCATTGGTGCCTGCCACAGTGAAGACATAGGCATCATCTTTGGCTGACTGTACTACTCCTAGCGCTTCGGCAACAGGCAATACACGCGATAGCCCCATATCGATTGCAGACACATGAATCTGCTGCATATAATCAAGCCATTGAGTTAGGCTAGCGTTATCACTGGGACTTTTGAGGTCAGATGCTAAAAGGTCAGACATGAATAAAACCTATATGAAATTTAATAAAAGGTAGAAATATATGTGTTGGCTAAAACCAAAAATAGCATTTACCGTGCAATGACGATAAATGCTATTAGAGGGTCTTGCATATGCAGTAGATGTTAGCACGCGGCTAGACGTTTATGCACTCAATAATTGACTCATGATACTGAGCCATACATCTTATTAAGCATCTACATTAGGTACGCGGCACAGTTTTGCAAGCAAACGATAGATGGTATCAATCAGTTGATGACGATGCACCACTTCATCTACGACGCCATGCTCTAATAAGAACTCCGCACGTTGGAACGGCTCTTCTAATGTCTCACGCACGGTCTGCTCAATCACGCGCTTACCCGCGAAGCCAATCATCGCTTTTGGTTCTGCCAAATGGATATCACCCAGCATGGCCAATGACGCCGTCACACCGCCATAAACAGGGTTAGTCAATACCACGATGTAAGGGATGCCAGCGATTCTCAAACGTTCAATCGCTGCCGCCGTGCGTGCCATTTGCATCAATGATAACAGACCTTCTTGCATGCGCGCACCGCCAGAAGCAGCAAAGCATACTAACGGTACTTTTTGCTCAAGCGCTCTTTCAGCGGCTTGTACAAAACGGTCACCAACCACTGAACCCATCGAGCCGCCCATAAAACGGAAATCAAACGCACAAGCGACAATATCAAGGTTACGCAGCTTGCCGTACATGGCAACTAATGCTTCACTCTCGCCTGTCTTTTCTTGTGCTTCGCTCATACGCGCAGGATATGGCTTGCTATCCACAAAGCTTAGCGGATCTTTGGCAGTGAATTCTTGCCCTGTCTCACCGTCTACTTGATCAAGCAACCAATTCAAGCGCTCACGAGCACTCATCGGTAAATGATGATCACAGTGCGGACACACATAGCAGTTAAAAATCAGTGCGGTGTTGGTAATCACAGAATGACAATTGCTGCATTTGGTCGACGGTTCAGTCTCTACTGCGGTCAATTGCGCAGTTAATTGCTGCTTGATACCTGGTATAGGACGGTTAAACCATGACTGCCTATCCGCGTTGCTGTTTGGCTCGGCTTTAGCAGTATTATTATCGAGTTTTGTTGCTGTATCAGTCATATTATTTGCCATCATAAAAGGCTTATTGACAAGTTGGCTCATTCGCTTGTCATTGAGAGTTTAATGGTTGTCTAAACAAAGCGTCAAACCCAGTCATAACATGAGCAATTATGCGACACGCTGATGTATCAATCTTACGTGTCGATCATTTGGTTAGGTGCTTATTGATAGATGATGTGCTTGTTGAGACTTTTGGGCAAATGCTTTTTGGCAAATGTTTTTTGAAACTAGTCACTGACAAACCACGGCTATCAGACGCCATATAATAGTCATGTTAGTTTACACTCGTAAACTAAATTTAGCAAAGTCATTTAACGTCATCTTTCAGTAACGTTTTTGAGTCATTGATTCCCATTATTTAACTTCGTGATTCAAGGCCAATTACTCAAAATAACTACTTCAAACCAGCTATCGCCTTTATAACTATCGCCTTTATCAAATCGCCTCAATGAGATACTTAAAACATCATGCCGCTGTTAGCTTGATAAAAGCGATATTAGGATAATGAGTATTAAGCACTCAGACTGTCTAATGCTGCACGCAGCTCATCCATTTTTGCCATGATGTTTTGCTGAGCACTTGCTACCGCATCGGTATCATTGGCATCAATATCTGCAAAATTCTGTACCAGCGCACTACCCACGATAACGCCATCCGCATGAGTACCGATTGCTTTTGCAGAGGCGCCATCACGAATACCGAAGCCGACGCATACTGGCAAGTCTGTTTCTGCTTTGATTGCTTGGACTTGGGTCGCAACGTCATCTGTATCTAGCGTGGCTGAACCAGTCACGCCTTTTAGCGACACATAATAAATATAGCCACCGCAATGAGTCAATACTTGCTCACGGCGCTCAGGCAACGTCGTTGGCGATAGCAAGAAAATCTCATTCATCGAATGGTCGGTCAAATGCTGCGTAAAGCTGCCCGCCTCTGCTGGTGGCAAATCTACCATCAATAAGCCATCCACGCCTGATTGCTCACATAACGCGACAAAATTATCATAACCGATGATTTCAACAGGATTAAGATAGCCCATCAAAATAATTGGCGTCTGCGTATCGGTTTGACGAAACTCTGCGACCATTTTTAGCGCATCACGAGTACTCGTACCTGCTGCTAATGCGCGCTCGCCAGCCAACGCAACCACAGGGCCATCTGCCATCGGATCAGAGAACGGCAAGCCAACTTCGATCATATCTGCGCCGTGCTTGACCAAGTCATGCAATAGACCGACGGTCGTTGCAGGATTAGGATCGCCTGCCATCACATAAGGGATCAGGGCTTTTTTATTTTGTGATTTTAAAGTTTCAAAAGTGCTTTCAATTCTGGTCATAATGTTCTCTTATAATTTTGTTAAATAAATTTTTAGCTTATATAAGTGTATTCTTACCAGCCAATATCCATTAAATTATCATGGTTATCTTGCGACAAATATTTAATACCATCAGTTCTTTGCTTGTGAAAAGTATTCATAATATTTAGAATTTCACGCAAATCAATATAATACCGGCCATTCAAAACATTGTAATGCTCATATAACGTAAATTTTTTGTGAGCTAACAAGCCTTCAAGTCTTTTACCTTTATTTTTCATAGCTGCAACATGCTGTTTTTTATATATTATCGAAAAACCAATACCAGAATGACTACTTTGATTTAGATAAAACTTTTCAACATCATCAAAGCTTACTATCTGATCATGATGTAGCTTATCAATGAATATAAAGAAGCTAGATAGAAAGCTAATGCTATCTTCTTTAATAACCATGATTGGCACATGCTTCCAAGTCAACCGCTTTGCAACCCATGGATTTGGAACGACAAAACCTCTGTAGGTACGATGCAACCAATATATCATCATGAATAAAAACAACATGAGGATAGTTAAAAAAGACCAAAGCCCAATAATACTTCTTAAAATTTCATCAATTGTCGTAACCGTATAACCTGTCGAAAACTCCCAAACGGCCATAAAGATATAAATCACTGACCATGCAATGACAACTACAAAGAAACCATAACTCTGCCAAAAACTGACTGTTTCAGTAGGCACACCCACACTTATTGTGACTGGCGCTGTTAGCACCGTTTGATCTGGATATTTGCTCAACTGGCTAGGCTTACTCGGTATTAAGCGGTTCAAATTCATGGAGGTATACTATCAATAATTAAAAAATAGCTAGCAATATTGATAACCACTCTACTCTATAGAGTGGTTATCAATTAGCGTATTGAGATTTATGATACCTAATCGAATCAATACGCTGCTAAACTTTCTTATACAACCATCTAAACTACTCTATTCTTCCTACATCTCAATCCCTTCAGCATTCATCACTGAATGCAAATCTTTGTCACCGCGACCTGACATATTAACGATAATCGTCTGATCTGGTGTCATGGTTTTAGCCAGTTTCAATGCATAAGCGACAGCATGAGCAGTCTCAAGCGCAGGGATGATGCCTTCTTTACGCGTGGACTCATGAAAGCCTTCTAGCGCCTCTTTATCGGTACAGCCAACATACTCAACGCGCTTCATGTCTTTTAAGAAGCTATGCTCTGGACCAACGCCAGGATAGTCAAGACCCGCTGAGATAGAATGCGTCTCTTGAATCTGACCATCATCATCTGCCATTAGGTAGGTGCGGTTACCATGCAATACACCGATACGACCAGCAGCCAATGGCGCAGAATGACGACCTGACTCGATACCGTCGCCTGTTGCTTCAACACCATACATTTTGACATCAGTATCATTTAAGAAGTCAAAGAACAAACCGATAGCATTTGAGCCACCACCGACACAAGCAACCAAGGCATCTGGCATTTTGCCTGTTTTTTCTAAATGCTGAATGCGCGCTTCTTTCCCAATAATCGCTTGGAAATCACGAACCAATAGCGGATAAGGGTGTGGGCCTGCCACCGTACCAATAATATAGTACGTGCTATCGACATTGGTCACCCAATCACGCATCGCTTCGTTCATTGCGTCTTTTAGAGTACGTGAGCCAGAAGTGACGGGCACGACTTTTGCGCCCAACAAGCGCATACGATAAACGTTCATTTTTTGACGTTCAACATCGTCAGCACCCATATAAACGATACACTCTAGCCCCAAGCGTGCGGCAATCGTTGCGGTCGCTACGCCATGCTGTCCTGCGCCAGTCTCAGCGATGATACGTTTTTTGCCACACATCTTGGCAAGCAATGCCTGACCAATGGTGTTGTTTACTTTATGTGCGCCTGTATGATTCAAGTCTTCACGCTTAAAATAAATTTGCGCACCGCCAATCTCATCGCTCAAGCGTTTGGCATGATACAGCGGCGTTGGGCGACCGACATAATTGACCAAATCGTTGTGGTACTCTTCCCAGAACGCAGGATCTGCTTTGACTTTGGTATAAAGCGTCTCAAGCTCTTCTAATGCCGCCATCAGCGTCTCAGAGACAAAGCGTCCACCATGTACACCGAAATGTCCGCGTGCATCAGGGTATTGGTTAAAATCCTGTACGTTTTCAGGATTGGTAAAGGTGTTTACAGATTGTGCTGTAGTAGATAAATCTTTGTTCGCGACATGACTCATGATAATTCCTACTGTAATAAGTGGTATTTTTTAGAATAAATATAAAGAGAAAAATGAAATAAGATTGGAACAGAAAAATCGGAATAACGATCAAATAAGCCTATTATATATAGAAAATAACCTACGATAACAAACTTAAATGGCGTCAGTGACCGTTTCGTTTTGCCATCGGTCGCGCTTGACTGCTTTCATAAAGGCACGCATCTTGGCAGCGTCTTTTTTACCTTTATCAACCTCGATACCACCGCTGACATCGACGCCGTAGATAGGCAGATTTGATGTCTCTGCGACATTTTGCGCATCAAGACCACCAGCCAATACAATTGGTAGCGCGCTATCTTGGGGAATGAGACTCCAGTCAAAACGCTGCCCTGTTCCGCCATATGCCGCTTGATGATACGCATCCAGCAAAATACTACTGGCACCTGCGTCAGCAAACTGTGCAATCTGAGTACGAACGCTATCGGGCGTGTCTTGCTCTGCATTGACACGCAATGCCTTGATCCAGCGTTTCTTGACTGTGCTTGCCAGCTGCTCACACTGTTCAGCCGTTTCATCACCGTGAAACTGAATGATATCAAAAGGTACATCGTTTGCTAATTTGACTAACTCATCTTTAGGCATATTAACCACTAACGCCACCACGCTGACGAAAGCAGGTACCGCAGCGCTTAGAGTTTGTGCTTGCTCTATCGTGACCGCACGCGGACTTGGCGGATAAAACACCAAACCGACTGCGTCTGCACCTAACTGTGCCGCAGTCTGTATATCACTAAGCTGAGTAAATCCGCAAAACTTAACGTGCATTTTGTGACCTTGGATTTTATATTCATAAATCTGACATCGATTATAGCGACATCAGATAGCGTCAGACTAAAGATAAATCGTGAGATATGATGAGAAATTGTTACGCAAACGGCAAAGCCATTGCATCCAAAAACTTATCCTAGCATACTTTTATGCTCAGTTTTGTTTATGATTGCGATTGATTAATATAGGGATACTTTGATGTCAAAGACTACTAACAACAATGGTAGCAATAATAAAAACAATGACAGTAGCGATAATGACAGTCCGTTGCATTACTTGATGTGGTTTCGTCGAGATTTACGTATTCATGATAATACCGCATTGGCAGCACTGTGCGAACGTGCTAATGAAGACAATGCATCGGTATCCGCCATATTCTTTTTGACGCCCGAGCAGTGGCAACAACATGACACCTCTCTAGTACAAGTCGATCATATTGCCCGTACATTACCTATACTAGCAAAGGATTTGAAATCACAACTGAATATCACTTTAACGGTACAGCTCTGTCCAAGCTTTTCTGACTGTATAGAGACTCTGACTACTTTGTGTCAAGATCATAATATCAGCTGCGTCATGGCTAACCATGAATACGAAGGCAATGAGATTGATCGTGACGAGCAATTGTGTGAGCAGCTTGCAAAGGACGACATCGAGTTTGTCCGCTGGCATGACCAATGTATCTTGCCACCGCTGAGTATCACGACCAATGACGGCGATAGTATGTATAAAGTCTTCACGCCATTCTATAAAAAATGGCGACATACGCTAGACGTTAGCACCATTCAAATGCATGACGCACCAGCAGTCGACTGCGATGATAAAATCGAGCTAAAAGCATCGAAAAATAGTGCCAATACAGTTGACGATATCAAAGCCCTCAGTAAAGAAATGTTTAGTGATTATCAAAAGACGCTACAAAAAGAGGACTCGTTACAGCATATCGATATGAAAGCCCAACTCACTGCCGCAAGAGATGCCTACCCTGCGGGTGAATCGGCTGCTTGCCAGCGCTTAGATGAGTTTGTCGATGATGATATCAATGACTATGATGTCAGCCGTGATGTGCCGCACCTGCATGCCACCAGTCAGCTATCCGCTTATCTCACTATAGGCACCATTAGCCCTCGGCTCTGCTATCTACAAGCCAGCAAAGTACAAGAAAAGCTACACGGTAATGATGGCGATAATGAAGATATTGACCGTTGGATAAGCGAGCTTGCTTGGCGAGATTTTTATCGTCATGTACTGGTCGATAAGCCAAATCTGATTCGCCATAAAGCGTATAAAGAAGACACTGACACCAAAGTTAGTTGGTCATATGATAAAGAGGATTTTAAATCATGGTGCACTGGCATGACAGGCGTACCACTCGTTGATGCTGCGATGCGCTGTCTGAACGCTACTGGATTTATGCACAATCGACTGCGTATGGTCACGGCAATGTTTTTGACCAAAGACTTGTTGATTGATTGGCGCTTGGGTGAGCGCTACTTTATGCAGCAGCTCATCGATGGGGATTTTGCCTCCAACAATGGCGGCTGGCAATGGAGCGCATCAACAGGTACTGACTCAGCACCCTACTTCCGTATTATGAACCCCTTTAGCCAAGGCAGCACTCATGATAAAAAAGCGATCTTTATCAAAACGTGGCTACCAGAACTAAAAGATACCCCCGCGAGCACTTTGCATAGTGAGGATAAAATGCGCAAAGCATTGGCAAAGGGTGGAGAGTTCGCCAATGTGGACTACCCTGCGCCGATGGTCGAACACAAATCAGTCCGTAAACTGGCGATTGCTGAATTTAAAAAAGAAGCTTAAGTTTAAGAAAACAACTAACAGACTAGCTGCTAGTACTTGCAGGCAATTGACATGCGCCTGCACCCTGCGTGTTGACCGTCACGACAGCACCTGTCAACGCAAACAGCTGCTGCAATTGCGTTTGAGCATTTTGCAGCGCCATATTCATGACATCTCCTCGGCAGGCACGCTCTAGCACTTCTTTTTTTGCCATCGTTTGTGCTTGCGCCAATATCTTAGGATCGACTTGCATCATGCCAAAAGCGCCTGTCTGCCAGTCATAAATCTCGATATCATCTAAATATACTGAAAATATCTCTGTGGGCGGTAAGGTAATATTGATTTGTGGCATGGTTGAAATGGGTATATTACTATCTACTTGCGCTTCATCGGCTTGAACAGGCTGTACCACTTGTACCATCTCAGGTGTCAAGGCACTCAGATCAACCCCTGCTTCGACGCGGCCATGAGCGATGAACAGCGCTTTTTGTTCATCTTGCCACAACTTCATCCAACTCCCCGGACGCTCACTCGTAATCACCGTATCAACGCTGAACGCGACGGTATGTAATCTGTTTAATTGCTGGATTTGTGTGACCACGCCTTCTCGAGTGATGGTTTCTATCGGTTCTTCTTCTGTGATTTTTTGCGCGCTATATATAGCAAAAACGATGGCTGCTAAGCCAATGAGTAATATTACCCAAGACATCGTGGCAATAGGCTGCTTCGCTGGCTTGTGTGTGCCATTAGTATTGTTCATATCAGGACTACTCATAGAAGTTACCTTTATAAGAATGCATCGTTTTTCAGATGACCAACGATTTTATATAATTAAAACAAATGCTTAACCTATAAATGTGACTATTGTGCAGTAAATTCAAGTAATGGCTACCAATCTTCTACATAATGAGCAAACTAAGCCATCTCTAAAATGTAAATTATGTTCACCTTAAAATCGTATAAATAACTCGATTATTCGAGTCTCATCTCAGCCTTTATATAACGTTCGGTCTGAAAAGACAAAAAGTCATTGCGTCTTAGGCGAACTTTACCTAACATAGTCAGATTGTATGTATAAAATGTCAGTCTTTTAGCATTATCAGGCTTTTGCCCTGAATATATTGCATTTCGGCATGTTCATACCTCAAATCAAATTTGCCTCTCTTGTTTACTGTTATAAGAGTGGTTCTTACTAATGTGCTTTTTTATATCAGCACGTGAGTAACTAGGAAATACCCTAGATTATTGCTAAGTGATAAAGGTAAGCTTGCGGCGGCAATGAAACGATTAGCCATACGCTCAACATCCTACTATTTCTTATTTTTTTATCGTTGATAAGGTTACGCTTTATTTATGAAAGCCAGTCAATTTTTATTTGCCACATTAAAAGAAACCCCAAGTGATGCCGACATCGCCTCAAGCCAATTGATGGTGCGTGCTGGTCTTATACGCAAGATTGCTTCTGGATTGTATATTTGGTTGCCCATGGGTCTACGTATTTTGCAAAAGGTTGAGCGCATCGTTCGTGAAGAGATGCAAAACATCGGCGCACAAGAGTTGCTGATGCCGATGACGCAGCCTGCTGAGCTATGGCAGACCAGCGGACGCTTTGAAGACTACGGCCCTGAGCTACTGCGCTTCAAAGACCGTCATGATCGTGACTTTGTGCTGGGTCCAACGCATGAAGAAGTCATCACCAATCTGGCAAAAGGCGAGCTACGTAGTTATAAGCAACTACCGATTACTTTCTTTCAGATTCAAAGCAAGTTCCGTGACGAGATTCGTCCACGCTTTGGTGTAATGCGCGCACGCGAATTCACCATGAAAGATGCTTACTCGTTTCATATCGATCAAGCCTCACTTGCCGAGACTTATCGAGATATGTACGACGCCTATACTCGCATCTTTAGCCGTTTGGGTTTTGACTTTCGCGCGGTACAAGCGGATTCAGGCTCTATCGGCGGCTTTGCCTCACATGAGTTTCATGTTTTGGCAGACAGTGGCGAAGATGACATTGCCTTCTCCACCATCTCTGACTATGCGGCCAATATTGAGCTTGCTGAAGCCATCAGTACAGGCGAGCGTCAGCCTGCGACCCAAGAATTAAGCAACGTTGATACCGTTAATATGCCAACCTGCGAAGCAGTTGCTGAGCATTTAGACATTCCGCTTGCCACCACCGTGAAAACCTTGATTGTTAAAGGTCATACGCCAGAAGGTGAAGAGCAGTTGGTTGCGCTGGTACTGCGTGGCGATCATACGCTCAATGATATCAAAGCGGAAAAAATCGAAGAAGTAAACACGCCGCTGACTATGGCGAGCGAAGAGGAGCTGAAAGCCGCAGGACTACTCAAAGGCTATATCGGTGTCGATCTAGATATCCCTGTGTTCGTCGATCGCGCAGCGGCTATTCTCTCTGACTTTGTCGCTGGTGCCAACGAAGTCAACAAACACACAACCGGAGTCAATTGGGATCGTGACGCGCACATCACGCGCATCGTTGATATCCGCAACGTGCTCGAAGGCGACGCCTCACCTGATGGTCAGGGAACCCTACAAATCAAACGCGGTATCGAAGTTGGTCATATCTTCCAGTTAGGTGATAAGTACTCACAAGCACTTGGCTGCAGCGTCTCAGGCGAAGCTGGCAAACCTGTGACCTTGATGATGGGCTGCTATGGTATCGGCGTCAGCCGCATCATCGCTGCTGCCATCGAGCAAAACCACGATGATAACGGTATCATGTGGCCACAAACACCTGATGTAAAAGACTCACTTGCGCCTTTTGAAGTAGCTATCGTACCGATGAAGTCAAAAGAAGAGACGGTCATGCAGACTGCCACTGAGCTTTATGAAACGCTAAAAGCAAAAGGCGTCAATATCCTACTGGACGATCGTAACGAACGCCCAGGAGTGAAGTTTGCTGATTTAGAGTTGATTGGTATTCCACACCGTATCGTCGTGTCTGATCGCAACATCGCTGAAGACAAGTACGAATATGTCAATCGCCGTGACGGTGAAAAAGAGTTGCTCAGCCGTGACGAGCTACTGGCAAAACTTGGCTGTGAGTAAATCGCAGTCCAAGCATGACATGTCAATAAACTGAATGTCAGTGTTTGATTTGATGCATAAAAAAGCGCCTATCCCATTTGATGAGATAGGCGCTTTTTTTACGAGTCATAAACTATTGGCGAATCAGGCGACTCGGCGCGGGCAATAGTGCCATATCGCTGACACGGCAAGGATTGATATCAATACCGCCGCGGCGTGTATACCATGCGCGAACCATCAACTCACTTGGCTTATAATGCTCGCTCAAATCTGCAAATATCTGCTCAACACACTGCTCATGAAAGCCGTTATGCTGACGGAAACTCAATATATAACGTAGCATATTTGCGTTGTTAAAAGTCTTGTCAGTCGTTATCGACACAGCTAGTGTACCCCAATCTGGCTGATTGGTCACAGGGCAATTACTACGCAGCAGATTAGAATAAAACGCATAAGGCTGATTGCTGTTATTTGCCAAAATCTCACTGCTCGCTTCTGTTTCATCATTACTCAACAGTGATGCATCCGGATGCTCAGTTAACGCGATTTTTCCCGTGCTACCTGCCAATGCGTCATCAATACAAATACCTGTTGGCTGAGCAATCAGCAGGCTTGCTGCATCATTCAGCGCAAATAATTCCACCTGTACTTCCGCTTGCAAACAGGCTGACAAGTCTTTAGCGATCAACGCTTGGACGTCATTCCAACTGGCGAACTCAGTAAAGTTGATACTGTTCAAATATAGCTTGAGCGATTTTGATTCTACGATAAAGGGCGAGCTGGCAGGAATACTAAACCGCGCCATCGCCACTTGCGAAATGCCTTGCAGATTTAACCAAGAGATCTCGAATGCCTGCCACCAATCTACGCCGACCGTTAGTTTGTTAGCGTGCCAACCAATCGCATCACGTCCCATGCTACGTGCAATAGGATATAGCGTCTCTGGGCTATACTCAGTCGGATAATCGGTGGTTTGTTCTCCTAAAATACCATGAATACTCATAAACGGCCCTGACTACTAAATAAGTTGCTAAATAATGTACGTAATATTGATAGATCGCTATTTTACCGCAATTGGCCTATCTGTGTGCGCCTTTTGTATGCTTGCGGCTGTCACCGCCTTAGCCAATGAGGATAAGCCGACATTCCCTTTTATTTTTTGATTTCACATCAGTAAATACTGTCTTACCTAGTTCAGATACCACCCTTATTGATGCTCTAAATTAATCAAAAAGCATATCACGTGGAATGGTACAATTGCCTCTTTTTGCTTATCGCTACTTATGATAAAAAGAATCTCTTTAGGCTCAGGCTGGATGGTTATTGCGTCATTCTTGTTTGCCACGATGAGTATTTTGGTCAAAAACGCCGCCACTCACTTGCACATGAATGAATATGAACTGGCTTTTTGGCGCTCCTTGTTGCCTGCCTTAGTTATTTTTGGCACGACCCTTGCGCGAAAAAAAACCCTTAAGACGCCATTTTTTTGGGGCCATATGCAGCGTAGTCTGGCAGGCACGACGGCATTATTACTGGCGTTTTATGGCTTAGGCCATTTACCGCTCGCAACGTCTGTGACGCTGAACTACACCTCTGTCGTCTTTATTGCCTTGCTGTCTATTTTTTGGCTCAAAGACAAACCATCGCTTAAAACGTGGGGCGCGCTACTACTGGGATTGGCTGGTATTTGTTTGATGTTAAAACCTGCCTTCGCTTCCGACAGACTGTTAGAAACTTTGATTACGTTAAGTGGCGGTATTTTTACAGCGTTTGCGCTGCTACAAGTGCGAGAGCTATCCTTGATGGGTGAGCCTGCGTGGCGAATTGTGTTTTACTTTTCGGTAGTGGCGACCGTTGTCTCAGCCATAGCGGCGACATGGTTTGGCTGGAGTGCTTTGACGAGTGCGAGTTTGCCTTATATCATTGGTATTGGGGTGGCAGGGCTACTGGCTCAATTGGCAATGACACATGCTTATCACGTGGGGCAAAAATTTACGGTCGCGTCACTGTCCTACTTAACTGTTGTGTTTTCCGCGGCTTATGGGGTCATCTTTGCCGGTGAAAGCATTGGCTGGATAGAAGTTTTTGGTATTGTAGCGGTCATCTTTGCAGGGGTAATCAGCAGCTTGCCTGACAAAAAAGCCGTTAAGCTTTCTTAATCAGGCATGATTCAGACGCCAGTAAGCTGCTTGCGATATGGATGAATCACAGGCAAGCCTTGATGACTGGTCAAAATCTCAATATCCACGTGATACACTTGGCGTAAAATATCGGATTGTAATACGGCGCTTGGCATACCCTGAGCATGAATGTGACCATCAGCCAACAGTAAAACTTCATCTGAGAATTGAGCAGCTAGGCTCAAATCATGCAACACCATAATACAAATCAGTTGGTGCTGCTGAGTATAATGGCTCACTTTGTCCAATAGATTGATTTGATGTGCCATGTCCAGTGCTGAGACAGGTTCATCGAGCAGCAAAATCTTGGGGCGGCGCAGTAAGGCTTGAGCAAACATCGCCAGTTGCCGCTGTCCGCCACTCAATAAGTGGATCGGACGATGTGCCAAATGAGAGATATTCAGCTCTGCCAATAATTCGACCGCTTCTGTTAATAACTCATCACCAATATGACGGCTCAAGGCGTCCATGCGTCCGAGCAACACCACTTCAAGGGTAGTTAGCTCAGCGTCAGTGTGACTGTCTTGCGGCATATAGGCAATGGGTTTGCGCCATGTATTGAGATGGGCTTTGCTCTGCGCTTTGCCCTGATAGTCAATAGTGCCAGAAAAAGCCAACTCGCCAAAAATCGCCTTGAGCAAACTCGACTTACCTGCCCCGTTTGCTCCCAAAATGGTGTAAATCTTGCCCGATTCAAACTGGGCATCAATCTCCCTAGCAACGGTGTGCGAGCCATATTGGATGGTTAAACGGTTAAGCTTGAGCATAGCGACTTCTTCTATCAAATTATCAAAAATAGGGCACGTCTCTACTTAAGCAAATAAACTGCTAAACCAATTCATAAGCTTAGTAAACCACGACACATTTTCAGTTACGTTTTCAGACATATTGGCAGCAGGATCGGCTTGGGTCGCAGCGGTTGATGCGTTGCCCTGATCTTTTGCTTGAACGTTAGCATTGTCATCACAAACACTTGCTCCACAGCCTAGCTGGATGAAGAACGTACCATTAGGCTTGACTGGCAAATACTTTTCGTGAAAATCCATGTAGGTTTTTTCAGGGTCGACATCAGCAAATGCTGTAGGGTATAACGCTTTTGCCATAAATTGGGCGGCTGCCAAATCAGATAACGAGCGCGACGCCGTGTGATAAATGCCATATACGCGGTTATTCTTCACTGCGGGTAGATTCTCCCAACCACTGCGGGTGGTAAAGCCTTTTAGGCGACGCTGGGCTTCATCAGTTGGGATATCGATGCCCATTGCCATCGCATTGGGCTGCTTCATGCCCACTTCGGTGCCTGAGATCATAATAACATCAGGTTTACTCACCAAAACTTGTTCTGGGTTAATGATGCCCCAGTCTTCGATGAAGGGTCTACTGATATTATCACCACCTACCGTGTCTGCAATCGCGCCCCACATGTTTTTACCAAAGGTGAAGCTATGCTCTTGCGGACCTTTATCACCAAACTCCATATAGATTTTGGGCTGAGGTAGGGCTGCAGCTTGTACGCGTTTCTGGATGTCTGCGATGCCGTCAGCATATTCTTGCGCCGCTTGGTCAGCGCGTTGCTCGCTACCTGCCAATTGTCCAAAAATCTCGGTGCTTTTGACATGGTTTTTTACCGTTTGGTCATTATAATCAACCACGACAACTGGAATGTTTGCTGCTTCAAAACGCGGCATTTCGGCCTTTAGGGTGTCATATTGCCATTTTGCTAACACCACCACATCGGGCTTCATTGCCAAGGTTTTTTCGAAAGAAAACGTGCCTCTATCAATATTGCCAATATCGCCAATGCTATTTAGATTTGGTAATTTTTCGCTATATAATTCCCAACTACCCGGATTAAAATCTTCCCAAAACTCTCGTGAAATACCCACTACCTGCCCAAATTTTTCCGAGCCTGTCGCCGCAATATAATCAGGATAATAGAATCCCAACACCACGCGCTTGGCAGGCACATCGACTTGAACGTCTCGTCCTAGCACATCGTTGATGGTTTTGATTTCTGCATGAGCAGTTAACGTTGATAACATTAAACCTACTGCCACTGTCCCGCAAATCCAGTTTTTCATCGTTTAGTCCAAATAATCCAGAATAAAAAGGGTACACCCACAAACGACGTGACAATCCCAACCGGAAACAATGCGCCTGGTACAATCACTTTCGATAACACCGATGAGAATGATAAAAACGCTGCGCCTGCGAGCATGGTCGCGGGCAAAAAGTAACGCTGGTCTTCACCAACGAGCAACCGCGCTACGTGCGGTGCCACCAAACCGATAAAGCCAATCACCCCGACAAAGCTAATCGCTGTTGCCGTCATCATCGCCACTAAAATCAAGGTTTTAATACGCAAGCGCGTGATATTGACACCAAGTGCTGATGCCCTCTGTTCGCCCAATCTTAGCGCGGTTAATTTCCAATTGTCGCGCATCAATAAGGCAATGCAAATGCCACTGACGACAACGACCACCGATACATTGGACCAAGTAGATTTGGTTAAACTACCGAATAGCCAAAACAAAATTTGCTGGGAGATCTCAGCTGATGCGGTAAATTGCACCAATGACAATAGTGACTGAAAAATAAATAACAGAGCGATACCCACTAATATCAGTGTAGCAGCCGCAAACTGTCGCAATGACGCAAACAAAAACAGCACCGCCGAGGCGACCATCGTCATCGAAAACGCTCCAATAGGCACAGCATATTGTAATGGCAAACCAAAACTACCAAACGCAATGACTAAGGAAGCGCCAAATCCTGCTGCTGCCGCAAGCCCTAACGTATAAGGACTTGCCATCGGATTATTGAGTAGTGTCTGCATCTCAGCACCACCAGCACCGAGTGACGCCCCTACTAGCAAAGCCATAAACGCAATAGGCAGGCGCAAATCATAAACGATGGTATGTGAGGTATCATCCACACCGCTTAGCTGCAATAGCGAGCTAATCACTTCTCCCATCGGCAGCATGGAAGGCCCAGTCATCACATCCAGCACCAGACCCACGACACACGCTACCGCAAGTGCCAATAACACCAATCGGCGTTTCGATTCTATGCGACGTTGCTGTCGAATGATTTGTTCGCTGACTGATTGGGTCATTTAGTGTCTCAATTACCAAGGTAACCGGAAGCTACCTTTTGTCTTAAAAAATGAGAAGTATAATGCTAATGAGGACTATTCGCAATTAATAGCTTATCTTTCTGCTGATCAACCCCTGCGTTTATATAACAAGTGTCATTTTATTCAAAAAAAACGGATAGGTATGATAGGACTGATTCTTTCTTTTATCACAAAAGAAATGACCAAGACCTACACACCTATCCGAAAAATAATGCGACCAAATTGAGTAAGAAAAAAGACAAGGCGTCAAACGACTGATAATCAGCAATTTAGACGATAAAGCACACTATAAACGCACGCGCGAACCGTTACTGAGCAAGCGATAAGCAATGGTATAAAATATTGCACAGAATACAAAAATCGCTGCCATCGAATACCAAACGTTGACATCAGAATAGCCAAGAATACCGTAGCGGAATGAGTTGACCATATAGACGATAGGATTTAATAGCGAGATATTTTGCCAAAATGGTGATAAGTTTTCCATCGAATAAAACACACCGCCCAAATAGGTCAGCGGAGTCAATACAAAGCTTGGAATAATAGAGATATCATCAAATGAGCGCGCAAACACCGCATTGATAAAACCGCCTAGTGAGAACAAAATAGACGTGCCAAGTACGGTAAATACAGTGACAAATAAATGCTCGATACCAAGGTCAGTAAAGAATAACGCGACAATCGAAACAATGACACCGATGGCGAGTCCACGGAAGATACCACCGCTGATATAACCCATCAAAATCGCATGTTTGGAGACAGGTGAGACCAAAAGCTCCTCAATACTAGATGTGAACTTGGCACTAAAAAAGCTCGAGACCACGTTAGAGTAACTGTTGGTAATGATCGACATCATGATCAGACCTGGTACGATAAACTGCATGTAAGGCACACCGCCCATCTCACCCACGCGCGAGCCAATCATTTTACCGAAGATGACAAAGTACAAACTCATCGTAATCACTGGCGGCAATAGCGTTTGCGGCCAAATACGCAGAATACGGCGCACTTCTTTGAACCATATCGTACGAAACGCAATCCACTTTTTACTCAGTGACATTGTTTTATTATGATTGATTAGTTCCTGGCTCATAATCCCGCCTCCTTCATGCTGTCTGCACTTTCAATATTTTTGTCAACCAAGCGCATAAACAACTCTTCTAGACGGTTGGCTTTATTACGCATACTGCCTACTTTGATGCCTTTATTAGATAACTGATCAAAGACACCATTTAATGACTCACCTTCTGTCAAAGTGACTTCTAACGTCTGCTCATCTGGCTGGGAGATATCTGTCACTCCAGTCAGAGCCAATTGCTCGGTGAGCGGCGTTTCTAAATCAAAGACAAACGTCTCTACTGACAACTGTGCCAATAAATCTTTCATTTCTGTATTAATACGAATCTCACCGTGATCCAAGATCGCAATACGTTTACACAACTGCTCGGCTTCTTCGAGATAATGGGTGGTCAATATGATCGTGGTATTTTCTTCGATATTGATCTGCTGCATAAAATCCCACATTGAGCGGCGAAGCTCGATATCGACACCCGCCGTTGGCTCATCGAGAATCAATAATTTTGGCTTATGAATCAACGCTCGGGCAATCATCAAGCGACGTTTCATACCACCAGATAGCTCACGTGATTTGCTGTCGCGTTTATCCCATAGTCCGAGCGCTGTCAGCAACCTTTTTGCGCGTGGTTTGGCTTCTTTTGCTGGAATACCAAAATAACCTGCTTGTGTAATCAAGATATCTTCGACTTTTTCAAACATGTTGAAGTTAAATTCTTGCGGTACAACGCCAAGGTACTGTTTGGCAATCGAAGGGTTCTCTAATAGATCTGTCCCAAAAATATGGACACTACCCGTGGTTGGCTTAAATAGTGAACTGATAATGCCAATCATGGTGGACTTACCTGCGCCATTTGGCCCAAGTAACGCAAAGAACCCACCTTGTGGTACGGTTAAATCAACCCCTTTTAATGCCGAAAACCCATTGTCATAGGTTTTGGACAAGCCTTGGATAGAAAGTGCTGGTACATCAGACATGAAGACCTCTTATTTTTTATCAATTTGTATAAAACACGATTTTAGAATAATAGGCCGTGTTGAACATTCAACTATCATTATCATACTGACCGAGGCCATATAAAAATGTTCAACACGCTCTACTATCTAGAAGATACGGTGTGATCTCATAAAATGAGGCTACTAATCGCAAATTTCAACTGCTTTATATTTGAAGTACCGTATTAATAATACTCATCATAAAAAAGCGCCTATCTCATTACTGAAATAGGCGCTTTATCGATAACTGTTGTAAAAGCCAGCAAAGCCGTTAGCAAAAATTAGCTTGCTTCTGCAACCATATAGTCTACAGCGTTTTGGACTTCTTCATCAGGGATGTCCGCGCCGCCTTTAGCAGGCATCGCATTGAAACCGTTGATAGCATGGGTATATAGCGTATCTTTACCTTTCGCGATACGTGGTCCCCAAGCGCCAGCATCACCAAAGATAGGTGAACCTAACAAACCAGCGGCGTGACAAGTATGGCATACCGCATTGTATACTGCTTTACCATCACGAGGACCGTCACCAGCAGATGGGCCAGATGAGCGTGCTGTTACGTCACATACTTCATCGTCTTCAAAACATACCGTTGCAACAGGTTGAATACGGGCAATCAGATTAGGATACAAAGCAATCAGCTTTTGTACTTGCGGCGTATCTTGCGGAATCGGCTCTTCGTCAGCGGCAGGCGCTGCAGTGGCGGTCTCTTCGCCTTCTGCTGGAGCGGCACCATCAGCAGGTGCAGCGCCATCTGTTGTGTCTGCAGCAGCTTGGGGCTCACCACCTAGCGTTTGCGGTGCCTCTTCTACGACTTCTTGGCCTTCTGCAACATCAGTCACAGTTACAGGCGTATCGACAATATCTTCAGCTTGGCTCACCGCGATACTAGCGATTCCTAGAATGGCAGCTGCCGATAACATAACTACTTTTCTCATTCGTCACGTTCTCTTATTACGTATACAAGGACTAGCACAGCTCGGACATTCTGTCTGTCCTCCTTTGACGACCTCTAAGTCCTCAATAGCAGACAGCCATCCCGCGTGCCAGCGCACTTGCAATCGGTGATTATAAATATGAATTCTCCCCAACATTATAAGGGAAAAGGCAGGTAAATTGCCATGCTTGTTTAATGACTTGGCTGTTTTTTCTTAAAAAACCTCAATCACGACTGTCATTTATTGGCTTTATGCATTTTATTTGTTAGACTAAGCGGTCTTTATTTCTAGGCATCATATGCTGGTTATCATGCGCATCTAAGCGTGACAGTCAGACATATCGTTATCATATGCGCTCGTAGCTCAGTTGGATAGAGTATCGGTCTCCGAAGCCGAGGGTCGTGGGTTCGATTCCCGCCGAGCGCACCAATTACGATGTTTACAACCTCGCTCCATCAATTCCTTAGTACTATTCTAAACTGCTCATACTCATCAAACCTACATGTCAAAATGTTGGCAGTCTTTCTGTGTGCGCATACCTCTAGTGCTCTCATCTATATAAAACTCACTCCGCGTCTTGTAAATTTGCAATCAATTGAGCACGGCTAGGCACACGGTGATAATTAATCACTGGTACCTCACCCAGACGACGCTGACCTTCAGTAATCTTTTTATCAATGGTAATCATCGCGACTTTTTTGCCTTGTTGGCTGATGAGCAAATGCTTTGCCTTACGAGTGACTCGATAACCAGGAAAGTACTGCTTTAGTAATGCGGATGTTTTTTGCAGGGCATCATTCGGTATTGTATTTTTTGACTTGGCACTACCGTGCTTTTCGCCTGCTTTTGCCCCGCGCGATTTCGCCACCAACCATAAGGCCACGATGATGGCGAACAATATGACAAGCCACCAAATTCCGTCTATCATAAGAAAAAATATCCATTACTAACAAGGGTTGGCTCATGTTAGCAGAATTATCACCAGCGGTAATAGCAGAAGTAAAACTTGCGGCAACATTGTTGGCATCGAAACAGCAAGTTTGTATTTTGACAGGGGCAGGTATTTCAGCCGAAAGTGGTATTCCGACGTTTCGAGATAAGCAAACGGGCTTGTGGGAGAATTATCGCGCGGAAGACTTGGCAACCCCTGAAGCATTCACTCGTGATCCAAAGCTAGTATGGTCATGGTATCAATGGCGCAGGCAGATGGTCGCAGATAAAGCACCAAATCCAGCCCATTATGCATTGGCTCAGTGGCAGTATCATGCGCAAACTTCCGATCAGCAAGTCACACTTATCACTCAGAATGTCGATGACCTACATGAGCAAGCTGGTAGTTCGGTAACTCATTTGCACGGTCATCTGTGGCGTAATCGCTGTGGTCAGTGTGATATACCTTATCCAGAACAATCAAGAGCCGCCTATAGCAAGCAAGATACTATACGTTTTGATGATAAGCTGATTACTTGTCCGCACTGTGACGGTTACATCAGACCAGATATTGTGTGGTTTGGTGAAGCACTACCTGTACAAGCATGGCAGACTGCCGAAGAGGCTGCGGCTAACTGTAATGTATTTATCAGTATCGGTACATCAAGCTTGGTCTATCCTGCGGCCAGACTCTCACAGTTAGCCAAGCAGAACGGTGCGCAAGTTATCGAGATAAATCCTGACCCAACACCGAATACTATCGTCGATATCACGCTAATAGAAAAAGCTGGAGTGATTTTGCCGTTACTTATAGAAGAGATTACTGCTTTATAATTGCGACTGCTTATAAATGTCATTATCTGATAAACAATAAAAAGGCTTAACGATTGCTATCAACCGTTAAGCCTTTACTACTAAAAATAAGCTCGCTAAAGCTTATTGCAATGCCGCGTCCACTCTCGCCAAGTAATCTTCTTTTAACTCGTCGCTGATAAATGCCGATTTAAAAGAGTTTTTTACTAACGTAATAACATCTTCTTCTGTTATCGGCAGATTCTCATGCAGATTAATAAAGTTTTGATTCACGTAGCCTTTGAAATAGGCAGGATCATCTGAGTTAACGCTGATATTTAGACCGTAATCCAAAAGCTCTTTGATATTATGCCCTTTGTAATTATCAAAAACTCGCAGTTCGATATTTGAGTTAGGGCACACAGTCAATGGCATCTGCTCATCTTTGAGTCTCTGCATCAGCTCTGGGCTTTTTATCGATTGCACACCATGATCGATTCGATTGATATTCAATAAGTCCAATGCTTCGTAAATATACGAAAAATCAGCCTCTTCACCCGCATGGGCGACCAGTTTAAACCCTTCTTCTTTGGCTTTTTTGAATACGTCTTTGAATTTCGATGGTGGGTTGCCAAGCTCCGATGAATCAAGACCGATACCGATGATGTCCTCTTTATAGTCCAGCGCTTGCTCTAGTGTCTCAAATGCTTCTTCTTGCGACAAATGGCGCAAGAAACACATGATGATACATGAGGTGATGCCGTACTTTTCTTTGCCATCCGCAAGTGCTTCTTTGATACCTGTGATGACCGCTTCAAAAGGCACACCTCGTTCGGTATGTGTCTGCGGGTCGAAGAATATTTCAGTGTGAATGACATTGTCTTCAACACACTTAAGAATATATTCCCACGTCAAATCATAAAAATCATCTTTGGTCAGTAAGACATTCGCGCCGGCATAGTAAATATCTAAAAAACTTTGCAGATTATTAAAGTTGTAGGCGGCGCGCACGTCTTCTACGCTGTCATATGGAATCTCTACATTGTTCTTTTTTGCTAGTCTAAACATCAGCTCAGGCTCTAATGACCCTTCGATGTGTAGATGAAGTTCTGCTTTTGGTAGTTTCTGTATTAAATCAATCATAGTATTCCAATAATGGTGTTATCGAGACGATCTATAGTAAATGTTGCACATTAGGATAATCAAACTGTATATAAGGCATTATCTGTCCCAGAAGAGTTATTTTAACACTAAAAGCATATTGCCTAAAACAAAACCCTTTGACCGTATAGATAGGCTACTTATAAAAGTAGCCTTCTTAATACAACCGTATAAGGCGCGAACTACTTTAAAAATACCACTGTATCAGACAGCTCATTACCTTCTGGATCGTGCTCTAAATGATAATACTGACGTAATACCTGCCCCACTTCATCCAATAAATCAGCCAAGCTCTCTTCTGTCTTTTGGGTAGCAATACCAGATACTGCCTTTTCACACATTGCATTCCATACCGTTGGACTCACATGAGCGCTGATACCTCGGTCTGCGACAATCTCTAGTTGACGCTCGCATATATTGACATAGATCAAAACGCCCGTGTTTTCTTCAGTATCCCAGACGCGATATTCGCTAAACAAATCAATCGCACGCTCACGGCAGTTCATGCGATAGGCCTCTTGGATAGGCAGATGATTTTCTACAATCAAGAACACCTCACCACGATGCCCTCGCTCAGCTCGTGTCACAGCATCTGTTAAACGCGCCTTGGCTTCTGCTGTCAGCCACTTGCTGTGCAGCAAAGGTACAAACAAGACCTGACGCCACCATCGAGCAATGCTAGAAGTTGAAGCGTGGTTTTCTGCCATTATATTTTTCCTCAATTACGTCATTTTTGATGGTTATTTGGGTCTATTTACTGGGACTCTATTTTTGGCTTTTATTAATTTGAGTCTTTACTAATCTGAGCTTCTAATAACTAAGCTGAGCTTTTAATAAATAGACACTTACCATGAGCCACCTGCACCGCCGCCGCCGAAACCACCGCCGCCACCGCCAAAGCCGCCTCCTCCGAAACCACCACCGCCAAAGCCGCCTCCACTGCCGCCGCCCATACCGGGTAAGAAAATCATGCCGCCGCCTCTGCGTCCACCCTTACCGCCGCCGCCTTTGCCACCACCGCCGCCACGTGAGATCAAAAACAGCCATATAAATATCGCCATAATTAATGTCATAAAGAAGCCGCCGCCCAGCGCCAATGAACCCGCAAAAAAGCCGCCTGCCGTGATAATAGAACCAAATACTCGGCCCAATATATTCGTAATAAAGCTACCAAAAATCATCGCCATGATAAATAAGAAAATAGGTGATGGCAGCTCGTCTGAGCTTTGCTGGGCAGTACGTTCTGCAGCTTGTGCATCAGCACGGGCTAAGACTTCAGGATCAGCCGTTAGACGTGCCTTGAGTGCATCTACGCCAGCCAGTATCCCAGCGCCATAGTTGTTTTGCTTAAACAATGGTGTGATATCTTCACGGATGATACGGTTGACTGCCGCATCTGGCAACACGCCCTCTAGACCATAGCCGGTTAGGATATACATGTCACGGTCATTGACCGCGACCACGATTAATAAACCATCATCAATGTCTTTATCGCCCAATTGCCATTTTTCAGCCACTTGTAAGGCATAATCAAATATCGGCAGGCCATTGGTGGTCGGTACGATAACAACCGCCGCCTGTGCTAAACCTTGCTGATAGATATTTCTCAGCTGCGCCTCTAAGCGCTGCTTTTCTTGCGGATTTAAGATATTAGCCTGATCAACGACCGGCTCGTTGAGTATCAATTTATCAGCATCAACGCTTTGGGCGCTTGAGGTTACTGGTGGCTGAGCTGGCGCTTGCGCACTAGCGGTTGCCTCATCATTTGCCGCGCTTTGATTAATAGCGTCATTACCAAGCACCGCACCATTGATGGCGTCATTATTCAGTACTGCATCGTTGATCGCTTCATTGGATTCCCCAGCTTTGGCAATGGCTACTAAGTCTTCGACACTACGGTTTTGTAGATTCGAGGTGCTATCTGTCGCCGCAGCATTATTGCCAGCATCGGTATTGGGCGCAGCATGCAGCACTGATGCACCGCTGACGCTCAGTGTAAACAGTAATGCTGATAAGATTGCTTTTGAATGATTCATCTAATCTCTACCACCTCAAATGACATTTTTATAAATTAATAGACATTAACTAATAGTCATCAGCTAAATAAATAGAGCGGCATACACCGCTCTATTTTTGTATATTTCTAATACTTCCTACTCTGCTTTTGCAGAATCGCCAAAATCAACACTTGGCGCTGTCGAAATGGCATCTTCATTAGCAACGGTAAAGTTTGGCTTGGTATCCATACCAAATACTTTTGCGGTGATATTGGTTGGGAACTGGCGCACAGTGGTATTGTAGCCCTGCACTTCTTGGATATAGCGATTACGCGCGACTGCGATACGGTTTTCGGTGCCTTCTAGCTGAGCCTGTAAGTCTTGGAACAGCGCATCTGATTTTAGTTCAGGGTAACGCTCAGACACTGCCATCAGACGTGACAATGCGCCTGTCATTTGTTCTTGCGCAGCAGCATAACGCTCCATTGCTTCTGGGTCATTGAGCACTTCAGGTGTCACAGTGATGCCGCCCGCACGTGAACGTGCTTCCGCCACTTGGGTGAACACTTCTTGCTCTTGTTCAGCATACTGCTGTACGACTTTGACCAAGTTTGGCACCAAATCGCTGCGGCGCTGATATTGGTTGACCACTTCTGACCATGAAGCCGTTACTTGCTCGTCTTGCGCCTGAAGATTGTTATAACCACAGCCACTCAGACCGACAGTAGACGTCGTTAATAGTGCTGCTAGCAACATCGGCTTCATAATAGATTTACGCGTCATCGTTGTTTCTCCTAATAATGATAAATAACAAATATCTGGTAACACGTTTTTTAATAATTTTTTTGCGCTTATGCCTTCATAATCATCTAACGGTCATATGCGTTCTATATTTTGTATAAAGGCACGCGCTTGTAGCTTTCATATCTACAGACACAACATGAAAAACTACTCATGCATATTGCTCAATCTTATAAGCTACAAGATATACTGCTCATAATGGCGCTATCATGGCGCTTTTACAATTGACCGTTACCAAAACACAACCGCAACTTTCGACTGCTATTTTGTTTTAAAAGCATTCATTTGAGCCAAATATTAATATATAAAACAAAAGTCTACTAAATAACTTACAGTGAATAGATCTAGGTCATTATTGCAGTCAGTTATGAGTGAAATGATGGCATCAAAACAAAACTTATCCGTCCATACACAAAGAAATTTCTAGTAATTGGTACAAAAATATGGCAAATTGCAGTTACGTAGCCGTACGGTTTGAATACATTTGGTAGTGGACTTATAGTTTGATACGTATTAGAGAGTTGGCAGTTATGATGAAAAACAGTTACTCACTCTTAGATACTCCACTAATACATTCAATCCGCCATACCAGCAGTGTAGCCAATCGGGACGGCTCATAGCAAATTGAATACCCTCGTCATGAGGAGTATTCAATTATATAACCGCCTGTTTTATCCGCGGGTTAACTTATAACTCATCTCATTCGTAACGTGATGATAGGACACCGCAGTAGTTGAGGCTGTAGAACAATCAAACACACAGCTGATATTAATGCTATCAATGATAATCGCTATAAAAATAGTCTGTGTCACTGATGAAGCCAAGCGGATAAATACAGACAACTACAGTCCATTCTTGGTGGCTAAGCACGTATGAGACTTAACTAATATAAATATGAGTCGATGCAGATAATTTAACTGCTTAACTTAAATAAGTAAGTTAACCAGTTAATTTACTCCTAGCATACAGAGCCACCTTGAGACAGTACTAGGAATATACATATGGAAGGTTTAGTTAACTTAGTAAACGGAATTATCTGGAGCCCAGCACTGATCTATCTGTGCTTGGGCGCTGGTCTGTTCTATTCCATCTTGACGCGCTTCGTACAGGTGCGTTTGTTCGGTGAAATGATCAAATTGCTATTCAGTGGTAAGTCTAGTACTGATGGTATTTCATCCTTTCAGGCACTAGCCGTTTCCCTCGCAGGACGTGTAGGCATGGGTAACATCGCTGGGGTAGCTGCTGCTATCGGCTTCGGTGGTCCAGGTGCTGTATTTTGGATGTGGATCGTGGCCTTCCTAGGCGCATCTACTGCCTATGTCGAGTCTACCCTTGCACAGATTTACAAAGAAAAAGATGTGGTAACTGGCGAATATCGCGGTGGCCCTGCGTATTACTTTGAGCGTGCCCTTGGTCAAAAGTGGTACGGCATCCTCTTCGCCATTGCTTCTATTTTATCATGTGGTATGTTCTTACCTGGCGTACAGGCCAACGGTGTTATCAGTGCATTCGCACAGTTAATGGGTGAAGGTACGATCATGAACGTGGCAGGCCTAGAAGTCGGATCTATGCGTTTGGTCGGCTTAGCCATCATCTTAGTCGTACTAGGTGTCATCATCTTTGGTGGTATTAAGCGTATTGCAACCTTTACTGAGTTTGCCGTTCCGTTTATGGCAATTGGTTATATTGCCTTAGCCTTAATCATTATGTTCAGTAACTTCAGCTTGATCCCAGATGTATTTGGCATGATCGTTGGCGATGCATTCACTGCACAAGCAGGCTTTGGTGCAGCAATCGGTTGGGGTGTAAAACGCGGTATTTACTCTAACGAAGCGGGTCAGGGTACAGGTCCTCACGCTGCTGCGGCTGCTGAAGTTGAGCATCCATCACAGCAGGGTCTAGTTCAGGCATTCTCAGTATATGTTGATACGCTACTGGTTTGTTCTGCGACTGCCTTTATGATTTTATCTACTGGCATGTACAACATCCAAGGTACCTTACCAGATGGTCAGTTCATCGTACAAAACGTCGCTGCTACTACTGAAATCAACGCCCCTGCCTTTACGCAGATGGCAATGGAATCGGTATACGGTACGTTTGGTAATGCCTTTATCGCAATCGCTGTATTCTTCTTTGCCTTTACAACCATCCTAGCTTATTACTACATCGCTGAAGTAAACGTGGCTTACTTGACACGCTTCCTTGGTCGCGGTGCCAATAAAACAGGTCTATTCTTAGTAAAAGTATTGATCATGGCGATGGTTGCTTACGGTGGCCTTAACTCAGCTGGTTATATCTGGGCAATTGGTGACATTGGTGTTGGCCTTATGGCTTGGCTTAACATTGTTGGTATCCTTGTTATCTTTATCGTGGCTCGTCCAACCCTTACCATGCTTAAAGACTACGAAGCACAACGTAAAGCTGGTGTGGCACGCTACAGTTTTGACCCTGCAAAATTCGGTATCAAAAACGCACCTTATTGGGAAGAGCGTCATCTAGCAGAACAAAAAAGAACGAATGTAGATCCACTACGTAAGTAACATAGATAATATGCACTAACGTAGCTACTGCTCAATTTTATCCAGTATTATTAAAAGCCCGAGGCAATGGTCTCGGGCTTTTTTATTGCAAATAAATAACGCAGATTTTAAGATACCGCTGCTACGCCACCATCTTATAGACACAAAAAAGCCCAGCTTTATCGCTGGGCCTCTTTAATATCATTATTAGCTTATGACAGCTTTATAACAACTGAATTAAAGAAAAACTTACTCAGGCATCAATACTGCATCGATAGTGTGAACCACACCATTGGTTGCCATGATATCAGTACCTGTGATGTTAGCTGTGTTACCAGTCGCATCAGTAATTACGTTGGCATCGCTGATAGAAATAGTCTTGCCGTTAGCCGTTTCGATATCAGTACCATAAGGGATATCAGCAGCTTTCACTTCCATTGGTACTACGTGATAAGGCAATACTTTTTTCAGCAAGTCCGTGTTAGCCAATAACTCTTCTTTCGTTACGCCTAGCTTTTCTAGTACTGGAGCAAATGCATCATCAGTTGGTGCAAATACAGTGTACTTCGTATCTTCCATCAACATTGTGTCAAGACCAGCAGCTTTTAATGCGGCTGTCAAAATGGTTAGGTTTTCGTTGCCAGCTGCTATTTCGGCGATGGTTTGTGTCGCTTCCATGTTCATGTCGTCTGCCATTGGCGCTGCTTCAGTCTCGACCATTGGATCAGTCTCGGCCATTGGCTCTGCTACGACTTCTTCAGTAGTAGCCTCAGGCTCAACCGGGTCTGCGACAGTTTCGGTGTCGTTACATGCTGCTAATGACATGGCTGCTGTGACGACTGCGATAGATAATAGATTCTTCTTTAACATGGGTATTTCCTTTTAAATGATTGGTTGCGTCATGTGTTTAACAGACAGTTACTTTTAATAAATTTAACAGTGACTGATAAATCGTGGATATGACTAAATAACCAGCCATAGTTTTAAGTCCGCTATATCAATAACTATAATTCTAAAGGTTTAATTTTTAATTGATACTTACTTAAGTAGTAGCACTGTATCAATCACGTATACAGCATTATCAACTTGTATACTCGTTATTGCGTTCTTCAAAACACAATTTCGTCTATCTGATGTCTGTAATCATCAAAATTGCTGTAATTTTTATTTCATGCTACATGATTGATTATTAAATACTAAAACAGCCATTATCAAATGATAAACTCATCAAATAATAGCTGTTTACTTAAGCTTCATCACAAATGTAGATGTTATTTCGCTAAAGCTTATTTAGGTAGTAGCACTCTATCGATAACATGGACAACACCATTAGTAGCGGCGATGTCTGTTTTTACGATGTTTGCAGTACGGCCGTTTTCGTCCATTAATTTACCTTGGTTGGTTACCATTAGCGTGTCTTTGCTAGCGGTCATGACGTTACCAGGCTTCACGTCTTTGGCATACATGGCCATGTCACCGCTGATGACATGATAACCTAGTACTTTTCTTAGCATCGCTTTATCAGCAAACAACTGGGCTTTGGTCATGCCTGTTTCTTGTAGCGCTTGCATGAATGCAGCGTTGGTTGGTGCAAATACCGTATAGTGTGCATTCGGATCAGACAGCATACCTGCTAGACCTGCTGCTTGTACCGCTTCTACTAAGACTGAAAAATCAGAATTACTTTGAGCAACTTGTACCACATTCATTTTTGCCATAGTTTGGCTGTGCATTGGCGGTTTCATATCTGCGCTTTTTGCTGGCATCATATTATTACACGCGCTTAGGCCAGCGATAGAGATAGCTAGCGTACCGATAGTTGCAATTTTAGTCAGTTTCATAACATTATCCTTAATGATTGAGTATGTATTTGCTTATTGTCTTACAGGTTAGATTGTCTTCTGATATCAGTTGCTCGTGCTGTCCAATTCTTATCTTTTTGATAAGCAACATCTAGATAGACCAACAGAACAATAATAACTTTTTGCCCATAAGTGACTTATAAGCAAAACTTACAAAGACCTAATTCTTCTGAAATCAAATTAACATGTATGAAACCTTTATCAACCTGCCTTTACGCAACTTTTTGTAGTACAGGTGTAAACTGTGTCGGACTTTTAAGCATAAGCGTTGGCTTTCATTTGCAGAAGCAAAGCTTTGTGTAATCCGTAAGCGAAATGATATTCATTTGTGCACATATTCTTCGTGAAATACAATGTAACGCTATGCTCAGAAGCTCAGTGAATAGGTATCTGCTTGTCTATGGTAAAAGTAGAATGGGCAGTATCCATGTGTGCTATATTTTTCATGCTAGAATAATTCAAATTTGACGATTTCCTTTATAAGACTTTGTACTCTATTGGTTTGTTATTCCTTCCTTTTATAATATTGACGATATAAGCAGCGCACCTATGACTCAAACGATGACCTCACCGACCTCTTCTCACTCTGATACTACTTCTGGCTCATCATCTGCTGATGACTTTATCTTGACGCCACCTGCTGTCTTTCCTTATAAGGAGCAGCAGCTGACCGCGCGCGCCCGTATCACTGAGCAGATGGCATCACGCATTTTGATGTTAGACGGTGCAATGGGTACGCAAATTCAGACCTATAAACTAGAAGAAGCAGATTATCGTGGTGAGCGTTTTGCCGACATCGACCAAGATGTGCGCGGCAATAATGATTTGCTGGTGCTAACCCAACCGCACATGATCAAAGATATTCATCACGATCATCTGTTAGCTGGTGCGGATATCATCGAGACCAATACCTTTAATGGTACGCGTCTGTCGATGGCTGACTATGACATGCAGTACTTGGTGCCTGAGCTGAATAAGACAGCAGCCAAAATTGCGCGCGAGGCGGCTGATGAATTTACCGCCAAGACGCCTGAAAAACCGCGCTTTGTCGCTGGTGTCGTTGGGCCAACCTCACGCACGTGCTCGATATCACCTGATGTCAATGATCCTGCCTTTCGTAACATTACATTTGATGAGCTGGTCCTAAACTACCGTGAAGCAACCTTATGCCTAATAGAAGGCGGCGTCGATCTTATTTTGATTGAGACGATCTTTGATACGCTCAATGCCAAGGCAGCAATATTTGCTATCACGGGTGTGTTTGAAGATATCGGCTTTGAGCTGCCTATTATGATTTCAGGAACGATCACTGATGCCTCAGGCCGTACGCTATCTGGTCAAACAGCGGAAGCATTCTACAACTCGATCCGCCATGCCAAACCACTATCTGTTGGCTTTAACTGTGCACTAGGTGCTGATGCGCTGCGTCCGCATATTCAAACGCTATCGAACATCGCTGATACTTACGTCTCTGCGCATCCAAACGCGGGTCTGCCCAATGAGTTTGGTGAATATGACGAAACCGCTGAAGAAACTGCTGCGCTGCTAGAAGGCTTTGCCAAAGCGGGAATCTTAAACATCGTTGGTGGTTGCTGTGGTACAACGCCTGAGCATATTCGTCAAATCGCTAAAATGGTGGCAAACTATGCGCCACGCGTGATTCCTGAGATTGCACCTGCCTGCCGCTTGTCTGGACTTGAGCCGTTTACTATCAATGCTGACAGTTTGTTTGTCAATGTTGGTGAGCGTACCAACGTCACAGGCTCCAAAAAATTCCTCCGTTTGATCAAGACCGAAGCCTATACCGAGGCACTCGATGTCGCGCGTGATCAGGTTGAGGGCGGCGCACAAATCGTCGATATCAATATGGACGAAGGCATGCTCGACTCCAAGCAGGCGATGATTCACTTCGTCAACCTCGTCTCAGGCGAGCCTGATATCAGCCGTGTGCCATTGATGATTGACTCGTCCAAATGGGACATCATCGAAGAAGGCCTTAAACGTACGCAAGGCAAATCTGTCGTTAACTCCATCTCGCTAAAAGAAGGGCATGCTGAGTTCGTCGAGCGCGCCAAACTGTGTATGCGCTATGGGGCCGCCGTTATCGTTATGGCGTTCGATGAAGACGGACAGGCTGACACTTACGAGCGCAAAATTGAGATATCTAAACGCAGCTATGATGTACTGGTCAATGAAGTGGGCTTCCCATCAGAAGACATTATCTTTGACCCTAATATCTTTGCGGTCGCCACGGGTATCACTGAGCATAACAACTACGGCGCGGACTTTATCAATGCCACGCGCTGGATTACGGAAAACCTACCGAATGCCATGGTCTCAGGCGGTGTGTCCAACGTCTCGTTTAGTTTCCGTGGTAACCCCATCCGTGAAGCGATCAACTCTGTGTTCCTATTTCACGCGATCAAAAATGGCCTAACCATGGGTATCGTCAATCCAGCCATGCTTGAGCTGTACGATGATATTCCAAAGGAAGCACGTGACGCCATCGAAGACGTCATGCTCAACCGCAATCAAGGCGAAACGGGTCAGGATGCTACCGAACGCCTAATGACGGTCGCTGAAAACTATCAAGACGGCGGCAAGAAGAAAGACAGCACGGTCGATATGAGTTGGCGTGAAGGCACAGTAGAAGAACGTATCGCCCATGCCCTCGTCAAGGGGGTGACCACCTTTATCGAAGAAGACACCAAAGAAGCGTGGGAGAAATATCCTAAACCGCTAGAAGTCATCGAAGGGCCACTCATGGACGGTATGAATATCGTCGGTGACCTATTCGGTGCCGGTAAGATGTTCTTACCACAGGTCGTCAAATCTGCTCGCGTCATGAAGCAATCCGTCGCATGGCTAAACCCGTATATCGAAGCGGAAAAAGTCGAAGGCGAAGTCAAAGGTAAAATTCTGATGGCAACCGTCAAAGGCGACGTGCATGATATCGGTAAAAACATCGTCGGCGTGGTACTTGGCTGTAACGGTTACGACATCGTCGATCTGGGCGTCATGGTACCGTGCGAAACCATCCTCGATACCGCTATCAAAGAAAAAGTCGATATCATCGGTCTGTCAGGGCTGATTACCCCCAGTCTCGATGAAATGGTCTATGTCGCCAAACAAATGCAAGAGCGCGGCATGACCCTACCATTGATGATTGGCGGCGCAACCACGTCAAAAGCGCATACCGCCGTCAAGGTCGAGCCGCAGTATCAAAACGATGCGGTCATCTATGTCTCGGATGCCTCGCGCTCAGTCGGTGTGGTGACCAAGCTGCTATCCAAAGAGCACCGTACTGCTCTCATCGATGAGACCCGCGAAGAGTATGTCAAAGTACGTGAGCGTCTGGCTAAGCGTCAACCAAAAGCCGCCAAGGTTACTTATGCTGAATCGGTCAAAATTGGCTTTCAGTATGATTGGGAAAACTACGTACCACCAGTGCCAAACAAGTTAGGACAAGTGATATTGGATGACTATCCAATCAACAACTTGTTGCCGTATATCGACTGGACGCCGTTCTTTATCTCTTGGGGTTTGACGGGCAAATACCCAAAAATCTTGCAAGATGACGTCGTTGGTGAAGCGGCGCGTGATCTGTTTGAAAATGCAGAAGAGCTACTACACAAAATGATTGAGGAGAAATCAATCGTAGCAAAAGGCGTGTTTAAACTCATGCCGGCTCGCCGTACTGGCGCAGACACCGTCACCGTGTATGACGATGCGCCTGCTGATGGTGGCAAACCGACCTATCAGTTCGAACACTTACGCCAACAAAGCGATAAAGCAAGCGGTAAGCCAAACCTGAGCTTGGCGGACTTTATCTCGCCATCAGACACGCATACCGATCACTTGGGCGGCTTTACCGTCTCTATCGTCGGTACAGAAGCGCTCGCTGAGCACTACAAAGCGGCAGGTGATGACTACAATGCCATTATGGTACAGGCACTGTCTGACCGCCTAGCCGAAGCCTTTGCCGAGCATCTGCATGAGCTGATCCGTAAAGACTATTGGGGCTATCAACCAACTGAGTCACTCACCAATGAGGAAATGATTAAAGAAAAATACGTCGGCATCCGCCCTGCCCCTGGCTACCCTGCCTGTCCTGAGCATACCGAAAAAGGCAAATTGTTTGACTGGCTCGGTACAGTAGAGGCAATCGGCACAACCTTGACCGAAAGCTATGCGATGTGGCCTGCGTCATCGGTCAGCGGATTCTATTACTCGCATCCTGATAGTGAGTATTTCAACGTCGGTAAAATCAGTCGTGACCAGTTAGAGAGTTATGCTGAGCGTAAAGGCTGGGATATAAAAATGGCTGAGAAGTGGTTAAATCCGAATTTGTAGGGTGGGTTTTGGCTAAAATTTTCTAGAAACTACTTGAGGCGGGATTGGTTTTGTATAGCTGATCCCGCTTTTTATCTTATAAGATTGATTAGCTCATTTTTACAAAATACTTTCTCTCAATAAATAGCCATGAACTGAGCCTCTTTCAACCATAAAATCCAAAATTGCAATTATTTTAGTTTTTAATCTAACATCTTGCTTAATTCTTTGACGATTCAAGAATATGTATTGTCGCAGATAATTCTCTAGATTGAACAAAGTATCAGATTCAACGTTTCCAAGTTTTAAATCATGATTCTTTGAAGTAATAGTATTAATCCAATCAATACCTAGATCATGGAATCTGCTAGCTACTGAATTTAAAACCTTAGCAATCGAGTACAATACTGATGGATGGTTACCTAAATCTTTAGATATATCGTCATACAGCCATAAGTTTTCTTCTGTGAAACTTTGCCATTCTTTTTGTTTTTCTCCCCACCACCTCCAAGCGAGCAGGTAGTTGATAATCAAATTTTCGAAGTCCTTGTAATATACACCTTGGTTGTATAGCTCGATAATTTTCGGGTAAAGCAACTTCCAAATATACCAAAAAACTTTGGGTTGATAGAATTCATTTTCTGACCAAATGAATCGAGCAATAAACTGCTCTGTCTCATCATTCCGTTTTAAATTGTTTATAAATGGCTCTAATAGCCTTTTAACTTTATCCTCGCTATTTCGATGTAGTGATATCGCACTGATTTTCTCAAATATACTTAATCTCAAACTATAGAGATTATTAATACCTTCAGTGTCTCTTCTATCTTTAAGCAAAATGTTTGCAACATTTCCTAGTGTTAAATTGAGTATAGCTAGATGGTTTTTTTGGATCGTATTATTCGGTAGCAATTGATAAGTTGTTTCTAAATCATCAATATTCAATTTATTTAGTTCGTTGCTGTTAAATTTCAGACTATCAAGTTGATTACCTAATCCTTTCTCTTTGCACAACTCTAAAAATTTTTCAAATATTTTTGACTTCGAAAGACCACGGTCATAAGGATAGTCTTCACTACTTTGTAATGCTTCAACAGCATCATTGTATAACGGCTTAAATATTATAAAGCCATTAACAATTTGCTCAGCAACTTGTGGACTACTATCCCATAATCCTTTTTTATGAATAGCTTCAATGGCATAGTCGCATACTCTTTTATATGCACCTATAGAACGTTTATCAAATAGTATAAATATCAGTAGTAGAGCAAACTTCTCAATGTCATCTGGATATTCCTCAATCAGTTTGGGTAAAGCGTGTGTACAAGCTTCTAAACCATCACTAATTTGATAGTCATAATTATCTAGAAATAGTCTTTGAATACCAGCGTCAATATATTCTTTACAAAAATCCTTGTCAGCTTGTGACAGTCGCTGGCTATATTCAATAATTAATTTTGAACAACTATTAAAAATGATGTTTCGATTAAGTTGTACAAAACCTTCATCTGATGACTTTCTAAGATCATCTAGCAAAGTTTTTGTTTCATCTAAGGCAAGTAAAGGGTTACTATTATACTTCTCGCAACTCTCATACTCTTTTTTAGCAAAAACATTTGACCATAAATTTAACGAAGTATATTTAAATTTTTCATTAAGTTCAGCATGAGCTTGATCACTTACCTTCTTTTGTTCTTCCGTAAGGCTAGTCTTAAAAATGATTGTGGTTTTATCTCCATATTCCTGAATTTCAGGTTTCAAATTGCGTCTATCCATTCTTGCTAATAGAATGTCTAATTTTTTGCCATCATTTTTTACTGTAGTCTTATGCTTGTCAATGATTTGAAGAACTTCTTCAATAAAATCTGAATTTTGACTCTCTGAGAAATATTCAACTCCATACAGTTGATACCTCAAACATAACTGTTCTAAATTTGTGTTTCTGTGATCTTCTTCACAGGTTTTGAGTCTCTCATCACTATAAAGCTCATCAGAAAAACTTCTTAGTCCATAGCCCATTCCATAAAGTGATTTTGCTTGGTATTCATTTACACTTCTAGTGAAGTCGCTCATAAATAAATCTATAGATCTAAATAAAATCTTTGCAACCTCGTAGAACTCATTGGGATAAGCTAATACGATACTACAAACTACAGAAGTGAGCGACGTTGAAATAGAATTTTTTATAATATGCAATAGCAATGGCTGTACAAGACTACTATCATGTTGCTTAGCTAGTAATAGCAGGAATTTCTCTAGTGACATATGTGTAGATTGAAGCAATTCTGGTACTACAGGGCTACCGAAGCCTCTATACATAGTCCATAACCCATAACTATGATATTGAATAACCTCACTACCTTTAGCATAGATTTTAACTTTTTCTACAACAGTTTTACCTGAGTCTGAATAAGCATAAGTCGTAATAGACCGATTAGTGAATCGTATAATAAAATTAATAGCGTCTAAGAAGCTGTTTGAGCATAATAACCAGTGTAAAGGTGTCTGATAGGCACTTGCAGGTGAATAACTGAAGTCATATTCCTTTAGACCATAATCAGTTTCAGAGTGCATGTTAAAACTTAATGAATGATAAACGTCTTTATCTTTCTCTGCAGTCCAATATATTTCACAAAGTTTAATAATAGAATTGGGTAGTAGCTGAATTAAGGGGGCTGCTAGATAGGACTTGTTTAGAATCGTTACGCAAAAGTCTTGATAAGGGTCACTATGCTCAACCCAAGCGTATTTAATAACTTTATCAAAAATCTCTTTTATTTCTTTTTCTATCTCACGGCATGATGCAAAAATAACTTTATAAATATTATTATCTTCATCTCGAGAATATATACGTTCTTCTTGCTCTGTCTTCTTTAAAATACTCACTGCAAGTAAACCAGCAAGCCTTGTCGTTACTCCTTTGGCGTTACTTTGACACCAATCCAATAAGATCGGTAAAACTCTATTTCTATGACTTTCAAGAACATCAAGCTGATGCTTATAGATAAAATCAATAGTCGCTTGCCAACCTCTACCTTTGGGTCTAGTATTCTGTAGCACAGACACAACGTCTTTACAGGCAACCTGTAGTAAAAATATAATACGTTTTAAAATAAAAAAGTCATTTGCTATTAGCTCATTTTTGTATATTTTAAAAAATTCAAATGAGTACTCTGACAGTAACACTGAAACCAATAGCTCATCCTTCCAAAACTGGCTAATATCACTGATAAAGACATTATTAATGAACCTTTTGATATTAGTATCTTCTTCTATCAATTTCTGAGATAGCCAAAGTCTAAAAGCTCTTCTAATTGCTAGCGAATTACCTAGCTCTCTAAAAAAATCCTCAATATTTACGTGGTTCTGATAAGCCTTGTTTGTGATATGGTTTAATGCCCACTCTTCGTATATATCATGAGTAATGAAATATCCGTCGTGTTGCTCATCATAGGCTATGATGTCATCTATTTTTAGTTGGTATAGTGCATCCTGAGGAAGGCTATCACCAGTTATATAGAAACGATTAGTGTCAGCGCGCTGCTTTGCAATTTTTTCTAAACATCGACCTCTCTTAATATGAATATTGTCCTTTTTAATAGGGCTATTTTGAATTTTCTTTTTCCAAAGTAAGTCTATAAAACTAGCAAAATCGCTGATAGCTTCTGTACTCTGGTAATGATTAATATACTCATTAAGGTAAAATAAATTTCTCAGCCTATCCTTAAAGCTGTCATTATTAGGTAGAACGACTTCAAACTCATCAGATATTTCAATCAGCTTCTTGTCTGACAATAACTCAACTTCTAAAATATTACATTGTAGCTGGTAGCTTTCATTTATATGGAAATGTAAGTCATCTAAATAAGAGCTTCGTGTAGTGAAAACTATTGTCCAACCATGTGTTATGAGACTGTTAACTAAATCATGTAATATGTTTTGATTGCTTAAGTCTGCTAACTTTTCTGCGGAATCAATTATAAATAATTTAGTAGTTTCATTTTCGTAGGTACTGAAGAAGTCAGCAGATGAAAAGTTGTGTTCAAAGCGAAATAAATCACTAACATGGTTAACGTTTAATTCTGTAGCTTTGAATATGCATATAGGGATATCGAATAAATACTGCTGATAGAACTCTTTAAGAATAGCCGTTTTACCACTACCACCTTCACCAGACAAGATAATATGCTCATCTCTCAGTGCAAGCTCCTTAATTTCCGAAATATAGCCTTGTCGCTCAATCTTTATCTGTTGCTGATTTACGTTGATTTCGGTACGAATGGCATTTAAGATTCTAGTGTTATGAGCAAAAACACTGTCACGCAACTTATCTAAAGTTGGATCTAGGTTGAAAAACAGGTCATGAATATACTTATGCTTTGGTAAAGCTAGTTGAAGTTCAAAATGACTAGGTACACGCCACTCAAGTGAAATACCGAGCTTTACACATGCTTCATCTATCTCAACTTCATAACTGGCTTTTTTGGTTTCCTTCAAAGAACTTTCTGAAAGCTCCTTATTCACATAGAAATGAATAACACCTAATTTAGGGTTCTTACTTTTCGCTTTTGTGATAGCTTCGATAATTTCTTTTTTTCTATCACTAATAGATACTTCATAATATTTGGCTGAGAAGCCATAAACCACATCATCTTTTCTGAGTGGCTCAGTTTCAATTCCTGTTTGATTTCTATATCTGAATAATCCAATGTTATTGTTAAACTCGGAACAAAATAGAAGGTATGACATCTGTTCAAATGCCCATTGCTCTTTGTTTTCATTTTTGATGGCAAATTTATTCCAGTTCATATCAACCCTTATAAGATGTAGCCTTCTCAAAATAAATTAATGAATGATATCTCTGCCATAACAAACTATCTAACCCTCAATTTCAATTAATAACAACCTAAATAATTCCAACTATAGCTCTTGAGCTGTACCAGACTACGTTTAATGTGAGCTTATTTACCCTTCCCACGCCGACGCCGCTCAGAACAATACACCACCTGCTCCCAGTCTTTCTCCCACTTCTTGCGCCACGTAAATGGGCGCTGGCAGACGGGGCAGGTTTTTTGCGGTAAGTTTACTTTTTTATGTGCCATTATTTGCTCCCCTCTACTTTTGACTATTTGCGTTGTGGTCAAATCTTACTTTTGGTGCTCTACGCCCTCATACTTCTTAATTCGTCGGCATTGGTCTGAGCAATACACCATACTCTCCCAGTTTTTATCCAGCTTTTTAGTCCAACTAAACTCACGCTCGCAGACGGGACAGAGTTTTTTTCGGACGTTCTTCTTTTTGTGCGCCATACATTTCTCATTGGTTTGTTTACGACATCAGTCACGTGTCACTATAGCCTACTACGTATCATTGCTATTAGTCATAGTTACTAGTCATAATCGTCAAATATTTTATTTAGGCGATTGAGACTGTTGACGATCAGCTTACCAGATTGATCAGTACTGCTATCAATCGCGAGCTTCTCATCCATGCGCATTGTCAGTGGTGCCAGCGCCTGCTTGAGGGCGTTCGCCATCAGTGTGGTCTGCTCATGGATATCAAGCGTATCGCTATCTACGGCCTTACTCTCATCATTTTTAATTAGGCTTTCAGCTAAGCTACGAGATAAGCTATCTGCCATATTGTGTGCCAGTTGCTCCACGGCATCGACCAGCTGCACCATCAGGGCTTTTTGCACATCTTGGTTTTGCTTGAGGTACTCGCCTTCTGCTTTGTGATCGTGCTTATATATTTGCAGCAATTGGCTCACGCTTTTCTCAAAGCCATTATCGATGCTATCGCTGACGACTTTGGCATTATTGATCACGCTATCGGCGAGGATTTTTTGTGAGGCTAGCTGCGCTTCCATCTGAGTCTCTAACTGAGCCTTACGCTCTGCTTCTCGCAAGCGGGCGATTTGCTCTGGATCATTTTTGGTTAAGTACGTCTCAAACTGACGACTGATGGCATTGAAGCCACTCGCTAAGTCGACCAACTGCGCGACGATACGCGCGCCCGTATCGCCATCCTCGCCGCCCATGGCTTTGTTACGTAAGAAGTCGGCTTTGATCTGCGCCCAACGTTCTTTTTCTGCATCGGTTAAAGTACCGCGCATCTCGCCAAGCTTGAGCAAGTTGCTCTCTGCGCCTTGGGTCAATAACTGCGACTCGCCCAGATAGTGATCGTCTATCAGCTGGTTTAGCTCATTCTCATTCATGACCGCTGACAGCTTTTCGGTCATCTTATTCATATTACGATAACTGCCTTGTAGCTTAAATATCGGCTCGACACGATATTTATCATCTTGCGAGGCGGAGGCGATATAGGCTTGGTTGACGTCCAAAATGACTGCTTGCACGGCAAACATATGACGCAAGATAGCAACAATTTCATTAATCTCTGAGGTGCTATATGGATAGGTTAGATCGCTGCTTTGCGCTTGGGCAAGGTTGGCGTTGTCTGTTTTAGCCATTTTAATCAAACGATGCACATCGCTTAAATCGCGGTTGGCCAGTGGCGCGAGGACACTATTAGAAGTCAGGGAGTTTTCGATATAGCTAAGGGCAAAGATGTCCTCCATACCGCTCATGATATCGCCTAAGTTGTAGATATCAGCACGGTTGGCGAGCATATCAGGCACTTTGAAGGCTTCGCCGCTCTCGGTATAGGGGTTACCCGCCATGACCACACAGAACTTTTTGCCGCGCATGTCATAGGTTTTGGTCTTGCCTTGCCAGACACCATCGATACGGCGCGTGCCGTCGCCCAATGAGATAAATTTCTGCAGAAACTCCGCGTGGGTATGCTGAATATCATCGAGATACAGCATGACGTTATTGCCCATCTCAAAGGCTAAGTTGATTTTATTCAGCTCTTCCCTTGCCGTGGCATTGGGGGCTTTTTCGGGATCTAATGAGGTGACATCATGACCGAGTGATGGACAGTTAATCTTCATAAAGATTAGGCCGAGACGATTGGCCACGTACTCCATCAAGGTGGTCTTACCATACCCTGGTGGCGATATCATCATGAGTATACCCATCAAGTCCGTCCGCTTATCCTCACCGACCGTGCCCATCTGTTTGGCGAGGTTGTCGCCGATAAGCGGCAGGTAGCTCTCGTTAATCAGGCGGTTACGCACAAATGAGGACAAGGGACGCGGCATAAACTCTTCCAGTCGCAAGGTTTCTTTTGACGCGTGTAATATCTCTGAGCGCATGGCGAGATAGCGCCTATACGCTGGAATCACTTGGGTATCATGATGATGCAAACGATTTAAAAAGTCATCAACGGCAAAGGTTAGGCTCTGCTGATGAATACGTGAATGCTCACCCAATAAACCGTTAACCTGTATTTCAAGCGATACCTTACCCGTGTGACGCGCAAAGCTTTGCACTTGATTGAGCGGATTGTTGATGCTGGTCAGTGACGTCGATGATGACGCTTGAGTTGAAGAGAACGATAAGGTGGAAGCGACATTAGCTGTGCCTTTACTTGCGCCGCTTTTATCAAAACTCGCGCCCGAATCAATCAGACGCTGCACCAAAGCTTCACGCTGCGCGTCATTTAGTTGAGTGAGTAATACAGCAATCGCTTCAGGCACATAATGACGACCGCTCTCTAGTTGCTGCTGGCGTAGTGCGTCTTTTTCTTGACGTTCAGCCAGCTGCGTTTCACTGAGCCCTTCACCTGCCTCATTCAGGCCATCATCTGCTGCGTTAGCCGACTCACTATTACCGTAAGTCTTATCAAGCAGTGCATGAAACCATGTTGCTAACAGCTCATAGGCTGATTTTGGTTGGAAGCCAAGCTTACCGATTGAGGACTGTAGCTGCGCAAAACTGGCATTACTTTGCGTACTGACGGGTGAGCTACTCAGCGTTTGGCTCAACTGCTCACACAGCTGCTCGGCCTGCCTACTGGTTTGCCAGTTCACTACGTTATATGCGGCGGCATTTGGTTCTGCTGACTGACCCATGACGCTGACTAAGTATTCGCAAGCCAGCTGCACGTAGCTAGGTTTAAAGATATTGGTATTATGAACATCGCTGGTCGTTGAATCTGGTTCTGAATCCAATGCGGCATCTGATGGCTGCTTAGCATCATTACTACTGCCAATACGCTCGTCACGATAGGCCGCGACAAAACGGTGCATCACTTGGCTCATGTCCTCGACCAGTAAGGATTTGGCAGTGTCACTGCCGAGGGCACGGCGTAGCTGCTCGGCGGTAGCGGCTCTATCTGTCCAGTTATTTGCGCGGGTCAGTACTGATTCATTCAACCAATTGTCATAGCCAAATTGACGTAAGCTGTCTAGCCCCAATGCTTTCACAATGCTTAGTTGCCAATAAAATAATTGCGCCAATGCACGGACTTGCGGGGTATAAATCAGTAGCCCGGCCTCACGTAATGTTGGCAGTATTTTCATCAACAGCAACGTGGCATCATGATCATGAATACCCTTGTCATAACCGAGCTGATAACGCGGGGTCGCGTAGGCTTTGACCAGCTTTGCCAGCGGACTGTTATTATCGATGTCACCATTGATATCTAACGTAATGACGGTTTCGTCGTAGGCTTGGTATAGACGGGTCTCTGTCAGACCATCTTGACTGTTTTTGGCGCTCTCGATAATACTATAGGCCAAGTACTCGGCGCGGTATACCTTGTCAGATTCGGAGGCGATATTCATCTCCCAATACGGACGCAAAGCATTTAATTCAGCGTTATTGAGCACTTCGTAATAGTCGGTACCTGTCAGATGCAAATTGAGCACGCGCGTGCCATCGGACTGCTGACGACTGAGTAAGGTTAAGTCTAGCGGTTGGGTGTTGACTGAAAAACGATGCTTGCCCAGCTTGATGATCTGACCGCCATCTTCAAACAAGTCGGATTTGTCTTTTAAGCTTTTATAACTTTCGATTTGAATGGCTTTTAGGCGCGCATCAATGTCATCGGCTTTGACGCTAAAGCCCATCGCTTGTAGCTCTTTTGCGATGTTTCGGACTTTTTGTACCAGACCATCGGAGGCAAAGTACGTATTGAGCGCTTCTTCTTCGGTAAAGCCCGTGACACCTGTGCTTTGCGTGCGCTTCTTGATACTCTCAAGCATTCGCAGCGCGCCATCGCCTAGGTTTTGCGCTTTGCGATTGCGGGCATCGAGCAGTTGCTGCTTATGATTTTCAAAGGTCTCGTAAATCTCTTCACGTTTGCTGATGATATCGGCTAAAAACTGATCGCCGCTATTGGTCTCAGGATCCGCGAACTGGCTTTCAAGCTCCTCTAACTGTACTAGCAGCTTTGCCATTTGCTCATCTGATTTCTCAGGCGTATTGGCAATGGATAACGCGTTGGCAATGGACTGACCAAACAGCTTAAACTGCGCACCAAATTGCGCCACGGCCTCCGCTAACCCTAGATTTTTGCGTTTATGATTGAGCTTGGCTTTGCTTTGGTTCAGGCTGGCATAAATGGTCGATATGTCATCGATAATTTGCGTACGCACGGTGGCGTCAGCAACATCCAACGTACCGAGCAGCTCGGTCAACAAGTCTAACCCTTGCGCCGTATCGTCAATTTTATCGAGCACTGGCTTTAATTCAGCATTGGTTTCCGCCGTGTTTAAGCGCTCACTGACATCGACTAATATTCCTTCGTAACTTGATAGTGCTTTATCACCGCTTAAAAACAGTACGGTTTTTTCGGCAAGATCGCTTTCCGCTTCTTCTAGCTGCGCCTGCAATGCTTCTAATTTATTACTGTCTAAATAACGCAAATCCTCCAAGCTGACCAAGCGACCCTTTTGTCGTCTTAATGCAGACAGCTGATCGACATAGTCGCTTGCAGACTCAAACGTCGTGACCCGTATCTGCCGCAAAATCTCATTTTGCTGAGATTCGGCATCGGCAAGCGCGGTTTGGGTTTGCTTTTGGATACTTTGAACTTTAGCAAACTCATCAATGACCAGCTCAGCCGTCGCTGTCACTTCTTTAATACTACTGGCGACGTCGCCCAGCTCTGGCTCAGACAGCCAATAGTAGCTATCAAAGAGGCGACTGGTATTGTCTGACAGCTCTTCATAGAGTTTTTGCGACACGCTTTGGTTATCAATCAAGCGGGTAATGCTATAAAGATCAGAGATGCCGCGTACCAGCTCTTTGTTGCCGATTTTTCCATAGAAGCTGGTGCTCTCAGGCAATTCGCTCACATATTCAGGGGAGGCATAAGGGGTGTGCCATATCTGCATCGGGTGAATGCGCGACGGCTCACTTTGGTCACTAAACAGCACCAAGCGACCGTTGTCTGCCAGCGCCATACCATTACAATAAATCGGATTTGCCAGTTGTTTTTTGATCAGGTTATAAGGAAACAGCCCCGTGATACCCAGCTCTCTGTCATAAAATAAGAAGAGAACGTCTTCGCCATTGGTCGAGATGATCTTGCGCTTAAACTTTAGGTTTTTGGCACCGACACTATTGGCATCGAACAGCTTATATTCGCCCGTTTGCAGATAATAGCCACCCGGAAATATAATGCCGTGATCTTCGGGCAACTGTACACAGGACTGACCAATCGCATCCAAACGCAGCACCGCTTCGGTCAAAGTGTTATAAACGAAGTAACGATAACTGTCCTCACGATAAGGCAATATTTTAAGGAGGATTAAGCTACCGACCTTGGCATAGGCAATCTCAGCATCGGTCAGCGACTGAGTGCGGTCGTTGACAGGTTCGCTATAGATACCCTGCCCTGACTGCGTATTGTCTTCAATCTTAATGGTCAAATCGCCGCCGACCGTTTCCACAAATATCGTGTCCAAGATATTCATGTGCGGATACTTACCATTGACCATCTGATCGCGCGTGGTCTCGATCCAATCAAAATCATAGGCAGGCGGCAACTCGATGTCACGCTCGCCGCGATTGTCCACGTAGGCGACTTGGGCCGACTCTGGTGTGCCTTGACTAAAGTCTAACGCAAAACGAAACACCCGAATATCGGTGATACGCTCACCGATCTGAAAGGCTAATAGCAGCTTGCTGTCTTTCACGGTTAGCTGAATCAGGCGTGTTTGCTTGTAATAACGATAGAGCTCATTGAAGTCTTGTACAAAGGCATCTTGATCTAAAAACGTCCCTTTTAAATCGACCTCTTCGAGCTGATACTCTTGCTCCGCACTATCACCACTACTACTCTGCGGACTCTCATCGCTTTCATTTTTATCAGTAGGATCTATCAAGCGATATAGCGACAGTACATCCTTAACATTGCTGGCACGCTTTAGCCCCATAAACACATTGTAGCCAAACAGCAGATAGTCGCCAACTTGCACCATATCCTGCGCCACACAGTTATGCTCGGTACGGATGCGCGTGCGGGCAATGACCTGCATCTGGGTGCTACCAAATTCCGTCAGGCGTGCAGCATTTAGTTTGGCGGTCAGTTGCTCTAGACGACTGCCCTGCTCTGTTAGGCGTTTTTTGATGAGCTCATAAGCATTACCGGAGGCCACTGCCTGATCGGTTTGAGTTGCTTGGTTCGCGTTAGGATCACTTTTGCTATCTGAATTGGTTGGGTTTTGCGTGTCCGCCATCGTTGCTCGTCCATTTTTATATTTTGGCAATAAGAAATCATTGAAGGTAAAGAAGCACTTGGCTAATCTAAAAAAACGCGTCATCAGGGCAGATTTTTTAGATTAGCCAACTCATCATAAATAATAAGTTGGCTATCGCACTTTAAGACAGCGCGCGTGGGTCATAGCACGCTGCGTCCTAGATGGCAGCGCGCTTATAAATACTGATATGTATACCAGTCGCACATCATTTAAGCGGTTCTGTCATCATTTGACTGGTTCGCTTTCATGGCTTGATTGGCCATGACGCCGTTGATGATACCGCTTAACGTGTCTGACTTACCCGCTAGGCCATCAATGGCTTTACCGATCGACAATGATTTGGCAAAGTTATCAAAGAAGTGCGCTTCACCGCCGACAATATCGATTTTGGCTTTTTGGAGCGCCACTGCCAAGACTTCGGCGTTTTCTTTGGCAATCTCTTTACCCGCATCAATAGACGCCAAGGCTTCTTGTAGCGCGGTCTCAAGTCCCATGCGGAATTCTTCGTGCTCACGTGCCTCTTTGCTCATGCTACCCATGGCATTGAACTTCTCGACCAGACCATCTGCTTCGGCTTGGAAGTGCGCGCGAGTGACTTCGGCTTTTGCTAGTCCGACAACACGCTCTGCCTTGGCATTTGACTCACCGCGAGCAGCGATAACTTCAGCATTGGCCATACCGACATCACGTTCGGCTTTGGCGTTAGATTCACCGCGAGCGGCGATAACTTCGGCTTCAGCCATGCCTTTTTCACGGTCTGTTTGAGCCTGAGCCTGTCCCGTCGCCTTGATGACATTGGCTCTCGCAATGCCTTCTTTTTCAAGCGACACTGACTTGGCTTCTTGGATTGCCGCTTCAGCAAAGCCATGCGCTGACTCTTCTGCTTTGATACCTTCTGCCATTTTGATTTTTGCTTCTGCATCTTTCGCAGAGGCTTCCAGCTTGGCGTTAGCCAACGTGGTAATCTCGACAGCTTTGTGCTTGGCGGATAGCTCTTCTGCTTCTGCTTTTTTCACCTGACGTACTTTAAGCTCTTCAGCATCCGCTTCGGCAGCCAGTACGCGCGTTTGCTTAGAGCGCTCCGCTTCACTGACTTCGCGAACCTCTTTGATGCGCTCTTCTTCTTGCGCCACGGTTTTGTCGACCGCGATACGCTCACGAATGACGTTGGCGATTTCCTTTTTCTCAAGCTCAATGGCGCGCTCAGCTTCGATACGCTGCAAGTCAACTTCACGCTCACGCGAGACGATTTCTAGATCACGAGCACGCGTGACTTTTTCTTCTTCGATGACTACGGCACGTAAGCGGTTCTGACCCGCCACTTCGATTTCGCGTTGCTGGTTCTCACGCTGAATCGCCAAATCTTGCTCTACCATGATGATGGCGGTTTCTGACTTTTTGCGCTCTTCTTCTTCAATTTTGCGTGTCTCAGCCGTTTCACGAGCAATCACTGATGCGATTTCACGCTTTTGCTTGGCTTCGGCATCGGCTTGTTGACGCTCAAGCTCCAGCATCGCCTCTCGGGTTTCGACGTTCTTTTTCTTAACCGCCAGCTCTTCGTCACGCTCAAGCTCATTGGTAATGACGTTTTGAAACGCTGTTAGCTGAGTGATCTTTTTGATACCTTCAGCATCTAGGATGTTGCTTGAGTCTAGCGATACTTTTGGCGTTTGCTCTAGATAGTCAATCGCCACATCTTCTAGGACATAACCGTTCAGATCGTTACCGATTTCTTGGACGATACTGTCACGGAACTGACTGCGGTTTTCGAACAGTTTGACGAAATCAATCTGCTTACCGACCGTTTTTAGCGCTTCTGAAAACTTGGCATTGAATAGCTCATTGACCGCCGCTTTATCAGACGCTCTCTCTACGCCAACCGATTTGGCGACTTTGAGTACATCTTCTTCAGTCTCATTTACTCGTAGATAGAATGCGACTGTGATATCCGCACGCATATTGTCCGCGCAAATCAGACCTTCTTTGCCGCGTCTGTCCACCTCTAAGGTGATCAGCGAGATTTTCATCAGCTCTTTTTTGTTAATAACTGGCCAAACAAAACCACCATCAAAGCGTACGGCGATTTTACTCACGCCGTTGATAATAAGTGCTTTGCCCTGCTCAACCTTGACGTAAAAGGCTTTGAGCATCAAAAGCGCAACCATCATAAAAACAAACGCCAGCACCACAACCACGCCGACGATAATGAGTATATCCATATCCATTCCTTTAATTAAAACATTCCAAGCGAATTTAAAATCCTTACTATATTTACTAAATACTTATTTTTTATATTATTGAGCCATCGTTCACTGACTAATATCATTGATGAGCATTATTTGTCTTTAACAGGTGTTACGCGGTAAGTGTTGGTGTCCTCTAAATACTCTACCAACATCACTTTATCGCCTTGTTTTAGCTGATTGTCACTCATATCTGATCGAATCTTGAGTATCAAGCCTGCGCCGCCATCATTGAGCGCAGCTTCGCCATGCTTGTCGGTCACACTGAGCGTGCGTACCACAGCGATTTTGCCCACATTACTAGATGAGTTGCGCTTGGGAATTTTGGCGATATTTTTGCGGATGGGAGAGATAATAAGACCAGTCAACCACATGGACACAACCAAGACAAAAATGAGTGCCCCTGTACCGAATAAATAATACAGAATGCCTGAGTCAACGTTTTGGTGTAAAAAGCTGGTGTACAGATAGCTTAGCAGCCAACCGATCAAACTAATTAAGCTGAGTATGATAATGAGAGGAACGCCATAAAGGCCAAACTTGAGCATCAATCCTGTGAAAAATCCGGTTGACGATAAGTTGGAGACATCCACATCACCGCCTGCGTCACCAAGATCGACGCTGTCCATATCTGTCATACCAAGCAGTGATACGACCCAATATAAGGTGACAAACATCACAAGCCCCGTAAAAATAATCGTGGGATACAAACTGATTTTAGTGATAAATACTAAAAAAGCTTCTTGCATGACACCTCTTCTCCTTTTACTCACTTAATCTAGTATCTTAATGACTCAGTTACATAGCTTGGTATGACATGAATGAGGATTGCTCGACTTGATGCCGTTATATTTCTATTTTCAGAATCAACTTATGTTTCTTTATTAATGATTATATATACATTTCATTACATAATATATAGCTATGGCTGTTAACGACCCCATATCGGTGAGCGCACGACGCCACCATTTTGGCTATTGATGGCATAACTTGTGTTCCCCAAGAGCGAATGAATAACCAAATCGCCACCTCTTTGACTTCCTAAACTTTGACCGCCTACTTGCCCGCTGATTTTTGAAAAACGCATTGGGTAGATCGCATAATTTCCAGAAGGAGATAGACGTGCCGGTTCATCGAGTCCAGTTTCGGCCAGATTGAGCACTTGTCCAGTCGCCAGTGTCATGACAGCTGCCTTGCGGCCATTTAGGTAAGCCATGCGCTGACCATCTACACTGAGCTGAGGACTAGCGACATAGCCATTTGTCGGCACCGGTACGGCATTACCAGTTGCAAATTGATAGCGATAGATACGTGGACGGCCTGCACGGACTTTGTCACTGGTATAGACAAAGCTTTTTCCGTCAGCTGCATAGCTGGGCTGTACCTCAGTACTTAGTAGTGTCGTTAATTGCTCAGTCTTTCCATCACTTAAGCGCATCTCATAGATGTCAGCATTACCGCCGACGGTCGAGCTATAGAGCAGATATTGACCGTCAGGTGAAAATGACGCTGACATATTGCTGCCTTCAGTATTGACGACTAGATTGCGCGTTTTGCTGCTGCGGTCGTAAATATATATTTTAGGATGCTCGCGCGGGGCTTGTTTACTATAAGCAAGCAGTTGCCCATCAGCTGACCAAGCTGGCGCATAGATATAGCCTGTGATCTGATCGATGAGCTGACGATCACTGCCATCAGGACGGATGCTATAGAGTGTCGATACTTTTGCGCTCCCTGACCCTTGCTCTTCCACATAAGCAATGTGTCCTTGACGATCAACGGCAGGCATAGCGGCGGTCAGTGGATTGCTATCCACTGTACTGGTCGGCTTTTTCATTTCAGCACTCGGCAGTGTCTTACAGCCAGTGAGAGCCACCAATATAGCGATCGTCGTCGCCCCTTTTATCGTGATGTTATTCGTGGTTGGTTTTGACATAATGGTTTTAAACATAAAGTGGTATCCAATAAAATCGCTAAGGTATGACAGCAGCATCACTCTAGTGTAGCGCAAAATCCGACAAACTTTAGACGAAAAAAAGCCCCACATATTAGTGAGGCCTTATCAAATCTAACCAGCGTATTTATATCGTTCTAATACATCGCTAGCTTATTTAGAGACAGCTTTAAAGTAAGCCACTTGATTGTCATTTTTGATGGTCAATACAGGAACATTTTTGGCATTTTTACTGAGGCTATATTTGCCTTGTACCGTTGCTAGGGTCGCTGTGTCAAAGCTGGCTTGCTGCTCAGGACAGGCCATCATTGTGCTGATGCCGTTTTTGATCTGCACATCACCATTGACGACACTATAGCCCGCACTCATATTGTTGCACGTGTTCATAAATGCCACGTAGTTTCTACCATTGTCGTTCATGAAGCTTAACGTCAAAGGCTTGGCTGGATCAAAGAACAGCTGAGATACCTGTTCCCCGTTGCTACGTTTGGCATCAACCAACTGCCAATTGTGCGCTTGTAACGCCTCTACAGTGACGGGCTGACTGGCTGGTGCAGGCAAAGTAGCCGTTGTCTGGCAACCAGCGGCAAGAGCACTAACTGAAAGAGTAGCTGCCATCATCACTTTCGTCATATTTTTCATATACATTCCTTTTTTATTGAATCCAAAAATCTTGCCGAGCATAAGGTTGTACTTGACGCAAGACCCACAAAGCGCATTCAGAATTTTGATTCATTATGGTTAATAGTCTTACTCACTGTTTCAGACAGTAGCGATATTTTGTCTGACTCACCAGTGACTGTCATTATCAATTGAGTAATCACTTGGCGGATATTTTTTGCCTTATACATCCTACTAACTACTAACTACTAACTACTAACTACTGATATTTACTATCGATGCTATTTTTCAACGATGGTGTTACTTTTCTTGATGAGGTTTTATTTAAACCTTCTCTTGGCAGATGTCAGCTGATACGAAAACACCCCACTAAATAGTGAGGTGTTTTTATCATGCGACTATCGCATCTGATGACTGATATCGTTTATCGAAACCTTGAGTAATACATATAGGTCTCAGTACACGTATTAGCGGCTAGCTTAGATCACATCTGTACCAGTAATGTTTGGCTCTTCAGTGGCGGGCGCTGTCATACTTGACATCGATTGGCACCCGACGAGTACCGTTACCATGACAATACCTGTCATCAATGCTTTGGTTAAGTTTTTCATATTAGCTCCTAGAATCGTTTTAATAGACTGTTGGTTCAATTGAAAGATTACTACCATTGTACTAAAGCTACAGATAGCGGGCTATACTTCTCCCAATGACCATAGCTTATTCACACTTTTAGCATACCTATCTCTTACATTGCTGTAAGTTAATTAATGTTAATGAAATACGCTTACTGAGTCTTGGTTTCCTGCAACGCTGCATAACCAGACAAACGCTTACGCTCAGCGTCATCAAATAGTTGCTGCTCAAGTTGGTCTATCTGAATTTGCACCTCTGCTGAATTGGTATTTTGGCTCAATAGCTGCTCCTTTTGCTTCTGATACTGAATGAAACGCTGATCAAAATTGGCATCTTCTTGATCGACTTGTGCCAGTCTCTCTGCCGCTGGTGCACCTACTAGCTCTCGGCGCATATTGTATAGCGCTTCAGGGCTGGCACCTGCCGCTTTCATCTGTTCAGTACGAACCATAAGCTCACCAAGATTGGCCTGCTGCATGATATTGGTTTTGATAGCACTGTCTGGCAAGCGACTAATATAGTCTTGTCTGGCGGCTTGTTTTTGTGCCTCGCTCATTTGCTCGTTTTGGTTGATTCTGACCATCTCCATACTATAGTCATCATAACTATCGCTAGCACCAAAGAATGCCTCTATGGTGGCTTTATCAAAATACTGTTGACGTAAGTTAGCCACATCCTGCTTTTGCTGAGCAACTGCATTCAAATCTAGCTCACCATTTTTGGTCGCTTGCAATTGCAGATTACCATAACGCTTTTCTATCTCAGGCAGTGCTTTGAGATACGCCACATACTTGCCAAAGATAGCGACCGCTTGACTGGCAGCAGGCTCTGGCGTGTGGTGGCGAATATAACTCTCGACACGCGCAAAAATAACGGCTTCGTCCTCTTCTCCTATTGCTGATAAAAAATAATCGAATAAACGCCGTAGACCTTCAGTGACGACCAACTGCTTGTTTTCATCAATGATGATTTCGCCGTCCACTTGCGTGCCTTTTAATGAGCGCGGCAAACGCTCCAACCCAGTGACAAATGCAGACTGGTTTTGGGCTGAAGCAGTTTGTTCTATTTGCTCACTATTTAGCGCAGTGGATAGCGTACTCTCAGAGGTATCCGTAGATGCACTGGATGCTGATTGTGCTGTCTCCATACGTTGACTATCTGGCTTAAACCACATAATCACCGCCGCAGCGATGGCAATGATGACCACGGCGATGATAGCGATTGGTAAATAGGCTGGGCGGCGATTATTCGACATAGATAAGAGTTCTTTTTACAAGTCAGCTTAAAGGTTAGCGTTTTTCAGACGATTAACCTGAGTACGATAGATAGATTTTGGCTCAGACTCGCCCCATGCCGTCAGACCTAATACTTGGTCTGCTGAATCCAAATGGTTCATGATGTAATTATCACGAATCACATAACCAAGTCGACTCGAGCAGGCAGAAACCAGACCATCATTTGACTCGAATAAAAACGGTACGCTTGTTGCTGCGAGTAGATAATCACTAGGGTCAAGGGCGCTCGTGACTTGTCCAACGCCACTAAATGAATAGTATTTGATACCATTGGCGGCAGTACTGGTCGGCTGACCACAGTAGCTCTTTGGCATTGCTGCTGGGAATTTGGCATTGAACTTGGCAGCACCACTGGTCGATAGCGCCATGAGCGCCTGCCAGCCATCTTGCTCTTGTATCTGCTTAAAACTGATACCTGACCCAACATCGGTAAAACCGCCAATCAGGTTAAATACGCCTGACACTAGCTCTGTGGTGACGTTTGACGGCGTACCTGTATTGTTATTTGGCTCAAGGACGTTTTTGACAAAATCGGCGGTTTTGGAACCCTGCTCTGGGCTTGATACTGCTGTAACTGATGCGACGTATTTTGGCGCGACACCAGCGACATAACGAATATCGATACCGCCTTGGCTGTGCCCAAATAAATTGACTTTAGGATCGCCTGAGATAGCAGTGATGGTTTTTACCTGTTGTAACAGCTGCTCACCGCGCACTTCGCTATTATTAACCGCTGATGTTTTGGTGGTGTATACCTCTGAGCCACCTTTCATTAATTCCTGAGGAATTCCGTTGAAATAATCTAAAACCCCAAACAGCTTGGTGAAGCCGCCAAGTCCATGCGCCATGACCACTGGATACTGAGTTTTGGTATAATTAGAGGTAAAATATTTGCTGTCGACTAGCGTACAGCCATTGGCATTGGCACAATTATAGTATTGGCCTGCTGCTTGAGCAGAGGTGGTTTGCATTGTCATTAACAGGACACCAGTACTGATAGAACCCAGTATTGGTAAAAATGCTTTTGGCGTGAGCGCGGCGCGAATAGATGAGGAAAGCGTCATAACAACATCCTTGTTATCATTAATTGTGATTATCTTTACCTCATAATATCGGCAAAGATGGCAGCTAATCCCTTTAGCATGCAAAATTACATTACTTATATATTCTGCAAGATTCAACTAAATTGTCAAAATATGAATATATTATCGTGACTAAAGAGTCACAACTGTCTTTACCACGCGGTAAAGCAATTATTATCAATAATAATGATAGGTTCACTATCACTTAACATGAAACTGCCATTCATCCATTTATGGTATAATCTATCCACATTAAACCCATAATTATAAGACAGATGATGATGACTAAAAAATCTCTTATCCAGTCCGCCGACGCCATAGAAAAAATGCGCGTGGCCGGTAAACTCGCTAGTGATGTTCTGGTAATGCTCGACGAGCACGTCAAAGTTGGCGTCAGTACCGAAGCGCTTAACCAAATCGCTCATGACTACATCGTTAATGTGCAGCAGGCCATTCCTGCGCCGCTTAACTACAATGGTTTCCCAAAATCTATTTGTACCTCAGTCAACCACGTGGTCTGCCATGGTATCCCAACAGAAAGCAAGCTACTCAAAGATGGTGACATCATCAATATCGATGTGACTGTCATCAAAGATGGCTACTATGGCGACACCTCAAAAATGTGGATCGTTGGCAATGGTTCGATCATGGCGCAGCGTATTTGCAAAGTCGCACAAGATGCCTTATATGCCGGCATGAGTGTGGTCAAAAACGGCGCGCGTCTAGGCGACGTTGGTGCTGCCATTCAAGCAGTGGTCGAGCCTGAGCGCTTTAGTATCGTTCGTGAGTTCTGCGGTCATGGCATTAGTAATGAATTCCACCACGAGCCACAAGTCATGCATTACGGCAAAAAAGGCACTGGTTTTGAGCTAAAAACAGGCATGACCTTTACCATCGAGCCGATGATTAACCAAGGTACATGGCAGACTAAGATCTTACCTGATGAATGGACAGCGATTACCAAAGACCGCAAACTGTCCGCTCAGTGGGAGCATACGATGGTCGTAACAGACAATGGCTGTGAAGTATTTACCACGCGCCCTGAAGAAGATTTGAGTTTTTTGACACAGTAAAACAATAAAAGATCGCCTAGGCGGTCTTTTTTTTGGCCAATCATTAGCGCATATCGAGTTAGGACAGATTGAGTATTGTGCTTACTGGCTTTTTGTCTTTATACTCTGATGAGTTAATAACTTATATTGATACATTTATTAGTACATTCTATTGGTAACTTTTATCAGCTATCAGCAAGCGAATTGCCTGATGCTTTGCAGCTCAAACGCTCTATTTTTAAACTCTTAATTGGATAACACTCATGTTTACTTGTGATGTCGCTTCTATTGATCTAACGCCCCTACCGCTACTATCAAATGATACGGCGACAGATAACTCGCTGTTGTCAGAGCAAAATACGACAGATAAAGCGCTACTCGGCATTCCTGAATGGCTGGCACAAATCAATGAAGATATCAGCCGATTACTAGAGCGTGGTACCAATATTCGTCAATTGGTTGAAGTACGTGCCTGCGCTCTTGATAGCTTACTCATTGCGTTATTCAAATGGTTTGAATTAGATAAGACGGATTTGGCATTGTTCGCAACGGGTGGCTATGGACGCGGTGAGCTGTCGCTTTATTCAGATATTGATATTTTGCTGTTATCTCCTGACGAAATCGGCGCTGATGCCAGCAGTAAGATTGATAAATTGGTCGCATTGCTGTGGGATATCGGGCTGGAACCTGCGCTATCTGTACGTAGCGTCAACGATGCGTTAGAAGCTGCACTTGACCATACCATTGCCAGTGCCCAGCTCGAAGCTCGATTGTTAATCGGCAACGAAGCACTGCGAGATATGCCCATCCAAATCGTGAACAAGCAGTGGTCTCCTCGCGCCTTTTTTGATGTAAAAATGGAAGAGTCCAAAACTCGCTACTTACAGCACAATGCCACCGAGTATAACCTTGAGCCAAATATCAAAACGGCTCCAGGTGGTCTGCGTGACATTCATATCATCGGCTGGGTCACCAAACGCTACTTTAGAGTGGGCAAGCTCTATGACTTGGTACAACAGAACTTTTTGACTGAAAAAGAGTTTGATGAGTTAAGCTTTGCAGAAGGCTATTTATGGCAGATACGTCATTATTTACATGTATTGACAGGTCGTAATGAAAACAAGCTGTTGTTTGATTATCAGCGTGAGATTGCTCAACTAATGGGGTACGAGACCCAGCCAGATGACCAGCCCAATGCGGCCGTTGAACGCTTTATGCGCGATTACTATCGCTGCGCCATGCAGATATCAACGCTGTCTGAGATGCTGACCAACCACTACTATGAGACCATCATAGAACCCAACTTGCCTGATGATGAGCGCCCCAAAAAGCAGCCGATCAATGCAAGATTCAACCGTGTTGGTGATCATATTGCTATAGCGCACCATCGGGTTTTTGCTCAGCATCCTGAATCTATTTTAGAGATGTTCTTATTAATGGGTCAGCATGGTATCGACAAGGTTCGTACCCATACGCTACGTGCGCTAAAAATTGCAGCACGCGGCATCGATCAAATTTATAGAGACAATCCCGTCCATAAAGCTTTATTTTTATCTAATCTAAAAGAGCAAAACTATCTGTTCCATCGCCTGCGCACCATGAATCGCTATGGGGTATTGGGCAACTATATCCCTGCTTTTGCGCAAGTCACGGGTCTGATGCAATATGATTTGTTCCATCGCTATACGGTAGACGCGCATACGTTGTTTTTGATTCGAATTTTGCACCGCTTTACCGATCCTATGTTTTCTGAAGAGTTTCCGCTGGTCAGCGCTATCTTTCAGCGTATCGAACGTAAAGAAATTTTGGTACTGGCCGCGATGTTTCATGATATCGCCAAAGGTCGTGGCGGCGATCATAGTGAGCTTGGTCAGACTGAATCGACGGAGTTTTGCTTATCGCACGGCATGAGCTTGGCAGATGCCAATTTGGTTGGCTGGTTGACCCGCTATCATCTATTGATGTCGATTACCGCACAGAAAAAAGACATCTCAGACCCTGAAGTGGTGACTATCTTTGCAGATCTTATCGGTAATGTGACGCACCTAAATCACCTGTATGTGTTGACGGTTGCTGATATGAATGCGACCAACCCACAGCTATGGAATAGCTGGCGGGCGACGCTCATGAAACAACTCTACTCGCAGACACGGCGCATTTTGCGCGCCGATATTGATGCGCCTACCAATCGCCAAGACATGATCAGTGCCACACGCGCGCAAGCGCTCGCGATGCTAGACAATGTCAATAATCAGCACATGAATCGCGATGAAGTATTGCGTTTATGGGACGATTTGGGCGATGAGTACTTTTTGCGAGAGATTGCAGAGGATATCTTGTGGCACACCGAAGCCATTTTGAACCATCCACCGATTGGCCTTGCTTCTAATGCGGATAGTCCACCACTGGTGGTCTTGCGTGAGCATCGTGAGCTGGCACTTGATGCGGTACAGGTTTTTGTCTATACCCAAGATCAGATAAATCTGTTTGCTGTTACGATGGCGGTGTTCGATCAGATGAATCTTGATGTATTAGATGCGCGTATTATCACTGCTACCCGCGACTTTGCCTTGGATTCTTATGTGCTGCTAGATCCTAGCGGTACGCTGTTGGTCGATGAAGACAGTCAGCAAGAACTTAAACAGCGCCTGATTAATGCCTTTAAAGACCCGACAGTACTAAAGCTCACCAACAAACGTATGCCACGTCAGCTCAGGCATTTTGAAGTGACTACGGTGATCAACTTTGAGTTTAATGAAGCATCTGACCAGCACATCATGAGCTTAGAGACACTGGATCAGCCAGGACTCTTGGCTCGGGTTGGACAGATATTTTTGCAGGAGCAAATTGAGGTTCATGCAGCTCGTATTACGACCTTAGGCGAGCGCGCAGAAGATATGTTCTATATCAGTGACCAAAACGATAAGCCATTATCTACTGAACGACTTGATGCGTTAAAATCAGCATTGCTCGCCAGCCTAGCGACAAAAAGAGAAAACAACGTGGTTTATAGCTATTAATTGACGCTATCAGGAGCACGTTTTATAGCGTGCTCTTGTATATTATATTATCAGCATGTTCTATCAGCTCTACATCAGCAAGCTCTGGCGGCAAAACACCTACTTCAAGTAGCTGCTGTTCCATGATTAATCGTCCAGCATCGATTTCTTTTTGTAGCAAACATTGCAAGCTTACTAGGTGAAACTGTCCATCTAGATAGTCACCCAGCTGCCTCAAAGAAATAGGCGACTTGGCATGCACGTCAGGATACAGACTATCCTCTGCCAAAATAATCATTTCATTGAACGCCTCTTCACGCATCAGCTCATCGTTGTCTATCTCATCCTGTAACTTATTCGCTAGACGGCCTTTCGCTGCAAGAATACCGACAAAAAATATAGTTTGTAAGATAAATAAGGCAATGTATTGCCATAAAGATAACGATATATTCAACATATTATTTAGCAGCATCAGTGCCATGGCGACAACCACGTACCCGACCAACTGCCATAACAACCACATGATTAAGCTATTTTCGCCATACCAAAAGATTTTCTTCTCTTGATGCTCAATCAATTGCCGCCTCGCCTGCCACCAGCACGCTTCACGTTCTTTTAGCAGCGCATATAGGTTAATAGGATGCACACCTGCATCAGGAATGTCATTATTGATATTTTTAGCGATGAAGTTATTATGATTTAGTGCACTAGGCATATCAAACTGTCCTTAAAATGATCTGTCTCTTGCACTGACAATCATCTTTTATATTGTTATAAGTTATCAGACGCGAAGCGTTCAATGCGCTTTGTAAGTACGACTGAATGGGCTATGATAAGGTCAGCCTTTCAAGCACAATAAATTCGCATTCACGTTATGAGAAGAAAAAGACGAAAGAGGTATTACACTGCTCTAATGTAAATTTTCTTTATAACTTTATTATTAATTGTCTATTATAGTTATCACACTTATGAATCACAACTTAAAGCATCTACATCCTTATCCCTTTGCCAAGATGGCAACCTTACTTGCTGACAGCATACCTGCCGACGGTTACAGTGAGATAAAACTCGGTATTGGTGAGCCAAAACATGAGCCACCAGCATTTGTACTGGACGTCCTACGCGAAAACTTGGACAAAATAAGTCGTTATCCGACCACCAATGGTATGTTTGAGCTACGTCAGACGATTGCACACTGGTTAGAGAAGCGTTTTTTTCTTAGCCACGTCGATGCCAACACCCAAGTTTTGCCAGTAATGGGTACTCGCGAGGCTATTTTTAGCTTTGTACAAGCCGTCATAAATCATGATACCGCTGATAACGAGACCACGTCCTCTTCAGCATCTAATGGGTCACCTCTGGTTGTTATGCCCAATCCGTTCTATCAGATCTATGAAGGTGCGGCAATATTGGCACAAGCGACGCCCCATTTTGTTCCCTGTACGTTAGCTAATGACTTTAAGGGGGATTATCGCGCGGTGCCAAAAGAGGTTTGGGCACGCACACAGCTTGTATTTGTCTGTAGTCCGAATAATCCAACGGGTTCGGTTATGACCATGGAGGATTGGGAATACCTCATTCGTTTATCAGACCAATACGGTTTTGTCATTGCCAGCGACGAGTGCTATAGCGAGCTGTATTTTGATACTGCTCCGATCGGCTTATTGCAAGCTTGCGCGAATCTGGGTCGCCGTAATTTCAAAAACTGCATCGTATTCCATTCATTATCCAAACGCTCGAACCTACCTGGTTTACGCTCTGGGTTTGTAGCGGGCGATGCCAAGATTTTGCAGTCTTATTTGCAATATCGTACTTACCAAGGCTGTGCGATGCCGATACCGCATCAACTTGCCTCTATCGCTGCATGGCAAGATGAAAAGCATGTCGCACACAATCGCGCCCTTTATCAAGAAAAGTTCGCGCTATGGATGTCCGAGCTTGGCGAGTTGCTAGATTTGCGCATGCCAGAAGCTGGATTTTATTTTTGGATAAAAGTACCTGAACCGTTCGATGGCGATGATGAGGTGTTTGTCAAAGCGCTATACGAACAGGCCAATATCCATGCATTGGCAGGACGCTACTTGTCACGCGAGGTTGATGGCAATAACCCTGGAACAGGATATGTTCGTGTTGCTTTGGTCGCGAGTGTCGAGGAGAGCCGCGAAGCAATCAGTCGTATTCGCAAGTTGCTGGCGGCATAAATAGTCACTCAAAAGCTTTTATCCTGCGCTAATAAAGTAGCCTCTAGGGCGTGTCCCTATTTTAAAATGGTGATAGACGTTTGAATTAGCGGCATGCCCTAATAACCACAATATAAATAGGGTTATTGGAGGATTTTTGCACGAATAGTGCTATAGTAAAGTCTCTATTGCAAAATATGCCATCAAGGATGATGCCATGCCCCATCTTGACTTTACCCAGCCGCCCTTTGACGTACTAAGTCTAGCTGAACGTCAAAGCATCAGAAAAAACACGAAAATTCGCTATCTTGCTAGAGATGAGATCCTACCCGCAGCAGACTTGCAATATCTATATGTGGTCATTAAAGGACAAATTGAGCAATCACTGGGTGGTGAATTTGTCGCCTCTTATTTGGGCAGCAACCATTCTGATGATCCAAATAATAATGACTGGTTTGATAGTCGCCGCTTACCTGAGTCGCTCATAAAAAATGGTGTGCCAGAAAGTAAAAACACACCTATACAACCGTACCAATTTCGGGCCAGTGAAGAGACATTGCTGCTACAAGTCGACGGTACCACTGTCGATAAAATCAGCGCGCAAAATCATCTGGTACGCCAAATGCTATCAGACAAGCTACCTGAAAGACTAAAGGCATTACGACAGCGCCGTAATAATAAAGCACTCAACCCTGCTAGCTATACCCATCAACAAGAAGTGCAGCAAATTATGCTGCAACCTGTCATCGACGTTCATTTATTGCCAGTACATATTGTCGATGCCAATAATAGCTTGTACGAAGCTGCGCGTATCATGACCAAAGCTGGACTAAAACACGTACTGGTACGACCGCTGAACTGTGTAGAAAATATACAAGAAACTGAGCAGCCAAAACTGCTGCTAGGCATTCTCACCGATACGGATATTTGCCGCGCTGTGAGTGATAGACAAGATCCCGCTATTACACTTTGCCAACGCTATGCTAATTTTAACCTACGTACGATCAAGGCCACTGACGAGATTGGCGATGCGTTGCTCACCATGACTCGCTATCGCATTCACAGACTGCCAGTCATTGACAGCAGTGGTAATGTCGTCGGGGTGCTTGGACAAAGCGATATGCTCGCCCACATTGGTCATCACTCACAGCTCCTTAGTATTCAAATCGAGCAAGCAACCGATCTATCAAGCCTAGATATCGCAGTCGAGCTCATCGGTCGCTATATTCGTGCGCAGCATCAAAACGGTGTCAAAATCGGTAATATCAGCCGTATGGTGCAGACCCTAAATGCACATGTATTTACCAAGTTGTGGCAACTTATCGTGCCTGATGAGGTGATAAGCAATACTTGTCTCATCGTCATGGGTTCAGAAGGTCGCGGCGAGCAAATTATGCGTACCGATCAAGATAACGCGCTAATCATTCGTGACGGTTATACGCATCCGGATTTGGCACAGTTTGCCGATACTTTTAATAAACACTTGGCAACGCTTGGCTATCCACTGTGCGATGGCAATATCATGATGACCAACCCCATGTGGCGACAACCGCTCAAGCAGTTTACCGCGCAGATCGGATTATGGTTTAGAAACACTGACCCCATGCATGGCATCTACTTGTCCGCCATAATGGATGGCGAATATGTCTGCGGTGACGAAACCCTACTTACACAGGTACGTCAGCATTTAAGAATGGCGCACAGACAAGCCGATCCAATGTTTGTACGTCAGTTTGCCCGTTCAGCGCTACAGTTTGGCGATGTCAATCAGTGGTGGCAAAGGTTTGTACCTTTAATGGGTGGTCAATCTATATCAGCAGATATTGATCTAAAAAAAGCAGGGATCTTTCCATTGGTCCATGGTATTCGTACGTTGGCATTAGAAAATGATGTGCTCGATGTGCCTAGCAGTAAAGATCGCCTAAAGGCATTGGTGCAGTCTCATGCCCTGACCCAAGAGCGCGCTGATACGTTATTGGAAGCTTTAGAGTTTTTTATGGCGCAGCGCTTATCAGTCGCACTGTCAACCGATGACAAACAAGCAAGGCAAGTCGATCCAACGACACTAACCGCACTAGAACGTGACCTGCTTAAAGAATGTCTGGCCGTGGTAAAAAGTTTTAAAAATCAGCTGCGTCAACACTATCAGTTAGAAATAGCATAAATGAATGGATGACCAACATGAGCTGGCTACAGCAGTTATCTTGCGCTTGGCAAAAGACGCAGCTACAGCGTCTGGAGCTAGCATCAATGTTCACCACACCGTCGGCTGAGCAATGGGTAGCGATTGACTGTGAAATGACTGGACTGAACCCCAAAAAGCACCATTTATTATCCGTGGCAGCGATACATATCAATGGTAATACGATCGATACAGGTAACGGTATGCATCTGGTATGCAGACCGCCTGTAATGCCAGATCGCGATACAATTGTCATTCATGGTCTGCGTACTGCTGATGTCGAGCACGGCATGAGTTATGATGACATGCTAGCGTTATTGCTGCCATTTATAGACAATCGGCCGATTGTTGGGTTCTGCACACAGCTCGACATAGCATTTTTAAACCCTTTGGTCAAACGCTATATGGGAACGACCCTGCCCAACACAGTCGTCGATGTGCGTCAATTATACAGTCGACGTATGGGCGACCGTACGCAAGGTATTCCCAATCAAACGCAGCATTTGACTAATATTTTGGCGCATTATGATATTCCTCAGCTTGGTGCCCATGATGCTTATAACGATGCAATAATGACCGCGATGGCGTTTTTGCATGTACGCTAGCCTTTATCATTGACGAGAAAATTGAGCTTTTGAGAGCATGTGCGAAAACAGCAACTCATGTTACCATAGGCAGTTTTTGCCACCTGATGAAAGATGCTCATGCGATACCCTCTTCAACGCGATCTCTGTCAATACGACCCATCTCAACGCGACTTTTCTCAACGCAATAGCCGCATGCCCATGACAGCGAAGCTCACCACGCTCTGTAGCCGTGTGCCACTATTGAATCCATCTAAAAAACGTTTGCCGATACTTGCGCTACTGTCAGCGGTTATGCTGGTGCCTACTTACGCACAAGCCGCGCTGCCAACAGCCATTCAGGCTGCGTTATCGCGTGCAGATCTAACAGAATCTGATATCAGCATCATCGTCACGCCAATAGGGGACAAGAATGCCAGTCGTCTGCCTGCTCCTATTCAGGTGATCGATAGCAGTGATGTTGATAATCAATTGATGCCGACGACACCATCTAACAATACGACTACTAATATATCTGCTGATAAAAATAGTAGCTGTCAGAAAGCGACTCAAAATAATAACAACCATGCCGCCAGTAATCCTGACCAACAAAGCGCATTGATTACTATTGAAAAGCGCACCATTGAACAGCACGAGCAGAAGATAAACGATTATACTGATGATCCTTATACTTATCAGAGTGTGGAAAGCATCCCAACGGTAGTGCCTGACGAGCAACCAACTCTTACCAACAATGAAAGTAGCACGGTGAGCACTGATAAAACTTCTATCAAAATCTCCTTTTCACCATTATTGAATCATCAACCTGATGTCCCTCGCACCCCTGCCAGCACCATGAAACTCGTTCCCAGTTTTATCGCTTTGGACACACTAGGGGCAAACTTTGTATGGTATACACGCGTCTATCATACTGGTATTGTCATCGGCGACCGTCTACATGGCGATTTAATCATTCAAGGTAGTGGCGATCCAAAAATGACCCACGAGCGTTTGAAGGAGCTACTGTATAAAGTACAAGCCTCAGGTATTCGCCATATCGACGGTGACATCATCGTTGACAGTGCAATCTTCAAAAACGTGAGCGAAGATCCTGCTGCCTTTGACAATTCACCTTTGCGCCCTTATAACGCCAGTCCTGATGGCTTTTTGGTAAACTTTAGCACCATTGGTATCAAAACCTATCCCTCAGATAATGGCCAAGCGAGCTTGACCTATAAGCCACGACTGACCAACTATCAGCTGCCTGATAAGATAAATACCCGTGCCGCTTACTGTGGACAGGCAAGCTACAGCCTATCGCCGCAGTGGCAAGCGGAGCGGCTAGCACTCAATGCCAGTCTGCCAGAGAGCTGCGGCGAGCATGTGTTTTATGTGGCGTATCCTAATGCCAAAGAGTTTGCGGCACACGTCATTGCTGCCAAATGGCAAGCACTAGGCAATACCCTGAGCGGCAAAGTGATCTCACAAGAAACCCCTTACGATGCCAAAAAAACCTCAAAATCAGTACATGGTCTCACGGCTATTACCATGTCACCTTTACCTATGGTCAGCTATCCTTCGTTGAACCTAACGCAGCAGATTCATGATATTAACCATTTCTCAAACAATGTTATGGCTGAACAAGTGGCCCTATCTATAGGTGCCTATGACAAAGCAGGACTGACTCAATCAAAAGCTATTAATAACGATACTAGCGAGTCAACAAATAACACAGTAGTCAGTCATCAAAATACCCATAAAAAAGCTGATAGCCTATATCAATTTGGCACACCTGCTAGTACTGATTATTCTTCAGCCTTACAGACCATCAATCAATGGTGGCAAACCAATCTAAGCACACCGCCACCTTACCTGACCAATGGCTCAGGACTCTGCCGCGACTGTACCATCACCGCCGCCAATCTAAGCGAGCTGTTGACTTACGCTTATAATCACCCAAGCTTTGATGCATATGTAGATTCGTTAGGTATCGCTGGAGTCAGTGGCACCATTGCCGCTCATAGTGAGCGACTACCTGACTCAGCAGCGATTGGCCGAGCATGGATAAAAACAGGCACATTAAATAACGTCACCTCAATGGCAGGCTATGTCAAAGGGTTGTCAGGTCAAGACTATGTCGTTGTGGGTATGATTAATACAGATCAAGCGCTCAATCCTTATACAGCAAGACCTGTATTAGATGCAGTACTCGACTGGACCGCGCAGCGCTGATGGTTTTGCTAAAGCGATGCTTAGTGAGCAGTAGTAAAACCATCAGCAAATATTTTGACGCGAGTGGTATGATTAATTGCACAGCAATCATGACTGCTATGTTTATGAATATATTTTTAAAACTTTTATTTTTACCTTTACAAAGGCCAGCTTATGTCACGCCAGACAACCAATCTCAGTAAGCCTAAAACGCTTGCGTCAAGTCAGCCTAAACTGGCGCAATATATCGGGTTTTTTGCCATTGGATACATCCTTGCCAGCGCCATCTTTATGATGACTCAGACCAAGATTGCGCTTAACTCGCAACTGGTCATGGTCGTCTCTATCATCGTCGGCGCCTATATTGCTGTCAGCAAATTCATCAAGCATCAGCAGCGCGCCTTGGCTAAAAATGAAATCAACCGGCTCATGTTTGGTGGTGTTGCGGTAGTTTGGTTATTGACGGTCCTTTATTTTTTAGCCATATGGTTTTGGTTATTTGATGCGGTTAGCCGTGAGGTACTACTTGAGATGGCAATGGCGCGGCCTTTGCCCTTGCTCTCTTCACTGGTGTTGATGCTGGTATTCACCTTGGTCAGTACGCGTATCAGCCTATGGGCCATCAACCATTTCTTGAACCCTGCTCTCAAAACAGTATGAACACACCAGGCCATTTACTACGAGCATAACCAACCACCTACAAGGTAATACAAAGTTTTCTCCTACTCATACGTAAAATCCGTTAGGCTAACTTTGAGCAGTCAAATTTTAGCGGTTATTTGTTTTACTTTATAATAGGAGCAGACATCATGGAAACGGTTTTTTTTGACAACATAGATAAGCTCGGGCGCATTGTTTTAACGACTGTTATGGTCTACGTGTTGATTGTATTGGTGACCAAAGCCTCGGGTAAGCGCTCAACGTCACAGCTCAATAATTTTGATTGGATCGTGACGGTAATGATTGGCTCATTAGGCGCCAGTACCATTTTGCTCAAAAACATCCCTTTTATCGAAGGGGTGTCATCGATATTGGTACTCTATCTCTTACAGTTTTTGGTGACCAAATACGCCTCTATCTCACCGCAATTTAGCAGTGTTATTTTGTCTGATCCACGTATTGTTTTTTATCAAGGGCAGTTTTTGCCAGAGGCGATGCGTGCCGAGCGCTTGACTCGTCAAGAAATCGAATGTGCGATGCGTGCTGAAGGCATCAATAATTTTGATGATATCGAAGCTATTGTCTTTGAATCTGACGCCAAACTCAGCGTGATTCCAAAACAACGTCAAGCCGATTCGAGTGATGATGAGCAGGATGTAGATCACAGCGTATCAGAGACCATTACCCCTTTGATGTAGTGATTAGATAATTGAGCACTGATGGCTATCAATACTCAGATTCAGTGCTCGAATGTAAAAATTTTTCAATTTAAAAAATGGTACGTACTATGAAGGTAAGAATTTTGACCGTTGGCAATAAGATGCCTAGCTGGGTGCAAACAGGTTTTGATGAGTATTTTAAGCGTATTCAGCCTATGCTGAGCACAGAGATTGTGGAAATCGCCGCCGCAAAACGGGCAAAAAATCCTTCAGATGCTAATCTAGCACAGTACCGTGAGCAAGAAGGTCAATCGATATTGGCCGCTCACAATGCCGCGAGCCGTGAGCAGTTATGGGTACTAGACGTCAAAGGTAAGATGATTTCGACAGAAGGACTAGCTGATAAACTCGCTGATGGCATGCAGCAAGGCGATGATATTGCGTTGGTCATCGGCGGTGCAGATGGCGTATCACCAGCAGTGTTGGCAAAAGCCGACGCAAAATTATCATTATCAGCCCTGACATTGCCGCATCCGCTGGTACGCGTCGTCCTGATGGAACAGCTATACCGCGCGATGAGTATCAATAATAACCACCCTTATCATCGCGGTAATTAAACCAGAACCAAAAATGAAGACTGAATCGAAAAATATCCGTCACGCAACGGATTGAAAAACTAGCGTACGCCCTAATAAATGGAACATGAAATATCTAAAACGCGCGACATCCAAAGCCTCTCAGACTACGCATCAGCGTGACCATCATCACGACACTGTACAGACGCCTATTACCTCTGCTGCGGCATGGGAAAGTGCGTCTGCTATAATGTCCAATGCATCTAAACTACCTGCGTTATTTATCTCGCATGGGGCACCCACGCTTGCGATTGAGCAATCTGCCACGACCAGCGCATTGGCACGTATTGGGCAAAATTTACCTAAACCACGTGCTATCGTTATTATGTCGGCGCATTGGCAATCAGCAAAACTTGAGATCAGCAGTAACCCGCAGCCAAAGACGTGGCATGATTTTTCGGGTTTTGCGCCTGAGCTGTACGAGCTTCAGTATCCTGCATCAGGTCAACCAGCGCTGGCTGAGACACTTGCTCAGCAGCTCACCGCGCGCGGTATTACTTGTAGCGTCAATCCAGTGCGTGCCTGTGACCATGGGGTTTGGGCACCGCTCAGACACCTGTACCCAGAGGCAGATGTGCCTATCGTTCAAGTGTCACTACCGCAGCGTTACGATAGCATTGCTTGCTATCAATTGGGCGCGCAGCTCGCGCAGCTGCGTGATGAGCGAATTCTTGTCATTGGTTCAGGTAATATCACCCACAACTTACAAGCGCTACGCTGGGAAGCCGACAGCATCGATCAGGCTGCTAAAGGATTTAAGCAGTGGTTGCTCCAGCAGCTCAAGATAGACATACCCACTGCCCTCGACTGGCAGCAATATCCACAGTACAAAGACATTCATCCAAGTGACGAGCATTTGCTGCCATTGTTTTTTGCGTTAGGTGCCGGTCAGCGCGTCTCGGTTGTTCATCAGAGTATGGCCCATCATAGTTTGGGTATGGATATCTATCGCTTTGATTAGCTCATATTTATTAGCGCCTACTTATATAATCAAAGCACACAAACCAAACCTACTTTTCAAAGGCAGGTTTGGTAAATAAACCTGCACGCTCCATCTCACCTGCCAGACTAAATAAAGTCGCCTCATCATTCATACGTCCGATAAGTTGCATACCAATTGGCAAGCCTTTTTTACTCATGCCGACTGGCAACGACATGGCTGGCAATCCTGTGACGTTGCCCAATAACGTGAAGCCCATTTTTCCTAGCACAGGCGCGCTTAGCTTTTCGATCATACCCGAACTAAAGGCGTATCTACCCATATCAAAACCTTTATTAAGTACCCCAGCGCTACGCATCATCATCTCATCCATGCGGCTAGGTGGTAGCACGCCGTGTTTGACCGCAGGCGTCGGTACGGTCGGGGACAAAATCATATCGTAGGTCTCTAATAACAGTCCCGTTTGATACTGACTGTGATGCCAACCGTGTTTGGCATGAACCAAGTCCACTGCTGATAACGAACGTCCGAGTAGCGCCATGTTGTAGGTTTGCGGTTCTAGGTTTTTGATATGGGCAGTGCCAAACTCGCGCTCGATATTATCAATCGTAAAGGCGGTATGCGCGCAGACCACCACGATAAAGTCATGCCAAAACTGCTCGATATTGATATTTGGCTCAGCGGGTATTACTTGATGACCCATAGACTCTAATTGCTTAGCGGTTTGCTCCAGTACAGCAAGGACTTCTTTGTCCACTACTGTATTAGCAATCAGTGGCTGCTGCTGCAAAGCAATTTTCAATGGTCGCGGTGCACGCATCGCCGCTTGCAAAAATGTGCCATCTGGCGGCGCAATGACATAAGGCGCACCAATCTCCGCACCACTGGTGGCATCGAGCATCGCGGCACTGTCACGTACCGAGCGTGTAATCACATGATCGGCCACTGCACCATCCCACCCTTCACCAAGATTAGGACCTAATGGATTACGGCCACGGCTTGGTTTTAAGCCAAACGCACCGCACCAAGCCGCCGGAAACCGTATCGAACCGCCACCATCACCAGCACCTGCCATTGGTACAATACCGCTCGCAACTGCCGCGGCACTACCGCCTGACGAGCCGCCAGAGCTGTGGCCTTTTTTAAAGGGATTGTGAGTAGCACCATGTGCTTTTGGCTCAGTCGTGATAATTAAACCAAACTCAGGAGTGTTAGTCTTACCAAAGGTGTTAACGCCCGTGGCTTTCATGCGTTTGACGATTTCGCTGTCTTTTTCTGAGATGATATTGACGCTGCGGCTACCCATCGTGATAGGTTCATCCGCGAAACTAAATGACAAGTCTTTTAGTAGATAAGGCACGCCATTGAACACACCAGATGGCAACCCTGTCTGCGCAGCATCATAAGCGCGCTCATCGAAACGGTGAATAATGGCATTTAGCTTGGGATTGAGTTTATTGGCCTGATAAACGGCTGCGTCCAATAACTCCTTTGCACTGACCTCACCTGAATTAACCAGTGCCGCTAAGGCAAGTGCATCGTACTGGGTATATTCTTTAAACATAACCGACCTTCCTTGGAGAGTAATTGTCGTAAGATTTTTTGAATATATATTTCTTCAATAACTGTCAGTTTATTATAAAAAATCACGACTTATGATTGATAAACGAACTCACTGGTCATTTGAAAGTTTTGGTAGCTAGTTCGTTTATGAATGAAATTAATCTTAAATCTCTTTCACAAAAAAAACGAGCCACTTTTATGACTCGTTTTTTCATTATTAATTCAATACTAAGCGCTACATTAACAATTCGCGCTTACCACTTTTGCCCATGGAGCTGACCAGTCCAGCGTCTTCCATCGAGTCGACAATACGGGCGGCACGATTATAGCCGATGCTGAATTTACGCTGGATACTAGAAGCCGATACTTTACGCGTTTCCATAATAAAGGCGACGGCATCATTATATAGATCATCATCCTCGCCAGAGGCATTAGCCGTGCTACCACCGCCCGGACTAGATAATTCAAAGTTGCCTGCCATATTGTCAATATAATCGGGCGCACCGCGCTCGCGCCATGCGTCACAGACACGGTTGACCTCTTCATCACTGACATAAGCACCATGCACGCGATCTGGTTCAATCTGACCTGGGCCCAAGAACAACATATCACCGTTACCCAGCATGTCTTCAGCACCACCACTATCTAGGATCGTTCGTGAATCGACTTTTGAGTTCACGCGTAGTGCTGCACGCACAGGAATGTTTGCTTTGATCAAACCCGTAATGACATCGACTGATGGACGCTGAGTAGCTAACATTAAGTGAATACCCGCCGCACGTGATTTTTGCGCCAAGCGCGTGATTAACTCTTCGGCTTGTTTACCAACCTGCATGATCATATCGGCAAACTCATCCGCGACAATGACAATCATCGGTAGTGTTTTGAGCTTTGGCGCTTGGCTAATACTTACGCTGTCATTCGGTCGCCATAAAGGATCCAGCATCGGATTGCCCGATTTCTCTGCCGCGATGACTTTTTTATTAAACTCATTAAGCTTACGCACTTTGAGCAAGCTCATTAGCTGATAACGACGCTCCATCTCAGCCACACACCATGACAAGCTACTGGCCGCCTCGGTCATGTCAGTAACAACGGGGGTAAGTAGATGCGGAATGTCGTTATAGTTGGCAAGCTCCAGCTGCTTTGGATCAATCAAGATCAGGCGCAGCTCATTGGGCGTGTACTTGAGTAATATTGATAATAGCATCGAGTTGACCAGTACGGATTTACCAGAGCCTGTGGTACCAGCGACCAGCATGTGCGGTGCGCGGGCAAGGTCGGTAATGATGGGGTTGCCACCGATGTCTTTACCCATCGCCATACTGATTTGTGCTTTAGGATCTTTGAATTTTTCGGTATTTAATAGTTCAATCAAACGCACCATTTCACGTTTCTTATTGGGCACTTCGATACCGATATACGGCTTACCAGGAATAACCTCAACCACACGTAAAGAGGCCATCGATAGTGAGCGCGCCAAGTCACGCGAAATGCCAGTGACTTTACTGGCCTTTACACCAGCCGCAAGCTCCACTTCGAAGCGAGTCACGACAGGCCCTGGGATAGCATTGACGACGTTGGCTTTTACATTGAACTCTTGGAGCTTGATTTCTAACAACTCAGATAATTGCTCAAGCTCAGCAATGGTATAACTAGGCTTACGGTCAGGGTCAGGCTTGTCCAATATAGACACTTCTGGAATAGGGGTTAGGCTACTGCGATAGGCCGCCGTCTGCATCGAGCGTGATTTTTGACTGAACGCCGCATCGTCACTGATATGCGGCATAACAGGCGCACTGGTGTCGTCAGTACTATCCTCCTCCGGCATCATGTCAGTGATATGGTTACTACTATCACCTTCTGGCACCGCAAAGCTGACAGAAGGTTTAGCTGGAGCCACAGGCTGCGTATTTGAGGCCGAACTGACCGCTTCCACAGTCGGCGCCGCTTTTGGATTGGCAGGCGGCGTATTGGTCGGTGTCATATCCGAAATTTCTGATACCGATGCAGCCATTTCTACCGATGACTGAGCCATTGTGGCCTCAGGTACAGGTGACGACTCATTACGTTGTAATAGTTCGGCCTGTGCATCAGAGAACCCATAAGAATCATCACTTAGGATGCTATTAGTGGCGTCTGACGTAGGGCTTGATAGCTCTTCTTGCGGAGTTTGCTTATTGACGTTAGTTTCATTAGCAGGGGCAACTGGCGCTTTTGCAATAGGTTCTGATATATTGCCATGCTCCGCCAGCCACGCTTCTGCTAACTTATCGACATTCCCCGTTGTATCATCTGGGTGAGAATCCTTCGGCTCATTGATAGCTTGATTGACAGCTTGAGCATTCGTTGATTCATCCATTGATGGTTGAGTAGCTGTTTCTAGATTAGATAGATCTGCTGCCTCTAACATCGGTGCTGCCACAGAGGTTTGCACTGCTTCTTCTAGTGACACGTCAGTGACGACTTCACTCTGTGCATAGTTAGGCACAGTAGAATTATCTATACTGTTAGTGCTATAAGCCATCTGTTCACGCGCGAGCAAATCATCAACCGTATTTGCATCGTTCCACGCAAAGCTTGGCTCGACTTTGCGAGCAGGCGCTACGATAGGGTTTGATATCGCCGATGTGTTTGTGTCACTGACTGTACTGCCAACCGTAGCATTAGCAGTCGCTGCGGCCGCGTATGGTGACTCACTTTTTGCATCGCTAGACGTAGCTGCTGCTTTTGCTGTCGCTATAGAGGCTTTCACACTATCAGCCAATCCTGATGTCGATAAAAAATCCGCCAATACGTTGCTGAATCTGCCACTATTATCTACTGCGTGAGCACTATTCGCATCGTTAGCTGATTGCAACTCAAGTGGCAGCTGCTCGTACTCGGCTGTTTGATTGGGATTGTTTTCTGTGACGTTATCAGCGTTTTGTGAGACATTACTTTGTTGATCCGCTGGAGCGGTGTCTTTATTTTTTAACCCTGAGCCGAGCCAAGATAATGCTGTAATCTTCTGATATATAGCAAGCCAATGGATGTTAAAGGCAAAGGTCGCCGTAATCACGACAAACACCGCCAAGAAAATCACACTCCCCCACTGCGAGAGCAACTGTGCCAAACGTTCCTGCAACTCAAGACCGATAATACCACCAGCCACACCCTCAAGCCCCGTTGATGCAGGATTGGCTACCTGCTGAACCAATGCAACCAGTTGTGCAAATAATGCACTGGCACTCAACAGCAAAAACACATAAGCGACCAGTCGCATGAGCCAAAACGTCGGCTTATTGTCCCACCAAATAAGGATAGACTCATAAACCACAAACGCTAAAAACCACCATGCACCATAGCCAAAAAAGCTATAGAGCAAGTCGGATAACCAAGCGCCCGTCTGCCCACCCATATTGTTAATGGTCGTCATATCACTACTGATGTGCGACCAGCTAGGATCATTGCCTGTGTAAGTCATCAAAATAACAAACAAATAAACAGCCAGTATTAACCCAAGGAGGGTAAATATTCCCTTTTTTAAATACTCAATAAGCGGTGCTGATATCACGTAAAATCTGCCTTGTTGTTAATACTAAATGGTCGCCAGTGCATGACTAAGTCTAATCATGCTGACATAAAGTGCTGACATATAAAGGTACCTAGCAAAGTGTTTGGTTGAGATTCGCCTCTCAAGAGGCCTGAGCATAGCAGTCATCGCTTAAGCTCTACCACACTTGGCATAACTTCTTATAATAACAAATACATAGGTACAGTGGCGACACTCTTATAAAGAAAGCGTGCAAGAAAGTAAATCAGTGTACGATTTGCGCAAAAAATTTGCGAATAAGCCAAAGGATACTAACAGAATACTGCTAACAATTTTATATAGACCCTATAAAATACCAGCTGTTTCTAGCACGAGTATTTCAAGGTTATTATGCTTTGATTCTAATGATAGCTGTGTTTGTTTTAGCAAACTTGCACTTTTTGCTATCTACCCTTATGTTATTATCACACAGCAATTAGAAAAACCATATTAGTAGCAACGCTTGACGTTTTTTTATTATATTTATAACTCATATTTTTCATTCGTATATTTAGAAAGGAACAACTCATGGCAACTGACACTACTGCTCCACGTCACGAAAAGCTCATCATTTTAGGCTCAGGCCCTGCCGGTTATTCGGCTGCGGTCTATGCAGCGCGCGCCAACCTTAAGCCTGTTATGGTAACGGGTATGGAAGTGGGTGGCCAATTAACCACCACCACTGAAGTCGATAACTGGCCAGGCGATGCGCATGATTTGACAGGTCCTGCATTAATGGAGCGTATGAAGGCACATGCTGAGCGTTTCGGTACAGAATTGGTTTATGACCATATCAATGATGTTAACTTGAATGTACGACCTTTTGAGCTGTCAGGTAACAATGGCACCTATACTTGTGATGCCCTGATTATCTCAACAGGTGCCTCTGCTCAGTACCTAGGTCTAGAATCAGAAACCAAATTTAAAGGGCTTGGCGTATCCGCTTGTGCCACTTGTGACGGTTTCTTTTATAAAGATCAAAAAGTCGCCGTGATTGGCGGTGGTAATACAGCCGTTGAAGAAGCCTTATACCTCTCTAACATTGCGTCTGAAGTCACTTTAGTGCATCGCCGTGATAGCTTACGCTCTGAAAAAATCCTACAAGACAAGCTGTTTGAAAAAGCCAAAAACGGTAACGTCAAAATCGAATGGAACCATCAAGTCAAAGAAGTCGTCGGTGATGACATGGGCGTCAATGGTGTCGTTATCGAATCAATGATTGATGGCAGCACCAAACAGCTAGATACAATGGGCATGTTCGTCGCCATTGGTCATAAGCCTAATACCGACCTATTCAAAGGTCAATTGGATATGAAAGATGGCTATCTGGTCGTCAATAGTGGCTTGAATGGTAATGCAACGCAAACCAGTATCGAAGGTGTGTTTGCCGCAGGTGACGTGGCTGATCATGTCTATCGTCAAGCCATTACCTCTGCTGGTACTGGCTGTATGGCAGCGCTGGATGCGGAGAAGTACTTAGACGCTATCGGTGAGGCAACGGCGAAAGACCATACGTATGCGTCAACGCTGACTGCTGATCAAGAAGACTAAATGAATAACTTCACACAGCACGGCGATAATGGTCAATACATCACGCCTGAGACTTTAAAAAGTCTTGGGCGTTATGACTTTCCTGATCCTATCTCTATCGATCCTGATGGCATTGGCATTGTCGCGATGGGTGGCGATCTTGCACCCGATACATTGATATCTGCGTATGCGCAGGGGCTGTTTCCATGGTTCAATGAAGATGAGCCTATCGCTTGGTGGTGTCCTGAGCCGCGTTGTGTGATCGTCCCATCTGATTACCAACCGAGCAAGTCACTGCGCAAGCAAGCAAGTCGCGCGCGTTGGCAAATAACACTCAATCAAGCATTTCATGACGTCATACATGCCTGTAGTTTGCCGCGTAGCGATGGTCTTAATAATGACTTGCCCGAGGGTGAGCATACTTGGATTCATGAAGAGATGATTGAGGCTTATACCAAACTGCATGCACAGGGCTTTGCGCATAGCATTGAGGTGTGGGACGAGGCAGGTCAGCTCGTTGGTGGACTGTATGGGCTAAAAATAAACGGCATCTACTTTGGCGAATCTATGTTTCATCGCGCCTCTAATGCGTCAAAACTCGCGTTTTGGGGATTGATGCGCTTGTGTGAGCAAAGTCATGTTGCACTTGTCGACTGCCAGCTACCGAATGATCATCTTATGAGCTTAGGTGCCACTACTCTACCGCGTCCTGACTTTCTTGCTCAATTAGACCGCTTAATAAACAGTCGCTCCATCAATTGGCACAATAATTCTCACAAACCATTAGCCGTATCCCTTCTCGATACGACTGATCCTTGGCAGCATCAATCATGAAATCTACAAAAGCTACAGAGTTAAGAGGATTTTATGGCGCTTGATACCTCATTTCTGCTAATCGGAGAGCTGGCAGCAAAAGCCAATACAACCAAAGACACTGTGCGTCACTATGAGCAGTTGGGCCTACTAAGGTCACGTAAGCGTCAAGCAGGCTCACGTTTATATACTGAGTTTCATCCCGAGTGTGTCGAGCGTATTGAGCTAATCAAAAGCGCACAGGCCATTGGTTTTACCCTTACTGAAATCAAAAACAGTTTAAACGATTATTACGATGGCCAATTGGATATTGATTTGCAGCTCATGCTGACTCAGCAAAAGCTAGAACAAGTCAGAAAACAGCAAGCCAATATAAGCGTGATGGTAGAGTTATTGAGCGAGCGTATAGATGTTCTCGCACGGATGAAAGCAGACAGCAACTATCAATTAGACACTAATATCTGTAAGAAAAAAATACCATCAAGTTAAACACGATAACGTTGGTTGAGATAAGTAATTTATCTTTAAAGAAACTACGCTTATAACTCCCTAATGAGAATTTACTCTCTTCACTCGCCATAGACATGTTGCATGATGAATGCATCGACTGCGGACTGATTCGGTGACTGGTAATAGCCTTTGCGTCTATGAATGACTGCAAATGCTTGCTTTTCATATAACGCTATCGCAGCATGATTGTCTGCTCGTACCTCTAACAACAAATTCCCCACCTGATTACTCTGCAATACTTTATGCAACTTATCAATAATTTGCGAAGCAATGCCTTGTCGTTGATAATCAGGATGCGTGCCAATACGTAAAATTTCTGCTTGCTCAAATATCATTTGATATAAGCAGTAACCAATTACGTTACTCTTTGCACTTTTATCTTGTGCGTACACTACCAGCATATTAATGCTGTCTTGCTCAAGCAGTTCGAGCAAAGTCTGGTAACTCCACGCGTCTTGCGGCTGGACGATGGCTTCGATATTCGCTACGGCTTGAACCTCTTGCTCAAGCTCTGCTGTATTGGTTGATAAAGCTTCTATCAGAAACATGACTGTCCTTTTATTATGCTGAAATTGTATACATAAATCTTATCGCACGTTTATCGATGAATGATCTAATAGTATGAAAATATAATTATATAAATAAGTAATTAACCCTTTTCTAATACCAAAAAAAAGCCACCCTAGATAGGATGGCTTTTTTATCACTAATTCAAGTTCTCATTACTGAGACTTAAGTCTTAGTTCAATACGTTAGCAACAACACCAGCGCCTACAGTACGGCCGCCTTCACGA
>NZ_JADQAI010000001.1 GCF_022129235.1 Psychrobacter sp. Ps6 | reverse complement strand
GGCTTGCTACGTTCAAACTTGGCCTTTGCCATGGGTATTTCCTCTTTTTTTTGGTGAATGATCAATAAAAAGCTGTTTAATGGCTCATAATAAAACTAACTCATCATAAACCTAGCTATCAACCGCACGAACCACTGCTTCTTATCAAACAGCACTTCGAACTAATTTTTGTATCCGTTATTATACGCCGACTTATCTTCAATAGTCATATATCTCTTGCTCGAAACCTATTTTTCTATTGTCTAGAGAGGTCTCAAACATGCTACTACTTATAACCGTTTAATGGCTCGATGTGCAACGCTATTATATCAGCTAGACGACATCATCAAACAATCCGTAAAATCCGTTAACATATGAAAAAGCAATCCAATTCCAATGATGTTAAAAGGCTTACGAAAAAAGAGTAAAGCAACATATACCAGCATTGCATAATACGTATGTAGCGGATGGAAATTAATGCTACATCTATTAGCCTGAAAGATCGGATCTGCTACTAAGTGATCCAAATCAACTAACATAGTCGCGAGCAATATCAGATATGCTTTTTTCCACTCTTTCTTAAAAAATACAACTGCGATAACGAGAGGGAAACCAAAATGCAAAAAGTAATGTATAAACGTTTGCATACTCGTCTACCAGTTTTAATTCTGTTGATATCGAATCATTAAAAACAATATTTATTAATATGCTGACAGCACTAAAAGGCAACACCTCAGTGTCACCTTTAAATCATTACCTGTCGTACTAATTTTATATGTTTCAATATTTTATATTTTCGATATCGACGCAAAGCTATATATAAATAGCAAAACAAGCATAGAGGATTCACATAATAAATGGAGCTCATATCGAGAATTGAACTCGAGACCTCTCCCTTACCAAGGGAGTGCTCTACCGCTGAGCTATATGAGCGTATAGTGTAAACCTTTGAGCCGCACTAAAAAAAATATCACGATACAGCGATAATAACTGATGTCGTGATGAATAATTAATAGGCTTTGCGATGGTGTATATATGGAGCGGGTGGCGGGAATCGAACCCGCGTCATTAGCTTGGAAGGCTAAGGTGTTACCATTATACCACACCCGCATTTACTCTAATCTTAATAACTCTAATTGAGAGTTAAAAACTATATAGAGCATGCTTGGCGCTATAACAAACTTTTAAAAAATATGGTGGTGGGAGAAGGATTCGAACCTTCGAAGCTTTCGCGACAGATTTACAGTCTGTTGGGTTTGACCGCTCCCCAATCCCACCTAAGGGTGCTTTGAACAAAAATGACTTTCATTTAAGACAAATTCATAAAAAGCTACTTTAAAAGAGATGGTGCCGACTGCCGGGATCGAACTGGCGACCTACTGATTACAAGTCAGTTGCTCTACCAACTGAGCTAAGTCGGCTTGTTCTCTCTAAAGTGGTGGCTATTCTATCAAATATTTTGAGATGCGCAAGCCCTTTTTTATCTTTTTTTCAATTATTTTAATAATAATATTTAAGCTACTGATTACGTTATTATTTTTTTGATAGAAAAATAACAACGTAATTGCTTTTCTGATCTATTGTGATTACATGCGCTGCATAGCTGGCTATATAACTAGCGAATGCGTAGTCCATTACAGGCCATTTTTACCGCTTTTACCAATGCCAATGCTTTTTTATTGGTTTCATCCCACTCCGCTTCCGGCACAGAATCAGCAACAACACCTGCGCCTGCTTGGATATGGATTTCACCGCGGCGCATCACTGCTGTACGAATAGCAATGGCGGTATCCATATTGCCATTCCAACCTAGATAGCCCACTGAACCACCAAATACTGTCCGACGTACTGGCTCTATCTCGTCAATGATTTGCATCGCGCGAATCTTGGGCGCCCCTGATAGTGTACCCGCTGGAAACGTGGCACAAAATACATCTAGCGCGTCTTTATCAGACCTTATCGTACCCTCCACATTGGACGCGATGTGCATCACTTGTGAGTAGCGCTCAATAAACATCTTTTCTGTGACTTTGACACTGCCATATTCACAAACACGGCCGATATCATTGCGACCCAAATCAATAAGCATCAAGTGCTCGGCAGTCTCTTTTTCATCATTGAGCAGCTCTTGTTCAAGTGCCAGATCCTCCGCTTCGTCTTGACCACGCTTGCGCGTCCCTGCCAGTGGCCGTACGGTGACTTTGCCATTTTCGATGCGGGACAGGATTTCAGGAGAAGCGCCAATGATATCAAAGCGTTTGTGATCATCAAGCGTATAGCCATGCACCAAAAACAGATACGGCGATGGATTTAGATACCGTAATGCACGATAGACGGCTAGAGAGTCGCCTGTGTAATCCGCCGTTAACCGCTGTGCTGGAACCACCTGCATGACGTCGCCTGCTGCGATATAGTCTTTTATTTTCTTAACGTCGCTGCAGTACTTTTCCATACCTGTTTGCGAGATAAATTTTGGTGTGGGCATCACTGGCGCGGACAAATTAGACGGTTCTGCTAACTTCTCTTCGATTTTTTCTAACTCGCGGATAGCTAAGCTATAGCCCTCCTCGGTTTGACAGTCAGCATAGACGATGATCGATAAGGTATTTTCTAAATTATCAAAAACAATGACACTCATCGACAGCATCAGCCACATATCCGGCATCGACATCGGATTGGGTACGTCAGATAGGCCCACACTAGGCTCAATGATACGTACCATGTCGTAACCAAAGTAACCGACTAGGCCGCCGCTAAAACTTGGCATGGTGGGCACATCTTCAGCGGTCGGCATCTGATACTGCGCCATCAGCTGACGGATATAATCAAAAGGATTCTCTACTGCTTCTGTATCGATATGATCGTTCCGCTTGGTGGTCATATTGCCATCAGCGTACTGTAAAATAAGATCACTACCCAAACCGATCATCGAGTATCTTGCCCAGCGCTCACCACCTACCACAGACTCAAACAAATAGGCAGAGCCGTTTAAATCACGTACTTTGGAAAATACAGACACTGGTGTCTGTGCATCCATCAAACGTTTTTTTACTAAGGGTGCATGACTAAAACCCCGATCTTTAAACGCTTGATATTCTTGGAAAGTCATCATAGTAACGTTCTCTTAGCAGAATAATGGCAAAAAATAAAACAGTGGACTGAACCATAAAATATAGCGCCAACACCGTATTTGAATGTTGGCGCTATAAAAAGCAGTTTGCTTGAATGACGACTTATACAGCAGTTGGGTTCAGGCCTCAACCCTCATAAACTAACTGAGGTAACGGACTGCTTACCAAGCAGGATAGCTATGGATAAACGATCGTATTCAAACTATGGATAGATGTAACTACATAACGCCCATGTTAAATAGCCATAATGCCAAGCCAATAATCAAAATGGCAGCAAATACCCATATAAACCAACCACCGCTAGCTTTTTTCTCTACTTGTCCTGTATGAGCTGGATTACTGATTTCTTGATCCTTGGCATTATTGCCTTCAGTGCCAAGATCATGAGCCTGCCCTAAGTTGGCCGTACCCGAAAATTGCGCGGTCGCTGCTTGCTTGGCTTTCAAAACCTCAGGATCGGCTTCTTCTTGTAATTCAGTCTTTGTCGTTTTGTCGTGCTCTTCACTTACTACTGGTTCTTCACTTACTACTGGTTCTTCACTTACTACGGGCTCTTCATTTGCTACTGGTTTTTCACTTACCGTTGGCTGCGATACTGATGGTGCATCATCAGTAGATACTGTTGGGGTCAACGGCTCTGTAGTGGTCACAGCTTCTGGTTCCGTTACTGTTGACTCAGTCGTTGCTGATACAGACGTCTCAGATACTAGCTCTGACTCTGCTGGTGCTGTTTCAATCGATGCAGGCGTAGCACTTTCTGCGGCCGACAAGACATCGTCGATACCTGTCTCTTTGACTACTGGCTCTTGAGACTCTTGAGGCGCTGGTTCAGTTACTTCCGCTCTGTCAATTACAACAGATGGATTCTCTGCATCCTCTGCAGCGGGTAAAATCTCTTCAGTATTCGTTTGCTTTACGATTGGCTCGCTGACGATATGCTCTTCGATGATATATTCGTCGTGCAAATTCTCAGTGGCTTCTGCTGGGGCAGTCTCATCACTGACATTACTTACTGCAGCTTCTGTTGTGACTGGCTCTAGTGTCTCATCTGCTTTAGCAGCGACAGGCGCTTGTACCTGAAAGCTAAAGCTTGCAAATCCAAGCGTATCCTCAGCCTGTAGAAGGCTTGATTCGTTGCCCGCGATACGTTGATCGTTGATAAAGGTACCGTTAGAAGAGTCCAAATCTTTTACGTATAACTGACCATCAAGTATGCTTAGAATGGCATGATTGCGAGATACTTGCTTACTGCCTAGTACCACGTCATTATCACTGCCACGACCTATAGACAAGCTGTCATTGACTGTCAGCGTCAGATCACCCAGCGCCTCTGTTATCGCATTTAATTGCCAAGTATCCATCTCTGCTGTCGTGCTTACGCTATCTGTATTGTTCGTCATGCTATCACTCCTTATTTTTTCTATTAATTTTCAAACGATTTTAAGCAAATTACTGTCAATTTTTATTCACTGACCACTCTATGATAGAGAGCATAATCAGTGGTCATGTGTTTGATCTATTTTGGTATAAAGTGAGGCTTGATGACTTTATCAAGCTGACTATACGGGATGCTCAATACAGGCATACCGTAGGCATATGGGCCGATAGAATAGTGCTGATAACGAATGTTAATCCCTGTCTCTGTCAAGGTCACATTGTCGCTCAGCATAAACGGCCAGCTTTTCTCATAGCTACTGACATCATCAGCGACCGTTTTAACCCATGCTTTGTACGCCTCATGCGCGATTGCTTCAAAACGAGGCTTTTTGCCTTTGATCAGCATGTCATCAAGAGTGACTTGTTTTTTGGTGGTCAGATCAAACGTCAGATACTCGCTATAAGGCATGCCATGTGCACCACCGGTAAAGACATAGGAGTTGATTTCAAACAGCTCAAAGTTATTCACATGACCCAAGTAATCAGGCGTCACCATCAAGCTATAAGCCCAAGAAACCTCTTCAGGCATATCTTGAAACTGCGATGTCGCAAAGTCATTAATCGCAGCAGTCACATCTGCCTGACTGCTTTTTGTCTTAATAGGTGCAGATTCAGTTGGCTTGCTATTCACTACCAAATTATCGATACGTGCATTGACTGCCTTATCTATCCAGCCATGATTGGTCTTAAGATATTTAACCTCAATTTCTGGGCAATTATCACGCTCAGTGCACATCTTTTGAATTTTTTCTGGTAACTGATAATCAAGATATTCTGTTGAGCTGATCAGGCTACCTGCATTTGCGGACAGACTAGCGGCACCCATCAGTAAACCGCTTGCTAAGAGACCAATTCGCCGTACACGCCCTACCCTGCCTGAAGAGATATGCGTCAGCGTGAACCTATTAAGATGAGATTGAACCATAGCTTTCATACATCCCTTTTTATAAATATAAAGTGTTGCATAACATTCTACCGTAACAATGACGCTGTATTGTAGGAACACTGTTTGTGTTTTTGAAGTGTTGCTACTCACTCAAAACCTCTCTTGACTCATTTGCCACATAAATAACGGACAATAAAAAAGACACGGCTAGCGTGTCTTAATCAATGAACAATACAGTGATACGGTTGGTTTGATAATAGTCGTTTTAATGCTCACGCGTGCTGCTAAAGGTAATTTCGGGATAACGATCTTGCATCAACTGTAAGTTGACACGTGATGGCGCAAGGTAAGTCAGATAACCACCACCATCTAATGATAATTGGTCATGGGCTTTTTTCTTGAACTTCGCCAATGCCACTTCATCATCACAGTGAATCCAGCGCACGGTGGCAATCGATACTGGCTCAAAGGTACATTGCACTTTGTACTCTTCTTTGAGACGATGCGCGACCACTTCAAACTGTAGTACACCAACCGCACCCAAGACCAAGTCATTGTTAATCTGCGGCATAAATACCTGCGTGGCACCCTCTTCGCTTAACTGTTGAAGACCTTTTTGCAGGGCTTTTGATTTAAGCGGATCTTTTAGCACCACACGGCGAAACAATTCAGGGGCAAAATGAGGAATACCGGTAAAGCTCAACTCCTCGCCTTCAGTGAAACTATCACCGATAGAAATCGTTCCGTGGTTATGCAAACCAATAATATCACCCGGATAGGCTTCTTCTAGCGCCTCGCGGTCGCCTGCCAAAAAGGTCAGCGCATCAGCAATACGCACGTCTTTACCCAGACGCACGTGCTTCATTTTCATGCCTTTCTCGTACTTGCCAGAGCACACGCGCAAGAACGCAATACGGTCACGGTGACGCGGATCCATATTGGCTTGAATCTTAAAAACAAAACCTGTGAAATCGGTCTCGGTTGCTGATACTTTACGCTCAGTCGTTGGATGGGCTTTTGGTGGCGGCGCGTATTTGACCAAGGTATCGAGTACCATGTTGACACCAAAGTTACCAAGCGCTGTACCGAACAATACTGGCGTCATCTCGCCCGCTAAAAACGCGTCAACACTGAACTCTTCTAGCGCCATCTGTACCAGCTCAAGTGACTCCTCAAAGGCATCAAACATCAACTGCCCGAGACGCTCGCGGATATCAGGATAATCGTAACCTTCACGGGTCTCAGAAACGGTCATCTTGCCGCCATTGCCTTTCTCATATAAGTAGGTTTTGTTTTCTGCAAGGTGATACACCCCAACAAAGTCCTGTCCCATACCAATTGGCCACGTGACTGGCACGCATTTAATCTTTAGTACCGCTTCGATTTCACTTAGTAGCTCAAGCGGCTCACGAATCTGGCGATCGAGCTTGTTGACGAAAGAAATGATTGGCGTATCGCGCATGCGACAAACTTCCATCAGCTTGATGGTTCGTTCTTCGACACCTTTGGCCCCATCAACCATCATCAATGCGCTATCCACTGCGGTCAAGGTACGATAGGTATCTTCACTAAAGTCGGCGTGACCTGGGGTATCTAGTAGGTTGACCATGTGGTCTTTGTACGGGAACTGCATGACAGACGTGGTGATTGAGATACCACGCTCTTGCTCCATACTCATCCAATCTGAGGTTGCATGACGATCGGTCTTACGGCCTTTTACTTCGCCCACTACCTGAATCGCTTGTCCCCATAACAGCAGCTTTTCGGTCATGGTGGTCTTACCGGCATCGGGATGCGAGATAATGGCAAAGGTGCGACGCTTGGCCACTTCTTTGGTTAATTTTTTTGGATCTACGCTCATAATTTTCAGCTTCAACAGTTGTGTCATTTAGAAGTTAATCTAAATAAATAAAATCAATAATGAGCGTATTGTAGCCGATTTAGCGTTAGGGTGCAGAATTAGCGTATAAAAAAACACGCTCTATCAGTCAGACAAAGCGTGTTAACAAAATTTTTAACCGTCAGCGTAGGGCTTGCTTGATTTTAATAATAGCGCTTGATTTGCTCAGCTAAGAAGTCTCCTGCGATCTCATTAACAAGCGTACAATCTACCACGCCAAAGCGGCTATCTATATTCGGATCGGTGCTACCTTTGGCAACATAATTTGCCTCATAGATATCCTTCCCATATTCAACGCCACTATATTCATAGGCAGGTTGATTTTTATATTCAAAGAACATCACTTGCGCCGCTTTTTGCTTATTTGCTATACCAACACCAAACTGAGAGGTTCTATGATCTCTATCATCACTAAAGCGTTGTTTGGCAGCTTCGATCCATTTTTCCAATGACGAATAGCCTGTCTTATTTTTGTCATTGAAAGCTAAAAATGAGCGCTCGCTTGTCACCACTGGAATGTAACAAACGGAGCCTTCAGGAAACGCAACATTAGAGGGAATATTGGAGTAGTTGCTCAAATCAGTAAGAATACCACGGCGGTCTTCGATATTCGTGCCCGCGCTATAACTGCGGGTCGTTAAGCCCGACAAGTCCAATGTTTGATAGGTGGTTTCGTAGCCTAGTTTGTTATTACTGTTTTTTTCGTAAATAGGACGTTTGACTGTGCGACCATTAACTTCAATGTCTTTGTTTTCGAGTCGACCTTCGAAGTTATCTGCCAGTACCGTTCTGTCCAAATCATTTAGACTCTGATTGCTATAACTGTTAATGAGATTGGTAGTTTTGATGTTGCGTGCGCCTGTGCGATAAGTCTCATCGATGCGCGCAATGGCGGTATCGTTGGCCTTACTATCGTAACTGTTAGCAAAGCTCGTCAGCGTAATATTATCGCTATCAGAACCATAACTGCCGTCATCTACTTCGCAGCCTATCAAAGCAAGCATTGACCAGAAGAAAACACCAGATATCGCAACCACTCTATTCATCGAACAATGTCCTTATGATTTAGATTTTTTATCATCCAATTTGATGATATTAGTATGACCCACCAAATGGCTGGCTTCGGTCATTTTGTTTATGAGCATCAGCATCTACTGTTATTGTAGATAGCTCCGAAAGTCATATTTACAAACTTGTCGTAAATATTTACTACCGACTTACTGAGCTGGGCTGATGATTTGTTATCCTAAGTTGCATATTTAGATTCACTAGTCAAACCTAAAAACCACAACAAAGGATGTGTTATGAAAACTTTATATTCTACTAAATCTACTGTTACTGGCGGTCGTATGGGTACGGCAACCTTGAGCGATAGCGACCTTGAGATCAACATGGCACCACCAGGTGGCAATCAAAAAGGCAATAACCCTGAGCAATTGCTGGCTATGGGCTATGGTGCTTGCTTTGATAGCGCCCTTGGCGTAGTCAAAAAGATGGAAGACGCACGCTTTGGCTCAACCACTGAAACGTCTGTCGACCTATTGCAAGGTGACAACCACGAGTACAAACTCTCAGTAAAAATCCATGTAATCGCCGATAATACTGACCTATCAGCTGACGACATTCAAAAGTTGGTTGAAAAAGCGCATGAGGTGTGTCCATATTCTAAAGCCACACGCGGCAACATCGATGTTGAAGTCTCTTCAGAAGTAAAATAACGCATTATGAGACTCATTATCAATGATTAATTAAGAATATATTAATTATAGAAGAACTCAGCTGGTCTGGGTTCTTTTTTTGTTTGAAATTTTGGTGAAAAAATAAAACCGCTAGAACATCTCGTAACGGTTAAGCAGTTCGGCACGCACTGTTTTTATCGTTATAATAAGGGCATATTTTTATCTAATAGCTGATAAGTGACCTTTATGACTGATAATATAGCTGACAATACCGCCGATAACGACCACAACTCCCATCAAGCACTCGATCCTAAAACCTTACCGAATTTTGACGATATGCCTAATGTCGCGCTGATGGATACCAGTCACGTAGACAAAGATCAGCCCCCGTTTATCTTGGTTGACGGCTCTTATTATTTGTTTCGCACCTATCATGCCCTCCCAAAAACCATGCAAAACTCGCAGGGCCTGATTACCAATGCGATACGCGGCACATTGAACGCATTACTCAAACTCATGCGTCGTTATCACCCTACTCATATGGCCGTCTGCTTCGATACCAAGTCACCGACTTTTCGCCATCATATGTCGTCTGACTATAAAGCAGCTCGTCCGCCCATCGATATAGAGTTGGTAGAGCAAATTCCTTATATTCATCGTTTGGTTAGCGCCTTAGGTATTCCGCTATTACGTATTGAGGGTGCAGAGGCCGATGATATCATCGGTACACTTGCCCATCGCGCTGTCGAGCAAGGTCACCATGTCGTCATCTCAACCGGCGATAAAGACATGATGCAGTTGGTCAACGATTGCGTCATCTTAGAAGACAGCTTTACTGGTAAAGTCACGGATACACCAGCGGTGATCGATAAGTTCGGTATTAATCCAAACCAAATGATCGATTTTTTGACGTTAATGGGTGATGCCTCTGACGGTATCAAAGGTGTACCGGGTATCGGTAAAAAGACTGCCAAAGACTTGCTGGTTGAGTACGGTGATATCGAAAACATGCTCAAGCATATTGGCTTTATCAAAGGTCGCGGGGCTAAGGGCTTGATCGAACACGCCGATGATATTCCTTTTAATAGAAAGCTTGCTACCATCGTAACGAATTTGGAAATCGGCCAAGACTGGAACGATTTAAAAATCAATACGGATCCTTGTGCACATATAGATGAGCTGCGCGAATTATATACCGAGCTTGAGTTTAGAAATGAGCTGGCATCTCTTGATCACCCAAACCATCCGGCTAATGGCTCACAAAGCGTTGCTGATAGCCAAGCCAATGCTGAGTCACAAGCGCAAGTTGCCAAATCGCTGCAATCTGCCAATATTGATAATATGACGGGCAGTAATCATCAAGATAAAGCGTGGCATACTGTGCTCGATGAGCCTGCGTTTGATAGCTTGGTCAAATTACTAGAGGCGGCGCCGCACTTTGTCATCGATACCGAAACCACCAGCGTTCATTGGCGCGAGGCGCAAATCGTTGGTCTATCTTTTGCGGTGCAAGCGCACGAGGCCTATTATATTCCGCTCACCCACAGCTTAGAAGGTGATGAGCTGATAGCAAAACAACTCGACCGCGATACTGTATTGGCACGTTTAAAGCCTGTGTTAGAGAATCCAAATATCGGTAAAATCGGACAGCATCTGAAGTATGACGCGCACATCCTCGCTCACTATGATATTGACTTAGTTGGCGCCATACATGAGCAGCCAAATAACTGGGCGATGGATACCATGCTTGCCAGCTACGTCATCAATGCGGCAGCGACTCGTCACGGTATGGACGACTTAGCACGCCATTATCTGCAAACACAAACCATCAGCTTTGAGGAAGTCGCAGGCAAAGGCGCGAAGCAAGTTACCTTTGACCAAGTAGCTATCGATATTGCTAGCGACTACGCGTGTGAAGATGCTGATATTACTTATCAGTTATTTGACGTATTCAGCGTTGAGCTGGCTAACGATGCTAATAATGCCAAATTACTCCACGAGCTAGAAATTCCAACGGCAGAGATCCTTTGTCAAATGGAAGCAAACGGTATTCTCATCAAACGCTCATTTTTAAACGAGCTGTCAAAACGCTTTGATGAAGAAATTATCGCACTAGAAAAACGCGCTTATGAAGTCGCAGGGGAAGAATTTAACTTAGGCTCACCAAAGCAGCTTGGTGAGATGCTGTTTGACAAGCTCGGCGTTGCTGGCGGTAAAAAAACCAAGTCTGGTCAATACTCGACTGGTGAGGCGGTCTTATCAAAAATCGATCATCCCTTAGTCGATATTACGCTAGAGTATCGCGGTTTATCTAAGCTCAAAAGCACCTATACCGACGCCTTAGATAATGTCGCAGATAGTGAGACGGATCGCGTGCATACCAGCTACCATCAAGCACTAACCAGCACTGGTCGCCTGTCATCAACAGATCCTAACTTACAAAACATTCCGATTCGTACGGCAACTGGTCGCCTGATTCGCCAAGCCTTTATTGCACCAGAAGGTCGCGTGATCTTAGCGGCCGATTATTCACAAATCGAGCTTCGTCTCATGGCGCATTTCTCAGGCGATAAGCACTTGACGCATGCCTTTAACGAAGGGTTAGATATTCATGCTGCGACTGCCGCTGAAGTGCTTGGCAAGGATGTTGCAGACGTGACCCCAACTGAACGCCGTAATGCCAAGGCCATTAATTTTGGTCTGCTATACGGGATGAGTGCCTTTGGACTTGCCAAGCAGCTGCAAATGAGTCGCGGCGAGGCGCAAGATTATATCGATATGTACTTTGAGCGCTATCCGGGTGTCAAAAACTATATGGTCAATACTCGTGCCAGCGCGTACGAGCAAGGCTATGTCGAGACAATACTAGGCCGTAAGCTCTATACCCCTGATATTAATCATAGCAATCGTATGGTCAAGCAAGGCGCTGAGCGTGCGGCAATTAACGCGCCTCTACAGGGTTCCGCTGCTGACTTGATTAAGCTTGCCATGATTGCTGTCGATAAGGTATTGCCGAAAGATCAAGCCAAAATGCTGCTGCAAGTTCATGATGAACTGGTATTTGAAGTGGATGCTGATAAAGTAGACGCGGTTAGCCAATTGATTACCGATGCGATGCAGGATGTTTTGACGACTACGGCAGTGGATAAAGGCTGGCATGTCAACTTTACTGTTCCACTACTGGTTGAAACCGATAGTGGTCAAAACTGGGATGAAGCACATTAATCATTGATTTGGTCAACTCAGAACGTTAGCGAACTTAAAGATATGGTGAGTTTTGAAACCCACTGTATCATCTATATAAACAACCACTTATGACTACTTGGTTATATTCTATGACGTTATTATCACCATATTGGGTTATAATAGCGTCATAGTAAATTATGCATATTTCGTTAGATTTTTTTCGGTTTAGAGTGAGCCTACGGGCTCACTTTTTTGTTTTTGACACATTTTTTTGATACCCAGGAGCCAATTATTTTGAGTTCAGATGGCATTATTGAAATCCCTGGTATGATTTTGCTATTTGTCTGTTTGCTGCGTTGCACACAGTACATGATACAAAGTCATATCAAACACATTCAGGCCTTTTGGTTGGCAGCCGTGCTTGTATTTTTTACCGTCATTCGTCGCGAGCTAAACTATCTACCAGATTTGTTGGTTCCGAGCGATTTCTCGTTTTTAAATCAATCTTATGACTGGTGGGAAGACAGTGTACTGACCGTTATCTATCTCGTCGCGCTTGGTTTATTGGCCTATTCAAGGCATTACCTATGGGCAGTACTAAAGAATGTGCCTGTCTCGCTCTACCTCACTGTCACTGTACTAGTAATCATCCAATATATGGGAGAGAACGCCATTATATTCCCGCACACCTTTGGTGAAGTTGTCGAAGAATTGGCTGAGACCGTCATCTATGGTATTGCTTTGACGTATTTATGGCGATTCAAACTGGCTGATTATGAATCATGTCTGGCGAAGAAGTTAAATTATGAGCTCAAACACGCTGATAATTAAAATTATAATTACGATATTATTAATGCCCTAGTGGAAAAAGTCTTCTAAGCAACTTCACAAGAATTTACGGCTACTCAATATGAGTAGCCGTTTTGCATTTTGACAATCGCCTTACATTTTTTGAACATCCTGTCACACCTTACCACTAGTGAAAATCCCAATAACCATACAAACTTATGGACAGATTATCAATGTCGCTATAAGCAGCGACTTTATAAGCCTTTACAATGACTTTACTGCTAATAATTACAATAAGGAATGACTGATGGAAAACACAAAGAATCCACTACCAGAAGAGATGGATCATATCGATGGCAATCGCCGCGACAATAATGACAGCACCGACAACCAAAACAACCAGTTGGTCGATTTAGACAATCCGATGCTGCATACAATCGACAACGATGATGTGATTGACAACAGTGCAGGGTTTGATAATTCAGAAGTCGGTAGTGATGCCACCCAAGGACTAACACCTATGCATCGTCAAAACCTTGATGAGTCGCGTGTGGACGAAGTTTTGGTTCAAGACAATCTTGATGACAATGATTATCCAGATACAATGGATATTGCTGATAGAGATGCCGCAGAACGCAGCAATGACGATGATTTTTAGAAAGTAGCATCGCGGTTGATATAACCCTTCAGAGCAAAAAAGCACGCTTGATATCGTTAAGCGTGCTTTTTTATGACTTGTCATTTAACTAACAGTGATAGATATTTTCAGCTGATTACACCCAACCATCAAGCGTACCCGCCCAGCCTTTTACAAGAGGCAAGCTCAATGCTTCAAGTAGCTCAATATGCATCTCATCAAGGTTAAGTGCTGGAATATAGTGATACTCTTGCCCGCCTGCTTCCAGAAAATTATCACGGTTTTCAATAGCCAGTTCCTCTAGCGTCTCGAGACAATCCGCTGAGAATGCAGGACTAATCACTTGTACTGAGCGCACACCAGATTTACCCCAATCTTCCAGTACCACATCAGTATATGGCTTTACCCATTCTTGCTTACCAAAGCGCGACTGGAAACTGATGATCCACTCGTCGTCTTTTAGGCCAAGTGCATGTGCCACTTGCGCAGCGGTACACTTACAACGCTTAGGATACGGGTCGCCTTTATCCGCATAGGGCTGCGGGATACCGTGAAAGCTAAACATTAATTTTTCAGGCTTGCCATGCTTTTCTTGGAAACGGCGTATCGAGTTAGCCAATGCCTGAATATATAGTGGATGCGCAAAGTAGTCTTTGACAATGGTATAATTTGGCAAGTTACGTTGCTTAAGTGTCCATTTTGTCAGCGCATCATATACCGCACCACCTGAAGAAGCTGAATACTGGGGGAATAAAGGTAAGATAACAAAGTGATCCACGCCTTCTCCGCGCAACGCATCCATGACATCAGGCAATCCAGGATTTCCATAGCTCATCGCAGGATGCACAGAGACGCGAAAGGGTGCTACGCTATTTGCCAGACGCGGCTCTAATAGCTCAACTTGGCTTTTTAGTATTTTACGAATCGGCGAATCCCCTTCCCAGATGCTGGCGTAAGCCTTTGCCACGCGCTTAGGACGGCTTGGCAGAACAAACAAATTCAAGATAATGGCCCACAAAAACTTGGGAATCTCGATCACTCGCGGATCTGACAAAAACTGTTTGAGATAGCGACGTACGGCGGGTGCCGTTGGCTCATCTGGCGTACCAAGGTTGACTAACAGGACAGCAATACGTGGAGGCAATTCAGGTTTCATAGCAGCACTATTTATCAGCAGTAAGTTATTAGGAGGATGTCGCAACGTGAGGTGCAGTGTAAGATGCAGGATTGTTAAGACATCATTGAATAAACACCGCATTAGTGTAGCATTTTATCCATGAATCACGTATGGCAAAAGCATACTTGTACAATTTGATACGCAGTTGCCAGTCGCCTACTATCTCACCTTTGAGATTTGGCTCCATAAAAACTACGTTTAAAAGACCTGCTCGGCGGTTGTACTCCTACGCGCATCACCATACAATAGGCAAGCCCAGTTTATAAAAACCGGGTAAGTGAAGTAGTCTGTCAACACCTTCCTATTTTGCTCTTATTTTATTGATGATTGTTGTCTTGCGAGGTAGCTTTGAACGCACGCTCTGATAATACCAGTGACCAGTCCCCTAATTCTCAAACTCACGTAAATAGCTCAGCCAATATTGCTGCTGGATCTGTGGGTGTGGTTACGCCACAAAAATTCCATTTTGCTGAGCCATTGACCTTAGAATGTAACCGTACTCTGCCCTCGTTTGACTTGATGGTAGAGACTTACGGCACGCTCAATAGTGATAAATCAAATGCGATTTTGATTTGTCATGCGTTATCGGGCAACCATCATGCAGCTGGCTTTCATAGCGTTGATGACAAAAAAGCGGGCTGGTGGGACAATATGATTGGTCCCAACAAAGCCATCGATACCAATCGCTTTTACGTGGTGTGCGTCAACAATATCGGTAGCTGTTTTGGCTCAACAGGGCCTACCACTATTAACCCTGATAGCGTTGATGCAAATAACAGCGATGATCCACAAGTCTATGGCCCTGACTTTCCGCTCATCACAATTAAAGACTGGGTAAAAACCCAAGCCATGCTTTCAGATCGTCTGGGCATCGACGTATGGCATGCCATTGTTGGCGGCTCAATGGGCGGTATGCAAGCACTACAATGGTCTGTAGATTATCCAGATAGGCTAAAACGCTGTGTGGTGATTGCCAGTACACCGAAGCTGTCTGCTCAGAATATTGCTTTTAACGAAGTCGCACGCCAGTCTATATTATCCGATCCTGATTTTAAGGATGGACGCTACATACAAGCTGGTACCTACCCTCGTCGCGGCCTCATCTTGGCACGGATGGTCGGTCATATCACTTATTTGACTGATGACGCGATGAAAGCCAAGTTTGGCCGTGATTTAAAATCTGGCAAGTTTATGTATGGCTACGATGTCGAGTTTCAGGTTGAGAGCTATCTGCGTTATCAAGGTGAGCGCTTTAGTGAAAACTTTGATGCCAATACTTATCTACTCATGACCAAGGCGCTAGATTATTTCGACCCGACGCGTGACTACTCATCAGCGGTAGCAAAAGATACTACAGAGCCGGCCGTGCCATTAGAAAATTCTATAGCAGCATCAGTCGAGTCTAGCAAAGCCAATGCGCAAAATGAGTTAGAAGACGCGGTAGCGACGATTGAAGACATTGAGTCTGATCGTCAGCAAGAGCTTGCTGCGCTCAAAGCTGCATTCGCCCATACACAATGTCAGTACTTGGTAGTGTCATTTACCACCGATTGGCGCTTTGCACCAGAGCGCTCGCAAGAGATTGTCGATGCACTGATGGCTAATGGTAAACCTGTTAGCTATATTAATATTGATGCGCCACACGGACATGACTCTTTCTTGTTTGATATTCCTCGCTACATGGGTGCAGTGGAAGGATTTTTGACAGCGCCATTTATTACCCATCATCGCCCAGCCACAGGAGAGCGCTCATGAGAATGGATCACCAACTGGCAGAACGCTGGATCTCGCCACAAGCACATGTACTTGATTTGGGCTGCGGTAATGGCGAGCTACTTGCGCACTTACAGCAGAAGTTAGGCGTTACCGGATACGGACTTGAGATTGATGAAGATAAAATCAACGAAGCCATTGGTAACGGCTTATCGATTGTTGAGCAAGACCTCAACGATGGCTTAGCACGCTTTGCCGATAACAGCTTTGATACCGTGGTTATGGCACGCGCGCTACAAGCAGTAAAAGCGCCTGATGTGCTGCTGCTCGATATGCTGCGCGTCGCCCGAGAGGCAATCATCACCTTCCCTAACTTTGCCCATTGGCAAAACCGTCTTCATTTAGGACTCAAAGGGATGATGCCTGTATCTGAGGCCCTGCCTTATGAATGGTACAACACCCCTAATATTCATCTATGTACGTTTAAAGACTTTGAGCAACTGTGTGCGCAGCATGATATTCATATCGTTAATCGCTTTGCGGTAAGCGACTCTGATAAAGGTCATTCCCCACTGATGACGGCATTGATTAGGCAAGCACCCAATTTACTCGCAGATGTTGCTATCTATCGAGTGACCAAGAAAAAAACGAAGTAATGTCAGATATTTGATTTTTGCTTAAAAGGACAAAATGACCGTTATTGACGAACCATTTATCTTAGCAAATTGTTAACTAATGATTATCTTATAGTAACTCTATGATTTTACTGAGGACAATCAGGTATAAGCAGCTATTAAATCTTGTAATTAGTATTTGAGTTTCGTAAGTTTGGGTGTTAAGCTAGCAAAATGTTGTCAGTCACCCCACTATTACGACCGTCTGTCTAATCAGTTAGGGCCAAATCGATAATACAGAACTGAAAACTCTATTGCTGATGATTAGGTAAGTTCATATCGCAGGATGTCACCTAATTGTTATCGCCGTCTAACTGTCTTTAGCAAGACAATGTTTGGCGGTACAATTCTTTTGCTTATTAACTGCCTAATTTTGGAGCTGCTATGAAATTATTAAGAGCTGCGTTGTTTACTGCATTATTTTCTTATGCTGGTTTGGCCAATGCTGAGTTAATATCAAACGTACCGCTTGATACCTCACGTTTTGAGCTGATGCCTGTGAGCGAGCTGTCTAGTCGTGCTGCCCAAGGTAACGACCATGCTCAGTTTTATCTAGCCAAGCGCTTGCAAAAAGGCGAAGGTATTGCACAAAATACCCAACAAGCCATCCAGTGGTACACCAAAGCTGCTCAACAAGGGGTTGCCCCTGCTCAGTTGAACCTTGCTATCATGTACTTACGCGGTGAAGGCGTACAACCTAACTTGCAGCAAGCACGTCTTTGGCTAGAAAAAGCTGCGATGCGTGGCGACAACCGTGCCAGTTACACACTTGCATTGTTAGATGAAAAACAAAAAAATCTGGTTGATGCCTATAAGTGGTATGACTTAGCTGCCCGTGATGGCATGCTCGATGAAAAAGTTCGTAACAAGGCACGTGGTAAAATCGGTCAATTGGCATTGAACTTATCCAGTGCAGATATCGCTAGTGCCCGCAACAAAGCAGATACTTGGTTCCAGAGCAAGTAAACCAAACGCTTACGCAGTGAATAATACTTACGCAGTGAATATAGAAAGGCTCAGTATTTTACTGGGCTTTTTTGTTTTTTATCGTGTAAACAAATCGCTGATTTTTTCTCTAGTCTCAAGCGACATCTTTTAAGCTATTCAAAACCCTGCCAAAATTTGCTACACTACGCGCGCATTTATCAATCCCACAATTTTGTTAATGCTTTAAACTGAAAAGATACTTTAAACCCAACGCACTAGGTTTGCGACCTAGCCAGCAGGAGAAAGACATGAGCACCACTCAAGATAGTAATATCAAAGAAACCGTGATAACTGACAATCAATCAGCCCCCGCCTACGATAGCGTCACTAACAATATCGTTGTCGCTGCACTTTATAAATTCACGCGCTTTACTGACTTTGAGCAGTATCGTGAGCCGATTTTAAATGCGATGTTAGATAACGATGTCAAAGGCACCTTGTTGCTTGCAAGCGAAGGCATTAACGGTACGATTTCTGGTACGCGTCAAGGTATCGATACCGTACTTGATTACCTGCGTAATATCGAAGCCATTGGTACCTTTACCTTTAAAGAGTCTTATACCAATGTACAGCCGTTCTATCGTACCAAAGTAAAGCTAAAAAAAGAAATCGTTACCATGGGCGTAGAAAACATTGATCCATTACAATCGGTCGGTCGCTATGTAAAGCCTAGCGAATGGAACGCATTGATCTCAGATCCTGAAGTTACTCTCATCGATACGCGTAATGATTACGAAGTGCAAATCGGTACATTCCAAAATGCCGTCAATCCAAACACTGAGACCTTTCGCGAGTTTCCAGAATACGTATCAAAAGAGCTCGATCCAGCCAAGCATAAAAAAGTCGCCATGTTCTGTACGGGTGGTATCCGCTGCGAGAAGTCGACTGCCTATCTACGCGAGCAAGGGTTTGAAGAAGTTTATCATTTAGAAGGTGGCATCCTAAAATACCTAGAAGAAATCCCAGCCAGCGACTCTATGTGGCAAGGTGATTGCTTTGTTTTTGACAACCGCGTATCGGTCAATCATAACTTAGAAAAAGGTAATTATGAGCAGTGTTTTGCTTGCCGTATGCCGATCACTAGCGATGATATGCAAAGCCCAGCCTATGTCAAAGGTGAATCCTGCCCACACTGTATCGATAAAGCGACTGATGAGCAAAAAGCGCGTTTCCGTGAGCGTGAACATCAAATGCAGCTAGCGAAAAAACGCGGTGAAGCTCATATTGGTAGTGATGTGATGGATGTCATAGAAAAACGCAAAGCGGCCAAAACTGAAGCACGTCGTCTAGCAGATGAAGGCAATAAAGATAAAGCAAACTAAGCTTAGCATTAGTACAATAAAAAAGAAGTAAAAAAAGAGAGGCTCTAATCAATAGAGCCTCTCTTTTTTATATCAGCTATTCGTATCAATTAAAACAAAATACGTACGCGGATGGTCTCTTCTACATCTTTTAATTGATCAAGTGCAGCGGTCGAATCGTTATAATCGACATCCATCACGAGATAACCCACATCCCCTTCTGTCATGAGGCTCTGCGCTAGAATGTTGATACCTGCTTCGGCAAACAGACGGTTGATCTGAGACAGTACGCCTGGTACGTTTTTGTGGATATGTAGCAGACGATGCGAGTTTTCTTTGAACGGGATAGAGACTTCTGGGAAGTTCACCGCCGTCGCTGTATCACCTTGGTCAGAATATCTGACGAACTTATCAGCGACTTCTAGGCCGATATTAGCCTGTGCTTCTTGCGTTGATCCACCAATATGCGGCGTCAAAATCACATTATCAAACTTACGTAGTGGTGATTCAAACTCTTCGTCAGCTGACTTTGGCTCTTTCGGGAATACATCAACCGCCGCGCCCAAAATTTTACCAGACTCAAGCGCTGCCGCTAGATCATCAATCTCAACACACGTACCGCGAGCCGCATTGATAAAGTAGCTGCCTTCTTTCATCTGAGCGAACTGCTCAGCTTTCATCATATAGCGGGTGCTTGGTACATCAGGTACATGCAACGTCACGATATCAGCGGTTGATAGTAACTCTTCTAGACTGCCAACTTGTACCGCATTTCCTAGTGGCAATTTGGTCACGGCATCGTGATAGATTACTTTCATACCGAAGCTTTCTGCTAGCACAGACAGCTGCGAGCCGATAGAACCGTAACCGACGATACCGATGGTCTTGCCACGCACTTCATGTGAGTTAGTCGCAGACTTACCCCAGCCGCCGCGATGTACAGTTGCGTTCTTTTCAGGGATACCGCGGTATAGCATGATGGCTTCGGCTAATACCAGCTCAGCCACTGAACGGGTGTTCGAGAATGGCGCGTTAAAGACAGGAATACCTAAGTCACGAGCGGCATCTAGATCGACTTGGTTGGTACCAATACAAAAGCAACCAATGCCGATAAGTTTGTTTGCATGCTCAAGTACATCGCGCGTCAATTGAGTACGCGAACGAATACCAATAAAGTGAGCATCTTTGATCTTTTCGATCAGCTCTTCTTTGTCTAACGCGTGACTGATATTCTCGATGTTGTGATAACCAGCGCCTTCCAATACTTTTAGGGCATTGTCATGTAGACCTTCAAGCAATAAAAACCGGATTTTGTCTTTTTGTAGTGATAACGCCATATGAGAACTGTCCTATAATTGTTTTATAAGATTACCTGTTGGATAATCTGTGATGGATGAAACGAAAACAGTCCCGATATCTTACACAAAATTTGACGCCGATGTTAGCAGATTAGATGAATTATTGATTATCAAGCCTGAAAAATTTTTATGCTATAGTGAATCATTCGGTTTGAAATCAAACAAACCACTTTTTATGATTTATCTCATTTTTTATTTAGAAACTATCACCCACTTATTGCCATCACGGGCCGACTCCTCACTGAATTTATAGTCATTTCGCTATATAATAAACAGTCCCAACATCGTGCTTACGCTAATATTGAGATTTGACCATGACGCTAACTACCGAACAGTCCACCTCCCAAGCCCATACCAACGCTGTGCAAACGATCCTAAGCACGCTGACTGATACCCATCAATTTGACTCAAGCCAAATCAAAACCGACGCAGAGAGCTTAGAGCATTGGGGCAAAGACTGGACCAAACATTTCGCCCCAGCAGCAGCAGCCATCGTCTTTCCAAAGACTACTGAGCAAGTTCAAGCGATTGTCCTGCTTGCTAATGAGCACAATGTCGTCCTAACGCCTAGTGGTGGTCGTACCGGACTCTCTGCTGGTGCGGTTGCTGCCAACGGCGAGATTGTCGTCAGCATGGATAAAATGAACCAGATTGGCCAGTTTTATCCAGCCGACCGCATCGTCGAGATTGAAGCCGGCGTCATTACCGAACAGCTGCAACAGTTTGCCGAATCAAAAGACCTCTACTATCCTGTCGACTTTGCTTCTGCAGGCTCTAGTCAAATGGGTGGTAACATTGGTACCAATGCCGGTGGCATCAAAGTCATCCGCTATGGCATGACCCGTCAATGGATCATGGGACTAACGGTCGTCACAGGCAAAGGCGACATCTTGCAGCTGAATCGCGGCATGGTAAAGAACGCCACGGGTTATGACTTGCGTCAACTCTTTATCGGTGCTGAAGGTACGCTTGGTCTCGTCACTCACGCGCAAATCAAACTTGAGCGTCAGCCACAAGACTTAAATGTCATGGTGCTGGGTATGGATAACTTCAGTGATGTCATGAATGTGCTCTCTGCCTTTCAAGCCCAGATTGATTTGACCGCCTTTGAATTCTTTGATGAGGTGGCGATTGATAAGCTGATGGCCCATGGTCAAGTACAAGAGCCGTTTGAGTCACGCACTAAGTTTTATACGCTATTAGAGTTTGAAGCGCCCTACGAGCCAATCATGGAAAAGGCCATGGCCATCTTTGAGCATTGTATGGAAGAGGGCTGGGTGGTTGATGGGGTGATGAGTCAGAGCCTATCGCAAGCGGCTGAGCTGTGGAAACTGCGCGAATACATCTCAGAGACCATCTCTGTGTTTACCCCTTATAAGAACGATGTATCTGTCCTGATCAGTCATGTGCCCGACTTTATCGCAGAGATTGATGCGATTGTTAGCAGCAATTACCCTGACTTTGAGGTGTGCTGGTTTGGTCATATCGGTGACGGTAATCTACATCTTAATATCTTAAAGCCTGAAAACATGAGTAAAGATGATTTCTTTGCCGAGTGTCAGGTAGTGAATAAGCATGTGTTTGAGACGGTACAGAGATACGGCGGATCAGTGTCTGCTGAACATGGGGTGGGTATGACGAAGAAGCCGTATCTGCAATACAGCCGTAGCGAGACTGAGATCAATTATCTGCGTGAGGTCAAAAAGGTGTTTGATCCAAACAACATCATGAATCGTGGCAAGATTTTTGATATGTGATTGGTAGGCTAACGATTTATCTCAAAAAAAAGACGCTAAACTCAAAGTTTAGCGTCTTTTTTATGTTTGCAACTTTATATTTGGAAAACCCAAATTTACATTTAAAAAAACATGATTTATAGATATAACAGTACCAGCGCCACAACCAGCAAGACACTCAAAAACCCTTGAATAATCAAAAATGCTTGATGCGGTGCCGCGATATGGCGGAACATATTGCCTAGCGCATTGTAAGTAATGCCCGCTGCTTTGATATGTGGCGGGGTATCGAAATTTTTGATAATTTGCAAAAATTGCTCAGTACGATCAGGTGACCAGCCGTGCGGTGCAAATGGTAAAAATGGTGAAAGCTGCGCTGCTTGCTCTTTGGTTGCAGGTGACCATAGCCAGCGCTCCAAAAACAGCAGACGCATGCGCCAATCAGTAAAACTACGATGATCAATCTCTTGCAATAATAATACTTCAACGTTTTTGTGACGATTATCAGCGAAAATACGCTTCTGTAGCGCAAATACATGTCTCTGTTCGCCTTCGATACACTGCAAAAACTGACCATTGCCATAACATAATGTACCGGTAATGCCGTGCTGCTCATTATAATCGCGAGCATGGGCCTCTACATCCTCAAATATAGAGGTGTTTAGACGTGACGCAATGGTCAACGTACTGACATAGACCAGCTGAACCAATGATGACGCTTCTATGTCATTCCATTGCTTGATTCTATTGCTACGAGTTGAGGGCATAATAAAACGATCCTACAGCCGAACAAATACGGCTAAATATGACAAGCAAAACGACACTATGCCTGAAGTAAACGAAGATATTGACTCACAAAAACGTAGCAAATAGTTACTACGTGAGACTGTTATTACTCATACAGCTTGCTATGATGATAAACAAACTAAAGGGCGCTGACAGTATATAAGGTCGATACAAGAAAATATAAGGTTAATCCAACTTAATAGATGAGAAACCACTTATCCAGCTCTTCCAAGTAACTTAATAAGTGCTAGCATTATATCGACCACAATAAACATCAAAACTCGTGTTCGAAATGAGATAGAATCTCACCATAACCTATTGTAAACACGACAATAATTATTGTAACGGCAATATTCTCATATTGGAATATTTTTATTGCTTTTTTGTGCAAAAACTTGCGTCACTCACCTCTTTAATACTGTCGTATCAAATATCATCACATTTAGTAGAGATTTAATACAGGAATATTATGAGCAAAATTGAAAAATTAGATGACCTTCACCTCACAATCGCTGAGATCAAGAAAAAAGACTACCCCCAATTAAAGGCACTAATGGACCGTGTCTATGCAAACTTAGGTGGTGCTTGGTCTAAGACGACTATTCACACCTTGATTGATGCGTTTCCTGAAGGTCAAATTGCGATGTTTGACCATGATCAATTGATTGGTATTGTGCTTTCTATGCGTGTTGATTATGCCAAATTTTCCAACCCGCATACTTATGATGATTTGATTGGGCAAAAAGAAATCATTAGGGACAACCCTGAAGGCGATGCTATCTATGGTCTAGATGCACTGATTGACCCCGAATATCGTGGTTATCGTCTCGGTCGTCGTCTTTATGATGCCCGCAAAGAGCTTTGCCGTCAGTTAAACTACCGCGCTATTTTGGCTGGTGGCCGCATTCCCAACTATCATAACCATCAAGACTTGAGTCCAGGCGAGTACATTGATGCCGTTGAAAGCCGCGAAATCCATGACCCCGCTTTGTCTTTTCAGTTATCGAACGGGTTTATCGTCAAGCGTATCTTGACTGCTTATCTACCAGATGACAAACAATCTAAAGGGTTTGCCACCTTGCTTGAGTGGTCAAATATCTATTATGAGCCAAAAGACTATAAGCCCAATACGCGCAAATCTGAGGTGCGTATTGGTGGAATTCAGTGGCAAATGCGCGAAGTCGAGTCTCCTGAAGAGCTACTACAGCAGGTCGAGTTTTTCGTTGATATCATGGCCGACTACAATTCAGACTTTGCCTGTTTGCCAGAGTTTTTTAATGCACCGTTAATGGGTCTATGCGAAGAAACCGATCAAAATATCGCCATTCGCTTTTTGGCAGGTTATACCGAATGGTTCAAAAATGAGATTTCGCATTTGGCCGTCAGTTATAACGTCAACGTCATTACAGGTTCTATGCCATTCTTAGACGAAGACGATACTTTATACAATGTCAGCTACTTGTGTCGCCGTGATGGTACGGTTGAAGAGCAACGTAAAATCCACATCACCCCGCATGAGCGTAGCGCTTGGGTCATCGAAGGTGGTGACGAGGTCAAAGTATTTGATACTGATGCTGGTCGTATCGGTATCTTGGTCTGCTATGATGTTGAGTTCCCTGAACTTGCTCGCCTATTAGCACTTGATGACATGGATATTTTGTTCGTGCCTTTCTGGACAGATACCAAAAATGGCTATTTGCGTGTGCGTCACTGTGCCCAAGCACGTGCCATTGAAAACGAATGCTATGTGATGATCTGCGGCTCAGTAGGTAACTTGCCACAAGTCGAAAGTTTAGATATTCAGTACGCGCAGTCGTCGATTTTTTCACCGTCAGACTTTGCCTTCCCACATGATGCGATTATGGCAGAAACCACTGCCAATACCGAAATGGTATTCTTCTCAGATGTGAACTTAGACAAGCTGACTCACGTTCGTCACGAAGGCTCAGTACATAACTTGATTGACCGCCGCAATGATTTATTTAGCTTAAAATGGAAGCGTAAATCCAAAATTCCTGCAAGCAAATTAAGTGACGAAGAACGCCGTGAAAACTCAGGCAGTGTGCTTATTGGTGACCCATTACAGAATCGCGCGCAAAAGCCATAGTTAGTTGTGCGCGCTTGATATAATGACTTAAGAGTAAACTTCATTAATAAAACGGCTGAATCTCAGCCGTTTTATTTTTATCTGATACCTGTTAAATTTTTGCTCAATAAAAATATCTCAACTAAAAAGCCAACGCAATGACGACTGATCTGGATCAAAAAGACATAAAATCAAAAAAACAGCCAAAGCAGAAGATAATTTCGCTACTTAAAACGGTTACGCTATACGCTCTGATGTTTGTCGTGATCTATAGCGCGGTCAATTGGTGGCGACAACCTGTCATGCCAGCCAACCCGCAACTGCAATTAACAGACTATCAAGGGCAAACAGTTGATTTAGCCGAGCTGAGTCATAAACAGCCAACGCTGGTATATTTTTGGGGTACGTGGTGTTCAGTCTGTAGTTTTACCTCACCTACCATCAATAAGCTAGCGGCAGATAACTATCCTGTTGTCACTATCGCCGTACAATCAGGCTCCGATCAAGAGTTATATAGCTATCTCAATGAGCATCAATATAGCTTTACAGCGATAAATGATCAAGAAGGCAATATCTTTGCGGATTGGCAAGGGCAAGTCACACCGTCCTATGTGGTATTAGAGAATGGCGAGATGACACAAGGGCTAACAGGGATTCAACCATTATGGTCACTCAAGCTCCGCTTATGGTTAGCATCGGTTTTTTAGCACTTGAGTCGTACTTCATGCTTCAATAAATCATTATTCGAAGGGTTTAAAGCTATATCTTCGCTGAAGATATATGACGTAGATAAACGATTGATATTGGACAAAATTGGGCTGACCTCGCACAGCTCTTTTTACCCTACCCTTTTTGTCATATAATAGCTGCCGATCTAAATATTTTCTTGAATTATTTTTACTAGCATATTTTCTGTTGCAATCGTCTCGTTACCATTTATTATTGACGTAACTATTTGCGGGCTAATGAGCGACAATGAGTATTTATTGACATGACGGTTGATAAACCGATTATCATGAGCAATATACCTACTATTAGTAATTAAGTATTATCAACACAGCGTAACCCTCAGTACTATATTGAAATACATTGAACATCGAGCCTTGTAACCGGTTTTGAACCGACACACAAACCTACCTTTTAAAAAGATACCTTCTATGACTGATAAAAGCACTGACACACCAAGCCAAGATTATAAAGACACGCTGAACCTTGCGGATACGCCATTTGCGATGCGCGCAAACCTTGCCAAGCGCGAGCCAGATTGGTTGGCTGCTTGGGAAGCAGATGACGTGTACGGTAAAATTCGTCAGGCGCGTGCTGGTGCGACTAAGTATATTTTGCACGATGGCCCTCCATACGCCAACGGTCAGATTCACTTGGGTCACGCAGTCAATAAAGTACTAAAAGATATTATTGTAAAATCAAAAACCTTATCAGGATTTGATGCGCCTTATGTCCCTGGTTGGGATTGTCATGGTCTGCCAATCGAACAAAAAGTCGAAGCCAAGGTCGGTAAAGTGGGTCAAAAAGTGTCTGCAACCGAATTCCGTGGTCTATGCCGTGAATATGCCAGCACGCAGATTGAACTGCAAAAGGCAGACTTTAAGCGTCTAGGCGTATTCGGTGATTGGGACAATCCTTATCTGACCATGAACTTCCATCAAGAAGCCAATATCGTACGCGCGCTTGCCAAAATCTATGACAATGGTCATGTGACTCGTGGCATGAAGCCAGTAAATTGGTGCTTGGACTGTAGCTCAGCTCTCGCAGAAGCTGAAGTAGAGTATCAAGACAAAGTCTCTGACGCGATCTATGTCAGCTTTGATGTACTTGGTACAGATAAATTGACCGCATTATCAGATATCGCAGATAATATCGCTGCCGTTATCTGGACGACTACGCCGTGGACACTACCTGCTAACCAAGCTATCTCAGTACATCCTGAGCATAACTATAGCGTGGTTGCGACCGAAAAAGGCAACCTCCTATTAGCAGCTGATCTTGTAGAGACGGCGTTGAGTGAGCTGAAATTAGAAAATAATGGCATCTTAGCGACCGTATCAGGCAGTGAGCTTGAAGGATTGAACGCTCAGCATCCACTGATTGAAGACCGTCAAGTACCGCTCATCTTGGGCGATCACGTCACTACCGATAGTGGTACTGGTCTGGTACATACTGCACCTGGTCATGGTCTAGACGATTATATCGTGGGTCTAAAATACAATTTACCAGTGGAAAACCCAGTCAGCGGTACGGGCGTTTATTTAGACAGTGCTGCGGTATTTGCTGGTGAGCACATCTATAAAGCCAATCCAAAAATCATCGCTGCCTTACATGAGAACGGTCACTTAATCAGCCATACCAAAATTGAGCATAGCTATCCGCATTGCTGGCGTCACAAGTCACCGATTATTTTCCGTGCCACGCCGCAGTGGTTTATCAATATGGAAACCAAAGGCTTACGTGCTCGCGCGCTTGCCGATATCCCTACAGTCAACTGGACACCAGCGTGGGGACAAAACCGCATCGAAGCCATGATGACAGGTCGCCCTGACTGGTGTATCTCACGTCAACGTACGTGGGGCGTGCCAATTACTTTCTTTACGCACAAAGAAACGGGCGAGTTGCATCCAAACACGCTTGAACTGATGGAAACTGCCGCGCAAAAAATCAATGAGGGCGGTGTTGAAGCATGGTTTGATGCCAGCTGTGAAGATTTCTTGGGTAGTGAAGCCGCTGACTATGACAAAGCAACGGACACATTGGACGTTTGGTTTGACTCAGGCACAACGCATTTTGCCGTACTTGAGCAACGCGATGAATTGACCAATCCAGCTGACATGTATTTAGAAGGTTCTGATCAGCATCGTGGCTGGTTCCAGACGTCATTATTGACGTCGGAAGCCATGTATGAGCGCCCACCGTTTAAGCAGGTATTGACCCATGGTTTTGTGGTCGACGAAAACGGTCGTAAGATGAGTAAGTCACTTGGCAATATCATCACACCGCAAGAAGAGATCAACAAAACGGGCGCGGATATGCTGCGTCTGTGGATTGCGTCTAGCGATTATCGTTATGAGATGAGCGCTGGTAAAGCATCATTTAAAGGAGCGATAGATCAATATCGCCGTATCCGTAATACCTTACGCTTCTTGCTTGCCAATACCGATGACTTTGATCCAGCGACTGACAGCATTGATATCAATGAATTGGTCAGCCTTGATAAATTCATCATTGAACGCGCACAAACCGTACAAGCACAAATCATGAGCGCTTATGATGCGATGGACTTTCACCAAGTCACCCAGCACGTGACGGCGTTTTGTTCGCAGGACTTGGGTAGCTTCTATTTAGATATCATTAAAGATCGTCAGTACACCACGCAGGCGGATGGCCAGCCGCGTCGTTCTGCGCAAACGGCTATCTATCACATCGCCCATGCCTTGATCCGCTGGATCACACCGATCTTGTCATTCACGGCGCAAGAGGCTTGGGAAGTACTGAACCAACGTGAGGCTGATAAAGGTGGCTATGTATTCACTCAGGAATGGTATGAGTTCCCAGCATTTGAACTAAGCGCCATCAGCAATGATGACTGGCAGCGTATTATGTTTGCCAAAGACATGGTAAACAAGCATATCGAAACCGCACGTGGCGAAAAAATCATCAATGCCAACTTGTCTGCCGATGTGAGCCTATACGCTGACGGTGCCATGTATGAAAGTCTAGCCAAGCTTGATGAAGAACTGCGCTTTGTACTCATCACTAGTAACGCAGAACTAAAGCCAATGAGCGAAGCACCTACTGATAGCAGTGTACAGGTAGATGAAGCAACCGAAACGAATACAGAAGAGGCTGTAGATCTAGTGGTACAAGTTAGCGCTGCCACTGGTACTAAGTGCGTACGCTGCTGGCACATTCGTGATGACATCGGCACAGATAGCGCCCACCCTGAAATTTGCGGTCGCTGCGTGACCAATGTCAGTGGCGATGGCGAGGTGCGCCATTATGCCTAACCCAACAGACTCATCTGACAGCCAGCACAATAAGCCGTCGCAAGCTGAAGTCGATAAATCGCCTCAGCCTGCTCATGCGACTACAGGTAGCTCGACCACACCTAGAAGTCGACTGACCAAGTCAACAAATAGGACACCAAAAATGGTGGGCAATGGTAGTCGCGCTTTTATATGGTATGCGCTGGCGCTGATTATCATTGTCATAGATCAGTGGACCAAGTGGCTGGCAGAAACCAAGCTGACCTTTCATGATCCAGTGCCAGTGATCGAGCCATTTCTTAATTGGACATTGGCTTATAATTACGGCGCGGCATTTAGCTTTTTGGCAGATGCTGGCGGTTGGCAGAAGTGGTTCTTTTCAGGGTTGGCATTACTCATGTCGCTGTTTTTGATCATCTATCTGCTCAAAGCGCCACGTAAAGCAACACTACTTTCGCTTGGACTTGCCATGGTATTGGGCGGTGCGCTTGGTAATCTAATCGACCGTTTGTTACATGGTCATGTGATTGACTTTATCCATGTGCACTATGCTGATGCTTGGCATTATCCGATTTTTAACATCGCAGATATTGGGATTTCTCTCGGGGTTGTACTGATTGTCATCGATATGCTGTTTTTGGAAAAAAAGCGTGAAATGCCACGGTCATAACCGTCTATAGATAGAGATGTTAATTCAATTTATAAATAAAAAAAGGTGGGTTACGCAGTCGTAACCTACCTTTTTTATTTACTATTTCTGACGATTGAATATATATGTTAATTTGACCTATCTGCACAATCTCTATTCATGCACCCAAATACCAGCCTCATCGACAAAGTAAGTGTGTGTCTTCGACCTCGATATTATATACCGTCATAGTAAGAGAACCTTCGCCCTCTTCCCAATCTATAGTATCAGGATCTTTCCACTCGCCTTGACGGAATCCAAAGAACTCAGCATGTTCACGTTCATCTTTAGGTGTTTGTTCTAAGAGGCGTTGCTTCCACTCCTTATCGTACTCATATAATTTGTCTGTCACTGCTTGATAAGTGACGCCATATTTGATCTCTTCGCCTGTGGTTAAATCAATCAGGCTGCCGTATTGAGCAGGACTGTCTTCATCGAAATTTGGTACAAAACCAATATTAGATCTATCTGTTCTATAAATTTTTCTTAGTGATGTAGTATCATAGGGATTATTACCAGACTCAGCCGAGTACTTAATCAAGTCTTTGTTAATTAAAACATCTTGAGACCTTACTTTTTTCGCTTGAGTCCACTTTGAGCTTTCAATCCATAATGGATGATTCTCTGTTATCAATAATCGAGTCGAAGGTTGATCATCAACCAACCTCTGAAGTTCAATTTGTTCTTGCATGGGTAATGAAGAATCAATTGCAATCGATAATTCTAACAACTTCACCAACACACTTTCAGTAACTCTAGTATTCTTTACTGATTTATATATCAGTTCACCTGAGCCATCAGCAAGTTTGGATAATACTTTATCACCAATTTTTAATTGTTCTATCGGTACTAAACCTTTTTCTGTATGTACTAATGTGCCAGCAGTGAAACCTGAAAACTCTTTATCCATATTGTTAACTCGCTAAGATGATTCAATATCGAGCATGCTGTCATATACCCACAAACCTTGCTCGCCTATAAAGTAAGTATGAGTATTTGCTACCTCAATGTTATATACCGTAGTGGTAACTGGCCCTTCCCCCTCTGCCCAGTCGATACCTGCACCCTCTTGCCAAAAGCCTGTACGGAAATTATAAAACTCGGCAGTGTCTCTTAGCTCTACAGGGGTTTGCTCTAATAGTCGTTGTTTCCATCCCGAATCTTCTATGAAAAGTTTCTTAAAAACTGGATCATATCCACCATGTGATAATGATTTACCAGTTAATAAGTTAATAAACCTGCCATCATTAGTTTGACTAGACAAATTTGGTATAAAACCTACTTCAATGTTCTCTGTTTTAAAAATAGGCTCTAAGATTTCTCCAGAATTTCCGATCTCACAGAAAGCAGGCTCACCATTTTGTAATGTTGCCATATCTCCCATTTCTATGTCACTGGCTTTGACCCATCCCTTATTTTGTATCCACACTGGATGACTGTCCGTACAAAGCACATCAATGTATAGATCAAAGTTATTTTGCTGTTCGAATGGTAAGTCGTCTACAGACTCTGGTGTAAAGGTAGCAAAAAATACAGGCACATCTTCTGTGACTATAGTACGAAGTACTGGCTTATAGACTAGCTCACCTTCCACGTTGTGTTGATCTCTAGATAAAACCATATCGCCGACTTTAATGTCTTGTATCGGTATTAATCCTTTATCGGTATGCACCAATGTGCCACCAACGAAGCCTGACTTATTCATAATCACATTATCCATATTTGTGTCTTAGTTCTCATTTATAGAAACTCTGATAATAAATCAGTCAATGTCTCTAGCCCGCCACCTGCCAATAAAAACAGTAACCCTGCCATGTTAATGACAACGGTCAAATAATAGGTAACGCGAAACTCAGACTTTTGTGATTTGTGCCGTAGATACGTTTGTGCGAGCAACGCCCCTACCCAACCGCCAAGCGCGCTTAGTATATGCAAGGTTGACTCAGGCGTACGCCAGCCGTTATTTTGCGCCGCCCGCTTGTCTTTGGCATAAATCCCATAAGTGATAATTCCTAATACTATATACCAACCGATCACTAGCCAACTCAGTTTATCTGTCGCTGCTAATAAAATTAAGACACCATAAAAAGCCAGTCCAAGGAACGAGCGTTTCTTTTGTCCTACTTCAAACTCCGCTTGATGGCTGCGTTTTTGGTTGCGCTGACGGATTTGCTGATTTTTTTGTGCCATTTTTTGCTGTACAAAACCAAGTTCTTGTACTTGTTTGGCCTGCCTGCGCCCTTGATCGTCTTGTCCAATACTAAAAACGACTTGCTCGCCAATATCAGGACGGCGCTGCGCTCTAAACTCACTCACATGAAAGAAAACAGATTCACCTGTCTCAGTTTCAATGAAGCCAAACCCTTTATCGTCCTGCCATTTTTTGACAGTGCCTTGTTGTTTATTCACCACCGACACCTCATATCTTTTAGAATTGCCAGTTATAGTACACCATATGCGTTACATTATTGACGCTTACATCTGGTCGCAGATGACTTATCATTTCTTACACTATAATATGGCATCCAGATTCTTTATTCTTTTATTCCAGCAAATGATGGCTTTTCATTATGACCCAATCTCAATTTATTAATCCAAACGAAGACACCCGTATCACTCATGGCAGCCTTGTAAAGCTGCATTTTGAAGTATCACTAGAAAACGGTACTATCATTGACTCAACATTTAGTCGTGAGGCGCCCGTCTCTTTGACTATCGGTGATGAGAGCTTACTCCCAGGTTTTGAGCAGGTGCTGATGAACCTACGCGCCGGTGACACTCGTACTGCACACCTTGAGCCAGAACAAGCTTTTGGCGACTGGAATCCTGAAAACATCCAACACTTTAGCCGCCCTCAGTTTGCGCTCGTCGCGGACAATCCAGAAGTCGGTATGATGGTTGAGTTTGAGGACAAAGGCAAAAACACGCTGCCTGGTATCATCAGTGCCATCGATGAGGATCAAGTGGAAGTAGATTTCAATCATCCACTGGCGGGACAAGACGTGTTATTCAAAGTAAAAATATTTAAAGTCACACCGCCTGGCGTCACTGGCATACAACTCATGTAGTTGCCCAAACGCACAAACAATCATAAAAAACGAAAAAGGACACTCGAATGCAATACACAACGCTACCGCAGCTCGATGAAAAAGTATCTAAGATCTGTCTGGGTACGATGACATGGGGTCAGCAAAATACAGAAGCGCAAGCACATGAACAAATGGATCTCGCCCTTAGTGAAGGGGTGAATTTTTGGGATACTGCCGAGATGTATCCATCACCACCAGATAAGGACAAACAAGGCGCTACTGAACGGTTCATGGGTACTTGGTTTGATAAAACCAAACAGCGTGACAAAGTGATTCTTGCCAGCAAAATCTCACCGATGGATTTTTTGCGCGATGGTCAAACGCGCTTCAACGCTGAGCATATCAGTAGCGCGATTGATGGCAACCTTGAACGTCTACAAACCGATTATATCGACATCTATCAGCTACATTGGCCTGAACGTCACACGAATTTTTTCGGTCAGCGTGGTTACACACAAGACATGGCAACGCAGTCATTAGAGGATTTAACCCCATTTTTAGAAACCATTCAAGCATTGAACGATGAGATCAAAAAAGGTCGCATCCGTGCTTATGGCTTATCGAACGATACCGCGTGGGGACTCATGCGCTATCTATGGGAAGCGGACAAAAACGGCTTGATCGCGCCTATCACGGTGCAAAACCCATACAGTCTGTTGAACCGTCTATACGAAGTGGGTATGGCTGAGATGGCACACCGTGAAAACGTTGGTCTACTCGCTTATTCACCGCTTGGTTTTGGTGTGTTGTCTGGTAAATACCTCGATGGCAAACGCCCTGCTGGCGCCCGTCTAACGATGTATGATCGCTTCAGCCGTTATACCAACGAGCAAGCTGTATCAGCGACCGAGCAATACGCCAAGATCGCTACTGATGCTGGACTGGATATGGCGCAAATGTCACTGGCCTTTGTTAACTCGCGTCACTTTGTCACCAGCAACATCATTGGTGCTACAACGATCGACCAACTCAAATCAAATATTGATAGTGTCAACGTGGAGCTAACATCAGATGTACTCGAAGCCATTGAAGCGGTACACGCGCAGCATCCAAATCCGTCACCTTAGTTAGTTCTAGATCAGCTATCTATAAATTGATGCACCCGCATTTATTGTAGACACAAAAAAGGCGCAAACCGCAGTCATATAACTCGCGGTTTTCGCCTTTTTATTCACTAAGCTGGCTTAACTATAAATAATCAATCTTCAACGGGTACACGAAGTACTCGTGAATGTAACTCTGCCAATCCTTCTTGCATACGTGCTTGCAACAAATTAGTCAGCTCGCTTTTGGTACAGCCTTTTGGATCTAGCGGTGCCAGTGGCAATACATACGCGGTGACATCTTTGCTATCGAGCACTTTTTTCATGCTGTCCTTCATCGTCATCTTGCCATAATATGGCAGCGCGTCACTAAGTGTGCCGTCTTTATCGACATAAGCGATAACAATGGGTCTAACAGGCACATCGGCATCTATCGCTGACTGGAGCAACGTCCCATGAATACGCTTGATTTTTTTGCCACTAGTGGTGGTCGCCTCAGGGAAGAAAATCACCGAAAAACCTTTGGCTAAGAAATCAGCTATTTGTGAGGATACCGAACCTGCATCACCGGAGCCGCGCTCGATGAACAGCGTGCCTGCCGCATGCGCGAGCTTACCAAATACAGGCCACTCACCAATCTCAGCTTTGGATAAAAAGAACGCTGGACTCACGGTACCAACGACAGGAATATCCATCCATGACACATGGTTTGACACCCACAAGCCGTGATGTTGCTCTACTGGTTCGACTTCAACGACCTTTACCCCAAATGAGCCTGCCATCTTGCGACAAAACGTCTGAATATAACGTGGCAGTTTTTCGCGCGGTGGCTGTTTGAATGCACCGATGCGCTTTGCCGCGCGTATGCCGCCGACCATAGTCGTGGTCATACCAGCGATTTGCTTGCCGCGTCCTAGCTGCTGTCTGAGTGAAAAGCTTGATTTAGCTTGGCTCATCTTCGCCCTCATGATTAAATAACGGGTGTTTAATAGTCAAAAAACGAGCCCAGTATAACAAAGTTCATACGCTCAGTGATAGGGTGTTCACTCAGTGAGTGCTGACTTTTATACAAACGGGCAATAAAGCAGATTTATAAAAAATTAATCTCAGTCAGCGCTGTAACATAAATCTATCGCTAATTATGCTCATACCCTTTAATATCAAGTGATAAGCCCACATATAAACAATCATATGAACGCTATATCAAAGTATACTGAACTGATAATAGCGATATATTTACTTTATTAAATAGGTGATACTCTTTGGATTATTTTGAAAGACATGAAGGTGGCGAGCGCGCCATTATTGTACATTTAGACATTCGCCAAATTCAAGATCCTGACGATCTAGGCGAGTTTGAACTACTAGCAGATTCAGCAGGTGCTGATCGCTTGGCACTGGTCACAGGCTCACGTGCACGCCCTGATGCCAGATATTTCGTTGGTAGCGGTAAAGCAGAAGAAATTGCAGAACTGGTGCGCGAGCATGATGCAGATATCGTACTGTTCAATCATAATTTATCGCCATCACAAGAGCGTAACATCGAAGCGCTGGTGAAGTGCCGTGTACTGGATCGTACTGGTTTGATTTTAGACATTTTCGCGCAGCGTGCTCGTACTTACGAAGGTAAACTACAAGTAGAGCTGGCTCAGCTGAACCATTTATCGACACGTTTGGTCCGTGGTTGGACGCATTTGGAACGTCAAAAAGGGGGTATTGGTCTACGTGGACCCGGCGAAACCCAGCTTGAGACCGATCGTCGCTTGCTACAAGTGCGCGTCATGCAGCTCAAAAGTAGAATTGAGAAGGTCAGACAAACTCGTGCGCAAGGCCGAGCCCGTCGCCAAAAATCGGACGTACCAACCATATCATTGGTTGGTTATACCAATGCGGGCAAATCCACTTTATTTAATCGCTTAGTCGATGAAAATATCTACGCAGCTGATAAGCTATTTGCGACACTCGATCCAACGCTACGCCGCTTAGACTGGCAAGGCGTTGGTCGTGTGGTATTGGTTGATACGGTAGGTTTTGTCCGTCATCTGCCGCATGAATTGGTTGAATCCTTTCATGCAACGCTAGAAGAGACGCTAGAGGCGGACTTATTATTACACGTCATCGATTCTTCTAGTGAAGATATGCATGAGCAAATTCAGGCGGTCAAAGAGGTACTGGCTGAGATTGATAACGATGTGCCGGTACTCAATGTTTATAATAAGATTGATTTGACTGACGAGCCTGCACGTATTGGTTATGCTAGCGAAGGTCAACCTAATCGTGTCTATGTGTCTTCTAGAGAGAACTTAGGCATAGAAGAGTTGTCATTAGCCGTGCAGCAGCTACTAACTGGCACATTGACCACTTTTGATTTGACGCTACCCTATCATGCAGGACAGTTAAAAAATACCTTGTACGAGCTTGGTGTTATTGAAGAAGAAAGCTATGATGATAGCGGCCATGAGTGCTTGACGATTCGCTTGCCAAGCGATAGACTAAGACAACTACTCGGACAAGCCAATCTCAAGCCCACCGATGTATTACCGCTTGCACAAGCAACATTGCTGATGCCAGTACTTGAGGAATTTGAGCAGCCCGACGAACATGAAGTTGAAGAGCCGACGATGACAGCAGAAGAAGAAAGAGCATTTGACGAATTTAATGCGCTCAATTCACAAACCGCTGATTCTGAAAAATAGTCGCTGCTGAAAAACGATTGTTGACGTCAATAGATAAGTAAACCTTTGATTCATACTGTTAGACAGCAATCTTTTATACAGTAGGTTAAAATAGCATAGACGGTATCAATCGATATCGTCTATTTTTTTGAATGTGTCTACAAGCTTTATTAGTAAGCTTATTCTCTATATAATCAACGGTTATACATTCAACAAATATTGATAGGTAATACTCGCCACTCAAAAGTTGAAATGTCACTACTGTCTAGTATCAGCGTTCATAATATTATTTTTCACGTTATATTATTGATACCATCGCCCGCTCGTTTTTATAAACTCATCACCTATATCTGACTTGGCCACACTGCTTATGAAGCCTGCCCACTCCTCCCATCTCCCGCTATGGATTTCGTTAATTTTAACGTTGATTATGGTTATCGTTGTCCGAGAGACGGCTGTGGTTCTTTGTCAGTTGGCAGGTATCGAAAAAGCCGCCAATATTGTCGGCTTGGTGGCAATGTTTGTTATCTTGATGATATGGCGATTGCTCAAAGGGTTGCCTAACTGGCTCACTCAAGCCAGTAACACCCTCCTCGTCGATAGTGGTTTTGCATTTCTGCCCGTCTCAGCGGGTGCAGGCTTACTGCTATTCGCGCTAGGAGATGAGCTGTTGGGCGTGATGGTCACAATGATAGTAAGCACGCTCATACCGATGTGGGGACTCGCGCTACTGGCCAATCGCTGGTTGAATCAAGATGCCAATGCCGACAGCGGCACGACTAATCAGCAAAAGGAACAGCCGTGAGCTGCGGAGAGATATTATGACTTTTGACAGCGTATTTATGGCGACCTTAGCAGCCGTACTCCTAACCTTGGTGGCACACGTCATTGCACGTGTGTTAGCGCGTAAATTATCATGGTTACCAATGGTAATTACCGCGCTCGTTTTGGTACTGGTCTTCTTATTTTTATTGCAATGGGATTATGACAACTACTACAGCGCGGCAAAGCCTATATTCGATCATCTATTAGGATATGTCACAGTACTTTTGGCGGTACCACTAGCCGCAATGAACTTTAAAGGACTGCCTGTCAAAAAGCTCTCTTTGATCGTTGCTATTGCTAGTGTCATTGGCGCCCTACTGCCCATGTCATTGGCTTATCTATTTTCATTGAGTCACGACAGCATACTTGCTTTTGCTACCCGTTCTGTGACTACTCCCATTGGCCTCAGTGTTGCAGACTTAATCAATGCGCCATTAGCACTGGCGAACCTGATCATCATCGTCTCAGGTCTCATTGGCGGCGCTGTCGCCCGTTTTTTGTTTCGCGGTATCAATGATGATCGAGCTAAAGGTCTTGCACTTGGACTGGCTGCTCACGCATTTGGTACAGTAGAAGCGTGGCAAATCAGTCACACAGCGGGACGTTATGCAGCATTTGGCTTGGCAGTGAACGGGTTGGTTACTGCAGTTTGGGTACCTATCTTTATCAGTGCTGTCGGTATCTAGACTGATTTTGCTTACCGCTTTGACAGATGACTGAGCACTGTTTCATCATTTCAATCATTATTTTTATTGTTATTGCTTACTCAGTAACGAGACTAATAGACATGACATTTGGCTCATCCAACCATTGTCATCACCTTTGCATTTTAGAGAATTAAAATAAGGTATGCATCAAAAAAGTGCTTGCCTATAATCCAATATAAACAGATATTTAACAATCTTCAAAAATATAGCACTTTGATTTATTTAAGTTTGTTTAACGATAAAAATTTGATTTTACAACTTATTTTGTCAATCTGATGCGGTAAAAAGTTATTATATGTTATAGTAAGCAACTATTATTTTTTGTATCTATTGCAAGTGGTTCTTGTTAGACGTGGTATTTGCTAGGTCGCTATATCGATGACGAGCTATAAAATCCTGCAACCCCGATGACCGCTTAAGCGCGTAAAATAACGCGTCTATAGGCAAAACAATTTGCTATTATTCGATAAAAAGTGATAACACTATGATAAATACTGCTACTCTGATTACTCGCTGTTTGTCTCCTATTTTATTAAGTGCGATTGCCCTCTCTACTTTTTCTACTGCTGCCAACGCTGGCAATATGTATATCTATAAAGACAAAGGTGGACAAGTACTACTGACCAACGTCAATCCTAGTGGCAATTTTGATAAATTCACTAAAAAAGTTAAAGTCACTTATTACAAAGACTCGAAAATGTATGACGGCAGTAATAGTAGCAATGACTATGGTAGCAGTGCCGCTAGCAATAGTGGTAGCCGCAACGCTTACGACAGCTACATTCGCGCCTCTGCTGAACGTAATGGCGTAGATCCTGCCCTTATGAAAGCAATGATGCATACCGAATCCGCTTTCAATCCCAATGCTCGTTCACCAGTCGGTGCGCAAGGCCTCATGCAGCTAATGCCAGCGACGGCTCGTCGCTTTAATGTGAGTAACCCTTGGAACCCTGCAGACAATATTGAAGGCTCAGCCAAATATATCGCTTGGCTCATGCGCCGTTTTAATAACAATGTGGAGCATGCAGTAGCTGGCTACAATGCGGGTGAAGGCAATGTCGACAAATATGGCGGTATTCCTCCTTTTAAAGAAACCCGTAACTATGTACAAAGAGTCATGAGCCGTTATCATAGCTTGTATAAGAATGATGCTGGGCTATCTGGCGCTAGTATGAGTGCCAGCAATCAAACAAGTAGCACCATTAACAGTGGGTTACGCAACGTCAGTTACGGTACTAGCAATAATGTGAATAGTGCTAGCTATGCTAACTCAGCTTATGATGCTTTGCGCTAAGCCAGAGCTAAGCTAGAAATGAAATAGACTGGCGACCTAAAAAGCCAGACATAAAAAAGCCCGTTAATTTCTTAACGGGCTTTTTTATGTCTGGACGCTTTATATCGTGATAGGTCATCAATAATAAAGCCAAACTATGAGCGCTGAACCAGCACTCACAGTATTTTCCAATATGACTTAGCTCTTACTTATTAGCAGCCTGAGTTGCAGCAACTTCAGCAGCGAAGTCTTCTTGCTTCTTCTCGATGCCTTCACCAACTTCTAGACGTTTGAAACCAAGTACTTTTACGCCTTCAGCTTTTAGGACATCACCAACTTTTTTGTCGTTGTCCATAACGTATGGCTGACGTAGCAAAGTTACTTCGTCTAGGTACTTACGTAGACCACCTTCGATCATTTTTTCAACGATGTTGTCAGGCTTGCCAGACTCTTTTGCTTTGGCTTCGATGATGTCTTTTTCGCGTGCCAATACGTCAGCAGCCACGTCTTCGTCATCTACAGCAACAGGGTTGAACGCTGCAATGTGCATTGCAAGGTTTTTACCAGTGTCAGCGTCGCCACCTTCATAAGAAACCACTACACCAATACGTAGACCATGACGGTATGCAGCGATGTTAGCGCCTTCAAGTACTTCAACACGGCGAACCTGAATGTTCTCACCGATTTTTTGTACTAAAGATACACGTGCTTCTTCAACAGTCTGACCATCGCCATAAGGCAATTCAGAGATAGCAGCAACGTCAGTGACGTTGTTTTCTAGTGCAATGTTAGCCACTTTTTCTGCAAAAGCAGTGAAGCTATCGTCTTTTGCAACGAAGTCAGTTTGGCAGTTAACTTCTAATAAGAATGCTCTGTTTTCGTCTTGAGCAATGATGATAGCGCCATCAGCTGCGATGTTACCTGCTTTTTTAGCTGCTTTTGCTTGACCAGATTTGCGTAGGTTATCAATGGCAACTTCAACATCACCATTTGATTCTTCTAACGCTTTTTTACATTCCATCATGCCAAGACCAGTACGGTCACGCAATTCTTTTACCATTTTGGCAGATACTTTTACTTCTGTCATAAGAGTCACCTTAGTATAGTTATGTATAAGAGGAATTAATGTCTATTCGATATCTTAATGTTGCTTTAAATCTAGCAAGACAGCTCATTTTGAGTCATTACTAATATAGCCATCAATGATGTCAAAAAGATAACATCTTAAAAACATAGCGCTATAGCCAGTACGAGCGATAATACTCGCCCATTAGCTACTCGGTTATGTATAACGGCCTCATTAATAATGCTCTATTCAATAACAAGGCATGACGAGTAAAACTACATCATGCCTATTATGAGCTTATACGCTGTTCACAACATTATATGGATGCTGATAGTCACACTATCAAGACACCCTTACAAAGTTAAACTTTTTAACTCAGCTGTTTACTCAGCTGAAGTTGCCGCTTCTTCTGCAGCTGGTGCTTCTTCAGTAGCAGGTGCTTGCTCAGCTTTGCCGCCAGCTTGAGTTTGTGCGTATTCTTTACCAGCGATGATAGCATCAGCCATAGAAGTTACATACAAGGTCACAGCACGGATAGCATCATCATTAGCTGGGATGATGTAGTCAACGTTGTCTGGGCTTGAGTTAGTATCAACGATACCGATAACCGGGATACCTAGGTTTTTAGCTTCTTTAATAGCAATTGCTTCGTGATCTACGTCTACAACGAAGATAGCATCAGGTAGGCCGCCCATGTCTTTGATACCGCCTAGTGAACGCTCAAGTTTTTCCATATCGCGAGTACGCTCTAGCGCTTCACGCTTAGTTAACTTAGCAAAAGTACCGTCTTCTGATTGCTTTTCAAGCTCTTTTAGACGGTTGATTGACTGGCGTAGTGTTTTCCAGTTAGTCAACATACCACCTAACCAGCGATGGTCAACGTATGGCATGCCAGCACGAGCCGCTTGCTCACGTACGATACCACTTGCTGCACGTTTAGTACCAACAAATAGTACTTTGTTTTTCTTAGCAGCTAGGCCGTTTACGTAAGTCAACGCTTCGTTGAACGCTTTTACGGTGTGCTCTAGGTTGATGATATGGATCTTGTTACGTGCACCAAAGATGTATGGACCCATTTTTGGGTTCCAAAAACGTGTTTGGTGACCAAAGTGAGCGCCAGCTTGTAGTAAGTCGCGCATTTCGATTTTGGTTGGATTCTTTGTAGCCATGAGAATATATCCTATTGGTTGGGTTATGCCTCCACATCACAAAAACAGCCTATTTAGCGACACGCATCTGCTATCGGTTAGTTGTCATTAGTACAGCACTAACGGATCACAAATTAATCAAGTCGCCAAACACCCAGCAATTTTTTGCCATGATGTGTGTGTCATTGGTTGGTTTAAAAAAGAAGCTATGGTTGGATTTAAAAAAATTTCAAATCTAAACTATAAAGTTATTTATAAAAATAGCTGCGCTGTATTTTATCACACAACGCCTTTGAATCTCCAGCAGTTTGTTGGTAGCGTATCAATAAGATAGAAAGCAAAAATTATGGATAGAAAGATAAAAAAAGCGACACATTCGTATCGCTTTTTTATTTCTGGCTTTAGACTTTATATCACTGGTTTCATATTAGATTATGCAATACAGATACCAATCACAGCCTTGTAACCGCGCCATGTAAATGGCGTGATATAGCTTTGGCGATCTCTAGGTAAGTAAGACACACTTGGTGCGCTTTCAACAATCTGCGGCGTAGAGATAATGAATTCAGAACCAAATTCTGTACGCGCATTACCAGAGATAGTATTGGCCATTTCACCCAGCAAGTCTTTCATCATCGTGATCGAAGAGTCAGGCTCGCCCATCACATTTATCACTTCTCGCAACATTACGCTTGGTGCACTGACATAGACGCAACCTTCAAGAGGCCCTGATATCTTAATGACACCACTATAATCAAAACCAACTGCCGTTTTATTGTTGTTCAAATAAGGGGTATCGATAGATACTTCTGAGCCGTCGATCTGTGCAAAAAATGCATTGATCGAGCTTAGAAACACACCCAACTTTTCTACTTTAAACATAATATATTAATATCCATCTGTATTACGTGACAGCAGCATTAGTCCTGCAAACAAACCACAATCTCGCCAACTTGTGAGTGCCAAGTGATGGGAATGATAAAAGAACGCTCATCGTTTGGCAATACAATACTTTGCGGTGCGCCTTTGAATACGAAGGGTACAGAGATATGAAACTCTGCACCAAACTCTTTGCGTGCATTACCCGCGATTGTATTGGCAACTTCACCAGCCAAATCGATGTAGTTTTCCTCACTCTTATCGGTTTCACCCATGCTGTCCAATATTGACGACAGTAAGTCACGGGTTGCCGAAAAATACACAACACCTTTCTGCGCGCCTGATATACCGATAACACCGGTATAGTCATGGACTTTTGGCTGTTTATTTTCTAGCAAGTAAGGCGTATCAGCAACCAGCTCTTCTCCGCCAAACTGATTAAAATAGTTACTAATAATGCTCAAAAAAATCTGTAGCTTTTGTTCTTTCATAATGACATCTGCTTTAGTCGATGAATGGTATTAGTCTTGCATCAGCTCATATAAAGACTCTACGAGCTCCTCTTCTGAGAAGGGCTTACATAAGAAACCGCTGGCACCCAATGATAAGGCTTCGATACCAGTGGCCTTATCAGACAATGCTGACACCACCAAAATACGTACATCAGGATCAATCGCAATGATTTTTTCGATACATTCAAGACCGTCCATTTGTGGCATGGTCAAGTCCATCGTGATCACGTTAGGACGATGAATGTTAAATTTTTCAATGGCTTGAACACCACTGGTTGCGGTAGCAACCAGCATAAACTTTCCTGAATCATATGCGCGCTGAATACGGTTTCTAATAATATTCGAATCATCAACAATCATTAATTTATGCATAATTTATCTATTACCTTTAATGAAGTGCTTGTCGTCCCTGACAATATGTTTACTGTTTTTAATTAAGCTTTTGGTAACGTAATGACGAACCGCGTCATCTGACCCAGCACACTATTTACGTTCAGCTTACCATTGTAGTCTTTTACTTGTGCTTTGATAATATCAAGTCCAACGCCGCGTCCGCCATCTTCATCTGCATGCTCTTTGGTTGAGAACCCAGAAGAAAATAACTGTTTGAGTAAATCGCCTTGACTGAGTTGACTTGCTTCTTCCTCACTAAAGCGACCTTCTTTGCTCAGTTTATTACGGATACTGTCATAGTCGATACCTTGACCATCATCTTGTACAACCAGTGTGACATCTGAGCCATTGTCTTGTACTTCTAAGTCAATCGTTCCAACTTCAGTCTTACCAGCAGAATGACGAGCACTTGGTTCTTCGATACCATGCACGACGGCGTTTCGTAGTAACTGGATACTAATTTCTTTGATTGGCTTAGCAAGATGCGCCGGTATATCCGTTTGCGTTAGCGTATTGCTTTTTAGCTGTACTTGCTTGCCTTGTCTAGCGGCAATCTCTTTTGCAAACTCATTATAAAAAGACAATCGATCATCGTTTTCACCATCTAAATCAATATCTAGACCACCATCAGTATCGATACTATTAACTGACTGATGATTTGCAATCGGCGCTTTCGACACACTACTGTTCAAGATATCATCACTAGACGCTATGGTTGTTTTTGCTGTCGCCGCTTTAGGTGGTGCTGAGCGGTTAATGCGTTCACCCAAGGTCGCAATGGTATTTGATAGACTCAATAAGTCATCTAAGTGTACCGCCAACTGTAAGAAATCATTACCCGATAGCTGACCTTGGTTTTGCAAGGCATGCAGCTTATCTTCTGCCTCTGAGGCAATTTTGGTAAAGCTATGCAATTTTAACGCAGAAGCCTCACCTTTCAAGCTATGCATTTCACGATAGATAGCTTTTAGCTTCCCTTCTAGCTCGTATTGTGAGCTACCAGGATTTTTCAAGATGTTGTTCATACGCTCAATATGCGCTTGGGTGTTGCTAATGAACTCATTAATGATTTTTGGATTTACATTCAAGATAGTGGTTAACATCTCAATCTGCATATCATTCTGCGAACGCTCTTTTTCTAAACGCTGTTCTAAGTAAACAGCATCTGACACATCGTTGACGTTAACCAAGATACGTGCAATATCTTTATCTTCATAAACACGTGAGAATTTAAAGTCTAAGAAGCGATTGTTAAGTCCTTTATCATCAGAGCTGTTATGTAGCATCACTTTGTGCAAAGGATTTAGAGAATCTACCAGTTTTTCTTTAACTCGAGGATTATAGAGCTGCTCAATGAACTGCTGAGTGGTCTTAAGATCTTTGTCAGAGATACGACCACGCAAGACGTTGGTAAAGTTCTCTCCTGCTAGCCTATCAGAACCGACAATACTGTTAAGCGCGCGCGAGTGCTGCTGACCAATATTTAGGTCTTTGTCCAGTAGGAATAGACCCGTATTAACCGTTTCCATAATCTCTTGCGTTTCGCGACGAGCAGCAAATGCCTCAGCATCCGTCTCACGTAAACGGCGTACAAAGAAGAATACGAAGATCAAGAAGTAGGCAAAGATCGCAATAACCCCAAGTGCCTGAATCAGACGAATGGTATTGGCTTGGCGTTCTGCGTCATCAAATACTTCGTTGGTCAAATCATCTAATGATTCGTTCATTAGCAAACTTGAGGTTTTCGCCTGCTCTACCGCCTGAGTCAAGTCATCTGATGAATCGACCAGTACGTTATCGGCATCTTTTAAGTAAGTTTCAATTCTAGGCTCAAGTAGCTGCCATTGCTGGTTTGCCGCTTGTACACTTTCTTGTGCACTACCACTAACGCTCGGTAGTTTATACGTCTTACCATCAGCATCGTCGGTAATCGTGCCGCCTTCTCCGATAGCGGTCAACGTATTGTTAATCAGTGCTGTATTCTGTTCCAAACGCTCTAATACGCGCTGAATGTGCGGCGAGTTGGTATCTTCACCGTAACTGCTATCCAAATCGAACAAATCTTTAATTACTGACTGTGCGCTGTTTGCTACTTGGTTGGTCTGATCAATCAATACGGTATTTCTTTCAAGCAAGCTTGAGGTATAGAAAGTAAATGCAAGCAAAGCACCGATCAAAGACAAAAACAGTGCAATCGAAATAATCAAGCCGCGATAACGTTTGTTATCTCCATTATTTATTGTAGCCATATCAATCGTCCCTTAGTTTGCTTGTTCAGTGGTGGCAGAAGTACTAGCTGTTGGACTTTCTGTCTCACCAAGCCAGCGAGCTTCGATTTCTTTAAACTTACCTTCCGCCTTTAGCTTTGCAATACCCTCATTAACTGTAGCAATCAGCTTAGTATTGCCTTTTGCCATTAGTACTACCTGTTGGGCGGCAGGATCACTCTCACTTTCATAAGGGACAATAGTCACTTTACTTTCTGGGTGGTTTTTATCAATATATCGCCAAATAATAGAATCGTTAACTATAGCGTCTACCTGGCCTTGCACGAGTTTTTCATACAATAAGAATGGGGTTTTATCAGAAATTAACTCGGAGTATCCACCTGCATCAATAACCTGACCAATTGATTTACCGCCTTCCATCCCGCCAACTTTGAGTCCTTTAATGTCATTTAATGATTGAATTTTCAAATCGGGATTCTTGTACATTATCGCAGCAGGGTTAAAGAAATAAGAGTCAGATAACCCATATTTAGCATCTCTTTCTGGCTTATAAGATATTCCCGCCAGAGCCATATCTCTAGAACCAGACTCTACAGTATCAAAGAGGTTGACCCATGGCTCTTTATAAAACTCAACCTTAAAACCTTGTTCTTCACCAATTGCTCGGATAGCATCAACATCAATGCCTTGCATATTGCCATAGTCATCTTGGAATGAAAACGGTGGTGTTACGCCTGTAGTAGCAACCTTAAAAACAGGCGCATTATCAGGCAATTTGCTAACAAAACTGTCTTTATTTTCTGTTGCTGCTGTACTGGCTGTACTGGCGCTTTCTTGAGTGGGAGAGTTGCCACAGCCGAACAGGCCAACGCTCAGCAAAATGGGTAACGCTCGATATAACTGCATCATAATCTATCCTTGAAACTTAACGTTGTTGTACATTTTAATGAATGACAATCTAGAGAGGTTAGGCAATATTACTATAATATTTACTTACAGAAAGTTACGTTAGATAATACTTACCTAACTTTACAATTGCAATAATAATGTTTGACAATTATGTACAATTAGTTATATATACATAATAATTCATATATATCTATACAATATATATATTATTAATATTTATAGAACTTGAAGAAAAAGCTATATTAAAAAGAAAATCTTATATACAAATCAATAGCAGACATAAAAAAGCACCCATACGCTCTAAACGTATGGATGCTTTTTACAAGTACTTGATTTACGATAAGACCTTGTATTTACTCTGCATCGTCAAGATTTAGGTTACGGTCTATCTGCCAAATCAAAAAGGTACCAATACTCATTAGCGCAAACATCGCAATACCGATTTTAAGCACTGGGTTGACGGGGAATAGATTCAATAAAAGTCCACCAAAGATACCGACTGAAAACATAAGCGATCCTTGCAATGCACTTGCCATGCCCGCGCGGCGTTTCTGAAAGGCCAGTGCAATGGCCGATGCATTAGGCTGACTCAGACCCAAACCTGCAATACAAAAGAAAATACAAGCCAGTACCAGTGGTAACCAAGCATCAGTACCCAAAAACAGACCTATCACAAACAGTACACCTGCAGAGATAACCTGCATCATCGCACCAAAGCGCAGAATACTTAAAATACGAAAGCGATTGGTGAGCCATTGGTTCAACTGAGTCAAACCTACAAAGCCCGCCGCATTCATCCCAAATAACCAACCAAAATGTGTCGCCGATACACCATAGGTATCCATGATAAGCTCAGAGGCTGAGCTGATATAGACGAACATCGCCCCCATCAACAACCCACCACCAATCGCAGGATAGTTGAAGGTTGGATCTTTTAATAAATCCCAATACTGACTGAGCACCTCTTTTGCAGGACGCACATTACGATTTTCTTCGGTCAATGTTTCAAAAAAGAAAAACTTGGTAAGCAATAAATTTAGAGCACCAAAGGCGGCCAAAAACCAGAAAATGGAATGCCAATCAAAAAACTGCAAAAACAGTGCACCAAGCGACGGCGCTAATATGGGTGCTAAGCCCATGACTAAAATCATAATCGAAAAAGCTTTTGCGGTTTGCTTGGCTGTTAGGCGATCTCGAATAGCAGCTCGCGTCACCACTGCCCCTACACAAGCGCCCAATGCCTGCATCGTTCGCCCTACAAATAATATATATTCATTGTCAGTGGTCGCACAAAGAATGGACGCAATCACATATAGAGTCATGCCTATGTATAAAGGCTTAACACGGCCGACACGGTCACTAAAGGGGCCATAAAATAACTGCCCGAATACCAAACCCAAAAAATACGCTGGCACAGAGTTGGCCATAAATGCCGTAGACACGCCAAAATCATCTGCCATTGATGGTAGCGCAGGCAAATACATATCAATGGATAATGGTCCTACCGCAACCATTAATCCTAGCATCATAATCCATGCAACAGGCAGATCAGCAGAACGTACTCGTTCGGAGGCAATAGGTTTATTTGGGAGAGAGGATTTTGGGGCAGACATAGTTAGACCATTTATATAGTGATGATTACTTAAGCGCTTGTAAGATGCATAAAATAGATATTTTTAACGACAATAGTGCATCTTTATCTAAATCTGTGCAAGCGGACAGTGTTATATCGTGCTGTCCACTTGTATTTCAATAGTCATAGGGAACTAATGAAACAAGCCTTAACAACTAAAAACAATCAACGTAATCTGTCAAAATATGTTTGGTATATTTTTGATCCAAATGTGGCTATAAAAGTGACTAAAATTAAAGATGTTGAGAGCAGAATCGTTCTGAATAAACCCTTTAACCTCTAGCTTAAATTTACTTTTCTGAATTATTAATTTCGTCAAATTCTGCTTGAGTCATTATCTGTCTATGGTCTTTAAAAAAATTAATAACGTGCTCATTATTATCAACAAACCCTTGGATAATCTCTGGATGCTCTAATATACGGCCATCAACTGCTATTACATCTTTAAACGCCTGCGCAAATTGTGTATCGTAGCCGCTCAGATTAAATCTTTGGTTATAAGCATCATTCATTATTCTAACTTTGTACTGTAGTAAAAAATCCTTATCCAATATGGTATACAGATCATAATAATTATGAAAAGGACCAAGTTTTTCATTAGGATACTTAGCAAATATCAGTTGTAATGGACTGGTCTGATTTGACATACCATCTATCACTAGCATTTCTTGACTAGAATCAGCATAAAATCGCTCGATGTTTGACGTTTTTTCTAGTAGCGACTCTGGAGGAAAAGTATAGTAAAAATATTCCTTACCAGTGACAATTTTGCCATTAAGTTCATACAAGGGATCTACTTCTACTCTAAACACCTTCCCTAAGTCCTCAGAGGGACAATGAAACTCACCGGATAAGTTTCCTGATAAAGTCTCAGCTTGAAAGTTTAATACCAAGCTTTTCGTTGAGAACTCATCTAAATTGCCAGCATCATTATAGTTACATCTAGGAAAAGTAGTGACATACACTTTGTCTGATATTTCTGCGGGTATATAAGCGGTAACTGGCTCATTTGGATCTTCTGGCTCGGTACATCCGATTACTAAGATTCCTATAGTATTCAAAACAAAAATGCCTATGAACCTTAGCATCGTCATAATCATCCTAGTTCGTACAGTTAAGTCTTATTAAGTTCTGAATGGAGCGTACTTCTAGAACCAAAAGAATGTTAGCGAAACTGGCGTTTACTAAATACGGTGCTGGCTTGCTTTGCTTTTCTAAGAGCAAGTTTACGATTACGACCAATCATCATCTTAATTTGCCAGATTTTTTCTTTATATAAGGTAGTCGCAGGCTGCTCATACATCGCATTGATTACGCGTTTGCTCGCTAGCACAGCGTCAGGAGAGCGCTCAGCAAACTCAGCTGCCAGCTGTTGTGCTTGCTCAAGCGGCGTCTCACTACAATGACTGATTAATCCTAATTCTTTGCCATCATTGGCATTGATGATGCGTGCAGTCATGGCAAGCTCTTTGAGAACGTCTTCTCGTACCACCCCAAATGCTGACTGTGTCAATCCCATGTCCGGTACCAAACCCCATTTGGCTTCCATAATAGACAGCTGGCAATCTGGATGGCTAATACGCACATCACAGGCCAATGCCAATTGCAATCCAGCGCCAATACAGTAGCCTTCTAGTACCGCGATGACAGGTACTGGCAGATCACGCCACACCAAGCAGACACGTTGGAATGAGCTTTGCCAAGGCTTAATCAGCTCCCAAATGGCAAAAGCTTGGTTTTTTGGATGGTTTAAATCCCCTAAATCAATACCTGCACAGAATGTGCCTTCGGCACCATTTAAAATAACCGCGCGTATCGTTTTGTCTTTGCCAATGCGCTCTGCCACGGTAATCAGTTCATTTATGACTTGAAAGCTCATGGCATTTTTTTTATTCGGACGATTTAAGGTGACTGTTAATATATTATCTACGACACGCACTTGTAATGTTTCATACTGGTAACTGGCGACCACGTTCATAATAATCCTTATTAATGAATAAAATAAATATAGTAATGATGGTCACAATATTAGCAGGCTTAACCCTACTCTACCGTAGCAATAACTGACTGCTACGATACTGTATCAAGCGTCTGCCTTTTAATATTCGCACATTATCTGGCTGCTAGTGATCGGTATCGTATGCAATTCACTTATTACATCGCATAATAACGGTCCGATTGCCTGCTCTAAATCATTTTCCACGTCATGTCATTTTCGCTCAAACGATGATAGTTAAGCTGAGGGTAAGCCGATAAATCCACGTTTTGTAAATTATTCAGTGCGGTAAGTAGTGCCTCATAATACGGCTCAATCATCGCAAATTGTACCGGTGTTGTATGCTGTACATTCAATAAGCACTTGTCCTCTAAGTCTTGGCTGGCCTGACGTAGCTGCGGCACTCCTGTATAACGACTGCCACCCAATATGCGATGGGCGATTTGTGCTAACAAGTTGCGATCACGAGCTTCCCATGCTTGAGTCAGTGCTTGCTTTTCCTCGTTAATCGTATCAAGCATCATAATGATGAGCTTGGCTGCCAAATCAGGTTTGTTTGCTGAGCGAGTAAGCGCATCTTGCCAGTCTAAAATATCAGACGTATCCGTTGTACTGAGGTTTTTTTGATGAAGGTTGTGATCCGCTTGCTCATATAGCCTTTTATCCATATTCGCTGTTATGTCTTCAGCAGAATTATCTATCGGTTCTTTTGGTGGATGCAATAATGATTCTTGCCCTTGCTTATGTAAACGTAGGCTCTCATAGCGAGGCTGGTTCTCGCGGGTGGTCTCTCGTCTATAATCGTCACGGGGCTGACTGTCACGCAAGTAGTCATCACGGATTTTTTTCAGTGATAATGGTCGAGTGACTTTTGGCGGTTCTGTGATTTCAGTCCTATCACGAACGCTTTCATTGTCTTTGACCATCGGGTAAATAGCGGTCTTTTGATCTGAAAGCGGCGTGGATTGTTCTGTGAGATTTAAATTTTCAGAGTCAGTATTTTGTGAATCGATGCTTTGCAAATTAGAATCTTGCAAATTAGAATCCTGTAAGTTAGAAGCTTGCAAATCAGTATCAGGCAATGCCGTTAGTTGCGGCGTGGTACTTTTTCGGCCTAGCCACTTTTGTAGTACTTGCAATAACTGAGGTTGGCTGATTGGTTTGCCAACGTAGTCGTTGATACCACTGGCGATAAGTTTATCACGCTCATCAGCTAGGCCATGTGCTGTCAAGGCGATAATAGGAATACGACTGTCCGTAGCCTCAATATTGCGAATTTGCTTAGCCGCTTCATGACCTGACATGCGCGGCATTTGGATATCCATGAATATCAAATCGATATGATTTTTGTCTTGGGCAGCGATTTTATCGTCGACACCCACATCTTCAGCATAGAATGTATTGCTTGATTTTTTATTGACCTCATCACGTGTTTCGGCTTTTGAGAGTTGCGTTTTATTCGACAGACTCTGCTTATCGTTTTTAGCAGATTTGATGTTTTTGGTTTGTTGTTTGCTGATAATCTCTATCGCATCAAAGCCACTACTCGCTGTCATTACCTGAATGCCAAGCTCGCTCAGTAATGCATCGAGCACCAATAAGTTTGGCAGATGATCATCGACTGCTAATACGGTTACGCCTTTCCAGCGCGGTTCTTGTAAGCTCTTTGGCATACTACGGTTTTGTGTATCAAGCATCGCATATAGCTGTCTTTTGTCTAACGGCTCATACAAGATATTGGCTTGATAGCGGTTAAGCAGCGCTTGGTCAGCCGCCACTTGATAGCCAAATACGGCAAGCTTGCCTTGATAATGGAGGCGGATTTGCTTGAGTAACGCCATCATATCGTCTTGCGTGTCATCATCGACGATGACCCAATCCCAAAAGTTGCCATGCTCTTTGAGTGACTCAAGCACCCCTGGTAATGAATTGGCTTGGGTAAGTTTAATCGGCAAGTACTGCAAGCTGGCCTTCAGCACTTGTATTGAGGCGGTATGACTGATCCAAACCAATACGTTAAATTCATCAGTTTCGCTCGCAAGCGGTGCCAATATCGGTAGCTCAATGGTCTGACCAGTTGGTGCTTCTAACACATCGACATGTGCTGGCATGCGAAACCAAAACGTCGCGCCTTGATTGGCGATGTTCTCTTGAGCATTGTCATGAAAGCCAATATCGCCACCCATCAGACGCGTTAATTGCTTGGAGATAACCAGACCCAACCCCGTACCACCATATTGGCGCGTGATTGATGGATCACCTTGGCTAAAGCTCTGAAACAGCATTTTTTGATCAGCAAGCGAAATGCCTTTACCACTGTCTTGTACACTGATCATCAAATAGTTATCACGGTGATCGTCCAAGCTGACCCGTACGACCACATCGCCACTATCTGTGAACTTGATGGCATTTCCCACAATATTGGTCAATACTTGCTTGAGGCGCAGCGCATCGCCATTGATACGCATTGGCACATCGTTATAGAACAAGACAGCCATACGCAGACCTTTCTCCGCAGAGACAGGAGAGAGCATATCGACCACGTCATAAATGGTGTCATACAGATCAAACTCATGACGATCAAGCACCAGCTTGCCCGCCTCAATCTTAGAAAAATCTAGAACGTCATTGACCAAAGCAAGCAGGTGTGCCGAAGACTTGCGGATGGTCTGCACATATAAATCCTGTTCAGGATTGAGCTCACCGTGACGCGCTAATAAGTTAATAAAACCATCGATACTGTTCAACGGCGTGCGCAGTTCGTGACTGATATTGGCCAAAAATGCTGATTTGGCTTGGCTGGTCGAGATAGCGGCATCACGCGCATTTCGAATAGAGATGTTTTGCATTTCCATCTCATCAAATGCCAAACGCAGATCGTCTTCGGTTTGCTCGGCATGATCTTTAAGCTCTTGAAAACTTCTATGGAGGCGACGGAATGTCTTGACCAAATCTTGCTGTAATAAATTAAGCTCACCGTCCGACTCTACTGGTACAGGCTGATATAAGTTATCAACATGGGTACGTTGTAATTGCAAACGCAGCTCATAGATAGGTGCAATCCAACGTTTTGAGTAAATATTTAAGCTGAGTAATAATATTAAAATAGTGAACAAGCCGGTAATTACCAGCGCCATCGCAATCCGATAACGGGCGATATAAAGAGGTTCGTTATCCATATCGACCAGTAGCCACAACGTCTGCCCTTCAAACTTACCCAACACGCTGCCATATGCCGTGCCTATAGGCGTTGGTTTTTGCGATAAAAACTTTGCTGAGTCACTGATTAGCGGCCATTTCTCGTTCAGACCATAGCCTACCGTAGCCAATACTTGATTGCCTTCATTGATAATAGCAATACGCTGTACGTGCTGCTCAGACTGCATACGCCCGAGTTTATCCTGTATGCTTTCGAGCGTCGTCATCGCCGTTTGCGACGCATCAGCAGCACCGCTACCTATTTGCTGACGTTCTTGCTCTAATAAATCAGGAATCAGCTCTGCAATGGCGGGTGTATAACGAATCAGCACCGCTTCGGCCAACACTTCTTGCTCAGAATCGCTCGCTCGCATGGTTTCGTGAAATACCAAAATACCGCCCACCGCAGCCAACACGCAGATGGGTAAAAACACCAGTATGATCAGCTGCCCATAGGCACTGCTGGTATTAAAACGTTTTTTATATGCCATGCTCGCTCTACTCTCTACGAAAATGCTGTCTGTGGATTTTGTTACGGTCTCTACGCTACTATAAAAAATGCTTAAGCTTGCTAGCTTGTCTTTTAATGATACGCCTTTTATGGCTCAAGATTATCTTAACAGGATTCTATAAATGGCGGTTAAACATTAGAGATCAGTCAAATAGTCACTTTGACCAACAGACCCTTGATAAGACGTGCTAAATGTTGGCTTGCTCTATCAAAAACTGACTTTATCAAAAAACAGCGTCGCCACACTACTAAATATATTGATGCCTCATTCAAAAAATGACCAGTCATAGGCTAATCCAGTGACCATTATTCTTTTATGCAATAAGCGCAGCTAGCAACAAAATGATATAATGACGCAACTTTTTATTTGCCACAATAGACCGCTCACCCTCATGATGAATGAGAGCGTGCTCTAATGCCGCCAACTTTTGGTTTGCTTATCACCATAAACCAATATACAAAACGGCTGTCTCAAATTATGATCAAACAATAAAAAACAGTGATCCAATCAAAGCGATCACCCAAGTACATATTTTAAAAAATCAATAAGGATACCTTATGTCCGCGACGGCCATGTCAAATGCCAACTTTATCACTCAAGTGACCACGCTTGCCGATTGTGTCGGTCAAACGCCACTGGTTAAATTACAGCGCCTACCTGAACAAGAGCGTATCGAAAATGGCGCGACGTTATTGGCCAAATTAGAAGGCAATAACCCAGCTGGCTCTGTAAAAGATCGCCCTGCTTTTAATATGATTTATCAAGCAGAACAGCGCGGTGATATCAAACCCGGCGACACATTGATTGAAGCCACTAGCGGCAATACTGGCATTGCATTAGCCATGGTCGCGGCGATGCGCGGCTATCCAATGACATTACTGATGCCAACCAACTCTACTCAAGAACGTAAAGATGCCATGATTGCTTATGGCGCGACGTTGATTGAAGTTGATGAAGGCATGGAAGCGGCACGTGATTTGGCATTGCAGATGCAAGCCGATGGTAAAGGCATCGTCTTGGATCAGTTTAATAATCCTGACAATAGCCAAGCACATTACCTGACTACAGGGCCTGAGCTGTGGGCGCAAACTTGCGGTAAAATCACCCATTTTATTAGCTCCATGGGCACCACTGGTACCATCACTGGTGTCTCACGTTATTTGAAAGAACAAAATCCAGACGTCAAAATCATTGGTTTGCAACCTGATGAAGACGCTTCTATTGCTGGTATTCGCCGTTGGCCTGCCGCATATATGCCGGGTATTTTTGACGCAGATTTGGTCGATGAGATCATGGATGTCGATCAGCGTATCGCTGAAGTCTACATGCGCAAACTGGCAAAAACTGAAGGTATTTTTGCTGGAGTGTCCTCAGGTGCAGCGGCATGGGCAGCAACGCAAGTCGCCAAAAATAATCCTGATGCCGTTATCGCCTTTATCGTCTGTGATCGTGGAGACCGTTATTTATCGACAGGTTTATACAATGTTGATGACAGTCATATCGATAATGATGCAGATAACGCAGCACAGTAAGCTTATAACAATGCAGGATTCTTTATGTCACAAGCTCTACCGTCCGACCCTATACTAGTTTTTGATATTGAGACGGTCGCCGATATCGATGCGGCTCGCCGTATCTATCCACAATTGGCCGATCTTAATGATGCAGATACGTTGAGCGCGCTGACGGCGATACGTACGCAAGAGGCAGGACATGATTTTATGCGCTTGCCATTGCAGCGCATTGTCTGTATTTCCGCTTTATATATCAAAGATGGCAAGTTATCGCTATTTTCGTTGACCGCAGATAAGTTTAGCGAAAAAGACATTCTTGCCAAGTTTTTTCGGGCATTCAATGATCTTGCAACCTTGCCACAACTCATCAGTTGGAATGGCTCAGGCTTTGATATACCCGTACTGATATATCGCGCTATGCAGTATGATTTGTCAGCGCCATGGCTGTTTGAAGAAGGCGAACGTATCAAAAATATGCGCTTTGATAACTACGTCAATCGCTTCCATACACGTCACCTTGATTTGATGGACAGATTTAGTCAGTACGGTGCCAGTCGCCGCGAGGCTATGGATGTGGTCGCAAGCTTATACGGATTACCGGGCAAAACTGACGTTGATGGTAGCATGGTGGGCGCGCTCGTCAGTAACGGTGATTGGCAGACACTCTCCATCTATTGTGAGTCTGATGTGATGAACACTTGGCTCATCTATCTTCGTTGGCTACGTCTGACAGGAAAGCTGTCCTCATCAGACTTTGATGCTTGGCAACAGCAGAGCTACGACTATTTAGCAAAATATACCCAAGCCGATGGTAGCCCAAGACATCAAGAGTTCATCGCTGACTGGTCATCGGCACCCAAATTATAGAAACCGTATTATTAGCAGTTTGTTATTCTCCTCTTATAGTTATTTATTATTAAGGCAGGTTTATGCAACCCACCGATTCCAAAACGTCGACAGCAACTGATGCAACATCGCAGAACAATGTTACTCAAACCAGTGATACCCAAAAGATTGCTATTCCTCCTAGCAAGAAAAAATCTAAACCATCATCAAAGACACGTCGTCGTCTAAAAGATGCAGAGCCGATTCCTTTTACCGTTGATAGATTGTCGCATGATGGTCGCGGTGTTGCCATCTATGGCAATGGTTTCGGGGTTGATGACGGCCACGCTGAAGATAAGCATGGCAAAACCGTCTTTGTCAGTTTTGCGTTGCCAGGTGAAAGCGCCTTGGTCAAAATAACCAATAGCCGTGCCAGTTTTGAGGAAGGCGATGCAATCAACATCACTGCTAATCCAAATCCTGAACGTGCTGTACCGCCTTGCCCACACTTTGGCGTCTGCGGCGGCTGCAACTTGCAGCACTGGGAGCCAGAGGCACAGATAAACTTTAAGCAGTCCGTACTTGCTGAGATGCTAATGCATCAAGCCAATGCAGAGCCTGACAATTGGCTCGCGCCTGTCATCGGCGATCGCCTCGGCTACCGTACCAAAGCCCGATTGGGCGTACGTTATGTCGTCAAAAAAGAAACCGCGCTTGTTGGCTTTCGTGAACGCTCAAGTAACTTTTTGGCAGAGCTCAATGAGTGTCATATTTTAGACCCACGTATTGGTTTTGAGATCGAAAATCTAAAAACGCTTATCAGCACGCTAGAGAGCCGTGACAAGATTGCCCAGCTTGAGCTTGCGATGGGTGAGGAATTACCAGAGCTTCCTGATGGCAACCAACCCGTTGCGCTTATCGTGCGTCACTTAGAACCGCTGTCAGATGCCGATATAGACAAATTAAAAAGTTTTTTTGCGGCGCGCAATTGGCAGCTATATCTACAGTCGAAAGGCGCTGATAGCATCCAGCGTATTGCTTTGACAGATGCTGATGATTTGAGCGAACAATTTGGTCGTTTGTATTATCAACTGCCAGAGTATGACTTGACGTTTGAGTTTATTCCTACTGACTTTACCCAAGTCAATCTGTCTGTGAACCGCCAAATGACCAAGCTGGCTTGCGACTTGTTAGACTTAAAAGCAGGTGAGCGAGTATTGGATTTATTCAGCGGTCTGGGTAACTTTAGCTTGCCACTCGCGCGTCTCGTTGGTGAGACCGGTTCAGTAGTTGGTGTCGAAGGTAGCGAGGCCATGACTGAGCGTGCTGCTGACAATGCACGCCGCAACGGTATCAACAATACTGAGTTTTATAGCCAAGATTTGACAAAAGACTGTACGGACAAGCCATGGGCCAATCAAGGTTTTGACGCGTTATTAATCGATCCACCACGCTCTGGCGCTTGGGAGATTATGCAGTATTTGCCAAAGTTCAATGCTGAGCGCATTGTTTATGTCTCTTGTAACCCAGCAACCCTCGCTCGTGATACAAAAGCATTGTTAGAGCAAGGCTATCGTCTGACTCATGCTGGCGTCATGGATATGTTCTGTCATACGGGTCATGTTGAATCTATCGCTCGCTTTGAAAAAGTCGCGGTTTAATTTTGACCCTTATGATGCGATTAATGAGAGCATCCAAAATAGCCGTTTCATAGCAGCATGGCTCAACCCAAAATGTGGATGAGTTTTTGCCAATAAGTCGCGGCTATTTCACGCAATCAACCATAGTCATTACAGAGCCTCGCTTGATTTGTCACTTCAAAGTGAGATAATACTAAACAATCTTCTTATGTTATAAATAAGGGTATAAGAAGTACTTGCACTCATAGCTTTATATATTTTACGCGCATTTTATAGCTGCTAAAAATCAGCTTTTTAGCAGTTGTATTGATTTATAGCTGTCACTTTATGAATCGTTCATTCAGAGTGTGTGCATAGTAGATGAGGTTATAATCAATTCAAAATAGCTAAGAGGAGTCGGCTATGGTAAAAATTCGTGAAGGATTACCGCTGGTGGATGGACAAACCACGCAGGCCGATAGTGCAGCACTTGCGGCGCAATTGGTGGCGAGCCAACGCTCCCACCAGTCTGCCAATAGTTACGCCCAAATTCCCCTCGATATCAAATACCAGCTGTCAACTCACAAGCTACATACGACTTTCGATCGATCAGCGGCACATACTTATGATGGCCTCGACCCCGCGCTTGAAAACGAGTATCTGGACAATACCTATACGCTCTCAGACGAAGAGCTCGAATCAATTGATTTAGATCAAGCCAATATTGATGTACCCACTTGGCTCGACAATGTGGCGAAGCGTATCGGACAAGAGTCTGTACCTCATCTGAGTGCTGCCTGTGAGTTTATCCGTAGTCACATGAATACTAGCGAGTCTGAGCGCTCAGGTGCTTACGTCACTGGTATTGGCATGACAGACATATTGACCTATCTCTATCAAGATGAAGACGCGCTTGTTGCTGCCATGCTATATCGCAGTGCACGCAAATCCATCATTAGTCTTGCTGAAGTTGAGAAAAATTTTGGTGCGGATATCTTGACTCTTGTCAAAGACACGTTAGCAATGGGGAAACTCTCAGAGATTATTGAGAGCAATAAACGCTTAGAAGATCATTTCGTCAATAATCAGCGTGACCAGCTATCAAATATTTATAGCATGCTCATCTCTGTTACCAACGACGTGCGTGTGGTACTCATTAAATTGGCAGAGCGTACCTTTGCCATGCGTGAGTTGACGTTCTCTAGACCCGAGCGTCAAACTCGTGTCGCGCGTGAGGTCATGACTATTTATGCCCCATTAGCGCATCGCCTAGGTATCGCGCAGCTTAAATGGGAGCTTGAAGATTTGGCGTTTCGCTATCTTGCGCCCGATAGGTACAAAGAGATTGCCAAGCTACTGTCCGAAAAACGTAGCGAACGCGAGTCTTATATTCAGCGTGTAGAAGACAAGCTCAATGAGGCATTAGCGAATGCTGGCATTGAGGGCGAAGTATCCGGACGTGTTAAGCACATCTATTCTATTTACCGCAAAATGAAGCTCAAAGGCTTATCCTTTGACCAGCTTTATGATATTCGTGCATTACGAGTATTGGTCAATAATCCTTCAGACTGTTATCACGTCTTAGGCTTGGTACATGGTTTGTGGCGTTATATTCCTGAGCAATTTGACGATTATATTACCAACCCAAAGTCAAACGGCTACCGCTCACTACATACCGCCGTCATTGCCGAAAACAAATCGCTTGAAGTGCAGATTCGTACTCAAGAAATGCACTTTGAAGCAGAGCTTGGCATGTGCGCACATGTCAACTACAAAGAAGGCCTGAAGAATAAAAAAGACAACTACTTAAATCAAAGAATCAGCTCGCTACGTCAGCTACTATCGATTAACAATGAGACCCGTAATCAGCCACGCTCAGCTGTCATGACAGGTGAAGAGCTAGATGACATGGAGTTTGACGAAGAAGAGCAACTCGTTGATTTTGATGAGCTCGAGCGTATTTATATCTTCAGCCGTGACGGTGACATCACTGAGCTACCAAAAGGTGCAACCGTTCTCGACTTTGCCTATTATGTGCATACCCAAGTTGGTAACCGTGCACAGGCAGCCCGAGTCAATCAGCGCTATGTGCCATTGACTTATCAGCTAAAAACAGGGGAACAAGTTGAGATCATCACCAAGGCATCGCGTGAGCCCAATCGTGATTGGCTAGTCGCCTCACTAGGTTATATTCACACCAACCGCGCACGCTCAAAACTGCGTCAATGGTTCAACAAACAAGACCGTGATAAGAATATTGAGATAGGTCGTCAGATGCTCAGCAAAGAGCTTGAGCGCCTATCTGTGCATCCCAATAGCATTGACTTAAATGATTATATTCAGCATTTCCACGTCAATACGACCGATGATATTATCGTGGGGCTCGTCACAGGTGATATCGGTCTCAATCAGCTCACCAGCCATATTTCTCGGCAGCTACATCTGGAGCCTGAGATACCACCAGAGAACTTTGCACCGCACATCGATACTAGAGATGCAAGCAAGCTTGATGCCTACAAAATCCGTATCGATGGTCTGGATAATATTGAAATCAATTTAGCAGGCTGCTGCCACCCTGTACATGGTGAGCCAATTGCTGGATACATCACCTTATCGCGAGGTGTCAGCGTTCATAACCGTGGTTGCCCTGAGTATCTGCGTTTGGTCGAGCGTGATCCTGAGCGCAAAATAGAGGCGGCTTGGCAAGTACAATCTGGTCGTTATCAGCCAGTTGATATCCACGTAGAGGCGTATGACAGACGCGGCCTGTTGCGTGATTTGACACAGATTATTGATAAAGAGAACGTCAATATCCGCAAAGTTGAAACGCTTAGCAACGATGACAATATCGCCTTTTTGAAATTTCATATCGAAGTTTCAGGGCTGGCGCACTTATCTAAACTACTCGCCAAACTAGAACAACAGCACGGTATCTTACATGCTCGTCGCGCTGTGGCTTAGTTGAAATGCTAAGCTACCAATTATTCACTAAAAAATAGAGTTGTCATAAAACATCATGCCCGAATTGCCAGAAGTAGAGACCACCAAGACTAGCCTTGCACCATTATTAGGACAGCAGGTGATTGACATAAAAGTCTTTCAACCAAAGCTACGTTGGGCGATGCCAGATGACTTGAGCAGTTTGGTTGACTACACGTTGGATAGCGTTGAACGCCGAGCAAAATATCTTGTTCTTAACTTTTTGCCTATAGTTTCTAACGATAATGATGCCTCTGTAGCACCACTTAAGCTTTTGATTCATTTAGGCATGTCAGGTAGTTTACAGCAGCACAGCTATGGCACTGAAAAACGTAAACATGATCATCTGATAGTAGTATTTAAGGATTCTGAAAACGCTAAATCTCAGCTACATTATTACGATCCAAGACGATTTGGCTCAGTATTATGGTATAAAGATTACGGTAGCAAATTACTGAACCACTTAGGCCCTGAGCCACTCTCAGAAGATTTTACCGCAGAGTATTTATATAACATTATTCAGCGTACTGACTTATCTGATAAAGACCATAACGATACAAGTTCTCATAAAAGCCCCACGAACAAACGAGCACAGTCTATCGTACGAGCTATTAAATCTGTCATTATGGAACAAAAAGTCGTGGTAGGTGTCGGTAATATTTATGCGACGGAAAGCCTCTACCTATCAGGTATTCACCCTGCCACTCCAGCCAATCAGCTATCACTTGAGCAGCTGATAATTTTAGTTGATCATATTAAAGATATATTAAAAAAGGCTATCAAACTTGGTGGCTCAACGTTACGAGACTTCACAGTAGCTAGTGGTCAGACCGGTTATTTTCAGCAAACCTTAAATGTTTATGGGAGACAAGGAGAGCATTGTCCACACTGCAATACCGTACTAGAGAATATCAAGCTCAACGGTAGAGCCAGTGTTTACTGTCCGAATTGTCAGCCACTAGCTTGAGCTTAATTATTGGTCATATGCAATGTTGTCTTAAACAAAAATAAGTCCACCACTATCTCAAAATAAATATAATCTAGCGTGATATATTTTTTACTCACATAAGAATATCCCATGTATTCTTGTTGCTTATTGGTCTACATCTTGCTTTAATAGTGCTAGCGCTTACACAAATAGCGCGCACTATTTATTCTTCTGTAATACTTACCTTACCTGTCGTTGCCGCGATATTCCTATGTGGAGACAGCAGCAGCCATTAATCATACTCATTGTGAATTTTAGGATATCGTTATGACGGTTAAAGCCAAAAACAAACGCGCAGTTAAGCAGAAGTTGTTGCCTGTCTTTACTTCCTTAGCGTTAATGGCTGCTAGTATGCAACCTACTTTTGCAGCCATAGAAATAGACGAAACTGACTTTGGCCCTTCGTATGAGACGATGGTAGTAGATACGATTGTTGGTAAACCATTGCAATTGGTCAATGCTGTGGCTGGTACCGCCGCCTATATCGTGAGCCTGCCCTTCTCTCTTATCGGTGGAAATGCCGATCAAGCTCAGCAAAAATTATTTGTTGAGCCTTGGGATGCTATGGGAAGATGTTTAGGCTGTACAGTTGCTGAAGACAACTATTATAAATCACAAGTTATTGACAATAATACTGTGCGTATTGTCGTTGACCAACCATCGGAGATTTTGATTAATACTAACGATTACGTGGTTGTCACGCCATAAGCTACTGTGTTTGATCGTTTTTAGCATGAATCAAAAAATATGACTTTGCGAATAGACAATAGAAAAGGCTAACTTTACGTTAGCCTTTTTTATTACCACTAAACTGTACATTATTATTTTACAATATGAGTATTACTTAATTTAGCACTGATTTCACGCAGTAACTGTACTTCTTCTGATGGCTCTACTACAGCTTCCTCTACAGCTTCCGTACGACGCATTTTATTTACTACTCTAACCATCATAAAAATAATAAAAGCTAAAATTAGAAAATTAATGAGTACAGTGATGAAGCTACCATATGCCAATACAGGAACGCCAGCTTCTTTGAGTGCATCGTAGGTCATAGCAACCCCATTAGGCACATCACCCAATACTAAAAGCATATTTTTAAAGTTAATCTCACCCCCTGCAATGAAAGCGACAATTGGCATAATGATATCATCTACCAATGATTTAGTGATGGTAGCAAAAGCCCCACCAATGATGACACCAACTGCTAAATCCATCACATTGCCTTTTAGAGCAAACTCTTTAAATTCTGAAACCATACTCATCGTATTCTCCTCAAGAATTATCTATAGGCGTATAGATATTTTATATAATCAGTATCATACTTCACTCTAACGTTAATCACTGAACACATCAAAACTAATGTTCATTTTGTATGTATTTTTTCAAAATTACAACAAAAAAAAGCAGTATAAAGTGAACCACTATAGCTCACCCTATACTGCTAATTCTTTAACTACTTCGATGTCTAAAAGACATTAAACTTTAGTGTTGAAAATCAACGCTCTAAAAAATTGAGTAGTTTATACTGTCGATATTATGCGTTTTTCTTACTACGGCCGTGACGCTTACGCTCACTTTCAGTCAGATAGCGTTTACGGATACGTACTGCTTTTGGTGTTACTTCAACTAGCTCATCATCTTGAATAAACTCAAGCGCTTGCTCAAGCGTGAACTTAACTGCTGGCGTCAACGTCAACGCTTCATCAGTACCACTAGCACGTACGTTGGTAAGCTGCTTACCGGTTGTTGGGTTAACCGTCATATCATCGTTACGAGAGTTAAGACCAATAATCATACCCTCATAAACTTCAAGCTGTGGCTCAGCAAATAACTTACCACGTTTTTGTAGGTTAAACAGTGCAAAGCCTAGGCAGGTACCATTTGCCATAGAAACCAATACGCCGTTTGAACGACCACCCACATCACCGATCTTTTGTGGACCGTAATGCGAAAAGCTTGACGTCATGATACCACTACCTGAGGTTAGTGTTAAAAACTCAGAACGGAAACCGATCAAACCACGAGCTGGTACTGTTGCTTCAATACGCATACGGCCTTTACCATCAAGCTCCATATTGGTCATTTCGCCTTTGCGTAGACCAACCTGCTCCATGATAGAACCCTGATGCTCTTCTTCGATATCGAAGACAACGTTTTCATACGGCTCTTGTAGCTTGCCATCAACTTCTTTTACGATAACTTCTGGGCCTGAAACACCCATCTCGAAGCCTTCACGGCGCATGTTTTCAATAAGTACAGATAAATGAAGCTCACCACGACCTGATACTTTGAACTTATCTGGAGATTCAGTATCTTCTACACGTAGTGCAACGTTATGAATCAACTCACGCTCAAGACGCTCACGAATATTACGTGACGTGACAAACTTACCCTCACGACCAGCAAATGGTGAGTTATTTACTTGGAAATTCATTGATACGGTAGGCTGATCAACTGTTAATGCTGGTAATGCTTCAACATTACTAGGATCACAAATCGTATCTGAGATATTAAGCGCATCGATACCCGTGATACAAACGATATCACCAGCCTGTGCATCTTCAACGTCAATACGATCAAGGCCATGGTAGCCCATGATTTTTAAAATACGACCGTTACGTGTCTTACCATGCTTGTCAATGACAGTAACTGGTGTATTGGTTTTAACCTTACCGCGCTGGATACGACCAATACCGATAACACCAACGAAGCTGTTGTAATCAAGACTTGAGATTTGCATACGGAATGGTGCGTCTGCATCAACTTGCGGCGCCTGTACAACATCAACGATAGTTTTAAATAGCGGCGTCATGTCATCAGCTAAATCGTCTGCTTCTAGACCTGCAATACCATTTAACGCTGATGCATAAACTACTGGAAAATCAAGCTGCTCATCAGTTGCACCTAGATTATCGAACAAATCAAAAATTTGATCCATTACCCAATCAGGGCGTGAGCCAGGACGGTCAATTTTATTGATAACAACAATCGGCTTTAGACCTTGTTCAAATGCTTTTTGCGTTACGAAACGAGTCTGAGGCATTGGGCCATCGACAGCATCAACAACCAAAAGTACGCAATCAACCATCGACATTACACGCTCAACTTCACCACCGAAATCGGCGTGACCTGGAGTGTCGACGATGTTGATACGGTATTCAGTTTCTGAAGTCTGATCTGTCCAACGAATGGCTGTATTTTTAGCCAAAATAGTAATACCACGTTCTTGCTCAATATCACCTGAATCCATCGCACGTTCAGCAATGTTTGCACGATCGCCAAAAGTACCAGATTGATGTAATAATTTATCAACCAAAGTTGTTTTACCGTGGTCAACGTGGGCAATAATTGCAATGTTACGCAGGTGTTTGATATCGTTCGCCATATAAAATGCTCGTGTCGTCTTAAAAAAATGCAGTAGCAATAAGCGCCGCTGGATAAACTCTTATCATCAATCAGATAGATATTGAATTCTAGATGATACACAATAAATGCTATCGCTCAGAAAATCTCAATATAATCAAATATCTATGCCGATAAATTCATCGTACAGATAGCTATGCTAATGTACATTCTGTCAATTTACAGAATGTTTGGGTGGCTAGTATAACATTATTGATTCATAAATTTATGAAATAACTTACTTTTCTCAATACATAAATAAAAAAAGCCACCCAATTGGGTGGCTTTTTTTGTAACCATATATCTAACTATACGATTAATTATCTAATACTTACTGAACAACCATATCTTTAGTTTGTTCAACAGTCATAGTTTTGTCACCAGTGATGATGGCATAAACACGACGGTTCATAGCACGACCTTCTTCAGTATCGTTTGATGCGATTGGTTGGTCGTAACCATAACCAACAGTTGATAGACGGTTTGGAGCAATACCGAATTCGTTAGTTAGCATAGACTTAACAGCAACGGCACGAGCTTCAGATAGACGTTGGTTGTAACGTGCTGAAGGACCAGTTTTAGATGCATGACCTTCTACACGAGCTGTAGAGTTTGGATACTCACGCATTTTCTCTGCTACTTTAGCGATTTCTGGCTTGTATTGGTTTTTGATAGCTGATTTATCGTTATCAAAGAATACACGTAGTTCCATTTTCAGCTCATCAGTAATATCTACTGGTACTGGGCAACCGCGCTCATCAACCACTACATTCATTGGAGTGCCTGGGCATGCATCCATGCTATCAGGTACGCCATCGCCGTCAGAATCAAGGTCAGCTTCAACAACAACTACTGGAGTGTTGTCAACCATTGGCTCTTCCATTGGCGGTACAGCTACTGTAGGTGCTAGATGGCCACCAAGTACAACCTCTAGACCGGCCAAGGCCATGCCTTCCCACCAGTTGTTGTCAAAGTTATGAATCGCACGAGCTTCACCACGTAGGCTTAGGGCATCGTTGATACGATACATAGCACCTAGGCCTAGGTTACCGATAGTGTCTTTAGTGCCACTAACTTTGTCACCTGAAGAGTCTTTAATCTCAAGTTTAGATTGGCCAGCACCAACCAATACATATGGCTTAAGAGCGCTATCAGTATAACCAGTGAACTCTTCGGTACCGATCAAGAAGTTACCAGAGATCATTTCTTGTTCTGCGTCAAAGTTATCAGAACCGTCTTGGTTGATAGCATCAGTATCTGATACACCATACTCTACTTGGAACTGAGTAGAAGGAGTAAGTTCGATACCTAAAGCTGCACCTGTGTATAAACCATCTTCTTTATAATAGCTATCGCCATTACCACTATAGTCGCCTAGTAATTCAGCTTGATCATCGTCAGCACCTTCGCTGTAATGATAACCTAGTAATAACGGGCTAATAGTAACACCAGCATTGGCTGCTAGAGGTGCAGCTGTTACAGCGAACAGTGCTAGAGCAATTTTATTCAGTTTCATGGACTTCCTCCAAAGGATAATTTTAGTGATGCATTAAGCAAAACTGACTCTCAAGACGCTCTAAATCAGACGTCTTTTACGCATTTAGGTTACAAAGCAAAACCAATTAAAACGTAGCTTAGCGATTATCAATTCAGTTTACAACTTTTTTCGTTAACGAGCTACACATTATTACACGATAATGTTGTAACTAAAACACAATAGCCATTCTAAGTTACCTAGAACTAACACACCTTACGCTTTTTATCTTTTGTATGTCAGTTCGCGACAGATAGTAGATTGAATGCTGCCTGTCGTTTGAACATATTTTATTACAATTAATAATTTTTCTCTATTCCTAATGCACATTATTCACTAATTGAAACATTTTTTGACACTAGACATATATTCCGTTTATATTACGACAGTCAACATTATTTCATATCGGAAGCGAATTATAGATAAGTGATAGTTTTGTATATTATCAACAAACCAAAATATTAGTCTTTATCAAGCACTGCTCTCTCCACAATAGACTGAATAACTGTTGCAAATAAACATGATTATTCTATTAGGAAAATCTGAAGCTATAGGATGTAGCAACCTATGAAATCGCTTTGTAAGATATCATCAAATTATCATAGATTACTAAGAGTGTTTTTACCTGTATCTACTTTGACGAAAAGAACAATTAATCATGCTAGGCGGGTATTTCGAACAAATAAGTTGAACACTACACAGCATCAACTAACTATACGTAATAGAAAATCTGCAATAAATTTGTGTGTTTTAGGAGATAAAGGTAGGAATGGCTTCACTCTCGTTGAACTGATTGTTACCATAGCGGTGTTGGCTATCATAGTAGTGATTGCAATGCCTAGCATATTGACACAGTTAACGCGCATGGAAGCCAAACGTGTCAAAACACAATTAGAAAACACCCTCGCTTTGGCAAAAGCTGAAAGTTATATCACCAGACAGGACATATTGGTTTGTTTATCAAATGACGGTAAACAGTGCGATCGAAATAGTGATAACATGCTTATATTATTCGTGGACAAAAACGGTAACAAAAACTTCGATGCAAATGCTGATGCTCTACTACTTAATCAATCTTTTAATTTAAAATATAGTACACTGAAGCTCAGAGTCGGAGCAGGTCGCCATTACATCAAATTTTGGGGTGATAGTGGCAAGCCTCGAGGTCACTTTGGCCATATCAAGTACTGTCCCACATCTCCTTATAATGAATCGATGTACCAAATATCATTCAACCAAGCCGGTATTGTTAGATACAAACCCAACGCAGATCATCCTACTGACTGCTAGCTGTGCTAAGCAGTAAATAGATTTGATAATGATAATCTTTTTATTGATAACGCTGCTGCTGTTGCCATAGCAGCCGACTTTGTAATGGTTGATAATCAAGTAAATGATCTATCAGATGACGATGCAGCTTTGAACAATTATTTAGCGTTGCTTTAGTAATACCTAGGTAGGCCATCTCAATAATATCGACACCCTTAAGTATAGTTTGTCCGGTAGTACTATTCAAATGCTCAGACTCTGTAGCATTCTGCATGATTGGTATTAGCCCTACATCAGGTAAAAAGCGATACACACAATCAGGTTCGATCGTATCTTCGATGTTGTCATGCGTTAGCGTTAAGGTAAACCCTAACTCATTGAATAGGTGCTGCTCAAATTGGCGTAAACATAAACGAAGCTCAGTGTTATCTAAAGGTTGCTTCAGCTGCTGTAGACTGTCCTGATAATGTTGCCACAATACTGGCATTGGATCTTCGGTCGGTAACAATCGCCACAATATCTCATTAAGGTACAACGCCGCATATTGGTGTTGTCCATTGATATTACTGTAAGGCACAGTAGACAATGCGGCAGGGGCACTCTCTTTTTGCTCGTTACTTGTTTGGAGAGTGGTTTGCGAAGTAATCTGGATTTGAGTGAATGTTTTTAGATCGCGTTTGCCAGTGGCAAATAGCTGTAAAGGCATAAATAACGGTGCACCTTTTTTCCCAACACCATGTATCACACCATGCTGCTGAGAAAAAAGATAATACAACGCACGCTTTTCTTGATAAGGACGCTGATGTAATAAATAGCCAATTAACGCTTCGTTACGCATCGTTTATTACCTCAGCATTTAGCATATGGATAGCAATATTACCGCACTATCCTTGATTGCTATCAATATCCCAAACTGGTTAATGCACGTTCGTCATCAGACCAGCCACGTTTAACTTTGACCCATAGCGTTAGCATGATTTTTTTGTCAAACAGCTGCTCCATATCTTTACGAGCATCCATACCGACTTGCTTGATGCGTTGACCCTTATCACCAATGACAATGGCTTTTTGGCCACTGCGCTCAACATAGATAGTTGCATCAATAAAGGTGCATGCTTTACGTGGACGCCCCGTTTTTGGATCTGTATGCGCAGGCTCATCTTTAAATGCATCAATCTGTACGGTCAAGTCGTATGGCACTTCATCACCAGCACTACGCATGATTTTTTCACGAATGATTTCACTGGCTAAAAATCGCTCTGAACGGTCAGTGATTTGCTCTGTATCATAAATAGGTGCAGCAACAGGTAAATGTGAGGCAATCACTTCTTGCAAACGATCTAAGTTTTGGTTTTTGAGCGCCGATACTGGAACGATATCAGCAAAGTCAAAACTTTCATTAAAGGTTTCAATAAGTGGCAATACACTGCCTTTATCTTTTAAGGTATCTGACTTATTAATGACCAATACAACAGTCAAATTGGTATCACCAAGCTTTTGCAACGTCAATAGATCATCATCACGCCATTGGTCTGAGTCAACAACGAACAATACTAGGTCAACATCTACTAGAGCAGATACTGCCGCTTTGTTCATACGCTCATTAATAGCGCGTACTTCATTGCGATGAATACCTGGCGTATCCACAAACACTGCCTGCATCTCATGATTAGACAAAATACCATGAATACGGTGGCGTGTCGTTTGCGGCTTACGCGAAGTAATAGACAGCTTTTGACCCAATAAGTGGTTCATCAACGTTGATTTACCTACATTTGGACGTCCAACAATAGCAACATAACCAGCTCTGAAGTCGTCAGCCATACGAGCATTCGTATTTGGCGCAAAAAACTCTTCAATCGCCATATCGTTGTCGATTGTGATTTCTCCTACGCTATCAGCATTCGTATCGACATCTGTATTTTCAATCATATTTTGAGTACTATCTTCATTATTCGATGGCACATCAGTGTGATTGCTCATAAGTTAATCCTATAGGGTTTATATCCAGCTAGATATGACTTAATAGTTTGTCGGTGCAGTTACTATTGGATATCGGCTGGTAATATTTAAAATAAGTAGTATGTAAGGTAAATTAAGCCTACCACGCTCAAGGTCTCATCACTTAAAAGCGACATTGTTGACTCAAAAATATGCCTGTAATCGCCTGCAAATATTCGCTAAGAGCGTTTTTTAGCGGATCCTGGAAGTTTGTGCAGCTGATTGATCATAAGTTCTGCTGCTTTTTGCTCAGCGATACGGCGGCTTTCACCAGATTCAGTAATATCAGGGCAGTTTTGAATATTCACGTGACAACGTACCACGAAGATTTGATGGGGAGCGTTGCCACGTGTTTCCATAAGCTCGTAGTTTGGCAAATCAAATTGCTTAGACTGTAACCACTCTTGCAAACGGCTCTTCGCATCTTTTAGTGCTTTTTGATCATTAACGTTGTCAATCAAGTCTCCATACCAAGAAAGTACGCAATGACGAGTAATATCCATGTCTTGACTGTCCAAATAGATGGCACCAATCAAAGACTCTACCGCATCCGCCAATATAGAAGCACGATTACGGCCGCCACCCTTACGCTCACCCACGCCTAATATAAGATGATTAGACAGCTCCAGATTTTGCGCAATAATAACCAGTGACTCTTGGCGCACCAAAGTTGCACGCATACGGGTTAGACGCCCTTCGTTTTGATTAGGATAACGATGGTATAAAGCCTCACCCACAATCATACCCAAAAGCGCATCACCTAAAAACTCTAGACGCTCATAATTTTTTTTGCTGTCAAATGAGCGGTGCGTCAATGCAAGCTTTGGCAGGCTCAAATCATTAAACACATAGCCTAACTTGCGCGTTAAGACTGCTAAGCGCTGAGTAAATTCTGAGCTAACAACAAGCGTGTCGACAGACGTGCTATTTTTTTTAGGAGTAAGAACCGCTTGGGAATGTTGCGAAGTTGGTTTCATGCGTGGCTTGTGGTTATCCCTTCTGTTTTACAGATTTAGTTTAATAAAAGTATATATTTGATTTTGTTGAGGAGACTAAAGCGCTGTCCCATATTATGATTATTTATTCTGCTGTAGCCATATCGATGTCTCCTTCGAAACGATTCACGATATCGACATTGCTAAAGAACGTATTGGTTACTGCATATTCTTTATGAATGGCCAATTGGCCCGTTTTTTTATTGGTAAAAGTGAATACATCTTCTGCATTGGTGTCATAGTCAGCATTGATAGATAGCTGTTTGTTAACACGCTCAACGAACTGCTTGGCTGTCTCGTTGTTGTTATTGGCTACTTTAAGCTCTGCACTCAAGAGCTTAGTCAGTTGATAGTCACCAATTTGAGCAGGGACAATAGCCACTAGCAGTTTAACCGCGATACCCAACATCATAATAATGAGAACGATGTTTGTCACACTAGCACCGCGCTGCGTGGTAAGACCAGATAACTGCTGCATGATGGAAATCCTCGATTGATTGATGACTATTTTTGATAACGTTCTGTACCTATAAATCAGATAGTAGAACGCTATTTATTGAATCGTAACGATATTAGCATAAAACTATTATCGATAAATCAACCAATAGAGTACTCACAATACTAATCAATAGTACCATTGCGTTCAAAGGTTGGTAGATTTAGTCCAGGTGGCTTATGCATCCATATATAGACAGCTTTACCCGCTAAGTTTTCATCAGGAACAAAACCCCAAAAGCGACCATCTGCACTGCGATCACGGTTATCACCCATGACAAAATACTGACCCTCTGGCACTTTAATACGCCACTCTGTGCCTTCTGAGCTCACAACTTCTGGTGATTGTTGCTGCAGGAAGGGAGCATACTGTGAGCTATTCATGCCATCTAAATAGCGAACAAGGTGTGTGTTTTCACCTTGTGTCTCTTGGAAATACTGTGCTGCGTCCTCTTCCTCCTGACCCATTGCAGCAGCACTCTCTTCTGTGAGCACCTGACCTGGACCAACTTGTCCTGGCAAATAAAGTTGTGATGTCAATTCTGCACTTGCCGAAAAATCGATAGGCGTCGTCTCCACTGGTACATCATTAATAGAGATTGTACCTTGATTATAGCTGACGGTATCGCCAGGCAACCCAATCAAGCGCTTGATGTAGTAGATGCTTGGATTTTCAGGATAACGGAATACCACTACATCGCCGTGCTCAGGTTCACCTGTATCCAGTACTTTATTATACGTTAGCGGTAGACGGACGCCATACGCATACTTATTGACCGCAATGAAATCACCCGTATACAACGTTGGCACCATAGAGGATGATGGAATATTAAAAGGCTCAATTAAAAATGAGCGTACTATTAATACTACTGCCAACACAGGAAAAAAGTCATAAGCCCAGCGTACCAGTAGGCTCTCTTTGCCTCGTCCGCGAGTTTTACGCTGTTTAAATGCAAGCTTATCTAACAGCCAGACAATTCCTAAGCCTATAGTCAACGGCACTAAAATTAAATTGAAATCAAAATCCATACCAAATTGCCTATTAACATGCTGCTTGTCTAGCTGCTTTGACGATAAAATTAACGATATTCAACTGCTGCTATGTACAAAAACTATCTGAGATAGAACTGTCTATTAACTATCAACTTGCAAGACAGCTAAGAAGGCTTCTTGTGGAATCTCCACGTTACCTACTTGCTTCATACGTTTTTTGCCCGCTTTTTGCTTAGATAATAGCTTTTTCTTACGCGACACATCACCGCCATAACATTTGGCCAATACGTCTTTACGCATGGCTTTTACCGTACTACGACCAATAATCTGACTACCAATTGCTGCTTGAATCGCCACATCAAACATCTGACGTGGAATCAATTCTTTCATCTTGGTCACTATCTGATTACCGCGGAAACGTGCTTGATCTTGGTGTACAATCATCGCCAAGGCGTCAACTTTATCACCGTTGATTAATACGTCTACTTTAACCAATTTATCAACTTGATAACGATCAAAACTATAGTCCAGTGATGCAAAACCACGCGAGACTGACTTTAGACGGTCAAAGAAATCCATGACCACTTCACCCATCGGAATATCAAAGATAACCTGAACCTGCTTACCCATAAAGCGCATATCAACCTGCACGCCGCGACGCTCAATACATAGTGTCATGACGTTACCCAAGTAGTCTTGCGGTACCAAAATCTGACAGCGCGCAATTGGCTCACGGAACTCTTCGATGTTATTGGGCTCAGGCAGTCTTGATGGGTTATCAACATAGATGATGTCGCCGCCTTTCTTTTCAATTTCATAGATCACTGACGGGGCGGTGGTAATCAAATCCAAGTCATACTCACGCTCTAGGCGCTCTTGGATAATTTCCATGTGTAGCATGCCTAAGAAACCACAACGAAAGCCAAAGCCTAACGCGTCTGAGGTATCAGGCTCAAAGAATAACGAGGCATCATTGATTTGTAGCTTCTGCAACGCTTCACGGAATTTTTCAAAGTCACTAGAGTCTACTGGGAACATGCCTGCATATACTTGTGGCGTGATTTGTTTGAAACCTGGGATACGATCGACGTCAGGAGTCTTTGCATGGGTAATCGTATCACCAACTGGCGCACCAGCAATGTCTTTAATACCCGCGATAATAAAGCCTACTTCACCTGCTTCTAAGATACCAGTATCGACAGGTTTTGGCGTAAATACACCGATAGAGCTTACTGGATGAGCATCGCCAGTTGATTTGATATAAATCTTATCGCCTTTTTTCACGGTTCCTTGGCGTACACGAACGAGCGAGACCACACCCAAATAGCTATCAAACCACGAGTCAATAATCAACGCTTGTAGGGGTGCTTCACGGTCGCCAGTCGGTGCAGGAATAAACTCGACTAAGGCTTCCAACAACTTGTCGACACCTAGACCAGATTTCGCTGATACACGCGGCGCATCTACTGCATCAATACCGATAATATCCTCAATTTCTTGAATAACGCGCTCAGGCTCGACTTGTGGCAAATCAATTTTATTAAGGACTGCCATCACTTCTAAACCTTGGTCCACTGCCGTATAGCAATTGGCAACCGACTGAGCTTCCACGCCTTGAGCAGCATCAACGACCAATAGCGCGCCTTCACAAGCGGCTAACGAGCGCGATACTTCATACGAGAAATCAACGTGACCCGGTGTATCAATAAAGTTCAGCTGATAACGCTCACCATTTGGGTGATCATAAAACAGCGTTACCGATTGTGCTTTGATAGTGATACCGCGCTCACGCTCAATGTCCATCGAGTCGAGCACCTGCGCCTGCATCTCGCGATCTTGCAAGGCACCGCACATCTGAATAAAACGATCGGCAAGGGTCGACTTACCATGATCAATGTGGGCAATGATTGAAAAGTTACGAATATTGGCTAATGCAGTCACAAAGCGCCTACTAAATTAAAGGTGATAGAATAAAGATAAGAGATAAATATGGTCAAGTACACTTGATAAGATAGGTATGCTTTGTCAAAGCGTATGCTACAGATCAGCTATTGTATCGATCGTAATCCTTAGAATGGATAACGTCGCCTAAAGCTCAGTACTTAGTACGGTAGCTCTGCTGTGCTCTTGTACGCACATACCAAAGAGTATTCTAGCAGTTTTCTACTGCAAAGTAAGGCGATTTTAGTAGCAGAGAAAGTATTTATCAAGTAAGCGAGACTGACGGACATCTAACAGGGAATATTTGACTAAGCAATAGCACCTACAAACCTTGTAAATGACAGATTATTTTAGGCAAAAAAAAGCCAATCCCAGAGAGATTGGCTTTTTTTAGTACTGCTATATATGGTGGCGATGGAGAGACTTGAACTCTCGACCTCACGATTATGAATCGTGCGCTCTAACCAGCTGAGCTACATCGCCGTTTTAGGCTGCACATTATGCCCAAGCTGCTGACTGACGTCAACCCCTAATGGGCATTTTTTGCAAAAAAATGAATGTCACTCAAATTAACTGCAAATATTACTACGACAAACGATAAAAAAGGTTTGGTAAACCGATAAGCCGGGTTCTGTCGTGGACGATCATTCCTCTAGGCGTATCATCGCTAATACGCTCAAGCAACCTACCCGCATCGAACGCGGGCCGCGCCATGCCGATGCCTATTTGGTCTTGCTACGCGTGGAGTTTACCATGCCGTGAGATGTTGCCATTCACGCGGTGCGCTCTTACCGCACCCTTTCACCCTTACCGATAATACCCTAAGATACTAAAGGCGGTCTACTCTCTGCTGCACTGGTCGTCAGATTACTCTGCCCAGCCGTTAGCTGGCACGCTGCCCTATGTAGCCCGGACTTTCCTCCCCTGCTCATCTGTTGCCAGTGTGCAGCGGCGATCGCCTAGTCTACCAAGCGCGCTAGTATAACAAAACTAACGCCTGTATGGGAATGTCTTTTCTGCTTATTTTTAGAATGATTGTGACTACCGCAAAAACACCTTAAAAACTTAGATAAACGCTGTTGGCAAAGGTATGTCGATATTGCCTGAATGTTCATTTGATTGTTTGGACAAAACCAGCCAATGCGCTTTGGGGTAGTGACGAGACAAATATGCTTGCAGGAACTCAATAGTACTGTTGGCGATCTCAGTATCCGTTTGCTCAGCATCATCATGGATATGATTGTAAATCACACTATGTATCATTAAGCCGCGCGATTTTATCGCCTCCAAACTGAGTAACGTATGGTTAATGCTGCCCAACCGACCAGAAGTGACCAAGACAATAGGATAACCTTGCTCAGCGATATAATCCAAGGTCAATAATACAGTGGTAATGGGAACTAACAACCCGCCTGCTCCTTCGAGCAATACCACATCGTAATCAGCTTGCAATGCTTTCGTGGCTTCAGTAATCGCTTCAATATTGAGAGGTTGGTTGGCCAGTGTTGCGGATAGATGCGGTGACGCAGGTTTCTCATAGCGATAAGGACAAGTGGTAAAATCTAAATCGTATGGCTGTAATGGCATCCCCATCAGTTGGCGGTGGGTCACGATATCGTCCGCGATGTTCAATGTGCCATCATTTGGATTTATGGAAACGCCTGTTTGCACCAACTTTTGCGTGATAACGTTCACACCTTTTTGCATAAGTGCTTTGGCAAGTAAGCCAGTAGCATAGGTTTTGCCGATATCGGTATCGATGCCGGAGATAAATAATACACTCATGGTTGATCTCGGTTTTGTAAATACGTACGGACCACTTTTAGTAGCGCTTGGCATAAGGTCGTCAGCTCATCATCAGTAATCACGTAGGGTGGCATAATATACACCAGCTTCCCAAACGGTCTGACCCAGATACCGTTATCAATCAATAAAGATTGAAAAGTGGGCATATCAACGGCGTCATTTAACTCAATCACCGCCACTGCACCCAAACAACGTACCTCGGCAACACCTGCCAACTGCGCAGCTGGCGTAAGGACTTGCTCCATCGTACGCTGCATATCGGTGGTACGTGTTTCGATATCATAAGACAGTATCAAATCAATTGACGCATAGGCGACGGCACAAGCAAGTGGGTTGCCCATAAAGGTTGGACCATGCATGAGGGCTGGATAATCGCTATTATGAATGGTATCGGCGATATTGCGAGTACATAGCGTTGCGGCAAAAGTCATATAGCCGCCTGTCAGCGCTTTGCCAATAGTCATGATGTCAGGACAGATATCAGCGTGCTCACACGCAAATAGCTTACCACTACGACCAAACCCAGTGGCGATTTCATCCGCAATCAATAGTACATCATGCTCATCGCACAGTTGACGAAGCAATTGTAGGTATTCAGGACTATAAAAACGCATCCCGCCTGCGCCCTGAATAATCGGCTCAATGATAAACCCCGCCAGCTGCTCGCCATACTTTACAAAAAACTGAGCCAACGATTCACGCTCATCTACTGTCAAAGCGCGATCAAAGCCAAGTGGCGGCGCAGGGACGAAATGCTGCATCGGTAATTGCTTGCCATATAGGCTGTGCATACCATTAACAGGATCACAGACACTCATAGCATGCCACGTGTCTCCGTAATACCCTGAATGGGTTGAGGCAAACTGTTGCTTGGTTGGACGCTTGGCAGCTACTTGATACTGCAGCGCCATTTTCAGTGCCACTTCTACCGCAATACTGCCACTATCTGCATAAAAAATAGCGTCTAAACCAGTAGGCACAATGTCGAGCAATTTTTTGCCTAAATTTATAGCTGGCTGATGAGTCAAACCACCAAACATGACATGCGCCATTTTACCCAATTGCTTAATAAGCGCTTCATTCAGTTTTGGATGATTATAGCCATGAACGCTCGCCCACCATGAAGACATGCCATCGATCAGGCGCGTGCCGTCTTCAGTGAAGATATAAACACCTTCAGCACGATCAATTACGATATTAGGATAAGTAGGTGGCAGGCTGGCATACGGGTGCCATAGGTGTTGCTGATCAAAGTCGCTCACTACTTGAATGGAGTCTATCATCGTTACATTGTCCCTAACACGTTGTAAACCCAAACGTCATCAATCACTTATAAGTACTCTATTGACCCGTAATACGTTTGTATTTAGATAGCAGGTCGCTTTCAGTCTCGACATGATTGGGATCGTGAGGAATACAGTCAACTGGACAAATCACAACGCATTGTGGCTCGTCAAAATGTCCGACACATTCTGTACATAGATCAGGGTCGATGACATAGATATCATCCCCTTCTGAGATGGCTTCATTGGGGCAAGCAGGCTCGCACACATCACAGTTGATGCACTCATCAGTGATTAATAGTGCCATGAACTGTTCCTTATATTTTTGCTTATATCAGTCATATATGGCTGCTCCTTACTGTTTTAGCAAGTGCTAGCAGCATATCTTTGATGCAACATCTTTTATTTAATATTTAACTTTTTGTCGAATGCTTGCAAAACACAGGGTGGAACGAATTTATTGACGTCACCGCCAAGCTTGGCGATTTCGCGAATCATGGTAGATGATATAAAGGAGTAGTTTTGAGATGGGGTCAGAAACACCGCCTCAAAGTTTTCATCAAGCTCACGATTCATATTGGCTAGCTGAAACTCGTACTCAAAATCTGACATTGCACGTAAGCCACGCAAAACTGCAGTGGCGTTTTTTTCACGCATAAAGTCAACAAGCAGCCCTTCAAAACCAATGACAGATACTTGCGGTAAGTCTGCAAACACGGTTTCGACCAAAGCAACACGCTCTTCAAAATTGAACAAGGGTTTTTTGTGATGGCCTGAGGCAACCGCGATAACGACTTCATCAAATAGCTTGACGGCGCGTGTGACCAAATCTACATGACCATTGGTAATAGGATCAAAGGTACCAGGGTATAAGATTTTGGTATGTAGCTTTGAGGAATTGGGAGAAATAGAGTGGCTCATAGCATGACTGATATAATCGGTAATATTAGGCCATATGCTAGCAAATTTTGCTCAAACTTAATACTTATCTGCTACATTTGTCCTAACAGCCGATTTACCTTTTCACCAGAGGCTTTGATACAATAGGCGGTTCGACTCATCTGACTTATAATCCAAATAAAATTCAATAGCATTGAATGGGTTAAGATGAGGAATTAGTAGGACTGGTCAAATAAGGCGCCTGTGTTTTTAGGCAATCCTTATGGAGAAATTATGTCAAAAAAATCAAAAAAACCTGATAATCAGATTTGCGCCAATAAAAAAGCGCGTCATGAATATTTTATCGAAGAAACCTTTGAAGCGGGATTGGCGCTACAAGGCTGGGAAGTGAAAGCTATCCGTGCAGGAAAAATGACCATCACTGAAGCGTACGTTATATTTCGCAATAACGAAGCCTTCTTGTTTGGTGCGCACATTCAGCCATTACTGTCGAGCTCAACGCACGTTAGTCCAGACAGTATTCGTACACGTAAGCTGCTGCTCAATCGCCGTGAAATCGAGAAACTGTCTGGAGCAATCAATCAAAAAGGTTATGCCTGCGTACCGCTGTCTTGCTACTGGAAAAACTCGCTAGTGAAGTGCCAAATTGGTCTAGCACTGGGTAAAAAGCAGCATGACAAACGTAAGACACTAAAAGATCGTGACTGGGAACGTGATAAGCAGCGTGGTTTCAAACAGCACTTAGATTAAGCGTTATTTAGTCTATATGTCAAAAAGGACGGCTCAGTAAATATTGAGCCGTCTTTTTTGTACCTTATTAATGCTTATAACTATTAACTGTTGACACTCGTGACTGACAATACTCATTAACTACCATACTAGCTAATTACGCGGCCTGTCCTTTGATCGCCAATGGCACACTTTTACGAGCGCGAAGCTGCTTTATACCATGAGCAATCAAACAAGCAATACCTAACCAGATCAACCCATAGCTATAAATCATCGCTGATTCAAACGGATTACCGAGCACCGTCACCGCCAATATAAATAGCAAAGCAGGTTCTATATAACTCATCATGCCATAGACATTGACTGGAAGCATTTGGCTGGCATCAATATTGGTTTTCATTGCTAGGATACTCAAAACGCCAAGACCAACTAACATCATGATCAAAAATCCAGACCCTGCTACCATCGCCAAATTGCTAGGTGCAAAAAAGTACAAGTAACCAAGCGCAAATGGGGCAAACAAGGTCAGATCGACTAGCATACCTGTAATGGCGTCAATGCCTTGGAATCTACGCACGATATAATATATCGGATAAGTACCACACACCCACAATGTCGCCCAAGAAACACTCTGCGTACGAATGATTTCACTAAACACCCCTACCGCCGCAAATGTAACCGCCAACCATTGTAGACGGCTGAGCTTTTCGCCAAACAGCAGACAACCGAACACCACCATCATGAGTGGGAACAAAAAATACCCCATGGCAGTTTGGACGCCCTGCTCATTGACTGGTGCCCACATAAATAGCCAAAGCTGACTCAAAAATATCGGTGTGGGTAGTAGCAGCCACGCCCACTGTTTGACCGAACGCAGCGCACACAACTTATCAATATGCCTACTCAGTCTACCGCTCACCAATAAGTAACCGACCAGCACAGCCCACATTGCTAGCATCCGCCAGATAAACACTTGCGTGCCTGACAAAGGCGTCAGAAAGCTGCTGTATGCATAGAGCACGCCAAACAAGATATTGGATAAGATGGCAAATGATACTCCCAACATCAACGTCCGTTGCTGCGCGTTACCAGTCGTCCAAATCGCAGGCAATGGCAAACGTGAAGCAGTGGTTGCTAGCGCATTAGCGAATACATTGGAGAGCATTGAGATAGACATGATAAGCACCCTAGCTATTAATAGATGATAAAAAAACAATTGCTAGCTCTTTTTTTTAAAGCAGCTCTGATTGGTACGGACTATTTTACTAGGGTGCTTTGATATATTATTTCTATAAAAACTTATTTATGGATAAATTTATCAAAATAATGTCATATAAATAACTATTTTCTTAAATTTAAATTATTAGTGATAATATTTATAATCAATAACCTAGCAATAACAATTCATGAAGGTACATTATTATGAGCCATATTCTAGACAGCACTGATAAAGCCATTTTAAATCTGTTACAAGACGATGCGACATTACCGCTTAAAACTGTTGCAGAACGAGCGCACGTGTCTATTGCGACAGCTCAGCGCCGTATTCAAGCATTGATAGACAGCGGCGTGATTACAAAGCAAGTCGCCATCGTTAATCCCAATAAAGTGGGCTATGGTCTGACCGCAGTGGTAATGATAGAAATGGAGCGCTCTAATACGTCGATGCAGCATCGATTTGAGCGCTTGATGGACGTACAATCGCAAGTGATGAGCTGTTATGAAGTATCTGGCGATTTTGATTTTATGCTGATGGTCAATGCCAAAAATATGAGCGACTACCACCAGTTCACCCGTAGCTTGCTGACTTACGAAAATAATGTACGCAACTTTAAAAGTCAGTTTGTGATGAACTTTACCAAGAGTGGAACCAAGATTACCTTAGACTAAATATATCTATCTGTATGAGTAAGTATCAGCTTTTTTATTAATAATTAGTGTTTAAACTGCATTCAAAACTTGTAAAAAACTAACATAAGTTGGATAATATTAGCAATTTTTATTCACTGTAGTAGACAAGGAAGCCTGAGCATGACCTCTCAACCAGACTACCCTCATAAAACAAACAGCAGGTACAGCACTCTAAATCAAATAAGCCCAAAAGCATTGATAACAGGAACCATACTGGCTTCAATGCTTGCAATGTCAGGCTGTGCGACCAGCTCGTTGCTAGAAAGTAATAACCATGTCCTCACTACTAAACAAACATTATCAGAAGACCAAATTATTGCCTTTGGTCGTCCTGCGCAGGCATTACCCAAAACGCCAAATGCAACAATGGTTATCGTTGGTGAAAAAAACAGCTACGTACTCACCCAAGGTGGGACTGAGATGATTAATTTACTCAGCAATCTGACGCAAAAAAACATCCACGTTGACAATGACATGAATTTTTATGTACCCAATAACGATGGATATTTCCAAGGAGAAATGAGGCTGTCTTACGCCAAACTAAAAGACGAGTTTGGACGCTCAGATTATCAGTTCTTTTTACAAAATAATGGCCGGGAATGCACCTCAGCCAGTGACCAACGTATTGATGCCCAGCGCTTTTGTTTTAATGTCCCCGTTAAAGGCGCCATATATCCGCAAGTGAGTAACTTGAGCTTGATTCAGTCAAATTATCGCGCTTTAACCAAGCCTTATACAGTAAGCTTTTATACTCAAACCCAGCAAAAAAACACAAAACGTCATGGACCAAATAGTGCGCAAAAACTGGTGCTACTTCCCTTTGCCCTTGCTTTTGACGTGGTGACTTTCCCGCTTCAGCTATTAGATAATTAAAAGCTATCAGCCAACGCACTGCTCACCTGAAACCATAAGGCACGTTACAAAGCGATATCCGTACTTGCTCGTAACGTGCTCACTTGATACGCTAAAATAATTTTTCGACGACGGCTTTTGGATAACTCTGCTTGGCCGTTTGGGCTGCTTGAAACAGTATCTCATCAGCCTCCACGGGACCAGTAACATCACACAAACAGACATAAGCAAGCTGCATCAAATGATTTAAAAGGTGCTCATTGTCCGGTACAGGTGAACGATTACCTTCCAAAAACTGATTGATATTGATGTGATGCCCTTTGAAGGTGCGTTCTTGCGAAACATTTTGGTGCATACTATGAAAAAAGCTGCGACTGTCTGCTGCCGTTAGCTGACTGCGCAGCGCTTCTATCACGGTATAAAATGCAAGAACGGACTCAGAGATAGGTACGGGTACATTGATTGTCTCGTTATGGCCATTGTGACTGTCGGACTCCACTGCCTGCTGACTGTCCGCTTGCAACGTAGCCCAAAAGCCTTTACGAATTTTAGATTTGTGATTTTGTAGTTCAGGATATCGCCTTGTCGCATCCAAGATGCATTGCTGCATCATTTTGACAGAGACTGTTGAGTACTGTTGCCACTGCCTCTTGAGCAGGCGCACCTCTTCAGGATGTAAGTACCCTGACAGTACCTCTGCCATTGCGGACACGGTTTGATCGACGGATTGAGTATCAATATTCATCAGCTCTCTCCTATAAATGCCGCTCTGTTAAACTTTTAGTATCGAACATTTGCTTTTGAAACTCAGGATACCCAAGCTCTGCATGCTCAGTATAATCAAGACCACGCTGCTCATGTAAGCGGCTGGCTTTTAATCCAAAGCTCATATCAATCAGCTTATACATCACCAGACCTAACCCTAATCCCCAAGCTAACGCCACACCCACGCCTAGCGCTTGTACGCCCAGCCGTGATAAATTAAATAAGTCCCCTGTATAAAACAGTCCAGCCGCGAGTGTGCCCCATGCACCGCCGAATCCATGCACTGCCACCGCTGATACCACGTCATCTATTTTGAGCTTCAATAATGCTTGTGTGGATAAAATATAGACCACGGAGGCGACTGCACCGATGACAACGGCAAAAACAGGCGTGGTGGTGGCACAGCCTGCCGTGATGGATACCAGACCAATCAAACTGGCATTGACACTATCGCTCAGCAAAATGGCTTTGCTCATTATCCGAGCAATCAGCATGTAGCTCACCACCGCACTGACCGCAGCGATAAAAGTATTGACGGCGATTAGACCGATATTGCCCGTGATAGATAACGTCGATCCAGCATTGAAGCCGAACCAACCAAACCATAATATAAACCCGCCAAGCGCCAATAGCGTCATGTTGTGACCTGCGATGAGTCTTGGCGTACCATCAGGCGCAAATCGACCCAGCCTTGGCCCAATGATTAAGATGCCTGCCAGTGCCAACCACCCCCCGATAGAATGCACGACGGTCGACCCAGCAAAATCGATAAAGCCAAGCTCAGCTAGCCAACCAGACCCGCCGAAATACCCACCCCATACCCAACTGGCAAACACAGGATAGATAAATAGGCAGATCAAACAGGCAGCGATTGCATAGCCGATAAACGAGACACGCTCTGCCATGGCACCACTAGCGATGGTCACCGCTGTCGCTGCAAACATCATCTGAAAGAACATCAGCGCCCAGTCCATATTAGACAGATTGACTGGCATAAAATGATCAGTCCCGACAAACCCCGAATGGTTAGTACCCATCATCAACCCAAAGCCCACCAAATAAAATGCCAGACCACCGATACACATGTCGGTGTAATTCTTCATCATCACGTTTACCGCGTTCTTGGCACGCACGGAGCCGCTCTCTAGTAGTGCAAAACCTGCCTGCATAAAGAACACCAATACCCCGCCCCAAATAATCCAAGCAATGTTTTGATATTCGAGTAGCTGCGCCACCGTCAATGTGTCTGCTTCCGCAGCTTGTGCACTAGCTATCGTGCCAAACAGTAGCGTACTGAGCGCTAATATCTTACCTAGTGATGACTTGAGTAGCTTCTCCAATACATCCAGCCCAACAGATGATGTTCTCATTTTATCTCCAAACACTTATCTATCCGTTCAATTTTTATCGGTGCACCATTTTCACTCACGAATGCACACAAATAAGCCCTAACGGGGTTGGAGCAAAAGCTATGCCAAAAGCTATGGATGAAAATTAGAACGGCTAACAAACATGAGAAAACAAATGATCAGTACTGGCCAAACCCATACTTTGATAACTGTACTTTAACAACCATACTTGCGACGATATGACAGTTCTGCTGAAACCATTTTTACCATTATTCTGCTAGGCTAGCAGCTTACTTTGCATAAGAAGTTTATCTCACGCTATCAATAACTTATCGGCAATCACCACTCATATAATAGGTCGCATAGTGAAGGTGATTCATGTTAAAATGAGCGCTTTTAAATCAGCCTTTATCATCAGTGATGTATAAGGGTTGTATTTTTAGTGCCATTTTTCTAATTAACAGGTCCGCCCATGTCTGCCGATACCATCGCCCGCACTGCCTTTAAACAAGGCACCAAGCCACTTTATGATTATGACAAACACTGGGCGAGCTGCTACGAGCCTGCGCCTTACCTGCCAATGAGCCGTAAGGAAATGGACGATCTGGGCTGGGATGCGTGTGACGTCATCATCATCTCAGGTGATGCTTATGTCGATCACCCAAGCTTTGGTATGGCGATTATCGGTCGACTGCTTGAGTCACAGGGTTTTCGCGTCGGTATCATCGCGCAGCCAGATTGGAAGAGCAAAGACGCCTTTATGGAGCTTGGTAAGCCTGTCTATGCGTACGGCGTGACCGCTGGCAACATGGACAGCATGATCAACCGCTATACAGCCGATCGTAAAATCCGTAGTGATGATGCCTACTCTCCTGGCAACGTGGCCAACAAACGCCCTGACCGCGCGGCTATCGTCTATAGCCAGCGCTGCCGTGAAGCCTATCCTGATGTGCCGATTATCTTGGGCGGTATCGAGGGTAGCTTACGCCGTATCGCCCATTATGATTATTGGTCAGACAAAGTGCGCCGTAGTATCCTGCTGGATGCGCGTGCGGATGTCTTACTCTATGGTAATGCTGAGCGTGCCATCGTCGATGTGGTACATGGTCTGTCAAAAGGCTATAGCTTTGAGCAAATGAGTAAATTGCGTGGTACGGCTTACTTATTGACTCCGACTCGCCGTCATTGGCAAGCGGATATGACTGAAGTCGCGAGTAACGATGTCGATACCGTTGGCCGTGTCGATCCGATCATCAACCCTTATGTCATGACTGAAGACGTTGATAGCTGCTCAATTGAGCAGAACAAACCATCGGACTCGCCTGTCGGGCAAGCAATGCCGTCATCCATGTCATCACAGTATCAGGGTTTTGTCGCTGAGCCAGTCACTGACAAAGTCATTAATGCCGACCAAGTAGACACTGATACCCAAGTGGTACAGATGCGCGGCTTTGATAATGCGTTTAATAAGCCAAAAACTGCCCGTAAGCATAAAATCAAGATGCCGCCACGTGAGCAAACGGTGATTCGTCTGCCTGATTATGAGCATGTCAAATCTGACCCTGTACTCTATGCCCACGCCAACCGTATCTTGCATTTAGAGACCAATCCAGGTAACGCTCGCGCGCTCGTGCAGCGTCATAGCAGCGGTGCAGGTAACTCGCATACCTCAATCGACGTCTGGCTCAATCCGCCACCGATTCCACTCTCAACCGAAGAGATGGACTATGTGTTTGACTTGCCGTATGCGCGCCTGCCGCACCCAAGCTATGGCGATGCGCGTATCCCTGCTTATGACATGATTAAGTTTTCGGTCAATATCATGCGTGGCTGTTTTGGTGGTTGTACGTTCTGCTCGATCACTGAGCACGAAGGCCGTATTATCCAAAACCGCTCAGAAGAATCAATCTTGCGCGAAGTAGAAGCGATTCGCGATACCGCACCTAACTACACTGGCGTGATCTCTGACCTTGGTGGACCAACGGCCAATATGTATCGTCTGAGCTGTAAAGACGAGACCATTGAAAAGAACTGCCGTAAGCCCTCTTGTGTCTATCCTGATGTCTGCGAAAACTTGCTGACTGATCACAGCAACTTAACTAAGTTATATCGTAAAGCTCGTGATATTAAAGGCGTGAAAAAAATCCTTATCGCGTCTGGTCTGCGTTATGACTTGGCGGTAAAAGATCCTGAATACGTCAAAGAACTGGTCAGCCATCATGTCGGCGGTTACCTCAAGATTGCCCCTGAGCACTCTGAAGAAGGCGTGCTGTCAAAAATGATGAAGCCGGGCATGGGCAGCTACGATCAATTCAAAGCGATGTTTGAACAGTACAGTCAAGAAGCGGGCAAAGAGCAATATCTGATTCCTTACTTCATCGCCGCCCATCCGGGTACGAAAGATGAAGATATGATGAACCTTGCGCTGTGGCTAAAAAGTCATGGCTATCGCGCTGATCAAGTACAGGCATTCTATCCAAGCCCGATGGCGACTGCGACCACCATGTATCACACGCACAAAGACCCACTACATAAGATCAGCCGTAGTGAAGGTGACATGGATATTGTCAAATCTGGCAAGCAGCGCAAACTACATAAAGCATTCCTGCGCTATCATGATCCAAAAAACTGGGTACTATTGCGTAAAGCGTTACAAGACATGGGCCGTAGTGACTTGATCGGTAAAAACCGCGGTTGTTTGATTCCACCTTTCAATGCTAGTTTGGAAGGGCGTGACGCGGCGCAAGACAGCTACCAGTCAGCACGCAAAAAGAACAGCCGCCTTGGCAATGATTCAGTGAAACGTAGCAACAACTCGTCAAACCCTAATGCAACAGCTAAAGGCGCAGCGGGTAAAAATACTGGCAGCAAAAATACCAAGAAAAGAGTCAGCAAAGGCAACTTCCAGACTCAGCATACAGGTCTGCCACCGCGTAAAACCAAATAGCGTGTTGAGAAGCTACTGTGTAAAGCATCGCTTTGACGATATAAAATAGTATAAAAATACGGTCTAAACGTAGGCCGTATTAAACCCATAAAAAAAAGCACCTATCAGCGCTCAGTTGATAGGTGCTTTTTTATCTGACTTATTGATGTATAAAATTCAAATGATTATCGTTTATCTTTCAATGTGTTGGCGATGGTAAGTTACATTAGTCAGCGATTGGGTAACGAAGCTAATAGGTAATGAACAATTTCTAACACGGCAATACTTCGTTTTCGCTACTATAAGCCTCATATGCTAAACGCATTACTAAGAACAAGTAAATGACACCAGTAATACTTTGGAGAGAACGATGAATACCATCACTAAAATTGCAACTGCCTTACCTGCGCTTGCCTTACTGAGCGCTTGTGCGACTACTGCCCCTACCACGCCAGAGACGACTGATACCCCTGCACCAGAAAAAGTCACTGCCGCTTATGATCGCATGGCAGCCGCCCCGTATACCTGTACCGATGGCAGCACCATCATGGCAAAGCAGTCTATTAACAAAAAACAAGTCATGCTCAATGCCACCTTACCTAAAGTAAAATGGACAGAGCAAAAGCTCGTCTTAAACGGTGATGTAAAAGGTGACGTCGCAAGCTATGTCAACGACTCAAATCCAAAAGCAGTCTATGCATGGCATATGAAAGGAGACAAAGGTATTTTTGCGATGAAATGGGCGAGCGGTCAGGAATATAAAGTAAACTGCCAACTCTAATCAATCAAAGATAAGCAGAAATCTATAAAAAATAAAACAGTCACCCTAGAGTGGCTGTTTTTTTATGCGTGCTTTTTATAAATCCTGTCTATCTGATATTTTTATAACCATGACTTGTTTATCTCATTTCGCTAGAGAACCATCAAGAAAGCTGTCAAAATAGCCGTTAGCACATATTAATGATGATCAATAATAAAAAGGATAACCCGATGGCGACGCGTCTGATAACGATGATAGTAATCGCAACTGCTAGCATGTGGACGCTAACAGGCTGTGATAATAGCACCGAAACCCCCAACCAAGCCTCCGAAACAGCGGCGACCGCATCAGACTCGTCAACACCCGCAGCCGATCAGATAGACTGGTCGTTAGTCGATAGCGGGACAAAGCCTGCCGATCCCACCAATTATAAGTATCCGTTTGCGATTGATAGTCAAAACGTCCGTGATTATGCAGAGTACTTCGATGTCGATCTTGCCACGGCGCAGCACAATCTCACTATCAGTATGGCAAGTAACGAAGCGCTATCCAAAGCCTTGGATCAGCTGAGCGAAACCTATGTCTCACATGAGCTGACCGATGGCAACGAGATGACACTGGTCATTCACACCACGCCCGATGTCGCTGCCAGTCGCTATGATTATGTGCTGTCTGATGACTTTGCCAAAGGGTTGGTATTACCTATTGTGATTAAACCTGATGGTAAGAAAGGTGATGCAAAAGCGCATAGTGAGATAGTGGAGTAGAAAGTTGACATATATATGGATGATGACCTATAGAAGAATAAACAGCCATAGACAATGAGTCAGCATCCATATTATTTATGATTTTTAATAAGAAAGTAACTGGCAACAACTATCGAAATACATTACCTGATACCTCAACTGGTACATCAACATCTTTTAGAATGTGGTCGAAGTAACGTTTATGATGAAGCGCAGCAGGAGCTATATAAATTTTATCGAGATGATCTTTAACGCTAGGTTCATACTCGACATATAGAAAACTACCATACTCCATTGTCACTTCAGGCCTATCAACTGAAGTGATATAAATCATCCTACATTCTTGCTCCTCACGAAATGCTGAATGTTTGATGAGATATTTTAAAGGCAAAAGTATCTCGTCTAGTAATATGATTAACTCTTTATATATTGAGCTAGTAAGTGTAAGCTTTAGATTTCTAATTTCTGTTTCTACTTCTGTATAGATAGTCTTTAGGCTGTTATAAGCAGTTTCAAATTTGCTAGTTATTATTGCCATATAGTCTCTATAAAGACCCCACTCATATTCAGCTTGAGACTGCTCTGTACCGTTTTTTATTATTCTTTTCTCACCAAATTCACGAAAAAACGTTAAACGATTTCGTTGTGCTAAATGAAAATACTCTGATGCTGGGTCTAAATAAACGCACCTCATCACTGAGTATTTAACTATCTTATTATCTTCAGATGCTTGCACCTTTGTGTTATCTAGTTTCGTATCATTTATAATTGAAATATTTTTAATAATTTTTGAAGTGTTCTCAACTGATAAATGAGATAGTCCTCCTACGAAGTTCTGAGACTGGAAAAATTCTTTTTTAAACACCAAGCTCATTCCAGAAGCTTCTTTGTTATCTTGCTTACCATAAAGTCTAAACTGATTAAGACTGTCATGGTTGAAAGTGAAACAGCTTATAAAAGCGTGGAATTCTTCATTGAAATCTAATGCAGTAAAATTATTATCTTTTATACCTTTCAGCTTTCTAATAAGTAATTGACCTTCACTAGGATCATTAACATTATTAATTGTATTCAGTCTGAACAAGCTCGGAGCTATCTCCTTCTGCTCATTACCCAATAGCAAGTTGCAAGTATATGTCGAAGTATAATGAGCAAGCTTTCTTTCAAAAGGCTTTTCTTCATCAGCGTGACTATCAAAGTCTAAAGTTAAAATATTAACTATGTTTAATACTGTGTCTAATAAATTTAATGAAATTAGACCAAAATTATTCGTCTCTGGAGTTGTTAATAACTCACATATTTTTCTGTAGCAATATGACTCATAAGGATAGGTTGATTCAGAATTAGTAAAAGCTTGTTCAGCATCTTTGTATTTTTTTGATATATGATCACGAATTAATAATAGTCCAGTCTGGTATTGAGAAAATGCATATACTTGTGGATTATCTAAATAATTTATAATACTCCACCTCTTGATAGCTTCTTCTATATTCCCATTTCTCTCAAAATCAGATCCAATCAACCATTGTGCTAAGGAATAAGCTGCAGAACTATCTTGATGTTTAATTCTACGCAATGCTTCTAGTGAACTTGTGTGATTTCCTACTTCATCTAATAAAGAATTAATAACGAGTTCTGCATGAGCATAGGTTTCTGGATCATCAGATTGCTCTATACTACATAGGGCTTTAAGCGCATCTCCATAATTATTTCTCTCTTTTAGTATTTTAGCAATTACATATTGAGCTTTTGCATATGCATTAGAATTATCTTCACGATTGATACTTTCCAATATTGCTAAGGCAAATTCTTTGTCACCATTATTGTATGAAGTAATGCCTATGTTAAATTGCGCTTTGGCATGCACTTCTGGATCATCTAAAGGTATAATTTTTTCCCATATTTCTATTGCTTTATTATTGTCTCCCAATTCTTGTAATATAGCACCTATATTAAATTGTGCGTGAGCAAATGCTATTGGATCACTTTCTCGTTTGACATTGTAGAATGCCTGCAAGGCACCTTGATTATCTTGATTTCTCTTTAAGACGTTACCAATATTAATTTGTGCACTAGCATATAATGCTGGGTTATCAGAATGCTTTATTTTTTCCCAAGCTATTACAGCATTTTCATTATCTTGTTGCTCAATTAATGCAAGTCCAATATTAAGCTTTGCTTTAGCATACAGCTCCAGATGATCCGTATGTTTTATATTATTCCAAGCTTGTATAGCTTCTCTATCATCACCATTTTCTTTTAATGCAAGTCCAATGTAAAACTGCGCGTGTGCATAAACTTCCTGATCATCTAAGCGAGTTACATTACGCCATGACTTTAAAGCATTTTCAATATTTCCACATTCTCTAAAAGCTATTCCAATATTAATTTGTAACTTAGCATACAAGTTTGAGTTATCTGAACGCTCAACCTTAGACCAAGCTTCTATAGCTTTTTCAGGTTTCTTCTTTTTTATCAAGAATCCTCCAATAGTAGCTTGAGCCTCTGCAAAAGCTTCATCCCCATCTTTCTCTCGCGTCACTTTCTGCAACTCTTCAATCTCTTTGCGAGTCGCTTCGTCCAGACCTTCCATGTCATCAATACTCATACCCTACTCCTTAACCAACGCCAAAAACTCATCTTCACCCACCACTTTAACACCCAGTTTTTCCGCTTTGGTCAGTTTAGAGCCAGCCTTTTCGCCTGCCAGTAGCGCCGTAGTTTTTGCCGAGATGCTGCCTGAGACTTTTGCACCGAGTGCTTGTAGTTTGGCTTTTGCTTCATCGCGCGCCATGCTATCGAGCGCGCCCGTGATGACCCACGTTTGCCCATCGAGCGGCAGCCCTTCGGATGCGACTTGCTCGACTTTATCCCAATGCACGCCTGCTTCAAGCAACGAATTAATCACTTCGATATTGTGCGGCGCGCGGAAGAACTTATGGGTCAGCTCGGCAGTGATTTCGCCGACATCTGGCGTTTTTATCAAGGTCTCAATATCGGCAGCCATTAATGCGTCAAGATCACCAAATTGCTGCGCAAAGTTCTGTGCTGTGCCTTCACCCACACCGCGAATACCTAGTGCATAGATAAAGCGAGCCAATGTCGTATGCTTGCTGGCTTCAATAGCATTAATGATATTCTGGACCGATTTTTCACCCAGTTTTTCAAAGGTGACCATCTCATCCGCATGGTTGTGCAACTGATAGATATCAGCAACCGTTTTGACCAAACCATGTTCAAAGAAGCTAATGAGCCAACTCGCGCCAAGCCCATCGATATCCATCGCACGACGCGAGACAAAATGAATGAGCGCCTCAGTCTGCTGCGCTGGGCAAAATAGCCCACCCGTACAGCGTGCCAACGCTTCATCTTCTGGCAAGACAACAGGCGAGTCACAGACAGGACAAGCTGAAGGTAAGGTTACTGGCGTGCTATCGGCTGAGCGCTGATCGTGCCAGACACGAGTGACTTTGGGGATGACATCACCTGCACGGTGTACGCTGACCATATCGCCTGCGCGCACATCCAAGCGTTGAATCTCACCAAAGTTATGCAAGGTGACATTGCTGACGGTGACGCCGCCGACTTTGACGGGTTCGAGCTTGCCAACTGGCGTGATTTGCCCTGTCCGTCCAACTTGCCATTCGATATCGTTTAGACGCGTCATGACGGTTTCGGCAGGGAATTTATAGGCGGTCGCCCAGCGCGGCTCACGCGATAAAAAGCCTAACTGCTGCTGTAGAGCGAGGCTGTTGACCTTAATCACCATACCGTCAATCTCAAACGGTAGATCGCCACGACCCTCTATCACGGATTCATAATACGTCTGGGCGGCGCGTGGATTGGCGACCACTTCTACAGCGCTGACCGTGAAGCCAAGCTCGGTGAGCCACGCCAGCGCCCCTGATTGGGTATTGATATTTTCAGGCAAACCCTGATTGACCGAATAGCCATAGAATGCCAGTGGACGACTGGCTGCTATGGCGGGATCCAGCTGACGCAAACTACCAGCAGCGGCATTGCGTGGATTGGCAAAGGTTTTACCTTCGCTTTCTTCCGCCAATCGATTGAGACGTTCAAACCCTGCTTTTGGCATCAGTACTTCGCCGCGTACTTCTAACAGCTCGATATCAGCGGCATCGGCGATCCATAGTGGTAGATTACGAATGGTTTTGGCATTTTGGGTAATGTCCTCACCCGTCTGCCCATCACCGCGCGTGACCGCTTGGACAAATTTGCCGTGTTCATATTTTAATGAAACGGCTAATCCATCCAGCTTTAGCTCCATCTCATACTCAGGGTTTTGCTGTGAGACGCTAAGGCGGTCGTTAACACGGCGCATAAAGTCACGCAAATCATCGTATTCAAAGACATTGCCGAGCGATAGCATCGGAATATCATGCGTAACTTGGGTAAAGGCAGAGAGCGGCATATCGCCGACTTGATTGATCGGACTGTCAGGTTGTATCAGGTCTGGATACGCTTCTTCGAGTTCAAGCAACGAGCGGCGCAGTTGATCGTACTCACTGTCTTCTAAGATCGGATTATCCAGCACATAGTAAGCATAATTGTGCGTTTTTATCGACTCGATAAGCGTGCGCATTTGCGAGATGATCTCTGTGCTGTTTTTGGTACTATCATCGGTCGAACTGGCCATGTTAGATGTTGCACTTTGTACTTGAGCAGATAGGTTTTTAGAATTATTTGGTGAGGTAGCGTCAGTCATAGTCGGTGTCTTTTTTGTCATTCAAGATGCCGATATGATAACAAGTTTGTAGGAGGCTCGGATATAGTCAATCCTATATAAATCAGCTACTGTGTTAGGCTCGCTCCGTCTACTATGTGTAGTACTTTCACTCACCTTCCTCGTATCTAAATTATCTTGAACCGACTCTAGATTTTTGCAGAAACTATAGCCCATTAAAAAAGGCAAATAACGTGAGTCGCTATTTGCCCTTTACATGATTTCTGATACTCATTAGCTGTTAGCTGTTAGCTTTTAAGTCTTTGAGCTTTTAGCCTTCATAGTCACGGACTTGATTGCGTAGCTGCTGCTTGTATTCAGGCGTGATTGGTTGGTTCTCTTCATCGAGCATAATCGCATCAAGATCGCTTGCCATCATATAAGCAATGCTCATCATGCTATCGAAGCTGCGCACGGCTTGTGGATGTGGCAATGACAAAAACATGACCACACCATTGTAAGTGTTGGTCGCGACACTATGCGGATCAAATGGCGCGATACCACTGTCGGTGATACCCATCATGCTAAACCACAGCATACCCGTGCCGTCTTTTTGCTCATAACGATGGAACATATTCATCGCGCCATAGCGTAGACCATATTTATCAATCAATGCTAGCAAGTCACGACCACGGATAATCGCGGTTGGACGATCGCGATATTGGTGCGGCAAGATAGTGATGTTGATGTTGTCTTTGGCATTGATCAAGGGGCCGTTTTGCGCGTCATCGCCTGACTCTGATAAATGCTGATCCAGTATCGGGCTGTTGTTGTCGAAGCTTGGCTCTTCTGCCGTATCAATCGATGGCATCAAGCTATCTGTTGCCGACATGAGGCTAGAGAACGCATCAGGCTCTTGCTCGATATGCATCTGATCAGCCGCTTCTACAAACTCAGCGTTATCAGCGCGACGTTGCTCTTCTTGCCAGCGCGCATAGTCCTCATTGTCGATGACGTCATGATCTTCATCTGCCATAGTGTCGCGCTCAGCAGTCAGCTGGGCATCGACATTGGTATGAGTCTGCGTCAATGGCTCTTCTTCAACGACAGCATTCAGATAAGTGCGGTCAGGGCCAATGCTCGTCTCGCCAGCAACGGTATCATCAAAGTCTGGCTGATCAACGATATTGCGCTCATGACGCGGTATGATGGGAATACCGTTTTTATCATAATTGACCGCAGCAGCTTCGGCACCATTACGGCGCTTAAAACTGCGAATGACCATAAACAGCCCTGCGAGCACGATAAACGCGGCAATGGCAATCAATATAAACTGAATAGCGGTCATGATAAATACATCCTAGTATATATAACAAAAGGGAATACACAAACGAGCATAAATGGCAATATTCTAGCATGGCTGACCCATGTCGTCACCACATTGTGTACTTTATAACCAGTATGCTGGACTGAGGTCAAGCATATTTGTATTTATGCCAATGGATTGATTATATTTGCATCGCTTTGATTCTCATAGCGCTTTTAGTTTTGGCTTTTTTAGTCTTAGCTCTCTACATAACGCGCGGCTTCATCGAGCGACACACTGACTAGGGTAGAAATACCGGCGCTTGGCATGGTGATACCTTTTAGCTCATCAGCGATCTGCATCGTCAGTTTGTTATGACTGATAAAGATAAACTGCAAATCATCTGCCAGCTCATGAATCAGGCTAGTAAAGCGCGCGACATTGGCATCATCAAGCGGCGCATCGACCTCATCAAGTACACAAAACGGCGCAGGATGCTGCTTAAATATCGCAAAAATCAGGCTAAGCGCGGTCAGCGTTTTTTCACCGCCAGAGAGTACGGCTAAGCGACTATTGCGCTTGCCCTTTGGCTGCGCCATCAAAGTAAGCCCTGCCCGCCATTGCTCTGACTTTGGCGTGTTGGCTGGCATCTCATCTGTGTTCAACGTCAGACTGGCTTGTCCGCCACCAAACACTTTAGCAAACAAATTGGCCAGCTCATTGTTGACTGCATCGAGCGTCTGCATAAATAGCGTCTTGGTTGTCTCATCGATCGAAGCAATCGCTTCAGTCAACGTCTGCATACTGGCGGCAATATCGGTAGTCTGCTGCGCGAGTGGCTCCAAGCGCTCATTGACCTCGGCCAACTCTGCGACGGCAGCCAGATTGACAGCACCAATCTTACTTAATTGCTGCGCAAGCTTGGCGCGCTCGGACTCCAGCTCAGCAATTTTGTCTGGGCGCACACGGCGATCATGAGCGATAAAATCTGCCAGCAAGTTTGAGACACTTATGGTTTGTTGAGGCTGTTCTGCTTGCGCTTTGTATTTCTCACTCACTCGAATATAAGCATCTAGAGCGCTTTGTGTATGTGAACTGGCATCCTCCAAACGCGCGGCACTCAGTGCCAACTCAGTTGCGTGCTGTGCAAGCTCGCTTTGCTGCGTTTGCAAGGTATTTTGCAATGTATCAAATGCCGTCTGCTGCTCAGCATACGCTTGCTTTAGTGCCGTGAGCGCAGTATCACGCTCACTCAATAACGCTTGCTGCTCATCACGCGTTGTCTGTGCGCTATGCAGTGCGGCTTGCAGATCGGGCAGTTTAGCTTGCTGCTGCTTATGACGCGTCTGTAGACTCTGCTCATTCTCTAATGACTTATCATATTGCTCGGTTGCACGAGCCATACTGCTAACACTATGCTCTAGGCGCATCTCGTACTGCTGAATACGTAGCTGCAGTGCCTGCCAAGCCTCATCATCGGCTTGACGTGTGCGGTTTAGCTCGCTGCGCTCAGATTGTAATTGCTGATTGGTCGCTCGTGCCTCTGCTATTTGCGGCGTGAACGTGGCAATCTCGCGTTCGATATTCTGCTGCTCATGAATAAGTGTCTGCGCCTCATGCGCAAGTTCTTGTTTTTCCTGCTCAAGCGTCACTTTGTCAGCATTTAGGCGTTGGCTATCTGCTTGCAAGCGCTCCGCATTAGCGCGCTGTGTGGTCAGTTGTTGCTGGTATTGATGCTTATCACGGGTTAATTGCTCAGCTTGTGCGCGTGTTTCTTCTAGACTAATCATCAGTGCATCATAATCGCGCTGGTCTTTTGCAATGGATTTTTGCCGATCGTGGATTTTGCTCTCAAACTCATCGAGCAAGTCTTCTAGCGTTTGCAAACGTGTGCGCTGCGCCAAACGCTGGGTGAGAAACTGACTGCTACCCTCGCTTTGATCGTCTTGCGCGCCAGCGAGCTTACTCAAATTAAGCGTGCCTTGACGACTGATGACCCAGCCATCGGCAGTCAGCAGAAGCGCGGATGGCGGTAATGATTTTAAGACATCGGCAAACACGTTAATATCATGTTCGCTATCAGATTCAAACTGCGCTGTGTATAGATAACACTGCTGCCAAAGCGTAAGCGCAGGCTGAGCAATCAGATGTGATAATGGCCATACTTTGTCAGTTAAGCTATCTGGTAAGTCGCTAATAAAGGCATGATCACTGCTATCGTTTTGTTTCGCAGGCAACCATAGGCTATGACCCGTTGTTAGTGTTTTTTCCTTTGTACTGGCTGGCGTGTTTTGTGCGGTTTGATAAGTCAGTAAATCAGTAATGTCATGTTCAATTACTTGCCATAAGCTATCGGCTTTTTGAGAAACGCCATTAGCGTTATTAACGCCTGATTGCTTGATTTGATTAGCTTGTTGGTTAGCTCGTTGGTTAGCAACCAGCACATGGCTATCTAGCCATAACGCCAAGACACTATCGAGCAGCTGTGCGTGCGCTTGACCCTTCGCGCTCAGCTCAATCTGCTCACGCAGCGTCGTAATAGCCAATTGCTGTGTATTTACAACGCCGCTATCGGTATTATTTGTTACAGCTGCTTTGTCTTGAGAGTTCGTTATAGGTTTCGGATGCAATATCTGATGCAGCGTGTCGTATTCGCCTGCCAGTAGTGCATGACGCTTTTCATCATCGCTCAGCTCACGTTGCTGCGTGTTCAGTCGCTGCTGCAAATGATGCGCTTGCGGTTGTATATCAGACAGACGTTCGTCCACGCCCTCTCGTTGACGCTCAATCTGCTGTAGCGTTGTGCTCAGTTCAGTGACTTGCTGCGCTAGCGTTTGACTTGCATCAGCACTGGCACTAACAGCACTAGCACTGGTAGATGGCGCTATAGACTGCTGCAATTGCTGCCAGAGGTTTTGCCAATTTTGCTCGCGGCGTTGCCACTTATCATAGCTTTGCTGGTGTCGCTTTTGTGCTTGGATATTAATCGCTTGCTGCTGCTCAAGCGTTCGAGCCTTGTCTTGCAAGCGTGATAGCTGGTTTTGTGCGTCGTGCCACGCGCGCTGCAATGGTTGCTCATTACGCTTGTAGTCATCGCGCTTGTGAGTCAGCTCAGCAAGCTGTGGGCGTAACGCTTCTAGCGCTTGCTGCTGCTCAGCTTGTTCAGCGTTAAGCCGCTCAATATCAGCGAGTGATTGCTCGCGCTGCTGCGCTAAGTGAGACAGTTGCTGCTCAATGGCTGCCAGCTGTGCAGTGGCATCGCTCAATTGATGCTCGGCAGTTTGGTAGCCCAGCTGCTGCTGATAGTGCGCGCTTTGGGCATCATCTTTGAGCCACTGCTCTTGGTTGATACGAGCGGTGAGCTTGTCTTGCTGAGCTTTTAACGTGTCATAGTCGGCTTGCAATGTTGACACTTCGGCAGCACTGCGCTCATGTATGATTTTTTGCTGCTGCTGATTATGCTTGGCTTGATACAGCTGCTGAATAGCGAGCTGCTGCTCGATATCAGCCAAGCTGAGAGAGATTTCCTCGTAACGCTGCGCGCTTGCTGCTTGTTTAGACAGTGTTTTTTGTTGCCGCAGTAGTTCGCCTTGCATGTCGTGCAGACGTGCTAGATTGTCTCTTGTTTTCTCAAGCTTCTTTTGCGTCTCTTCGCGGCGCGCCTGATAGCGCGAGACCCCAGCTGCCTCTTCAATAAACTCACGCAGCTGTACAGGGCTAGACTCAACAATCCGCCCAATCATGCCTTGCTCAATGACCGCATAACTGCGCGCACCCAGCCCTGTTCCCAAGAATACATCGACCACATCGCGGCGGCGACAGCGCGTACCATTGATAAAATAATCCGAGCGCCCTTCTTTATTTACCTGACGGCGAACGGACAGCTCTTGGTACAAGTTAAACTCGTGGCGAATGCCCGTCTGCTCATCTTGAGTGTGCTCAAAAGTCAGCTCAACGCTGGCAACACTCTTGGCCGTTTTATCTTGTGTACCGGCAAAGATGACATCACTCATCGCCCCGCCGCGTAACTGCTTGGCGGAGGTCTCACCCAGCACCCAGCGGATGGCATCAATCACATTGGATTTGCCGCAGCCGTTTGGCCCGACGATGGCAGTGATGCCATGACGAAAAGTAAAGGTCGTTGGGTTGGCAAAAGATTTGAAGCCTGCCAATTTTAGGGATTTTAAACGCATGAATAGTCAGTTGATATAGCGAAAACAGGCGGCTATTCTACCTGAAATTGTTGTGAGTTTTTAGGGTTAAACGTCTAAGTGCATAAACGATTTTGCCTTCAGGCTCTGGTGAAACCCTTGCAGCAGTTTTTGTTCGACTTGGCTGACCTCGTTTTCTGCTAAGTAGCGCTGATTGAACTCAATCAATGCTGACCATGTGATGCTGGCCACTTGTAGATGATCGACGATTTCTAACAGCTCTGGTCTTAAGAGATGCTGATATTTCTTGGGTCGTTTGTGACACAGTGCCAGCTCCCGATCTACGAGTGTTTGCTTGTTATGCTTTAGCGCATTACCACCGATGAATAACAACAAAAACTTAGCCCCTTTATCGATAAAGCCTTTTTCGAGCAAATGCTCATACATCACGCAGTACTTTAGGATTTGGTCTGGGTTTTTCCGGCCAGCGAGTTTTAACTCATTCGCTATCAACACGTTCGCCTGATGGTTGTAGGCCAAGTTGTCCATGTACATTGCTTTTAGCTCTGCACTGAATTCAAATATACCGCTATTACCATGTGTCGACCATAATCCACTTGGCTCAAAGGTGATGAATTGCTGATAAAATGAGTCTAAGTAGACATCACTACATAAACTCAAAAAAATATCGAACTCTTTATTTAGATAATCCTCAGAAAAGAATTTTACACGGCGCACAGCTTCTCTCGCATTACAGATGCCCGTCGTTTGCGTTGAATACGTCTCTAGCTGCTCAGACTCATGCATTTTTGTATTGAGCTTTTTGATGACTGACTGCTCAATCTCTTCTATATTTTTGTCCTTCATATCTGGGTGAGCGACCCATTCAATGATTTGGCGTACGTATTGCTTTTTAGTAATACCTAAAATACGTTGCGGCTCCCACGCCAAAAACTCTACCATATTCGTAAGACCAATCGTCCATGATAGCTGATCTTTTAAATGACTTATTGAGCCAAAAACACGGCGATATTTTTCTGCTGCTTTCATACTAAGAATGTCTCATGGTTTACATTTTTTACGACAAAGATTTGAGATTGCTACAACACACCCAGTCCACTTAATAACAACTGCCCTCCTGCAAATATCAGTAGCACGCCAAACGCGCGCTTGAGCATCAGAGCAGGCAATACATGGGCGAGCTTGGCACCGACTTTTGCCATCGCAAAGCTTGCCACCGAAATAAATAAGAATCCGGTGACGTGGACAAACCCGATGGTGCCCTCGGGCAGATTAACCACATCTTGACCAAACCAGGCAAACCCAGCCGCGCCAGCTAGAGCAATAGGAAGACCACACGCCGCTGACGTACCGACCGATTGTTTCATCGGCAATCCCGCCCAGTTCAAAAACGGTACGGTCAGACTACCACCGCCAATACCGAAGATAGACGACGCCATACCAATGCCCGTACCTGCGCCAAACTGCACCCCAGCAGGCGGCAACGGTTTACCTACTTTCTCTTTATTAGAAAAGAACAGCATTTTTAGCGCAACCAGTAGCGCGCCAACACCGATGATGGCTTGTAGCGCCTGACCATCAATCATATCTGCCACGCCTGCGCCCACAACGCTACCGATGACTAACCCAAGCGCCATCTTGCGCCATACTTCCCAGCGGACACCGCCGCGTTTATTATGAGCCGTCAGTGAGCTGATCGAAGTGATCACGATGGTCGCAAGAGACGTACCAATGGCTAAATGTGTCACTACTTCTGGCGAAAAGTCATAAGCGGTAAAAATCCACACCAGTGCGGGAACGATAATCATGCCGCCGCCCACGCCAAATAACCCTGCGCTAACACCTGCAAACGCCCCTGCAATCACAAACCACACATATAACATCATAGAACAAACCTTTTATAATACTGGTCTAGTATTAATTTTATTTCATACTTACTGGTTTCTTTGTGCACTCAACTGTATTTGCCAAATCTTAACGTGACCTTTATGCTGTCTTTGACAACCGCCTAGTATATCAAAGTTTCTCTTAACCACATCGACTAAACCTATGCCAACACTCACCAGTTTTTCCAGCTATTTATCCGATCTCAACCACCGTCACGTTGCCAGTAGCGCCTCAACCAATAGCGAGCTGATCGCAGCATTGCAAGATGGCACGCTAGATGCTGCTACCATACACGTCTTGACCGCAGAGACCCAAAGCGCGGGACGTGGACAACATGGGCGCTCGTGGCAGTCGCCGCGCGGCAATGTCTATCTGTCGCTATATCACCCCGTGCATATGCCAGTTAGTGGTTTATTGTCTTTAATTATTGGCCTTGAGCTGGCAAAAATGCCTGTCATCCAAACTTTAAATGAACATTTACTAGCGCAAGGATTGACACCAATTGGGGTGAAATGGGCCAATGACTTAGGGTTTTATCCATCTCAAGATGTTAAGCGTGCGTCATTGGATAGCGGTGAGGCACATCAGCAAACACTACCCTTTCAAAAACTCGCTGGTATCTTGATAGAACCCGTGACCAAATCTGGCAAGCTGGTTGGTGTAGTACTGGGTATTGGTTTAAATGTGCAAGCCGCACCAAAGCTCACCGCTCAAACGTCTGAGGGAATGAGTTATCAAGCGATCAGTTTACAAGACATCCATGGGTTGCTATATCCAGAAGTGGCAGCTGCCACGAGCCTGCCAGACTTACAAACGCTGTATCAGCAAATGACGACGGCACTCATGGCAGCGATGACACGCTTTGAGCATTTGGGTATAGAAAAACCAACAGGTCATACGTACTATTTAGATGGATTCTTACAGCAGTTTGCTGCGATGGACGCACTAGCGGGTCTGCGATTGCGCGTTACCCAAGACTACAATAATAAAAAGCAAGTGATGACAGGGTTAGCTTGCGGCGTGGATACTCATGGGTGTTTGCAATTGCAGCAAGATAACGGTAAGATTTCTACGCTTTTTACTGGACGCATTGACGTTATTTATTAGGCTTAACCACCAAACTGACGAGCACCATCATTAACGAGCGCTATATAAAGGGATTTTTATGCTCTGGCTTGATCTTGGCAATACCCGCCTAAAATACTGGCTGACCGACGATATCGGGCAGATAGTCTCACATGATGCCAAGCAGCATCTGCAAGCACCCGCTGAATTACTCATGGGTCTGACTGACCGCTTTGAGCGTTATGCGCCCGATTTTATTGGTATCTCATCCGTACTGGGCGATAAGCTGAATGCCCAAGTGTCAGAGACGCTCAGTCGTCTGAACATTCCATTTGAGTTTGTCCATGTTGATGCTGCGCATCCACTGATGAAAAGTGCTTACAATGACCAGCAGCTCGGCTGTGACCGCTGGCTACAAATGCTAGGAGCCGTCGATAAGAAAAAACGCCAATGCGTGATCGGCTGCGGTACGGCGGTGACGATTGATTTAATTGATCACGCTGAGCATTTGGGTGGTTATATCTTCCCCAGTATCTACTTGCAACGCGAGTCTCTGTTTTCTGGGACTAAACAAATCACAATCTCTAATGGCACGTTTGATAGCGTTGGCCAAGGCATGACCACCCAAGACGCCGTGCATCGTGGCATCTTGCTCTCTATCGTTGGTGCGGTCAATGAGATTAGCCGTCGCCACCCCAACTTTGAAGTGATCATGACGGGCGGCGATGCAGCCACTATCTCGCAGCATGTCAATCGCCCCGTACGCTTACGTGATGATTTATTATTAAACGGTCTGGCACGGTATTTTGATTATCGTAATAAGTCATAATCCGACATAGATAACTCAATATCATAATGTCACACTGACAAAAAAAGCAGCACGTTTAAAGCGTGCTGCTTTTTTTATATGTGCTTTTCTCTTTTGTAAGGTCAGAGCTTTGCTAGCTACTGCTTTAATCTTTTTTTATTTGGTCTCGTTAAACAGCTCACGACCGACCAGCATACGACGAATCTCGCTAGTACCTGCGCCAATCTCATACAGCTTAGCATCGCGCCAGTAGCGACCAAGCGGATATTCGTTGGTATAACCATTACCGCCAAATATTTGGATACCCTCACCCGCCATCCATGTGGCTTTTTCGGCGCACCATAAGATTACACTAGCACAGTCTTTGCGCACTTCTCGACTATGACCAGCGCCGCGCGCGTCTAGCATATCGAGGTTTTTACCCACGGTGTATAAGAAGCTGCGACCTGCTTGCAGAATGGTATACATGTCGGCGACTTTGCCTTGGATCAACTGAAACTCACCAATGGCTTGACCAAACTGCTTACGATCATGGATATAAGGCACGACATTGTCCATCACCGCTTGCATGATACCGATAGGACCTGCCGCCAATACCGCACGCTCATAATCTAGCCCGCTCATGAGTACTTTCACACCTTCGTTTAGGCCACCCAAGATATTATCGCTTGGTACGGTCACATTGTTAAAAGTCATCTCACCCGTATGGCTACCACGCATGCCAAGCTTGTCTAGCTTTTGCGCAGTACCAAACCCTTTCATACCTTTTTCAACGATAAAGGCGGTCATACCTTTAGCGCCCATCTCAGGATTGGTCTTGGCATAGACCACCATCACGTCCGCATCAGGGCCATTCGTGATCCACATCTTGCTACCGTTCAGCACGTAGCTGCCGTTTTTTTCTTCGGCTTTGAGCTTCATGCTGACGACATCTGAGCCAGCGCCTGTCTCACTCATTGCTAAGGCACCGATGAACTCACCGCTGATAAGCTTCGGCAGATATTTTTGCTTTTGTTCCTCAGAGCCGTTGCGTTTAATTTGGTTGATACATAGATTAGAGTGTGCACCATAGCTAAGCGCTACTGATGCTGAAGCACGGCTGATCTCTTCCATCGCGACCATATGGGCGACATAACCCATGTTAGAGCCACCGTACTCTTCAGGAACGGTAATACCATGTAGACCGAGGTCACCCATCTTTTGCCACAGATCCATGGGGAACTCGTCACTACTGTCAATCTCGGCAGCACGTGGGGCGATTTCATTTGCCGCAAACTGCTGCACGACATCACGTAGGGCGTCAATATCTTCGCCAAGCTGAAAATTCAATCCAGGTAAACTCATAACCATTCCTTGTTTTTAGTATTTAATTTTTACGATAATTTTTTAAGACTGACGCTTATTGATTAAGGCACGTGCCACATTTGAGCCATTTGGACGTTTTAAAAACGCACTAATACGTTCGCCTGCTACAACCAACTTATCCAAGTCGATACCCGTGCTGATACCCATACCATGCAACATATACACCACATCTTCGGTTGCGACATTACCCGTTGCGCCTTTGGCATACGGACAACCACCAAGGCCCGCCACCGAGGTATCAAATTCGCTGACACCCATTTGTAATGCCGCTAAGGTATTGCTGAGTGCTTGGCCATAAGTATCATGAAAGTGACCTGATAACATCGTGATATCAGCATATTCAAGCGCTGCTTGTAGGGTGCGCTGTACTTTGAGGGGTGTACCCACACCAATGGTATCAGCAATACCGATCTGCTCTGAACCGATCTCAATCAATCGCTTGGTTACATAAGCGACTTGGCTGGGGTCAATCTCCCCTTCATAAGGACAACCAACGGTACAAGAGATAACGCCTCGCACTTTAATACCTTGCGCTTTTGCTGCCGCGGCAACGGGCGCGAAACGCTCAATACTCTCATCGATACTGCAGTTGATATTTTTTTGGCAAAAGGTTTCGCTGGCTGAGCCAAAAATAACGATTTCATCAGGACGGTATGCAATCGCATTGTCAAAGCCGCGCATATTGGGCACGAGTACCGAGTAGCAAACGTCCGTCTGCCGCGTCGGTGCTAGCGCATCCAGTAACGCGCTGTTATCACCCATTTGTGGTACCCACTTAGGCGAGACAAAACTGGTCGCCTCAAGCTTTTTAATCCCTGCATCAATTAAATCATTGATAAGCGTTTGCTTAACCTCAGTCGGCACCGTCATAGATTCGTTTTGCAATCCATCACGCGGACTGACATCGACGATGGTGACATGGCTTGGATACGAATGGTTTGGATACGAGATACTCATTTTTATAGTCCTTTTTACTGACTGCTTTCACTATCGATGCGCAATAGCTCATCACCATCAGCAACCAAATCACCTGCTGCAAATAATAACTCTGCTACCACACCATCCGTCGGTGCGGTAATGGTATGTTCGATTTTCATGGCCTCAATGACCGCAAGCGGCTCACCTTTTTTGACCGTGTCGCCTACCGCAACTTTAAAGGCAACCACTTGACCTGGCATCGGCGACTTCAAACTGCCAACCGCTGCTGTGTCTTCGCCCACATGTGCCATGATGTCAATTAAAGTGATTTCATCGCGTCCGCTATTTGTGAACACATAAACTGTCTCATTATTGACCCAGCTCTGGGCACTGATACGTGTATCCTCTAACCATAAGGTATGATTGTGCGCGTCACTGCTATCATAGCTGATCTGACCTTCATAAACCGTTTCGGTCTGAGCGGCTACATTGATATTGCGATCATCCTGCGCATTCGCGATTTCTTTGCCAATGACAAGCGCAAAGCTACTGAGATTTTCGCAGCCCTTTTTACGATCAGCGCCACTCGCATTGTGCCAATTGCTGATACGGGCATAATAGGACTGCTCATCATACACCAAGCTAAAGGAGCGAGTATAATCGCTATAAGCACGGAACCCTGTCGGCTTACTAAAGGGGTCATTGTCTGTCTTTTGTGATACAGCCTCACTCGCTAGCTGCTGCGCGATAGCTGTTACCACAAGCGTGGATAATCCAAGCGGATGCTGATCAAACAGCTTATCCTGCTCGCGCTCTATCAGCGCCGTATCGAGATTGGCTGTGCTGAATGAATCGGTATTTAAAATATAACGCAAAAATGCCACATTATTTGGCAGACCGACGATACGCGTCTGCTCCAATGCTCGATCGAGTCTTGCCAGTGCTTGCTCGCGTGTGGGCGCATGGACGATAAGCTTGGCAATCATAGAATCATAAAAAGGGCTGATCACATCACCCTCACGTACGCCATCATCGATACGCACATCAGCGCCGTTTTTATCAATGACAAAGGTGCTATGCTCAGGCTTTTGATAAGTGAATAATGTCCCTGTCGCTGGCAAGAAGTTGTTGTCAGGGTTTTCAGCACAGATACGCGCTTCAATTGCATGACCGTTGATAGCCAAATCATCTTGTGTTTTTGGCAATGACTGACCCGCAGCGACCAATAGCTGCCACTCGACCAAATCCACACCAGTAATGGCTTCACTAACGGGATGCTCAACTTGCAAGCGCGTGTTCATCTCCATGAAGTAGAAGTTCATCGTGCCTTCGCGCTGCTCAACGATGAACTCAACTGTGCCTGCGCCAACGTAATCAACCGCACGTGCTGCTTCGATTGCGGCTGTGCCCATCGCTTGACGCATGGCCGTATCGACACCTGGTGCCGGCGCTTCTTCTAATACTTTTTGATGGCGACGCTGTACCGAGCAATCACGCTCAAACAAATGCACATAATTGCCATGCGTATCACCAAATACTTGGATTTCGATATGACGTGGTTTTAGCGCATATTTCTCGATCAACACTTGATCATTGCCAAAACTGGTAATCGCTTCACGGCGACACGAGTCAAGCAAGTCAATAAAGTCACTGCTTTGCTCAACGATACGCATGCCTTTACCGCCGCCGCCTGCACTCGCTTTGATCAATACTGGATAACCAATAGCATCTGCTTGCTGCTGCAAAAACTGTGCATCTTGATTGTCACCGTGATAGCCGGGTATCAGCGGCACACCAGCGGCCTCCATCAAGCGCTTGGACTCAGACTTGCCGCCCATGGCGCGAATCGCATCAGCAGACGGTCCGATAAAGACCAAGCCAGCATCTTGGCAAGACTGTGCAAAATTGGCGTTTTCACTTAAGAATCCATAGCCTGGATGAATGGCCTCAGCGCCTGCTTGCTTAGCAATAGCAATAATGGCATCACCTTTGAGATAGCTGTCTTTTGGTGCCGAACCGCCCAAATAAACTGCCTCATCACAGACAGCCACGTGCTTGGCCTCGCGGTCAGCATCAGAATAAACAGCGACGGTACTGACGCCAAGACGTTTGGCAGTCGCGGCCACTCGGCAAGCAATTTCACCACGGTTGGCGATTAGAATTTTAGAAAACATAACTATCCCTGTATCTTGTCGTTGTTATTTGACGTCTTGTCTGTTTGCCCATTTATCTATCATTATTCTGCTGCTAGTTAGTCTGCCGTTAGCCAATCAGGCTTACGCTTTTGCAAAAAGGCTTGCACGCCCTCGCGGCCTTGTGTTGATGAGCGAATATCAGCAATTCCTTTGACCGTGTCGGCAATCAGCTCATCAGTAATGGGCGCGCCAGCGACATCGTGTAATAGCTGCTTGCAGGTTTTGACTGCATCCGGGCTATTTTTGACCATTTTGGCACAAAGTGTCGCTACTTCATCATCTAACCACTCTTCGCTCACGCGCTCATGGATAAAACCAAGCTGACGTGCTTTTTTGGCATCAAACACCTCAGCACTTAAGAAGTAACGCTGCGCAGCTCTAGCGCCCATCGCTCGGACGACATAAGGACTGATGGTCGCAGGCGCCAATCCCAAACGCACTTCGCTGAGACAAAAATTAGCAATCTTCACAGCGATGGCCACATCACAAACGGCAACTAACCCCATACCACCGGCATAAACATCACCTTGGATTGCTGCAATCGTAGGCTTAGGGCATTCATAAATCGTCTTGAGCATTTGCGCCAATTTATCCGCATCCGCTAAATTCTCCTCATAGCTATAGTCCGCCATGGCGCGCATCCAATTAAGATCAGCACCCGCACAAAACGCTTTGCCAGCAGCAGCGAGCACCACAACACGTACATTGTCATCAGTGCCGAGCTTGGTAAAGGCATCGGTTAACTCGGCTATCATTTCATCATTAAAGGCATTACGTATCTCAGGACGATTCAATGTCACCGTAGCCACATGCTGCTCAACGCTGACCAACAGGCTTTTATAATCATTACTATTTTTTGATTTTGCTTCTTTCATAACTTTCTCTATCTTCCTATTCGTATATCTGTGTAAATACTTAGCCCAACGTTTGGGTCATCCATCATAATGTTCATATAAGAAAGTAAGATGTCAAAACCCGATGTCGCGGTAGAATCGTATTTAAAAAATTGTCGCACCACTCTCTCATTATGAGCAGACATTGGAACGCTTACATTCTAAAGACACCGAAAGCCGTCTCTTCAATCGGAGCGTTATAGGCAGCGCTCAGTCCCAATGCCAATACATGACGGGTATCAGCAGGGTCAATCACGCCATCATCCCACAGGCGCGCGGTGGCATAATACGGATGGCCTTGCGCTTCATACATCTCACGAATAGGCGCTTTAAAAGCCGCTTCGTCTTCCTCACTCCACGCCTCCCCCTTGCGATCAAAGTTATCACGCTTGACCGTTGCCAGTACTGAGGCTGCTTGCTCACCGCCCATGACAGAGATACGCGCATTTGGCCACATCCATAAGAAACGCGGGCTATAAGCGCGGCCACACATGCCGTAGTTACCCGCGCCGAACGAGCCACCAACGATGACGGTAAATTTCGGTACTTTGGCATTAGCAACTGCCATCACCATCTTGGCACCGTGGCGGGCAATGCCTTCGTTTTCGTATTTACGCCCAACCATAAAGCCTGTGATATTCTGCAAAAATACCAATGGAATTTTGCGCTTACAGCATAGCTCGATGAAGTGCGTGCCTTTTTGCGCTGACTCACTAAACAGAATGCCGTTATTAGCGATAATACCGACGGGCATCCCTTCGATATGGGCAAACCCACAAACCAACGTCGTGCCAAAACGTGCTTTGAATTCATCAAAGGCACTGTCATCAACGATACGCGCGATGATTTCTTTGATATCAAATGGCTTGCGCTTGTCCGTTGGAATCACGCCGTACAGCTCTTTGGCATCATAACGTGGTGGCTTAGGAGCAATTTGATTGGGAATATTTTTAGCAGGGCGATTGAGATGACTGACGATATTACGGGCGATGGATAACGCATGCGTGTCGTTTTGCGCTAAGTGATCGACCACGCCTGAGAGCCGCGTATGGACATCGCCGCCGCCCAAATCCTCTGCGGTCACCTCTTCACCCGTTGCTGCTTTGACGAGCGGCGGACCACCCAAAAAGATGGTGCCTTGCTCTTTGACAATAATAGATTCATCGCTCATCGCAGGCACATACGCGCCGCCAGCCGTACAGCTACCCATGACCACCGCGATTTGCGGTATACCTGCCGCACTCAGATTGGCTTGGTTAAAAAAGATACGGCCAAAATGCTCTTTATCAGGGAACACGTCATCTTGGTTCGGTAAGTTGGCACCACCTGAATCGACCAAATAAACGCACGGCAAATGATTTTCTTGTGCAATTTCTTGCGCACGTAGATGTTTTTTGACCGTCATTGGGTAGTACGTGCCGCCTTTTACCGTGGCATCATTACAAACGATCATACATTCAATACCATTGATACGACCGATACCGGCAATCACGCCAGCCGCTGGAATCTCTTCGCCATACATGTCATGCGCTGCCATCGGCGCCACTTCCAAAAATGGCGTACCCACATCAAGCAAACGCTCGACACGCTCACGTGGTAGCAGCTTGCCGCGTGCTAGATGCTTGGCACGTGCGCGCTCTGAGCCGCCTTGGGCGACTTTACGCAGGTGCACATACAGGTCATCGACAATCTCTTGCATCGCTGCACTGTTTTGCTGAAAGTCGCTTGAGTTTGGACTCAGTTTACTGGTTATGATAGCGCTCATGATATCCCTTTTTCTTTGATACATAGATACGTAAATGCGAGTAGCTTTTTATATGAATGATGCTCACTGCTATTTTTTAAGTATGACTCACATAGTTCATCTTTAGTGTTTTAGAGCTGATAAGTTAGCTTACGATAAACCCAACTCTTCTTTCATTTGCTCAATAATTTTATACTTTTGAATCTTGCCCGTGATGGTCATTGGATACTCAGTGACAAAGCGATAGTAAGCAGGCACTTTATAATGAGCGATATGCTCACTGCAGAATTCACGGACTTCTTCTTCCGTCAAGCAGCCCGGCTCTTTAGGAATTATCCACGCTGCGAGCACTTCGCCATAACGCTCATCAGGTATGCCGACGATTTGCACATCGCGAATTTTTGGATGACGGTAAAGATAGTTTTCGATTTCTACCGGATAGATGTTTTCGCCACCGCGAATCACCATGTCTTTACTACGACCGACGATTTTTACGTAGCCGTCTTCATCCATCGTGGCCAAATCACCCGTATGCATCCAGCCATCTTGAATGGCTTCGCGCGTTTTAAAACGGCTACCCCAATAGCCTTTCATCACTGAATAGCCACGCGTGAGTAGCTCGCCAGTCTCCCCTATAGGCACAATCTCACCCGTCTCAGTATCAATAACCTTGACCTCAAGCGCTGGTTGCACCAGTCCGACGGTCGAGACTTGCTTATCAAGTGGCGTGTGCTCATTGGTCTGGCAAGACACTGGACTGGTCTCTGTCATACCATAAGCGATAGTAACTTCACTCATGTGCATCTTGTCGATGACACGGCGCATGACTTCAATCGGGCAACTAGAACCTGCCATGATGCCCGTACGCAGGGTAGACAAATCAAAATTTTCAAATTCAGGATGATCAAGCTCGGCGATAAACATCGTGGGTACGCCATGTAGACCTGTACATTTCTCTTCTTCGACGGCTTTTAATACCGTTAATGGCTCAAAACCATCGTTTGGATATACGATACAACCGCCGTGCGTCAAAATTGCGAGATTACCAAGCACCATACCAAAGCAATGATACAGCGGTACTGGGATGCATAGTCTATCGGCTTCCGTGAGATTCATGGCCTCACCGATGAAGTAACCGTTATTTAAAATATTGCGATGGCTGAGCGTTGCGCCTTTTGGTGTACCTGTCGTGCCACTAGTGAACTGCACGTTGATGGCATCGGTATTTTTGAGTTGAGCTTGACGCTCGGAAACACGGGGATCGTTGGCATCGCCTTCCGCCATCCATGCAGAGAATTTTTGCATAAAGCCAAAGGTCTCGTCCGACTCTGGCTCATCAATCCAAATGATACGCTCGATCGTTGGAATCTCAACCAAATCAAGCTGGGTGTAATCTTTATGATAAATCTCAGGACAGAGCTCACGAATCAGGCTGGCGTAGTCACTGGTTTTAAAATGGCGCATAAGCACCAGCGCTGAGCAGCCGAGTTTGTTCAAGGCATATTGCAGCTCAAAGGTACGGTAGGCAGGATTGATATTGACGAGGATAACGCCGACTTTTGCAGTCGCCAATTGCATCAGTAGCCATTCAGCATTGTTGTGTGACCAGATACCGATACGATCGCCAATCTCAAGCCCCATCTCAATCATACTGCTGGCTAGCTGATTGACCTGCTTCTGTAGCTCGCGGTATGTCCAGCGGATGTTTTGATGACAGACGACCAGCGCTTCACGCTCGGGATATTTGGACACGATAGCATCAAAAAAGTCACCGATGGTCGCTTCAATCAGCGGTACATCAGGACCTTTATCATAACTTTGAGTGAGCGGCGCATTTGCTGATCGTGCGCCCATATTGATACTAGGGATATTATCTAAAATAGCATCGAAATCAACGTGAGTCGCATCGAAATTAGAATTTTGAGTCATAACGAGTCCTTTCGTTTTACTTTTTATAGTATTTATAGATAGTGCTGATTAATCGCTGACAAGCAAACCTTCTTCCTTGATTCGGTCTGATATAGCATTTAGCTACTATAACGCTATAAATGAAAGCATGTCAACAATATCAATACGGTATGTATCATTTAATTGAATACTCTATATTCATGCTTAGTAAAAGGTAACATAAAATCATGGCAAATATTTGACACAAAAAAGCCAGCCGCATCATCAATAATGGGCTGGCTCAATCATTAGCGCTGTCTTTTACGCTTACTTTTCAGCAGAGTCTATCGTTATGCTTTAGTAATGGCAGGCGCTTTGATCGTCACGGTTGCACTCACCGCATCATTATCATCCAGCAAATCCATGATGAGTTCATCATCGCTTTCCGTCTTCACTTGCCAATTACCAGCCGCATTTGGCACACCCGTTACCATCACCGAAATCGCTTTGTTCTTTAGACGAATCATCGGTGGCTTATGGTCATAACCGCTGTGCTCATGGCCTAAAATATCATCAGCGATGGTCGCAGCCTGTGCGCGTAATGGTGCTACATAGCGACACGCAACCCCATTGATCGACATGCAATCACCAATGGCATAGATGTGTGCAGTGTCGGTGCGCAATGTCGATTCATCAACCACGATACCGGTACGACGGTCAAACTCAACGCCCGCTGCCGCTGGTAATTGCCCGTCGACGGTCAGACCTGTACTGGCAATCACATGATCGACAATCAATGGCTCAGGTTGCTCTGCATCGGTATTATCTTCAGTTGAGGCAAGCGGTGCGTAGTCTACTCTTAGCTTTTTGCTATCGCTGCTGTCGTCATTGCCACTTACGCGGGTGACAGCAGACACTTGAGAGCCGCCCAAAAACTGGATACCTTGTGATTCAATCGCTTTGGCGATACGTGCCGTCGCTTTGGCTGGGAGCATTTGTGATAGTGGCGCATCATTCAAATCAATCAAGGTCACTTGATGACCCGCTTTTAGCAAATCTTCCGCGATTTCTGTCCCCACCATACCAGCACCAACGATGGCAACGTGCTGACTACCGGTTGCCAGCTTCTCTTGTAGCTGACCGAATTGCTCAATGTGATTGACATGCCAAACCAAATCCTCTGGTAAGCTTTTAGGGAAAATAGGATGCGCACCCATCGCCAGTACCAACTTACCATAGCTGATCGTCGCATAATCCGTGTGGGCTGGATCTGGCCTATTAGCAGAGATAAGCTGTAACTGCTGGGTGGCCGTATCAATGTCTGTAACCTGTGTGTCGGCAAGCAACGTCACGCCTGCGGTTTTTGCCGCATCGCTACCAGATGCCCGTACCAAGTCTGATGCGCGCTTGTTTTGGCTGATCGCCATGGTGAGCATCGGCTTGTGATAACGGTCGCCACTATCGGAGGTGATCAAGGTGATCGGAATCTCTGAATCTTTTGCACGAATCGCATCAATCACATGCCAGCCTGCCAGACCTGCGCCAATGATGACGACGCCATTTTTTGATGAGGTTGCTGGTGTTATAGATTGGTTTTCTGCGCTCATAGTAGCTCCACTATAAATAAGAGATCGTTTTAATTATCGATAACAATGACCGCTATTGTATCAGTAAACAGACATGCACTCACTCATCTATCCAGTAACTTGCTTAATCAATGTCGAATTCCATACGATGGGCGGTTGCGTGCTTGGTTTGGTTATCTACGAGCTTTTCGATACAGTACAGACTGGCATGGATACCCGCGCTTATCCCTGCTGATGTAACGATATTACGCATATCATCACTAGCATCAACATAACGGGTATGAGCGATCACCTCCACATCTGGGTACGAGGCTAAGTTGTCCAAATCCATCCAATGTGTGGTTGCCGCTCGACCAGCGAGCAACCCTACTTTTGCTAGCAGCAGCGCGCCTGTACATACCGACAGCGTCAGCTCAGCGACGCTTGCTTGCGCGATAATCCAATCGAGCACTATCTGATTGTGTATCTCTACTTTTTCGGCACCATAACCCCCAGGGATGACGAGTACATCGATATCTGGATGATTGGCAAAACTATAATCAGGAATCGCCTTCAGGCCATTTCTAGCAGAGATCGGCGCTGGGTGCTCAGCAATAGTGATCACATTAAAGTGCTTATTATTTGATTTATTCTCAGCCAGTGAGAACACCTCAAAAGGCCCAGCAAAATCTAATACCTCTACTTCATTAAATAGCAGTATGCCAACGGTTCGCTTTAACGTCATAGTTCATCCTAATTAGGTTTGGTTAGGTTAATATCGTTAAATAATATGACAAGCCTCCAGTCTTAACTTGGTTTGTGCGACAAGCGTCACTTGAGGTTACTCTTTGTATGATTATAAGTAATGAAGCTTTCTTTTTGCGAAAAAAGAGCTATCAGGCCTACGTCTGATAGCTCTTTCGAATTCTAAGAGTTCAAATCTAGATGAACGTATTTTTCTTATGACTAATCATCCTTATCATTACTTTTCCTATCGGATTGCTTAACTGTGAGATGTTCCATTACAAAAGTTGTTACAACTGTCGATTTATTATGTGAAGCCTCTTGTCGTACGGGCTGATTGTCACCCTTGACAGAGCTTACAGGGACAGTATCAATATCACGTTCGGGTTCGTATTTATTAGACATTTTACTTCCTGTAATTTAATTAGTGAAAATAAAGCTGATCGCTAGGAAAACAGCCATAATAAAAGAAGCAGCGAAATAAGCAATTAGGAATTTATAAGCATAATCTAAACTCTTTGCTTTTTTACCGTTAACTAATCTGTACTGACTTATAGAACGTCGATAAGCTTGTAGAAAATTAAGATAGATAGTATTGAAATTCTTATTACCTGCCTCTTCGATATTTCCATCAGAGATTTCTAGTACAGGTCGTTCTGACATTGAGTACGTCGCGAGAACGAAGAACAAAGATGTTAGAATTGAACACAACGCTAAAAAAATTGATAAAACCACATATGGATTAAATAGATTACTACTATTAGAGTAAATCCAATATAAAATTGTCGAAGTAGATGGTAACAAGAATGAAATCAAAGTCAAAATCCTTGAGGATTTTTCTTCAAGAAATCTATAACGTGAGACCTCATCGTCATAAAGTTTAGCAGAAACGTCTAATAAGGTCTTATAATTGCTTGGTTCAGTTACGCTAACTAAGTCCTTTAGCTTATCGGCCAAATCACTAAAGAAGCCTACTACCGATCTAATTTCTTTCATATTAAACATATCTATATAGCGTGGGTGTCTTTACCTAACATCTTAACTTTTTAGTACAGTGGATAAAAAATACTTTTGAGGAAATATTTTCTTATAGAAAGCAGTGTTAGCAATAGTCGCAAATCAAAGTTTGGTTAATGATTCAAAATTTTCGATAAGAACATCTGCGCACGATCACTTTTTGCGCCTTCAAAGAACTCATCTTTGCTACAGTTTTCGACGATATGCCCTTCATCCATAAAGATAATACGGTTGGCGACCTGACTGGCAAAGCCCATTTCGTGGGTCACACACATCATGGTCATGCCATCACGAGTCAGCTCGACCATGACATCGAGCACCTCTTGAATCATCTCAGGATCGAGCGCAGAGGTTGGCTCATCAAACAGCATTGCCACAGGGTCCATAGCCAGTGCACGAGCAATCGCGACGCGCTGCTGCTGACCGCCCGATAGCTCCGCTGGATATTTAGCCGCTTGTACCGTCAGACCGACGCGGTCTAGATACGCCATCGCCTTTTGCTTGGCTTCACTCTCTTTACGGCCCAATACTTTGATCTGTGCCACTGTCAGATTATCAATGATGGTCAAATGCGGAAACAATTCAAAATGCTGAAACACCATGCCGACACGGCTACGTAATTTAGGCAGATTTGTTTTTGAATCACCGACAGAGATACCATTGACCATAATCTCACCTTTTTGAAAAGGCTCAAGTCCATTGACTGTCTTAATCAACGTCGATTTACCACTACCTGAAGGGCCACAAACCACGACCACATCCCCTTTATGCACGTGCGCAGTACAGTCAGTTAGTACCTGAAAGTCTCCATACCACTTGCTGACATTTGATATTTGAATGACCATCTCATCAGTCGCATGGCCATTGTTAGTAACCAGTCCACCAAAGGAATTTATGTATGTATCAGCATTGCTCATCACTGGCTCCTAACCACATTATTATCGGTAACCGTCGTTTAAAAATTAAATCAAAACACCAAACCACAATCTTAACGCTCAAAACCCTAAGCGAGATATCTATTAAAACCGCAAGCGTTTTTGTAGTTGTTGCACACCAATCGATGCACTTAAGCTAATCACAAAGTAGACAGCGCCAGCACCTAAGATATAAGGTGTGAGTAATCCCATAAGCTCACCACGGACGTAGGCTGCGCGGAAAAAGTCGGTCAAACCAATCGCAAATACCAATGTCGTATCTTGGAACAAGATAATACACTGCTGCAAAATCAGCGGTAGCATTTTGCGAAAGGCCTGCGGCAAGATGACCAGACGCATGGTCTGCCCATAAGTCATGCCGAGCGCTTTAGCAGCATTGACCTGCCCGCTACCAATCGATTGGATACCTGCACGCACCACTTCTGAGAAGTAAGCCGCCTCAAACATCATAAAGGCGACCACACAAGAGGCAAACGCAGCATCGAGTTGCAAATATTTACCCGCTACCCAAAGATAAATCATCGGTACGGCAAAGTAGAACCACAGTAACACCAATAGCAGCGGCACGGAGCGAAAGTAATTGACATATAGCTTTGCTGGAATCTCAAGCGCTTTAATACCTGACAAGCGCATCAATGCCAATATGGTGCCTAAGCTGATACCACCAATGATTGCCAAAAACAGCACTTTTAAGGTGGTTATCATGCCGCCCATCAAACCAGGATAGGCTGTTGCCAATTCGGTCATATTCATTTCTGACCTCCCGCAATAAGCCCAGGTACACGCAATTTACGTTCAATGAGTCCCATAATAGCGATCAAAGATAAATTGAAAACCAAATAGACAATCGTCGCGTAAGTATATATCTCGATACTATTCTGCGTATATTCACTGATGGTTTTTGTTTGACTAATCAGCTCCATTACCCCAACCAAGGAAGCCACAGAGGCGTTTTTGAAACAGTTGGTCAGCTCCGAGCTAAGCGGCGGCAAGATAATACGAAAGGCTTGCGGCAGTAGCACTTCTTTATAAACTTGCGAAATACTAAAACCCAATGCATATGCGGCATTGGTCTGCCCATCAGGTAGCGACTCGATACCCGTCCGTACTTGCTCAACAATACGAGCAGCGGTAAATAAGCCAAGACCGATACTCGCTGACAGCATGGCTGAGGTATTCGGAGACAAGTCCTTATACCACCATTCTTGTATCGTGGGCGTCAGCCAGCCGGGTGCGATGTAAAACCAAAAGAACAATTGTACTAGCAGTGGAATATTGCGAAAGAATGTCACATAAGCCGTACCAATCGTACGAGCAGTCTTATTAGGTAAGGTGCGCATGATACCAAAGATGGTACCCACGACCATCGCAATGGCCCAGGCGATACTACCAATCAATAGCAGCCAGCCAAGACCTGTAATCATCCAATGGATATAAAGCTCGTTACCGATACCAGTTTGCTCAAAGAGCACACCCCAGTTCCAGCTATAATTCATGGTTGTCTCTCCGAGCAACGATTGATAAGCCTATACGTCAAATAAAATTACTGGTTATCTGAACGTATAGGCAAGCTATATTGAGGGACAATGAGCGTTACTGCGCTGCTGCTTCTTTAGGCTGAGCGCTGTCATGTGGATTGGCAATCAAGGCCTTTAAGTTATCTGACATCTCAAAGTTTAGATTGACGTTCTTTGGCGGGATTGGGTTCAAGAACCATTTGTCATAGATACTATTGATTTCGCCTGAGCTAAAGACATTGGCCAGCGCTTCATCGACCACAGCTTTAAATTCAGGATCGTCTTTACGCATCATACAGCCATAAATCTCAAACGATTGTGGCTCACCCACGATAACCCATTCATCAGGATTTTTTGCTTTGGCTTTTTCGCCCGCGAGCAATACATCATCCATCATAAAGGCATCAGCACGACCATTTTCTAACATCAAGAAGGCTTCGCCGTGGTCTTTTGCTGAGATGATGTTCATATCCATTTTGTTGTCATCATTGTACTGACGGATATAACGCTCTGAGGTCGTACCTGCCGTGGTGACTAGGGTTTTACCTTTTAGGTCTTCAAAATTCTGAATACCAGAGTCTTTTTTGGTCAACAGACGCGTACCAATCTCAAAGAAACCATTAGAGAAGGCGACTTGTTTTTGGCGCTCTTCGTTGTTGGTGGTTGAGCCACACTCAAAATCTACCGTGCCGTTTTGTACCAATGGGATACGCGTTTGTGAGGTAATCAAGTTATAACGGACGTTGAGGTCTGGCATGTTTAGCTTTTGCTTCACTGCTTCGACGACTTTCATTTCTAAATCGTGTGCATAGCCGATAGGCTGGTTCGGATCATCAGCAATATAAGAAAATGGAATAGAGGAGTCACGGTGACCGACAACGATGGTGCCAGAGTCTTTGATTTTTTGTAGCGTGCCGTTGGTATCCGTGGCAGCAGCTTCTGTCGTGGTGGCATCATCTGCAGCTGGCGCTTCGGCTGTGGTCTGGCTACTGTTGTTACAGCCAACTGAGCCCAATGCCATAAAGGCCGCCAAAGTCAACGGTTTAGAAAATAAGTGGGTCATGGAATACATCCTTTTATCACAAGCTTTTATCACAAGATTGAATGAGTGCTTTGAAGACACGAGTCTGATTGACCGACCTCATTGCTCCGCATCCGTACGGTTGTTGCTGTTGTTTGTCACAATGCAACTCAATGTTACTGTACAACAAATTTGTGTTAGATGGTAAATTTTTTTTAAAGGAAATGATATTTTGGAATATATTTATTTTTTACCCAAAAACCGCTGGTACCCAATTACTGCATCACTATAGAAATGGACAGATAGCTGACTTATTCATATCTAGATTTGTCCCTCATTGGTACATGTAATCAAGAAAACATTGTGATCATAATATTGTGGTTGCTACGATTGATAAATCGGCCATAGTCCCCATAAAGCTAACAACTTCTTAATACTACAAATGACTTATGACACAAGATACTCAAGTCCCGAATATGGACAGCCAAACTGCTGGCACTCATAGCAACAACGACATACGCCAACGTTTTTTTGTTGAAGATTCGCCTGTGCGCGGTGATGTGGTACGCCTATCACGCAGCTACGCCAGTACAATTGCCCAAAAGCCCTATCCCGAAGCCATTAAACGTTTATTGGGTGAGATGCTGACGGCCGCGAGTTTGCTGATCAGTACGGTCAAAATCAACGGTCGCCTGTCTATTCAGTTGCAATCATCAGACAGTGACAGCTTACTAAACTGGGCGATGGCAGAATGTGACCAAGATGGTATCATTCGTGCACTTGCTAGCTGGAAAGGTGAGACGGATGAGCAAGTACATGCGTGGGACAATATGGTTTATGCCAAAGAAGCCTTTGCTGAGCTGGGTGCTATGGGACAAGGGGTGTTGTTTATCAATATTCAGCCTGACGGCGGTGAGCCATACCAAGGCATCGTTGAGCGTAGCCATGACAACTTGGCAGACTGCTTAGCACATTATCAAAAGCAATCAGCGCAGATTCCGACGTTGATTAATTTGGCATCTGACGGCCTGCAAGCGGGTGGTATCCTGGTACAAATGCTACCGCGTACTGCTGAAGAAACGTCTGAAGTTGAGCAGAACGAAGATGCGGGTATCGATGATGATTTATGGACACGTCTAAGCGTGTTGACGCGTACGGTTAAGGCAGAAGAGCTGACGACGCTAGATGCCAACGAGATTCTGTATCGCTTGTATCATGAAGAAAACATCGTCGCCCCTGAGCCTGCGCCTCTATCATTTGGTTGCACGTGCTCACGCGAGAAGTGTGAGATGGCAATTGAGCAAATCGGTGAAGCAGAAGCGTTAGACATCGTCGAAGAACAAGGCGGTACGTTTGAGATGGACTGCGGGTTCTGCGGGGAAGTCTATAAATTCAACAAAGATGATGTAGCAGCGGTATTTACTGATTAGTTTTTTATCACTAAGCATCAACCCTCATAAAAAAACCCTCAAGTGTCATACTTGAGGGTTTTTTTATTTGCAATTTTGAAAAACAAATCACTACTTTGACATTGAACGATCTTCAATCTTGATGCCATTTTTTCATATAATCAATCGCCATTGTATTGATTGCCTGCCAGTTTGAAAGGTTTTTTGCGTCAAAGTGAATCAGGATATTATTGTTATAAATAGGATGTAGGTACTCCATTTGACAAAGACTGTTCTGATCTTCATTTTCCGCTATCCAACATCGAAAAGTGGCCAGCGAATTTGGATAAACATATCCTGTATAATATAAGGTTGAATCATTACTACTATCGGCATAGGCTTCTAAATTGAATTTATCCTGAGTAATATCTCTATGATTTGACTCCTTTATAATTTTAACTCTCGTAGGCATATCGTTGCCTACAATTCCTGAACCTATCGCTGTCCAGTTAAATTTTATGATATCGTCGTCATGTTCCAAAATGTTTGGATCTTTGTCATTGTTGTTTAGGCCTCGACCACTTGGCCAAAAGAAATAACCATGACCCATATCCGTCTCAAAACTGGCATAACTCCCTGTGTCTGGTCTGACAATATGGTTTAAAGGAATGACATATTTGTCACCCTCTACATTTACTTCAATTTGAGCATTAGGGTCGTGTACATTCGGCTTGGCACAGCTAGTAACTATGAGTGCGCCGCCTAATAGCAAAGACAAATTTCTCAGTAGCACTTTCTGAAATGATAAAAACGTCATTGCGCAGTACACATAACGCAGATAATTCAAAATGATACCCACTGTTCTCTACACCGCCACAGACAAACTTCTAGGGTAAGAGTGTATGCGCGGACGTCTAGCATAGTCGATTCGACCATTATCGAGCAGCCATTCAACGACTTGCTCGCGCACTCGCCTGCTATGGATTAAATTCATGTGATTGACGCCATAAAACACTGCTTTATGACCATCTGGCACAAACAACGCATGCTCGGCATCATCTTCACCTAGCGCTGATGCGACCGATACCAAACTGTCCCCTAGCAAATCCGTCATTTTGGATTCGTAATGCGTCTCGAGCAAAGCACTGGCGACAAAGTACGTTTTGATACCAATTGGCAAGCGCGCAGGATGACGGAAGTCTTGTGGTAATACACTGCGTCCCTCTAAGGCTTTCCAATCAGCATCACGAATACTGCCATGACGCAGATCAATAATACCCGCACTGCGCATATCACCAAGTTTGGCAAGCGAGCCTGCAAATGGCAGCTTGGCGATGATGTCTTGCACGTAATTACCGATACGCTCGAGCACCGCTCCATGATGCGGTGAACCTAGGGTGATGAGATTGCCCACGCGCTTTATCCAATCTAGGCGCTCTTGCTCACCATAAAACAGCGCACTACGCGCGACCAAGCCGCCCATACTATGACCAACCAAGTCTATCTGAGTAATATTTGGGTTATTATCGACCAAGTCCTGTAGCAGCTGAGAGAATTTACGACCGCTGTGAGAAATACGTCGACCTGTATTGTAATCTAAGTACAGAACGGTGGTGTCAGGCTGGCTGATATGAATCGCCTCGCCCAGATCATTGCCTTCTTGTGACTGCCAGCTTAAGTGACTCATGCACAAGCCATGGCACAAAATAGCAATCCGCCCTGATAGCTGCTCACTTTGGGGTTTACCATCTTTAGTGTATAACATCATCGGAATTGCGAGCGCATTTTGATTGTTGACCAGATGATCACCCATAACACCATTGATGACATTGACCAGCTTTTTTAGTGAATCAGGTAGTGGCTGAGCCGTTTTTTGCACGATGAAGTTTTTGTATATTCGTAGTACAGAGGCCAGATTGTTACCGACCATCAGCATGATATGGCGTATCGTGCCATAGATGCGCCCAGTGAAACCGCGCTGCCATTTATTGAGATGCTTATCATTGAACCGGCCCAAGGGACGCAAGATGACTTCACGGTGGATGGACTCCACAATCTCAGTCACCTCAACCACTCCCATGGTCGCAAGCTGCGCCAACCCTTCAAAAAAGTCCGCCAAAGAGACAGGGGGTTTTATCGTTTCCTCACTGTCTTCTATGTCTGCCAATAATTTGACCAGCTCATCCATATCGATGGCTTCGAGTTGGTCTATCTGCTCATACAAATCACCATGCCGTGGTACGCTATCAGCTGAGACAAAATGCGCATCAAGCTCATGGCGATTACGCGTATAACTGCTATCATTCTGAGCGCTACTGTCACTAACACGGTTGTTATAAAACAAATTTTGACTGCTCATAGTATTGGCACGTTTAGCGAAAAGGGAGTTTTTCTATACTATCCTTTAACAGTCGCAAATAGAAGTGAATGATTTAGTTTTAGCGTTTGTTTGTGACCAAAAGAGATGTATGGATGATGAACGGTATCTTTATTATTGTTAAAGCATTAACTAATATATGCATCAAAAGAAAAAAATCCCAAGCCGAAACTTGGGATTTTTATTTAGTGAATACTCATTTCTACTATTTTTACTTTCTACTGATTCGTCATCTAGCGCTTACTGAGCTATACCGTGCTGGCTGCTGACTCAAATGATTCCGCCAAGATGACATCGCCGTCTTCTTTGGTAATCATGACCGTTGCTGAGCGCGGAGTACTACCGTCAGCGACCGCACCCCATGTATTACCTGGATGCTGAATGTTGATAAACAGTGTTTTGAAGTCTGGTGTCATGGTAATACCGGTCACTTCGCAGCCTTCAGGGCCGACAAAGAAGCGTTTAATATTGTCGTTACTAGCAGGCATACCAATGCGCGTTTGCTGTCCTGCTGACGTCGTGATGGTCGTACCATCGCTGACTTTGCCCGGTAATGCCGCAAGCAGCATACAGCTAGTAGTATCGGTATACGCACCGTCATCCGTCTGAATCCATAACACACCACGTGGATCAAAATACAAACCATCCGGAGAAGACAAATCATTACTAGCGCTTAACTGCGATAAATTCTCTGCGGACAAGTTACTTGGTGCACCAAACAGATAGATATCCCACTCAAAACTGGTTGCGGCATGATCGCCGCCCGTCTCTGCCCAGCGAATGATATGACCGTTGTCATTACCACTTGGTTTGCCATTGACATTGTAGCTGCGCGGGTTGGCAGCAGATAGCGGTTGACTCTCTTTGACGCCGCGATTGGAGTTGTTGGTCAATGTCACATAGACATCGCCCGTCATAGGACTGACCGATACCCATTCTGGTCGATCCATCTTGGTGGCGCCAGCGGCATCGCCAGCAGCGCGAGCATAAACCAACACTTCATCTTGGCTATTAAATGGTAACGCACTATTGAACGCATCTAGTCCATTCTGACCTTGAACAAGTGCTTTCCACTCACCGCTGCCATCTTCATTAAATATGGCAACATATAGCGTGCCATCATTCAGGTATTTGTCACCAGCTTTTAGCCCGCCACCGATATCCGCATTTGACCACATTGCTTTGGATACGAACTTATAAATATACTCACCTCGGGCGTCATCACCCATATAAAATACCACAGGTTTGCCTTGCTTAACGGGTGCATAGGCACAGTTTTCATGGGCAAATCGACCCATGGCGGTACGTTTTTGCGGCGTAGAGTTTTGGTCAAACGGGTCAATCTCAGTGATATAGCCAAAGGTATTGAAGCCATTACGATAATCAGCAGCAGCACTAGCACCAACAGCGGTCATATCCCAACGTGAAAACTCGTCTGTGATGATGGCATCTTTGGCGTCAGGCGTGTGCCATAGATATCTAGAGCCTGGAGAGTTCTCTGGTGCGCCGTAACGCTCGCGACCATAATTATCACTGGCGCTTAACTGACTGGCATCTTGTCCGCGCGCAAACACACCCAAGAAGTTCTCTTCTGTGGTCAGGTAGGTACCCCAAGGTGACAAGCCTGCACCGCAGTTATTATTAATGCCGCGCGTCTGAAAACCCGTTGGGTCAAACTTGGTTTTGACCAAATCAGAGCCTGCCACAGGGCCTGCTAACTGTGCGGTCGTACTACTAGTGATACGTCGATTGTATTTGGAGTTTGGCACCATCTCATAGCCCATGCCATTTGCGCGGCGCTTCATCTCAACCACTGCCACGCCATGGCAGTTGACTTCACGGCGTATATCGCTGGCCAGGCGGCGGCGTTGAAATAAAGGCGCAGCATCTTTATCTTCGATGACATAATACCCAAACGGGCTTAGCTCCTCACTATTCACGTATTCGTGGTTCATAACCAGTAGGCCATTCTCTGAGGCTTTGGCATCGTACGCATTACCTTTTTTGCCAAAGAACCACATGCCATCGTGGTTGTCACCCATGCGCCATTCAAACGACTCGGCTGAATTTTCACGATTGTCCTTCCAATCTGCAAGGCCAGGCATCAGCGGTGTACCAAGCGGCAATATCATCTCTGCCTTGTAACCTTCTGCCACCGTCATCGTCTCAGCAGTCGAGTGCGCTACGGCCTTAAATTTTAAGGTTTCAGGACGCTTCAAATCACCCTGCGCCGGAATAGCAGCAGCATCGCCATTTTCGACGATAGGACTGCTGATATTGTCATCATCATCACTACAACCAATCAAAGGTAGCGCGCCAAAAAACGCTGCTGCCGTCAACCCTGTACCACCTTTTAGAATACTACGGCGATTCAAACGGCGATTGATAACCGTCTGAAAATCAGTATTATTAGTAGGATTTGAATCTTCAACGATTTCGTGAGCGAGCTCTAGTTCTTTATTCAATAATGTCATTATCAGTCACCTTGCTATTGGGCTAGATTGGCGGAGAGTGGGTCGCGGCGTCACATTACAACCACAAAAATACGAATTCCGCTTAAGTCTACTGACTCTTTATGACAGCACGCTGAACGATAGATGACAAACTCATGACAAATAACTGTACAAACAATTATTGAGAGATGTAAAGATTAAAAAATTTTGAAAAAACATACAAAATCTAAAAAATAAAAGCCCCAAGCAACAGCTCAGGGCTTTTTGATATTTATGACGACTAGTACTGGTTCATTTAGCAATCTTACTGCACTTGTGTTACCCATTCATGAGCACCCAATGTTAGTTTAAGCTTATCGCCTGCTTGTAGTACACCCACACCGCTTGGTGTGCCAGTCATGATCACATCACCTGCCTGTAAGCTAAAAGCATGGCTGATGTTGACCAGCAGCTCATAGACAGGGAACAACATCAAAGCACTATCGCCGTCTTGCGCCAGCTTATCATTGATGGTGAGCTGATAATGTACGTTCTGAAGATTGCCAAACGCTTGCGGGTCGATCCAATCAGCAAGTACGCATGCCCCATCAAAACACTTAGCACGCTCCCATGGATGACCTTTTTCTTTAAGGGTGCTCTGCAAATCACGCAAGGTCAAATCCAGCCCCAACGTCACCCCGCCAATCGCCTGCTGCGCCTCTTCAATCGTTGCCATCGACAGGTCAGCTGATAGCTGAATACATAGCTCAGCCTCGTAATGCGTCTCACCAAATACCTCTGGATTGGGGCGCACCACATCACTACGAATAGAGACCACTGAAGACGCTGGTTTCATAAACAGTATGGGCGACGATGGCACTTCATTGCCAAGCTCTTCAGCATGCGCCGCATAGTTACGACCCACACAGACAACTTTACCGATAGAAGCACGTAAGCGCTCATTGTGATTATCAATGCTCTGTTCTTCATTGACACCAGCGGCAATGGCATTTGCTAATGACACATGTGGCGATTGGCTCATACTAGACTCTCCCTATAAATGATAAATATTTTTCAGCAATCCCTACTATATTGTCTACTGTCACCTTTATTGTCATCTTGACGACCATTCATGACTAGCAACTCACTACGGAATCGTATTGGTCACGACATCTGGTGGCACATAGCTGGCATGTCGGTTCATGCGTCTTTCAAACATTCTAAAGCTAAATAAGATAACCCATGACAGCAATAGATAAACAATACCAGCAGCAAAGAACAGCTCCATCAAGGTATAGGTACGCGCACTAATCGTACGAGCAACACCAGTGATATCCATCAATGCAATGGTGGATGCGAGCGCACTGCCCTTTAGCATAAAGATCACTTCGTTGCTGTAGGCGGGTATCACAATACCAAACGCACGCGGCAAGGTCACGCGTGTTAGCTTCTGCCATTTTGACATACCAAGCGCATCAGCCGCCTCAAGCTCACCGATTGGGATGTTTTGAATCGCACCGCGTATAATCTCTGCCAAATATGCACTGGTATTAAGCGTAAAGGCGATAATGGCGCACCAGTATGCTTGACTGAGCACAGGCTCCCATAAGAATGAATCACGTACCGCTTCAAACTGACCCAAACCGTAGTAAATCAGGAATATCTGCACCAGCAGCGGCGTACCGCGAAAAAAGAAGATATAGAGAAACGGGAGTATCTGTACCAACCAATTCTTAGACAGCCGTAATAGCGCTAAGATCAAACCAAAAAACAACCCAATAACACATGAGATGACCACCAGCTGTACGGTCAATACCGCGCCGCCTAGTAAGTCAGGGATATGGTCAAAAATGACCTGCCAATTCCAATCCATAGTCTCTCTCCTCTATCCTATGGTCGATTGACGGTGAGTCGACTGACGGCTTATCTTTTTGGCATAGCGTGCCGCTGGATTAGCACGCCATTCAAGCCACATCATAAAGCCAGTAATCAACATGGTCAGACCCAAATAAATAATCGCGGCTGCCATATAAAAGGTAAACGGCTGCTGTGTTGACTGCGCCGCACGCGACGACTGATACATGATGTCCTTGAGACCCACGACCGACACCAGCGCGGTATCTTTGAGCAATACCAAAAACAAATTACCCAGACCAGGTAGTGCAATCTGCCATACTTGCGGCAAGGTTATGCGATAAAAGGTCTGAAAAGGACGCATACCAATCGCTTGCGACGCTTCTCGTTGCCCTATCGGAATCTCTTGAATCGACATGCGAAAAATCTCAGTCGCATACGCCCCAAAAGCGATAGACAGCGCCATGACACCGCCCCAAAAAGCGCTAATCTCGACATAGTCGTTGTAGCCGAACTTTTTGAGGATGCTCATCAATAAGATAGAGCCGCCATAATAAATGAATAGCACCAATAGCAGCTCAGGAATACCGCGCATCGTCGCAGTATAGACAGTCGCAAGCTTACGCAGCAACCAGATATTGGACATCTTTGCGGTTGCGCCAAGCAAGCCTAAGGCCAGACCAATAATTAAACTGGTCATGGCAAGCTGTATAGTGACGGTAGCGCCGCTTAATAAAAGCGCACCAAATCCTTGTAAGTCAAACACGATTATCCACTCAGTCTCTTTATATTAGCAATTTGCAAAATATGAGTTAAAAGAATCAGCATCAATAGCTGAACGCGGCTATATACCGTATTTTATACCAAATCAATAAGGATGGTCGGCGCCAAAAAATGACGTCAAAGGAATACGGTTGGCGCTGCGATAATTGACACAGTAGAAATGAGCGCTGATTTTATCATATTCGCTCGCCGTGATGTTAATCCTGACGCGTAAAAGCTGTGTCTAAACCGTACTTAAACAGACACTTGGGCAAATACGCTTGAAACGAACTGACTAAATTTGAGTAAAGCGAATGGTGAATAACGATGACTATGCCATGACCATACGATACGTTTATGGAATAATAAAAAAGGACATCACCATGATGGTAATATCCTTTTATTAATCAAAACAATATTTTTTGACTGCTATCTTTAACTACTGTTAGCTATTAACTAGCGTTTTCCGTCGCTGGTTGCTCGCTAATATCTGCATCTGTCTCTTCGCCTGTATTTGCGTCCTCATCAACTGTACTCGTTGCAGATGATGGCACCGCAAAGTACTTTTGATTGATTTTATCGTAAGTACCATTGGCTTTAATATTGGCTAAAGATTGATTGATCTTTGCTTGTAGCGGATCGCCTGGGCGTACTGCTATCGCAAAGTTATCATTGATATCAACCTCTTCACCTTTGAGTGCATATTTGCTACCAGCAGGAGAGCTCAGCCACTCTATCGCAGGCAACTTATCAGAGATCATTGCATCGACGCGGTTTGATCCTAGATCCAAAAACGCATTGCTCAACGTATCATAAAGCTTCATGTCGGCTTTTGGATACTTGTCTTCGAACCACTGTGATGAGATGGTCGAACGCTGCGCGGCAATCGAATGAGCGTCGATATCGCTTTGGTTACTAGGGTCAAAACTGCTGTCTTTTTTGGCCAAAAAAACCAAGGTATTGCTAAAGTATGGATCAGTGAAGCTAACCTGCTCTGCACGCTCTGGAGTAACAGACATCGCTGCCACGATTGCATCATACTTACCGGCTTTTAGACCAGGAATAATACCGTCCCAATCTTGCGCCATAATCTCACAAGTCACCTGCATATCGGCACAGATGGCATTGGCTATCTCAACGTCAAAACCACCCAGTGTCCCATCCGCATTGGTATAGTTAAAAGGAGCATACGCCCCTTCCGTACCGATACGCAGTACGTCATTCTTTGCTGCTGTTGCCTCAGTCGCGTCAGAATTGGTATCGGCCGCATCCTCTTGGCTATTGCTACAGCCAGCGACGGTAAAAATAGTCGCCAGTGCGAGCAATGGCACAGATAGACGGCTGCACGTCATAGCGCTAATAATAGATTTGCCAGTCGTAGCACAGGCTGGAACACAGTGATTGCTCATGATCATCCTTGGGTTTTCTTGGGTAAACAACACTTTTGAATAACGGTCTATGCAGAAGACATCGTCTTAGTTCGTTGCTGCTTCAGCTGGTGCGTCTTCTTCAACGACTATGACTTCATCAACACCATCAGTCACGACTGCTTTTTGTGCCGCAGCGGTCGAGCTGGTACCAAAGTAACTGCCTGTGATTTGATCATAAGTGCCGTTGTCTTTTAGCTCAGCCAATGCCGCATTGAATTTGGCAACCAATGGATCGCCTTTACGGAATGCAATACCCATTGCATCGTCGTCGCTGCTGATTTCTTGACCTTTGATCTCGTAGCCGCTACCCGCTTCTGTTTTTAGCCAATCAGTGCCAGTGACTTTATCAGACATCATACCGCGCACACGACCTGAGGTTAGATCTAAATAGGCATTGTCTTGAGTGTCATATAGCTTGATATCAGCATCCGCGTGCTCGTCCTGTAGATATTGTGAGGCTACGGTAGAGCGCTGTGAAGCGATTGGCTGACCTTTTAGCGAATCGACACTCAGATCATCGCCTTTTTTACCAATGAGGATGATACCACTATGGAAGTAAGGGTCACTGAAATCGACCACTTCTTTACGTTCAGGGGTGATAGACATACCAGCGATGGCAGCATCAAATTTCTGTGCATTCAGCCCCGGAATTAGACCATCCCAATCTTGAGAGATGACTTCACATTCTGCTTTCATTTGTGCACATAATGCGTCAACCAACTCAATCTCATAGCCGATCAGTTTGCCATCAGCATCGGTGTAACTAAATGGCTTATAGCTTGATTCTGTCGCGATTTTGATATTCATAGGTGCTTCAGTCGCGGTATCAGCTTCAGCATTCTCTGCGGGTGCTGAGCTATTATTACAACCTGCCAGCATTAGCATCGCTGCGCTGAGCGGTGCCAGCCACAAGGCTTTTTTGTTCATTGATGAGGTCATTAGTGATGTCATTGAAATTGTCATACCTATTATTCCTTAATGTATTTACCAGCCATATCGTTAACCACTACTTACTGATTTAGGCTTAACAGCGCGATGCTTACTTGATATTGATAAGCCTCGCTTTTGTTAAGCCTAAATCTTCAGTGAGTCATTATTGACCAAAGTTTTGCTGCTCAAGACGGGCAAGCTCACCGTTGCTACGGATTTCGCTCAATGCTTTATCAAACTCCGCTTTGAGTCCATCCCCTTTACGCACGGCAATAGCAATATTGTCATCGTTATCAATCTCATCACCAACGATACCGAAACCTTCTTTATTGTCAGCGAGCCATGATTTGGCAGAGACTTTTTCGGCCAATACTGCATCGCTACGACCAGACTTCAGATCCAAGTAGGCATTGTCATAGTTGTCATATAGCTGAACGGTATTGCCATCTTTGCCTTCGTAGTTATCTTGTAGATAAGCGCCTGGCGTGGTAGAACGCTGTCCACCAAGCGTGACGTTTTGGATCGCCATTGGATCAAAGCTGCCATCAGTGTTGGTGAGCCATACCATCGTATTGGCAAAATACGGTTCGCTGAAATCCACTTTTTCTTGACGCTCAGCCGTGATAGACATACCTGCGATAACGGCATCATATTTTTGTGCCAATAGACCTGGGATAATACCGTCCCAATCCTGAGCAACGATTTCACACTTGGCTTGCATCTGGTCACACAAAGCATTGGCAACATCGATGTCAAAACCAGCCAAGCTACCATCAGCATTGGTATAGTTAAACGGAGGGTAAGCACCTTCGGTTGCAATGCGGATGGTTTTGCCAGTCGTTTCTGCGGCAGGTGCGTCAGCGTTGGCATCAGTAGTTTCATTGGCAGGTTGACTACAAGCACTCAGCATCAATGCTGCAGTGACGGTCATTGATGACCATAGTAGGCGAGAATTCGACATCATACGTTCCTTAAATTCTGATGGGTGTTGACATAAATTTTTGACAGGATTTTTTGACTTCGGGTTCTGATACTTTGTTCTCTGACGTCCCTGACAGACAAGCAATATAGATAGCAGAATAATGGACAGCCGTTAAAATCGACCGACTATAAACCTTTTGATAATACCTGAGTAAAAAATCAAAAACAAACGTTTTGCATACTTGCAGTGACTATCGAGTAATAAAGGATAAACAATAGTTACGGTATAGTGATTTTTATATTTGATGGGATTCAATGGCGGTAGAGCCGGTAGCGCTCTACCACCATCTTATTTCTGGTTTGAACAGGATTAGTGCGGACGGTGCGAGGCCATAAAATCTTTGACGCGCTCAGAGGTGGGATTGTCAAAGACTTGCTCAGGTGTGCCAATTTCTTCAACCACCCCTTGGTGCAAGAAGACCACTTTGCTTGATACTTCACGGGCAAAGCGCATTTCATGAGTAACGATAAGCATGGTACGCCCTTCTTCCGCCAGCTCTCGCATCACAGCCAGTACTTCGTTGACCAACTCAGGGTCTAGCGCCGAGGTTGGCTCATCAAACAAAAGCACTTGCGGCTGCATGGCAAGTGCGCGAGCGATGGCCACGCGCTGACGCTGACCGCCAGACAGGTTCGCTGGATAAGCGTCTTTTTTATCGAGTAGCCCTACTTTGTCTAGCAGTTTTTCGGCATCGCTAATCGCTTGGGCTTTTTTGATCTTGAGAACCTGCGTTGGCCCTTCAATGATATTTTGTAAAATCGTCTTATGCGGCCACAAGTTAAAGTTTTGGAAGACGAACCCGACGCGAGCGCGCAAGCTCTCTAGCTGCTTAACATCTGCTGCTTGCAACTCCCCTGACTTGGCAGGTTTTAGCATGAGCTCTTCATTGCCGATCAAGATACGACCTTGATTTGGGTTTTCAAGCAAATTAATGCAGCGCAGCAATGTCGATTTACCTGAGCCCGATGAGCCCAAAATAGAGATAACATCACCGTCATAGGCAGTGAGAGATACCCCTTTGAGTACTTCTAATGAGCCATAGCTTTTATGGATGTCTTGTAAGTCTAAGGCGATAGGCCGAGTCGGGTTTTTTGCAGTATCAAGCATGGTTCAGCAGACTTCCAATAAATATGAGTGAAAACACGAATAAAAATAAATAAGAGCTATATATTATAAATAAGAGCTATATAGTATCAGCATCTATAGCATTATCGTGATAATGCTATGCCTGAGTAGGCAAAGAAAAAATGCCATATTGTCTCTTATTCCACAGCAAAAAGGCAAATCTTGTGTTTAACCAGTCAGTTAGTCGATACTAGTCGCTACTCATCAATAATAGCGTCGCTACAAACAGCTGACCCAAAAAAGCCCAGACTGCATTTATCGCTCTGGGCTTTATTTTATCACTTTCGCGTACCGGACGTTGTTTTATCTGATAATGCTATATCAACCAACGCACTATCATAGCGTTTAGCGCGCCATAAAACTTAGTACGTTGAGACATGCTCTGAATCTTCCGTACCATCCAGCACTTCTGCATCATCTGCTGTCGCCACTGCCACATCATTCCCTGTACTGACAGCCATGCCGTCATCGGCGCTAGCAACGGCGATATCGTCAGAGCTGCTTGCAGTCGCGGTTGCATTCTCTTCAACGCTGGTTTGGGCATCGGCTGTCGTGTCCGCTTGCGTTTCCATCGGTGTCTCGTCTTTACTACACGCACTGAGCGCAAGCACGCCTGCAACCAGCCCAACCGTCATCCAGTTTTTGTACATATTGCTTTTAGTAGCCATCTTCACTCTCCATTACTTATTATTTCGTGATGCAGCATTATCTACTGACAACGCTGTTTTGTTAATGCCTACTATACTGATGATGTGCTACGGCTACCTTAGTATTTACAGCACAGTTCTGTTAAAGACACGTAAAGATAGAGTGTGCGATTGATAACAGATAGCCATCAATAAACTTAGGGTAAAATCTATGAGACTGTATGAGATAAAGCTTCATCAGCGTTTTGTAAAGCAGATTCTGTTCACAAAATCATCTTTACTATCGCCGCAATCTCCTCTATGTTAAATAGCATAATGACCTATCGCTATTTAAATAGGCATTCAAAACCTCTTTTTTTGCTAAATTTTCGCCTTTTTAGGCGCTTTTATTTGTATAACACTAATACCACATAAGGAGAATAATTGATGAGTCAAGCAAATACGACAGATATTACTACCTACATGCAGTCTGTTGGCAAGCAAGCCAGAGCGGCGTCACGCGCACTCGCTGCTGCCAATACAGGCGACAAAAACTCAGCACTCATGGCCATTCATGATGAGCTAGTCAATGCCAAACAAGACATTTTGGCAGCCAATAAAATCGATATGGACAACGGTCACAAAAATGACCTCGATAGCGCGCTCCTTGATCGCTTGGAGTTAAACGACGCACGATTTAACGGGATGCTCCAAGGTCTTAAAGACGTGGCTGGCCTCCCTGACCCAATCGGTGAAGTGACTGATATGACTTATCAGCCATCGGGTATTCATTTGGGTAAAATGCGTGTCCCACTGGGCGTCGTTGGTATGATTTATGAATCGCGTCCTAACGTAACATTAGAAGCTGCTTCGCTAGCACTCAAATCAGGTAATGCCATTATTTTACGCGGTGGTTCTGAAGCGTTTGAGTCCAATCAAGCCATTGCCAAATGCATCATAAAAGGCCTAAGTCAGACGGATCTCTCTGAGCATAGCGTGCAGGTACTACAAACGACCGATCGCGCCGCCGTTGGTGAGCTGATCACCATGACTGAATATGTTGATGTTATCGTGCCACGTGGCGGTAAAGGTCTGATTGCACGTATCAGTAACGATGCCAAGGTCCCTGTGATTAAGCATCTAGATGGCAACTGTCATACCTTTATCGATAGCGATGCAGATCCTGAGATTGCGATCAAAGTCAGTGTCAATGCCAAAACGCATCGCTACGGTACTTGTAATACGATGGAGACGCTACTGGTCGATGCGCCTATCGCCAAAGACTTGCTGCCCAAGATTGCCACCGCCATCATTGAAGCCGATGACGCGATGCAGCTACGTGTGGACGATAACGCCCAAAGCATCTTAGCCGATGTGATTACCCTAAACGGTCATTTATCTGCCGCGACTGACGAAGACTGGGATACTGAATACTTAGCACCTATCCTTGCGGTAAAAGTCGTCGACGGTATCGATGAAGCGATTGAACATATCAATACCCACGGCAGCCATCATACTGACGTCATCATTACGGATAACTATACCAAGTCACAGCGCTTCATCCGCGAAGTGGACTCAGCGAGCGTGATGATTAATGCCTCTAGCCGTTTTGCTGATGGCTTTGAATACGGACTTGGCGCTGAGATTGGTATTTCAACGGACAAAATTCATGCGCGCGGCCCTGTCGGACTCGAAGGTCTGACCTCACAAAAATGGATCGTCTATGGTCATGGCGAAACTCGTGCTTAATTTGGTACGTATCGACTATCGAAATGATTAATCAGGAACGTCAGCAATTTTGCTGGCGTTTTTTCATTTGGATAATAGATATTTTAATCATAGGCATTTGAATAACAAGTATGCTAATCACATACGTCTACATAATAAGGAGCGATGCAATCATGCAAAGTGGCAAGATCAAACACTGGAATCAAGAAAAAGGCTATGGCTTTATCGATGTCGATGATCAAGATGAGGATGTGTTTTTTCACGTGAGTAAAGTGCGATTGTCTCAGCCTATTAGTGTTGGACAAAGCGTTTATTTCAATAGCAAACGCAATGACAAAAACCAATTACGCGCCACCGAAGTCACCTCATCTTCATTAAGCCTTGAACAAGACACTGCGTCAGATACCTCTAAATATGTACCTAATAATGCCAAACGAAATACTCACCACAGTAGTCGCAACTCAAACCGCAGCCGTCAAACTAATACTTCAAATAAAAGAAGCCTAGGTTCTACCCTATTTAGCCTCATCGCCATTATTGCTGTCACTATCTATTTCTTTGGCGATTTTAGCTCGACGTTATCTCAGTATACGTCTGACAATACCAGTCAAGTCGCCACGACTGACACAGCGACCACTAGCATTACGGGCGATGCACAGATCGATAAAACGATTGCGCTGATTCAACAAGGTGGGCCATATCCTTATCCCAACAAGGACGGCACGACGTTTTACAACCGTGAAGGTAGACTGCCAGCACAATCGCAAGGCTACTACCGCGAATACACAGTACCCACCCCTGGTATCTCCCATCGCGGCGCGCGTCGTATCGTCACAGGCGGTTATCCGCCCACCGTCTATTACTTAACCGTCGATCATTATGATAGTTTTCAAAGACTGCAAGTGCCCTAACATGGAACAAGCAAATATGAATCAAGAAGCTATAGCTCAAGAAGCCATGGATCAACAAGCTATGAATCAGAAGAATGTGAGCCAAGCCATCCACTATGTTAATCAAGACCACATTAACCAAAACGGTACAGCACTAGTGGCGGATATTCCTCCTACGGCTGTTACCATACCCGTGGGTGACACCCTCGATAAAACCACGCTACTGACGAGTCTGGCTCACGCCTGTGATTTTCCCAGTTACTTTTCGCACAACTGGGACAGCGCATGGGACTGCTTGACAGATAGCGAGGTGGTGCATCTAACGCTTGATTTGACGGTGGTAAAAAGGATAAACACCGAAGACTTCAATGTCTTTAAAAGCATCATTGAGGATGCTTATAGAGATTTTGGCAAACCACAACTGTGGGTTATTGTGCCATCTGAGGATGAAGTCTAGTTTCGTTGTTAAAAAATTAGTCACCGATAATCATTCGTCATCATAGAAACCTGAATTCGAGATAAAGCCATATTTATCCCGAATTCAGGTTAATTTATTTTATATAAAGGATTAACCTATGGAGATTACCTTAAACGGTTATTACACACTGATACTCGCGACCTTGGTGCTACTACTGGGGCGTTTTTTGGTCAAAAGGATTAAATTTTTAGAAGACTTTAACATTCCAGAACCCGTTGCTGGTGGTTTGGTCGCAGCGGTTGCTGTCTATATTCTCAATATGGTTTGGGGATATAGCTTCAACTTTCATCAAGGATTGCAGACCGCCACCATGCTGATGTTCTTTGCTTCTATCGGTCTGAGTGCTGATTTTAGTCGCCTAAAAGCGGGTGGTACACCGTTGTTGGTTTTTACGATCGTTGTGTCCGTATTTATTGTCTTACAAGATGTCGTTGGCGTGGCCATGGCAAGTGCGCTGGGGCTTGATCCGCTGCTCGGTCTTGTGACAGGCTCTATTGCGCTGACGGGTGGTCATGGTACGGCAGGTGCTTGGGGTATTACTTTAGAACAAGACTACGGTGTGGTCGGTGCAACGACACTTGGTATCGCTGTTGCGACCTATGGTTTGGTCGCAGGTGGTATCGTTGGTGGTCCTGTGGCACGGCGCTTGATTAACCGACTGGGTCTAAAACCGACACCAGCCGATCCAAATCCTAGTGATATTGAAAAAGTTGCCAGCGCTCAGTCACTATATAGCACCAAACATGACGAGGAGACTGCAGGTAGCAATAAAGATATCTTTGAGAGACCCGATAGCATGCGCTTTATCACAGCATCCTCTACTATCGAGACGTTGGCGCTATTTGCAGGGGCGTTGGCTTTTGCTGACGGAATGACGCTCGTAGCTGAGGGCACATGGTTCGAGTTGCCGACGTTCGTCTGGGCACTGGCAGGTGGCGTCATCATTCGCAATGTGTTAACGATGGTGTTTAATTTTGAGATGTTTGATCGCTCGATTGACGTACTTGGTAATGCGTCTTTGAGTCTATTTTTGGCGATGGCCTTGCTGTCATTGAAGCTATGGCAATTGACGGATTTGGCAGGCCCTGTATTGGTCATATTGATCGTACAGACCATCATCATGATTATCTACGTCTACCTTATTACCTTTAAAGTCATGGGTAAAGACTATGACGCGGCAGTACTGTCAGCAGGTCATTGCGGTTTTGGTATGGGTGCGACCCCAACAGCGATTGCTAATATGCAAGCAGTCACTGATCGCTATCTACCCTCGCCAAAAGCGTTCTTAATCGTGCCAATGGTTGGTGCATTCTTCGTTGATATCGTCAATGCGACGGTATTGCAAATATTTACCAAGTTGCCGTTTATGTAAGCTGCTGCTGTCATAGGGTAAAGCTTGATTCAATGGAAAAACAAAAAACCGCCTAGCCAATGCTAAGCGGTTTTTTTGTGTTATAACAGCGTGTTCAATCAAACCCATTATTTATACTTTTTAATTTCACCACTTTTCACACGAGCAATAAAGGAATTGACTTCTTTTTTCACCACTGGCATTAAGAAGTACAAACCAATGATGTTAAAGATAGACATCGCGAAGATGGCGGCATCTGAGAAGTCGATAACAAAGCTGAACTGTATGATGGTACCGATAATGACGAAGATAAGAAAGATGAGTTTATATATTACTTCGCCAACTTTACCTTCACCGAAAAGATACGTCCAAGCTTTTAGACCGTAGTATGACCATGAAATCATGGTTGAAAAAGCGAACAATACCACAGCGACGGCTAAGAAGTACTGGAAGATTGGAGCTGTTTCCATAAAGGCCGCACGGGTTAGATCCACACCAGTGAGCGCTTGCGTTTGTAAGTTTGCTACGGTATTCACACCAGATATCGTAATAACCAGCGCTGTCATAGTACAAATGATAACGGTATCGATAAATGGCTCTAATAAAGCGACTAGACCTTCAGTAGCAGGCTCATTTGTTTTTACCGCTGAGTGGGCAATAGCGGCCGAACCAATACCTGCTTCGTTAGAGAAGGTCGCACGTTTCAAGCCTTGGATTAACGCCCCAATAAACCCACCAGCTACGCCAGCACCCGTGAAAGCACCCGTGAAGATCTCTCCAAATGCCGCGCCGATATGATTAAAGTTGGCAACCAGTACGATCACACTCATGGTGATATACAACAAAGCCATAAAAGGCACGACTTTTTCAGTAACGGTTGCGATGCGAGGCATACCGCCAAGAATGACTGAACCGACTAAAACAGCTAAGCCAATACCGAAGAATAAACTGTAATCAGCAGGAATGCTAAAAGTAGAGCTCATGACCGCAAAGGCTTGGTTACCCTGGAACATGTTACCAGCGCCAAAAGCCGCCAATATACACATGAGTGCAAAACCAACGGCTAAGACCTTACCTAATCCACCCATACCACGTTCAGCCATACCGCGGCTTAGGTAGTACATAGGTCCACCTGAGACCACACCAGAGGGTAGTATCGTACGGTATTTGACACCTAACGTACACTCTACAAACTTAGAAGCCATACCGAACAGACCAACAACAATCATCCAAAAAGTAGCACCAGGTCCACCAATAGCGAGTGCTGCACCCACACCTGCAATATTACCCAGACCAACCGTACCTGATAAAGCAGTGGCTAACGCCTGAAAGTGGCTAACCTCACCTTCTTCTTTAACAGCGGGATTAGGATCGGTATATTTGCCTCTAACAATATCCAGAGACAACCCTATTTGACGAAACTGAATAAGGCCAAAGTAGGCCGTAAATATGAGAGCTGCAACTAATAACCAGCCCGCAATAAGCGGAAAGCTTGTTTCGCCGAGTGGCACTGAAAAGAAGATGAGATCGACGAACCATCCAAATGCACTGGACATAAAACTGTCGAGACCTGCACCAAATGCGGCTAGAGCTGACTGCTCAGCTTCTAAACCTGATTCAGCTGCTTGCGAGAGAGTGGCGCTGAATAGTAGCACCATAGCGATTAACGATTGTTTTTTCATAAGCATCCTTGTCATAAAAACCACTTACTGGTGAATTTTTAAATAATCTTATTAAAACCAATACTAAACAAGCAATTGTTTATTAACAATTTGTATTCTTCTTAGTAAGAAACTGTTAACACTGACTATATAACAATAACAAATAATAAACAAAACATTTATAAGCTTTCGTTAGTCAAAAGTCAAACCATCTTTTAAAGCTAACATTCGAACTCAGTTACCCTTATAACAGCTATCAAAGTATGTCGTTATTATCTTAGAGTGTAGAGAAAGCACTTAGAATATAGGCAAGGGACATAGACACCTACTCAAATGATTTAACAGTCATAACGCAAAAAACCGCCTAAACAGTGTTAAGCGGCTTTTTATCACATGCGTATCTATTCAGACATGCACAGCACTGTATCAGCTATCAGATGCTGAACGCTTTTGAATCCCTAACCTCTAATTTTTAGAGTGTAAACCCAATCACATTGAGCTTGTTCTCTTCTGCAAACTTAAATAACTCGTGAACGTGATTTAAATTCTCAAGAAACGTATTCAAACCTTCTTGGCTCTCTGCTTCATGGTGACCGATATCATGTACCAATTTTTTTGAGTCTGTCGCAGCAAATGCTTCGGCAACCTTCGGCACGACTGCCACATCATATAATAGTCCATCATGCTGCTCATGCAGAGGCGTACTGTTGTCTGCCAAAAATAACAGATCGCACAAGGCGTAATGTCCCTCTCCCAACAGCTCAATCAACTCTTCCGTATAGTGTTCAAAAGATGCTTCTCTGACACCCAAATACTGGTTGTCGCGATTTTCTCTTAGCTCATCCAGTGTAATACCGCCATTGAGCATGCTTGCTAAATTTTCCTCACGAACACTATAAAAACAAAATGACATAGATGTAGAAATAGACATCGTGTTCTCCTTATGGTTTTAATAAAACAAACAAAAAACCGCTCAGTTAGATCACTAAGCGGTTTTTTATTATACAACTCTCAAAAAGAGTCAGTTAATACTTACTGGTTTTTTTCGTATACTGGTAGCTCTTTACAGATTACTTCTACCTTACCGCGTACTTCTGCTGCAACTGCTTCATCACCGCGGCTGTCTAGTACGTCACAGATCCAACCTGCCAAATCAGCTGCTTGCGCTTCGTTGAAGCCGCGAGTAGTAATGGCTGGTGTACCGATACGAATACCAGAGGTGACAAACGGTGATTTTGGATCGTTTGGCACAGCGTTTTTGTTCACAGTGATATGTGCATCACCAAGCCATTTGTCGGCTTCTTTACCGGTCATTTCTTGCTTCACTAGGCTGATCAGCATGAGATGGTTTTCAGTACCACCAGAGATGATTTCGTAGCCACGCTCTTGGATGACTTTTGCCATCGCTTGTGCGTTTTTCACGACTTGCTGCTGATAGGTTTTGAAGTTGTCTTCTAACGCTTCTTTAAAGCAAACCGCTTTTGCCGCGATGACGTGCATCAACGGGCCACCTTGGTTGCCTGGGAATACGGCAGAGTTTAGCTTTTTGGCAAGCTTTTCATCACGCGACAAGATCATACCTGAACGCGGGCCACGTAGGGTTTTGTGCGTGGTGGTGGTAGCTACATCTGCAAAAGGTATTGGGCTTGGATAGACGCCGCCCGCAACAAGACCAGCAACGTGCGCCATATCTACTAGTAAATACGCGCCTACTTCGTCAGCGATGTCACGGAAACGCTGCCAATCGACCACTTGTGAATAGGCTGAGAAACCCGCGATGATCATTTTTGGCTTGTGCTCACGTGCTAGCGCTTCTACTTGATCATAGTCAATAAGACCAGTGCCATCGACCAATCCATACTGTACGGCATTGTAGTTCAGACCTGAGAAGTTAATGTGTGCGCCATGCGTCAAGTGACCACCTGCGTCTAGACTCATGCCCAGTACCGTGTCATTGGCTTCTAGCAATGCTAAAAATACAGCAGAGTTTGCTTGGCTGCCTGAATGTGGCTGGACGTTGACATACTCAGCACCAAACAGCTCTTTTGCACGGTCAATGGCCAATTGTTCAATGACATCTACATGCTCACAGCCACCGTAATAACGCTTACCAGGATAGCCTTCAGCGTATTTGTTGGTCAAATCAGTGCCTTGCGCTTCCATCACTGCTTGTGAGCAGTAGTTTTCAGAGGCAATCAACTCGATGTGATTTTCTTGACGAACGCTTTCTGCGGCCATCGCTTCAGCAAGTACGGGATCAAACTCTTTGATAGAAATATCTTTAAACATAGTAATGTCCTAAGTAGTGACTGTCATTGAAAAATTTCTTTGGAAAGAAGCTGATAGCCTGCTCACAACCAAACGACCACTGCGTCAACGTCGCTTGAAGTACGATCGATACCTCTGCACGCTGTTTTATGGTATGACCACTATTGTGAATGAGTCTATTAGCAAAAATTGAAATAAGAATAAACACAGGCAATTGGCTTGCCATTAACTTGACCGATCCGTCAATAAAATCGATATACATTTGCATCGATATCATCACGAAAGCGTAAGTGTAACATGAAAATTTGTACGATGAGCGCAAAAAAGCCCACCTTAAGATGAGCAAATTAAATGGCGATATAACACAGATAAATAGCCATTTAAATAAAGGATTTACTCAATGCAAATTCTTAACCCTAATCCTTTTTGTGTTTATATAAAAATAAAATGTTTTTAAGTACCACTGGACAAAAACGCAGGCAAAAAGGTTTCGCTGATAAGTAATGAGCGGCCATACCAGTCATAGCGCGTTTGCCGTTGCCAGCCGTCGCTTGTTTGTCGCACAAATCGCTGGTTTGGCAGTGTACGGCGACGTTTAAATAATACATAACCGATGGGCATACCTTTTAGCTGCTGCAAGCGTCGCGCGTTACCTTTTAGGCTTGATAGCGGAAAGATGCTTTGCGCACCGACCCATGGCTGCTTGTCATTGCCGTATAACAGTACTTCACGTATCCACGCCAGCAGTGGACGATTTAGCGCTGAGCCTTGTAGACCCAATTGTCGCTTTTGTTGCAGCGTCAACAGCCGATAGCCCTCAAAGCTACGCTCCACTCGTAACGGCTGCCCCGCCTTCTCTTCTAGCATGGCTGTGAGCGACCCTTCGGCATTGAGCCACGATACTAGTTCAGCAGGAGGTAGAGACGTGGTAGGAGTAAGAGAGTTACTGGACATAGTTAACGGCTAATCGTGAAATGTGTAAAGTAAATGCCTGAAGGCTATTATTAATTAACGGTGTATATCAATGAAGCGTATCAAAGGCTGGCATATTGTCTGCGTTAAATGGTAGTGCCTCATGGGCTTGCTGGCGATATTGTGCCATATGCATCCGATCTCTGGCACAAAAATCGCCAATCGCAGGGACAAAACGCGGATCATAAATGCGGTGGAGCGAGTGCGTCGTCGTTGGGATAAACCCGCGAACCAATTTATGCTCGCCTTGCGTACCTGGATCAAAGGACGCTAGCCCCTGCTCAATGGCGAACTCAATGCCTTGATAATAGCACAGCTCGAAGTGCAAGCTATCATACTCACCAAGCGCACCCCAGTATCGACCGTACAAGGTTGCATTATTATCAACATCGTTATTAACATCGCTATCAACACTGTCGTTGTCGCTATTACTATCAGGTGTGTCATATAAGAACAGGCTACTGGCGATAATCTCACCATCGGCATCAAGTGCTTGCGCGAGCATAATATTTTCAGACATACTTGCTGCCAATGCCATAAAAAAGTCGAGCGTCAGATAAGGCTGCTGTCCGCGCACGGCATAGGTCATCACATAACAGTGATAAAATGCCTTCCAGTCTGCATCGCTAATATCATCACCGATTTTTCGCTGGCAGCTAATGCCTTGCTCAGCCACTTTACGACGCTCCGCTCGTATGGTTTTGCGCTTTTTGGCTTTTAATGTCATTAAAAACGCATCAAAATTCGCAAATGGTTGGCTGTTATTGAGCAGGTCTTTATTTTGCCATAAGAACTGACAGCCTTGACGCTCGAATATCGGCATTTCGATAGGCGCGGACTCTACGCCGCTCTCTTGGGCCGCTAGCGCACGCTCTATATCAATCTCCGTAGGCATTGATGTGGTGGCAATAGAGGCTAGATTAGGTGTGACAAATAGCCCATGCCAGCTTGAGGCGCCGACTTGCTGAGCGATATCATCGATACCCGCGATGGCTGTTTTGAAGATATCCTCATTTAAGCGCTCGCCTTTTGCCAACCAAAGACGCTGACCGGTAATCGGTGTATATGGCACGCTGGTGACCAATCTTGGATAGTAGTCGAGTCCGTAGCGCGCATATGCCTCTGCCCATGAATGATCAAATACAAACTCACCGCGATGATGGCCTTTTATAAATACTGGCATTACCGCGACTGGTTGCAATGCGGCATCCTCAGCCGCATCGTCGACACGATGTACCAAAATAAATATCGGTAGCCACCCTGCCTGCTCTCCAATCGCGCCCGTATCGGCAAGCGCCTGCCAAAAAGCAAATGACATAAAAGGCGTGTCTGGCGTTTGCCAATCGGTCTGGCTCTGCCAACTGGTATCATTAATCAGCGCATACTCTAAACTCATATTAACCGTCACTATATTTTGTATAGATAATCTATCTATTGATGACCTAGCCTAGCAAATTTTTGCTATTTTGCTGTCACAATTTGCAAAGTTTTTTGAGTCACAATAAAAAACCACCAATAGTGACATTGGTGGTTTTTAGGATTATGCTTGTTTGGCTATCTAGAGCATGACAGAAACCGATGAAACATATTCATTGTACCGAAAAGATGATATCGCAACAGATGACTGTTAAAATAACGTCACTACCAGCTTAGTATAATTTGAAACCCTAAGATATGAGCGAAAACAGTATACTTAGTTCATGGTACGTGATTGACATCCTCTCGAATTTATAGTGGATTTATTATAATATATCGTCAGCGACTTGCTTTCTGGCGGTTTCGTCAAGCAGTCAACGTGCCGTCTGAGAATACCCTCGTAGTGAACATCAGTAAAAGAAAATGTTTTATCAAACTTGAATATTGCTAACTTAAATATTGCTAAGCAGCTACATACGACGTACTTGTTCGAACGATATCATTGAGCATTGCATAGTATCATTGACTCATATTCAACACTATATTTGAGCTTTATTATTAACGACAACTAAAGGAAGAACTAAATAAAATGTCAAAAATTATTTATACCAAAACTGACGAAGCCCCAGCGCTTGCGACGCTGTCTTTTTTACCTATTGTAGAAGCGTTCACTAAGACCGCAGGTGTCGAAGTTGAAACCAGTGACATCTCTGTTGCAGCACGTATATTGGCCGAATTTCCTGAATACTTGACGGAAGAACAGCGTGTTCCTGATAACTTAGCAGAACTTGGTCGCCTGACTCAAGACCCAAATACCAACATCATCAAACTGCCAAATATCAGTGCCTCTGTCCAGCAGTTAAAAGCCGCTATCAAAGAGCTACAAGGTAAAGGCTATGCTATTCCTAACTTCCCAGAAGATCCACAGACGGATGAAGAAAAAGAGCTACGTAAGCGCTATGGTAAGAGCTTAGGCAGTGCCGTCAACCCAGTACTACGTGAAGGTAACTCGGATCGCCGTGCACCAAAAGCCGTCAAAAACTATGCTCGCAAACATCCACACTCAATGGGTGAATGGAAGCAATGGTCAAGCACGCACGTATCACACATGCATGGCGGCGATTTCTATGATGGCGAGCAATCTATGACGTTAGATAAAGCTCGTACCGTACGCATGGACTTGCTACTTGACGATGGCACCCAAAAAGTACTAAAACCTAAAATTGCTTTGCTGGATAAAGAAGTCATCGACCTGATGGTCATGAGCAAAAAAGCCTTGCTTGAATTCTATGAGCGTGAAATGGAAGATTGCCGCGAAGCGGGCATCTTGTTCTCATTGCACGTCAAAGCCACCATGATGAAAGTCTCACACCCCATCGTGTTTGGTCATGCGGTTCGAATTTACTACAAAGAAGCGTTTGAAAAACATGGCGAACTCTTTGATGAGCTTGGTATCAACGTCAACAACGGTATGGCCGATCTATACGACAAGATTGCTACTTTGCCAACCTCAACGCGTGAAGAAATTGAGCGTGATCTGCATGCTTGTCAGGAGCATCGTCCACGTCTGGCCATGGTTGATTCGGCCAAAGGTATCACCAACTTCCATTCACCAAGCGATGTCATCGTCGATGCCTCTATGCCAGCGATGATTCGTTCAGGTGGTAAAATGTGGGGCGCTGATGGCAAAATGTATGATTGTAAAGCAGTCATGCCAGAGTCTACCTTTGCTCGTATTTACCAAGAAATGATCAACTTCTGCAAGTGGCATGGTAACTTTGATCCAACCACCATGGGTACCGTACCAAACGTCGGCCTAATGGCACAAAAAGCAGAAGAGTACGGCTCACACGATAAGACTTTTGAATCGAGTGATGCTGGTATTGCTCGTATCGTCGACGTGGATACCGATGAAGTATTGCTCGAAAAACGTGTTGAAAAAGGTGATATCTGGCGCATGTGTCAGGTTAAAGATGAGCCTATCCAAGATTGGGTGAAACTTGCCGTACGCCGTGCCCGTGAATCAAATACGCCTGTTATCTTTTGGCTCGACCCATACCGTCCACATGAGAACGAGCTCATCAAAAAAGTTAAAATGTATCTAAAAGATCATGATACTGACGGTTTACACATCGAAATCATGTCTCAGGTTCGCGCCATGCGTTATACCCTAGAGCGCGTCGCTCGTGGCCTTGATACGATCTCTGCGACTGGTAACATCTTACGTGATTACTTAACCGACTTATTCCCAATCCTAGAGCTTGGTACCAGTGCTAAGATGCTATCGGTTGTGCCACTCATGAAAGGCGGCGGCTTGTTTGAGACGGGTGCTGGCGGTTCTGCACCAAAGCATGTTGAGCAGCTAACCGAAGAAAACCATCTACGTTGGGATTCACTCGGTGAGTTTTTGGCCTTGAATGTCTCTTTGGAGCATTTGGCAAGCAACGACAACAATGCTAAAGCTCAAGTCTTGGCGGACACGCTAGATACAGCGACAGAAAAACTGCTGCTGAATGACAAGTCGCCATCACGCAAAACAGGTGAGCTCGACAACCGTGGCAGTCACTTCTATCTAGCGCTATATTGGGCTGAAGAGCTGGCCGCGCAAGATCAAGATAGTGAGTTAAAAGCGCAATTCACGCCATTTGCACAAAAGCTAAAAGAAAACGAAGATGCGATTGTCAAAGAGCTTAACGACGCTCAAGGCAAGCCAGTAGACATCAAAGGCTACTACTATGCTGATGAAGAGTTGGCTAAAAAAGCCATGCGTCCAAGCACTTTGTTTAACGAAGCCTTGGCATCGCTATAAGTAATAAGCAATTGCTCTTGAACCATTAATCCTAATCGCTCTGGTTTTTATACCTAGATCGGTTAGGTAGGTTTAAGTCTTAGCAAACAAAACACCTCAGCCGTCTTAGAACGTTGAGGTGTTTTTTTGTGCCTATCTCAAAATGATAATAAACAACTTGCCTCTATCTATTCATTTCAAATGCATAAAAAAACCACCTACATCAGTAAATGGCCTTGAATAAATCTAATAGAGTTTAACGTTTTAGGCACTGATGCGATTACGCATCCATGTGCTTGATAATGGCTTTACCAAACTCAGAAGTACTGAGCAAAATAGCATCTGGCATCAGACGCTCAAAGTCATAAGTGACCGTCTTATTTGCGATCGCGCCTTGAATGCCACTGATGACGAGATCCGCCGCCTCACACCAACCCATATCACGCAGCATCATTTCCGCAGACAATATCAATGAGCCTGGGTTTACTTTATTCTGACCAGCATACTTAGGCGCAGTACCGTGCGTCGCTTCATAGACAGCGATTGCGCCGCCTTTGTTGGCACCTGGGGCAATACCGATACCGCCTACTTCCGCCGCTAGCGCGTCAGAGATATAGTCACCGTTTAGGTTGAGTGTTGCCACTACGGAGTAATCTGCTGGACGCATCAGAATCTGCTGCAAGAAAGCATCAGCGATCACATCTTTGATGATGATGTCATTACCCGTTTTGGGATTTTTCATCGTCATCCATGGACCACCATCCAATGGCTCAGCATCAAAACGCTCTGCTGCCAACTCGTATCCCCAATCTTTAAACGCGCCTTCCGTAAATTTCATGATATTGCCTTTATGCACGAGGGTCACATTTGGCAAGTCATTATCGATAGCATGCTGAATGGCTTTACGTACTAGGCGCTGCGAGCCTTCTTTTGAGACAGGCTTGATACCGATGCCGCAGTCTTCAGGGAAGCGAATGCTGGTCACACCCATCTCCTCTCTTAAGAAATTGATGACTTTTTTGGCATCATCACTGCCTGCTTTCCACTCGATACCTGTGTAGATATCTTCTGTGTTTTCACGGAAGATCACCATATTGGTCAGCTCAGGATGCTGTACTGGGCTTGGTACGCCTTTAAACCAGCGTACTGGGCGCTGACAGACATACAGATCAAGATTTTGACGTACAGCCACATTCAACGAACTAAAGCCACCACCCACTGGCGTGGTCAACGGTCCCTTGATACTGATGACATAGTCTTTTAAAATCTCTAATGTCTCACTTGGTAAATATTCACCGTCATATATTTTGGCTGCTTTTTCGCCCAAGTAAGCTTCCATCCAGATAATTGATTTTTTACCGTGGTAGGCTTTATCGACCGCCGCATCGACCACCTTTATCATGACAGGTGTGATATCCACCCCAATGCCGTCGCCTTCAATGAACGGGATAATCGGATGATTGGGCACATTTAGCGACAAATCAGCATTTACGGTTACTTTTTCGCCGTCTCTTGGTACGATGACCTTATCATATGACATGGATAAAACTCCTTAGTGGTAGTTATACGTCGCAAGCGAACTGAACACTTTGTTATGCTAGCTTTTCTATTATAATGGTCGCGTTTTAGACGCTTATTGGCTAAACAGAATCCGATGTGTGAGACACTTGCAGCATTGGATTGAACGATACTAAAAAATAGCTTCAAATTAAAAACGTACGAATTGATGTAAATACAATCTAAAACTGTGTATAGAAACTGCTCATTATTAAATCTAGATTATTGGCTAAATCAATAAGAAATATTACATATAAAATTTAAAAATTATTAATAAAATATAGGATCTATAATATTATGATCTCTGAAGAGTTATAATATATTGTCTTAATAATAGTAGTAAGATAAAGGGCTGAACCATCATTTCATCTTACAGATAATAGATTTATTACTATCAAAAATATAAACACCCCTACAAAAATATGGATTTAGAGTAGCAGTAAATTTGCGCGGTTGCTGTCCTACTTTTGTAGCAACATACATCGCACAGCGTACGTCAAACACGATATCTCTGTTCTTATTTTTTAGTACTGACTTTGCTTGATCAAACATACGCTAAGACTGCTAATCACTCATTTACTTTCAGGAAATATCACTTTATGCCGACTTCTAGTCTCATCTTGTTCAATAAGCCTTATGGGGTGCAAAGTCAGTTCAGAGACGATAGCAACAATGACCACGCCACCCTATCGCAGTACTTTACTGATAAGTCTTTGCGAGTTGCTGGTAGGCTTGATGCAACGTCCGAAGGGCTACTTGTTTTGACCGATGATGGCCGAGTCAATAAAGCGATTACCCATCCGCCAAAAGCCAATGCTGGACGTAAGCAAGGTAAGACTTATTTGGTACAGGTTGAGGGCATTCCTACTGCTGAGCAACTTGGTCAGCTTAAACGTGGCGTGACTCTCAAAGATGGCAAAACTCTGCCTGCTGAAGTCAAACACGTCAGTGAAGATGAGCTACCGATGGCTCTCTGGCAACGTCATCCGCCGATACGTGAGCGTAAAAGTGTACCGGACTCATGGTTGATGCTGACAATTTATGAAGGCAAAAACCGTCAAGTCAGACGCATGACCGCGCATGTTGGTCTGCCCTGTCTGCGTTTGATACGTTGGTCGGTGGCAGGGTTTGAATTGGGTGACATAGCAGTTGGCGAGTTTGTGCGTATTCACTTAACTAGTGAGCACTATCAGCAATTGGGTATTAGCTATTAGTTTGTTACGTCTAAACGCTTAGCTACCGACATATATTTTCATTTAAAGTAAATATATTACGTCTTGTTAAACGTAGCGTCTCGAATGGGTAAGGTTTATCTGTTAAGATTCAGCACGTCATTAGTTATGTAAAATAGACCTCATTTATTTATCATTTGGTCTTCTTATAGTAGGGATATATCATGATTGCTTCTCATCGTTTTGTTCTGTTGGCCACTGGCATGTCTGCTGCACTGCTATTAAGTGCGTGTCAGCCAGCAGCAGATAGTCAATCAGCGCCTGTAGAAGAAGCCACCCCGCCAATGACTGACATGACTCATGCTGAGCATGAGAATATGAGCCACGATACATCGGTAGATAGCGAAAACGTCACAGATGATGCTCAGATGACGGATATGCTCAAAGACTACACAAAGTCCATGACCAGTATGCATGACGAGATGATGATCGGTATGAGTTATAACGATCCTGATACTGCGTTTGCCAAAGGCATGCTTGGGCATCATCGCGGCGCGATAGATATGGCAAAAATTCAGCTAAAATACGGTACAGATGATGCCATGCGCCAGCTTGCCCAAGACATCATTACAGCGCAGCAAGCTGAGATTGATATCCTAAACAAATGGCTTGCTAGCCATCCTGACGCAGCCAAACCTAAGCCCAATACCGCTGCTATGCAACAGGCCTACGCTAAGGGTATGGAAAACATGCATGGTGAGATGACATTGGGTATTGCTGATCCTATGCCGGATATGGCATTTGCACGTGGCATGCTACCGCACCATATTGGCGCCGTAGATATGGCAAAAATCGAGCTCGAATATGGTACTGATGAAGAAATGCGTCAACTGGCACAGCATATCATCGATACTCAGCAAGTAGAGATTGAGCTCATGCAAAACTGGATTGCCGCGCTTGAAGCGACGAGCGATGTTGAAAACGATAACGCTGAGGCTGTCGAGCCTAATGGCGACACTACTGTAAACGAGAAGTCTGCCAGTGAGAACTCTGATAATAAAAGCAAAGAGCAGTAGCAATCAATTCAGTATAAAAATGTGAAATCGGCTATTTGTATGGTTATTTTCTGCTAAATATTGATTGAGAACATCAAAAAACCTATCAACTATGATGTGAGCCCCTTGATAAACATGTTTGCTTATCAAGGGGTTTTACTTTTTTGCCTGTACAACCCACTGCCGCTATTCTGGCTGACGCTTCATGACATCAAGCCATGTCTCCCAATTTGCCTCTTCTTGCGTTTTATCACCATTGTCCTCTAGCGCTTTATCGCCTTTTACTATGTGTAGGCTGACTTTATGAGGGAACGCTTTTCCGATAACTTCCTCACTGTCTTGCTGTTGCAGCTCACTAGGTTGCACTTGCACACACATCAACTCATCACGACGAAACAAATGACACTCAACGAGATGCTCTGCATTACTCAGCGATGCTAGCTGCTTACTATCCGCCTTGATGCCATCAATCGCGATAATGACGTCATGGGCTGAGATACCTGCTTTGGCAGCAACACTACTGCGGTTCACGCGATTGATTTTGAGTCCAGCGGGTGTCTCATTGCAGCGCATCCCCCATGGGACATGCTTATCAGCGGTTTCTTTAGTATTGACCTGCATTTTGACACCGTTTGCGAGCAGCAACGCCTCAATCGGCAGCTCCTCTACGCCGTTGACGTAACGGCGTTCAAAATCTTCCCATTCCGCTATCGGCATAAACTGCCCAATCACGTCGCCCATATCCGCGCTATTGATGCCGATGCGCTTGCTGTCATTTTGCTTTGCTTGCGTGTAGAACGCTTTGATTACATCAAACAACCGATAGCGATTATTGGTATTTTTTAGCAACATTAAATCCAGACACAGCGCCACCAATGCGCCTTTATTGTAATAGCTGATACCTGCATTACCGGTGTTTTCATCCGTTCGGTACAATTTAATCCAAGCATCAAAACTCGACTCGGCGACACTTTGGTTATCGCGTCCAGGCGTTTGATAATAGCGATTGATTTGTTCCGCTAGTAACCTGAGATAGTTTGACTTATCGATCACGCCAGATGCTTGCAGCATAAAATCATCGATATAAGACGTAAATCCTTCAAATACCCAAAGCATCGGAGTGAACGCTTCACGGCGTAAGTCAACATTGATCATGACATCGGGACGCACGGTTTTGACCCACCACGAGTGAAAATACTCATGACTGCATAAGCCCAAAAACCGCTGATAATCAGTGCTTGGTATTTTTGGCTCATCAGCATTTGGTAAGTCACGGCGCGGGGTAATCAGACTAGTGGAGTTGATATGCTCCAGCCCGCCATAGTCCTGACCACTGGCAAACGTCATAAAGGTGTACTCGTTGAATGGTGCATCTCCCAACCAATCTAGATAGGTTTGGCAAATTTGAGTGACGTCTTGCTGTAGTCTACCCATGTTAGCGCTATGCTTGCCTGAGAGATAAAAACTGTGATGAAGTGTCTGATGCTGATTGTCTTGAATAATAAAATCAAATTTATTCTGTGCTGCAATCTCAAAAGGATAATCAATCAGCTCATGATAACTGTCTGCCTGTAATTGATAACAGTGCCGTTTATCTTCGCTCTGACCATCAACACGCAGATGCGTAGATGCCAAGCCACATGCCAACAGCACATTACTCTCATCTTTATCTATCAAAAACGACTCTGGGACAATCAAGCTGACTTGTACAGGAATCTGCTCTTGCCCATCGACCGCGAGTGCGAGCGATGTAAAATTACCATATAGACGCTGCTGATCGACATAAGCGGTACGTACCGATAGGTCATAACAGTAGACTTCATACTCAACATCTACCCTCTGCCCTGTCTGAACCGTTGGCAGCTGCCACGTATGTTTATCTACCTTTTGTGCACGATAAGTTTCAGAAAGCTCGTCACCTTCTTTGATTTGGCTGTCTGTTATTCGATAATGCACAGCGGTGATGTTGCGAGCAAACTCACGCATCAGATAACTGCCTGGTATCCATGCTGGTAGCCAAAGTTGAGGCGCGGCTGAGGTTGCTGTAAAGGTTAATGACACATCAACCAAATGCTCAGAAAAACGGGCAAAATCGAACTGGTAGCTGATATCAGCCATATTATTGATATCATCATGGCTGATTGAATCGTCGCTCGTTAGCTGGTTATTAGTATTATCGGCAAATGCAGTCATAGTATCTCTCATCCTTATTTTATTGTTATGTTAGGAGTCCTTCCCAAAAAACGCAACTCCCAAACCCTGAGTGGCCAGTAGTTATCGATTAACTATAGAAAATAGCAGTTATTATTGTAAATTGTGGCATTAATTGGCATTTTTTATGTTTTTTGCCTTGAAACTTATATACGCCATCTCAATTAAAGATGCTAACTGCTAAAGTTACTTTAATAAACTGATGATAATTGACTAATACTGTGGCTACTTGGCTTGCTGATTGGCTTTTTTAGGTTTATTGCAACCGTATTTAATTTTTTACATAGATATATTTAGGATATTTTATGACTACTATCGCAAAAGACACTGCCGTCAAATTCAATTACACATTAAAAGACGACGAAGGCAATATCCTTGACCAGTCTCCAGAAGGTCAGCCACTTGCTTATCTACATGGTCACAGCAACATCATCCCAGGCCTAGAATCACAACTAGAAGGCAAATCTGCTGGCGAAAAAGTCAACGCAGTAGTTGAACCTGCTGATGGCTACGGCGAGTACCAAGAGCAAGCGGTACAGCACGTACCACGCGAAAACTTCCAAGGCGTTGATGATATCCAGCCTGGTATGCAGTTCCAATCAGAAGCTGGTGGCCAAGTTATGCTAGTGACGGTAACTGACGTAAACGATCAAGAAGTAACCGTTGATGCAAACCATCCATTGGCTGGTAAGCGTTTGACATTTGACGTTGAAATCCAGGAAGTACGTGCAGCAACTGAAGACGAACTAAACCACGGCCATGTACATGGCGCAGGTGGCGTTGAGCACTAATCTCTTCTAGAGTATAGTGAAAATGATTAGACGATGAATGATTAAAGAATGAATCGACTAATCAAGAAGGCCAGTGGCAATGTCTACTGGTCTTTTTTTATGGAATTTTTATAGTAAGTCATAGGTTAAATCAATAGAGAAAAGGCAATTTATAGATTACTTATAAATATCCGATAAAATATATTACCAAATTCCAGACATAACAAAGCCGCATAACGACAAGCGTCATGCGGCTTTTATTACCAACCATCCATGTTAGCGTTACGTGATACCTAATCCCGGGGTATCTCATAACTGACAGGCATCCAGCCTTATCATCCCTAATCAGCAAACCACTTATCCCTGATGCGACCTTTAAGATACCAATCCCTAGTATCAATGAACCGTTTCGTTCAATCGTACCGTACAGTTATAGTCGCAGATTGACCTATGATTGGTAAGTGGTTCAAGCGTCAATCCATGTAAGCATATGCTTACATGGGCATAGTGGGTACTTGATAATTTATAGCTTCTCTTCAGGGCTGAGCAATTTTTTGGGTTCTGCACTCAGCATCAGATAAGCGGCTTCATTAATAAACGCCTCATCTTCTGGCAACTCTGGGCGCTCAGCAGCTTTCATACGGCTACGCTCTTCAAACTTTGCATCCATCGCGGCCTGATACGTATTCCAATTAGAATAGGGGCGTTCACCAGTAGCGATAAGACGTCTATTTTCGGCTTCTAACGAACGCTTTTCAATCAGCTGCATTTTGGCTCGGCGGCTGTTAATATCTAAACGAACCGGTTTTTTCTCATCATCCATATTACGAATATCATTGAGCGTCGACAAATAAGTAAACTGCGGGTTCTTCTCTTGGCGCATCTTAGACTGCTGATTGAGCGTCGCTAGTGTATCGCTAGTGAACTTCCCTTCAGGCTTATAAGGCGCCGTTCTGATGGTATCCCAAGGCAAGGCTTTTTTCTGCGCGCGTTCGCCAAAGGTCGCATCATCATAGATATTGACCAATTCAACATCAGGTACCACGCCTTTATTCTGCGTACTACCACCTGTGATACGATAGAACTTACGCTGAGTCAAGGTTGCAGAACCTAGCGCCAAGCTATCAAGTTGAATCTGCGCAGAGCCTTTACCTGTGGTCGTACTACCCACCACCAATCCACGACCATAATCTTGAATGGCCGCGGCAAAGATTTCGCTGGCTGAGGCCGATGCTAGGTTGGTAATAACCACCATCTTGCCATCATAAAGCTGCTCGCCACCATCGTCATCACGGTACACTTGAATATTGCCGCGATTATCACGAATTTGTACCAGTGGTCCACTCTTGATAAAGAGCCCTAGCATTTTGGCAACCTCATCCAATGAGCCACCAGGGTTATTACGTAAGTCGACAACCAGACCATCGATATTTTCTTTATTCAATTCCTTTAATGCTTTTTCGGTATCGATACTGACACTACGGTAGTCCTCACCATTACGGCGCGCACGATAGTTTAGATAAAAGCTCGGTATCTCAAGTACGCCAATACGTTTTGGTGTTTTGTCGATATTAGGACGTTGTACCTCTACCACGCGCTGAGTCACGCCTGACTCTTCTTGCTGGATAATATCACGCACGACGGTGACCGTACGGGCACTGGCATCTGGTGTATTAGGCTGACGTAGCTTAAGTGTTACCGACGTGCCACGCTTACCGCGAATCAAGCTGACAATCTCACGCGTCGACCAGCCAACCACGTCTGTCATGGTCTCGCCATCTTTTGCGATACCAACAATCAAGTCATTGGGCTTGATTTGACCTGATTTGGCCGCTGGACCACCATCTACCAAGGTCACAATGCGGGTGTAATCTGGATTTTTACGATCAGGACGAATAGAAACACCGATGCCTTCTAACTGTAGACTAGATTGAATCTGTAGTTCAGTTGCTTGAATCGGCGCATAATAGTTACTATGCGGATCATAGGTCAGCATTGCCGTATTTAGGATAGTCTCCATGATTTCATCATCTTTGAGACGCTTAAACTGCTCTTGCTGCCGCAACAAACGATTTTGCAAAATCTCATTTGGCGTACGTTCATCGTTGCGTACCAAGTCTTGTCCACGAGTGATATCTGGATTGCTTAAAAATACTTTTTCTTTGGCTTTTTCGTCCTCTTGTCCCAGCGTGATACTCATCAGCTGAAACTTTAGCTGACGTTCCCAATAGTCACGCTGCTCTTTTTTGGTTTTGAAATGGCCGAGCTTTTCACGATCAAGAATGATGGTGTCGTCACCGGTCAAATCAATATCTTTTTTTAGCATCTTGGTTGCCATGGCAAAATATTCATTTGAGCGTTTGCGATAACGATCAAAAACTTCTACCCCTGCCGATAGGTCGCCTTGCTTGAGTCGAGCGCCAAAATCATCGGCATGCTTTTTCTTCAGCTCATCAACATCAGACTGCAAAAACAAGGTATGATTTGGATCAAGACTATCAATATACATTGATAAGATTTCGCTACCCGTTTTGCTATCTAATGGCTGATTAAGGTAATGACTGCGATCCAGCAAAGCGGCGACTTGGCGAGTAGTGACCTTTTGCTCAGGTGTCTGAACAAAACTTCCCGTATTGGTTTCTGCTACGGCAGTACCGTAGCTTTGTGTCAGGATAATACCGGCGATGCCCACTGACGCTGCACTGAGTAACCACTGTGCTGGTTGTTTTTTCATCATATGTACCTAGTTATTTGAAGTTAGTGATATTATTGGTGTTATAAAAATTAAAAACTGCTGAATGTGTTATTGCCCATGACTGTCGTCTGTTTTTGCTCAATATCTGTCTTACTCTGCGTTAGCCTGCTCATTGCTATGAGCTTACAACGCTATAGCTTTATTATTCCGTCGCCTTTTTATATATGGATTCTGAATACAGATTCTGACGCTTATTATCGAATCCTGATATATAGTCAAAAATCAATATTATCATGTGCATAAATACTGAACTGTCTCAAACTGTATAAGCAATCTTACACGCAACGCCTGCACATACCAAACTTTCTATCACTTTTATCACACATAGCGACTGAAGGCTATTAGCATTAATTCGCCGACTATCCACAAATTGATTTGATACCAATAATCTGCCACATTAGGCTCAATTGATAATAACTGTCATAATAAAGTACATGAGTAATGACTGCTAAGCGATTGGACATCAATGATCGGTCAACCCCATAATATAACAATACACAAAAAAATAAGGATGACGCAATGTACGGCGTTTTAATGATTGATATCGATAATACCGCACTGACCGCAGAAGACGTCAGCTTGATCAAACAAGCACAGGTCGGCGGGGTCATACTGTTTGGGCGAAACGTCGCCGATGCGGCCCAAGTACGCGCATTGTGTGACGATATCCGGTATCACAATCAGGATATATTGATCGGTGTCGATCAAGAAGGCGGGCGAGTCGCACGGCTGCGTGAGGGGTTTACACCGCTACCTGCTATGGGCAGGCTTGGTGAGTTATTCAATCACGACCCAAGTCGTGCGCTCAGCTGCGCATATGACTGCGGCTATCTGATGGCAGCCGAAGTACTGGCGGTAGGTATTGATTTGAGCTTTGCGCCCGTGCTGGATAGAGATGGCATCAGCCAAGTTATCGGTGACCGTAGCTTTCATCAGGAGCCACAAGCGATCGTTGCCCTAGCCACGCAATTTATGCGTGGCATGAAAGCGGCTGGTATGGCCACTACTGGCAAGCATTTCCCTGGTCATGGCGCTATCGCTCCTGACTCTCATGTATCAGAGGCCATCGATACACGTAGTTTGGACGAGATCATCAATAGTGACATGCAACCTTTTGCGCAAACGCTGTCACTGCTTGATGCTTTGATGCCAGCGCATGTGATTTTTTCGCAAGTAGATAACAAACCTGCAGGATTTTCCAAAATTTGGCTAAAAGACGTTATTCGTGATCAGCTAGCGTTCAATGGTGTGCTTTTTTCTGATGATTTATCGATGGCAGGTGCAAAGGCCGCTGGCGATGTCAGTGCTCGCGTAAAAGCTGCCATTGAAGCTGGTTGCGATATTGCATTGGTGTGTAACGATCGCGTTGCTGCTCATGAAGCGGCAGCAGCAGCACAAGATCTACCCTATCCTAACCAGAAGCGCATCAAAACCATGTGCGGTAATATACCAAAGTGGCAAGGTGATCTTGAGTCTACTTGCCAGCAGTTTGATTATTGGCAACAAGCAAAAAACAATGTCTCTCAGACCTTTTTTAACGTTGAGTCTGATACACAAGTTGATGAACCTGCCAATGAATCAAAAGACCCTACTGACTATAAGTAGCTTCGTATTCATACAGAATAGCTGAAAAATTTGGCAAATAAAAAACCGCATCGTTAAGACGCGGTTTTTTAGACTTGATTACTGTCAAATTAGATATTTTTTGATTAATTCGTTGGATCTGCTGCAGTACCTTGAGTCGCATCATCGCCATCGGGTAACAAATCATCATTATCGTTGTCTAGCGGATTCAAGTCTGGGTCAAGCGAGTCACTGTTGATAATCATGCCATTATTTGGATCGACCATTTTGTCATTAACCATAAACTCAATCCGGCGGTTACGGAAACGACCCTGCTCAGTTGAGTTATCCGCGATAGGATCTGTCTCACCCATACCTTTTGTACTAAGTTTGCTCGCATCAACACCTTGAGCCACCAGATATTCTTTTACTGACTCAGCACGCTCACGAGACAACTCCATGTTATAAGCATCCGATGCTTGGCTATCTGTATGACCGATAATCATCAGGTTCATATCAGGCACTTCGTTGATGATTTTTGCAGCACGATCAAGAATGGCTTTATTGACATCAGGGATAACGGCTTCATCCACTTGAAAGTTAATAACTTGAAGGCTTAGAGCGCGCGCGACATCACGTGGGTCTGGATTGTCACCGAGATTGGTCATAGCAGCATCTGCAGCAGCCACACTCTCGTCAATCTCACCTTGCAGATCTAATGGACCTTCAGCTTCTACCCTCATCGCTGGTGCAGCGGCTTGTAAATCAGATACCAGCTTATCTAATATAGCTTTATCAGGTGCATTGACCGTGATGGTATCGCCTTTAATCACCATGCTAGCATTCGGTACATTTTTGACGATAGGCAATATCGTCGTAAGCTGCGCAGCGGCTGGCATATCTATGGCAAAATTATCATCAACATCAGCGCGGCACTTATTGGCTTCATCACCAAATGCGCCAGTTAGCGCATTCATCACATTGGTCTGTAGCGTCTCGTTGCCCACGCTCATGCGGCAAGCGTATAGCTCACCATTTTCGCCAGTGGCGATACGGAGTGAGGCAGGCTCGATGTCAGTTGCCACTACTGCTTGCTCATTACTTTGCTCGTCTTGCTGCGCGGTAGCCATCGGCGTAGCAACAGGCTCAGGGTTCTCTTGACAGCCTCTTAATAAGGCCCAAGCCAATGCACCCAGAATAATCAGACCAATAATCGGTAATAGGGCTTTCATAAAGCTGCCTTGTGGCTCTTCTTCTTTCTGTAGTGGTACGGTACTGGCCGTATCGGATATGGGTGCCGCAGCAGGAGTGGCTGCAATGGCACTCGCTGGTAAGACCGCCGCCGCCCATGCAGGAATATGATGCTGATAACTGCTGAGATTGTCATTGAGAAATTGCGGTACAGGGGTGGTTCCAGCCAAGCTTTTAATTTCATGAAAAGCAAGCGGCGCTGCCATAGCAATCAGACCACGAGAGGCTGTCTCATCGACACCATGTGCATTAGCGAGCTCACGAGAGATTTGGTCACGGTGAGCCCCTTCTGTCCACACACGATCATAAAAAGCGCTATCATCACGAGCGATATTTTCATTAGCAAAACGGCTATAGGTATCATTATTCGCGAGGCGAGCCGCAAAAATTGCATAAAATTGCTCAAGTAGATTTTGCTTAGCAGGACTATGATCGTCTGCTAATACGGCTGGGCTGACTGTGCGTGTCAAATGACTGATAATATCCATAATACAACTCTCCCCTTAATTTTTATTTATATTGTTCGATTATATAAAGCATAAAATCATCTAATAACGTGGCGGCTGTTTACTCTATCAAGTCAGATTTATCAGACCACTATAATTGGTTTTGGATATTATAGAATCGTTGAAGGTGTTTTCACAGTCGATACGTTGTTGTGCAAATGATACGTTAAGTAATGTTTCAGTTGGTACTCGTAACTATACATATATGGCTATAAAGGCATTTGAGTACAAGTTAATAGAAGTTTGATACTCAGCTACGCAAACCCGCTGCTTTTGTGAAGTAGCACCATTTTTGATACTCATACCTCAAGTACGTAAGCTAAGACCCGTTAAAATCAAAAAAGCGGTATGACAAATTCATACCGCTCCCTTGCCTAATTTTTGAACTATTTCTAAAAGTTCTAAAAGTACACTCAAACTGAGTCGATTTGAATGTACTTTATACGACTTACTACCTGACTTGTGCTGGTTCGGCAACGATGACACTACTCGCCATGTCATCTACTTCTGACTCAGAAATAGGGCCTGGCGGTCTGCTTGTTCTATTACTGGAAGGGACGTTGCTAGGAATGTTACTTGGAACATTGGCGGGTACGTTGTTGGGACTGTTATTAAATCCATCATTATTGTTAGGTAGTGGCGCGGGTATCACGCGATCGCCTGTATCATCATCAGCGGCTTGATATTCTCCAGTACCATTGCTCATACCGTCATTGCTATATTGGTTATTAACGTCTGCTCCATCGCCGAATTGATTGTTTACTCCATTAGTGCCTGCCATACCATATGTCGTATCACCATTACTGTTGTTAGGCAGTGGCAATGGCGCAGTACTATCGACTGCCATGGTTGGTGCTAAACTACGTACATTTGTGACCAATTGTTGTAGTAGCATGTCATCCGGCGCCTCTACTGTCAGACGATCGTTTTGTAAATGTAGACGGGCGAACGGTGTCGATCTGAGCATGGTCAGGACATTAGGCAATATCTCCGCAGACATATTTGCGATAGTGGTTGCTATTCCATCCTTCACGGTCAATTCACATATACTCGCCTGCTCACCAAAGCTCGTATTGAGTGCCTGTTGTAACGAGCCTTGTAGCGCTGCATCACCGATCGTCGCGCTACAAGTATAGAGGTTGCCACTATCATCTACGCCAACGATGAACTCGATGGGCGTCATCGTTGGTGCTGGTGGCGGAGCTGGAGTGACCACAGGCGCGACAGCAACAGGTTCTACTGGTATGTCACTTTTGGGTTTTATTAATAATGCCCAAGCAGCCAGTGCCATCGCAGCAAGCGCTACTATTAATAAAAACACCCGTACTAGGAGGTCGTTTCGCTGATTGCGAGTGCGCACGTGCTCTCGCTTGATGTTGCTATTTTCTGCCAAGTGATGAGCTGCTGGACTGGCATGAATAGCGTCATTACTGTCACCAAGATGCTCATCGTCATTTAATCCGTCAGTAGCACTTATATTGGCGTTTTCCACATAAGCGGCTGTAGCGGCTGTCGTTGCAGCGATTGCGCTGGTGCTTAGATCAGGCTTATTAAGTTTATTTGGTACGGTATCATTCAATGGCGCGATACCATTATCTGCAACAAAGTTGGATGTTGATTCGTGTCCAGCGCCTTGAGTAGCAGAGATAACGGACGTCGACCATATAGGTAAATATGGGCGCAGCGTCGATTGCTCTCCCTGCAAAAATGCTGGCAAAAACTGTCCATTAGCCAAAACTTTTAGCTCACGATAGGCTAAGGATGTTGCATTAATCAGCAGTTGGGCAGTGATCGACTCATCGATATGATGCGCGGCTGACAGCTCTTGGATAATCGTTTTTTGTAGTATTTGGTCTTGCCATAGCTGCTCAAATAAAGGCCGCTCGGCAATACTGTCATTAGCCATCACCTGATCGTTACGAAGTAGTTGCGAGTAGACCTGTGGCACCGCTAAGCGCGTGGCTAAAATGGCATAAAACTGCTCAAGTAAGCTGATATAAGCCACGCTATCACTGCGATTATGCTCGCCCAATATAGCGGGGGTGACGGTCTGTTCTAATTGATCGATAATACTCATGGATCACTGCCTCTCTCGACTTTTTAAATCTGCAAAAATTAAGCACTTATTGTTCGTTGTATATATGGCTACTTGCCCTAAAACTGTCCAGCGTTTCTTAGCAGCATCGACGTCTATATAGCGGTTTCACTTATCTCACATGATACACTGCTACACTACTCACTATAAAAGCATAAAAATGCATCGTTTTGTCACATAATAGATATTTGTATCAGCATAACTGCTGTTAGTATTAACTAATTACATTACGAGCAACTCGAAATTAGTATCAATATATTAATTAATGGTCATATTTGTTTTTACTCAGCCCTAACGCTTAGGCTTTGAACATTGTCATTTATCGCATTGCCATTTATTGCATTGTCACCTATCAGGCGCGGCCTAAGGATTTTCCTTTGTTAAACCATACGACCCTTATTATCATCATTACTGTTATTGTCAGCTTATTAGCATGGCAAAACAAGAAATTGCTCAACCGTCTTATCTTTTATCCACCCGCCGTAAATAACGGACAATGGGATCGTTTTGTTACGCATGGCTTTATTCATGCTGACAGTATGCATCTGCTATTCAACATGTTTACGTTATACTTCTTTGGCCGAGCTATTGAAGGGCTATATCGTTCATTTTTGTTCGGCTATGGTTTTGTGGTTTTTTATGTGTTGGCTATTGTTGTTGCCATGGTTCCAAGCTATCTTAAAAATAAAAACAATGCCAGTTACTTAAGTCTTGGGGCATCGGGCGGTGTGTCAGCGGTCTTATTTGCCTTTATTTTGCTAGCACCGTGGGAGCGAATTTACTTATTTGCCATTATTCCTATTCCTGCGATACTGTTTGCCGTCGCTTACGTGTTTTATAGTATTTACGCGGACAAACGCGGTGGCTCAAATATCAATCATATGGCACATATGTGGGGCGGCGCATTTGGCGTCATTGCTACGATTATTTTAGAACCTAAAGTACTACCCCATTTTATAAATGCTTTATTGTCGCCTGGTTTTTAAACTGTTTTCTTAAATAGAGATTCTTTGAATCAGGACAATTAAGCAAGTTGCTTACTTTTACGTTTGAGATTTAATACTTCATTATGATTATAGATATTATCGGTGATATTCATGGTTATGCAGACAAGCTCGTTGGTTTATTAAACCAATTAGGCTACGAGTATAACGGTCAGCATTTTGTGCCACCGGCAGGTCATCGGGCGTTATTCATTGGCGATTTGATTGACCGTGGGTCGCAGCAGCTGGCCACGTTAGAGATTGTCTTTGCGATGTTAGATGCGGACGTGGCCGATGCGGTGATGGGCAATCATGAATATAATGCCTTGGCTTATGCTACGCTTGATCCTGAGGATTCTAGCCAGTATCTACGCTCACATAATGCGGTACATAAACGCCAACATGAAGCATTCTTGGCGGAGATACCGTTCGGCTCAGAGCAGCACGAATACTGGTTACAGCGCTTATATGAGATACCTCTGTGGATTGAGACAGATTATGCGTGTTTTGTGCATGCTTGTTGGGATATAGATAGCATGGCGGTTCTAAAGCCACTGTTAACGGATAATAACTGCCTAACCTCTGAAGGTCTAATCGCGACGGCTAAAGAAGATAGCATCGCCTTTGATGCTTTAGAACGAGTATTAAAAGGGGTTGAGACAGGGTTGCCTGATGGCATCATCATGGTAGATAAAGAAGGCACTGAACGCAGACGAGTGCGGGTGCGTTGGTGGCTTGATGAGTTAAATACACGCACGCTTCGCGAAGTCGCTCGTGCACCGTCCTCCGCACTGGCTCAAATACCGCCTGATGCACTGGCTGAAAATATCGACTTTGCGCTACAAACACATAAACCTGTATTTGTCGGTCACTATTGGCTCACTGGCACACCTGAGCCACTCAGTCCACAAGTCGCCTGTACTGATTATTCGGCAGCGGTAGATAGTGGCTACTTGACTTGCTATCAGCTTGATACCGGACAGCCATTACCACTGACAGCTTGTCGCTTTGTGCAGCATTATCACGACAAAAGAATAGAGATAAACCAGTGATATAAATGCTATTAACACCATATCATTATTAAAAGTCAAACTTGGCTTTACGAGTGTAGCAAAATTTTTGTATGATGGTCTTTTTGAGGATATCCAATCATGAGCACCACCAATACTGCGGCTAACCAGAACGGTCCAATTACCTCCCCTGCTGGTCAACCAAAAGTCGGCATTATCATGGGTTCGCAATCTGATTGGGCGACCATGAGTGCCGCTGCACAATTGCTAGCAGACTTTGATGTTGCCTTTGAGTGTGAAGTGGTTTCTGCCCACCGTACCCCTGATAGACTATTTGATTATGCCAAAAGTGCAAAAGACAATGGTCTACAAGTGATTATCGCTGGTGCAGGCGGTGCTGCTCATCTACCTGGTATGTGTGCGAGCCAAACCCCGCTACCTGTATTTGGCGTCCCTGTAAAATCCTCTATGCTAAGTGGTTGGGACAGTCTGTTGTCTATCGTGCAAATGCCGAAAGGGGTTGCTGTTGGGACATTGGCGATTGGTACCGCTGGTGCTCATAACGCTGCCCTACTTGCAATTCAAGTATTAGCATTGCATGATGATACGATCGCTACTAAGCTCGATCAGATGCGCCAGTCTCAGACTGAGACCATTCTTGCTAGCCCAACACCCGGTATTATCAATTCTTAAATAAATATAGAGTGACCAGTATTTTTTGCAGAATCTGTAATAGTGATGGCCTAAAAATAAAAGCTATCACGTTTTATTTTTAAGTAAATCATACTAGATATAAGGTGCCTATAGTGCACCTTTTCCTATTTTCGCCCATTGCGTTTTAAATTTTAATACAACATAGACCTCATTCACTTTTATTCAAAGAGCCTTTCATGACTACAGCAAACGCTTATCCTGTTACCCAAACCATTCGTACCATCGGTATTTTAGGCGGTGGTCAGCTTGGTATGATGCTTGCCGAAGCCGCCATGCCACTCGGTTACCAATGCGTGTTTTTAGAAGACAATCCAGAATGCCCTGCCAGCCTATATGGTCGCGTGTTTCATAGCGATCAATTAGCAGACTTTATCGCAGCCGCTGATGTCTTTACGTTAGAATTCGAGAATACACCAACGTCTACGGTCGAGCAATTAACGAGCTTGTCAAAGTCTGGCAGTAAGCAAGGTATGTTCCCACCACTGATTGCGCTTGATATCGCCCAAGACCGTCTAAAAGAAAAGCAGATGTTCAATGCGCTCGATATTGCTACCGTGCCATTTATGGAAGTTAATTCTGAGGCTGAGCTCAAACAAGCTTGTGAAGCGTTGGGCTTGCCTATCGTGTTGAAGACCAGTCGCGGTGGTTATGATGGTAAAGGTCAATTCGTGATCAAACAAGACAATGACATTAAAGCAGCTTGGCTTGAGCTAAAAGACGCCGTCAGTGGTAAAGGTTCGCTCACGCCAACGCCTGCGCCACTCATTGCTGAAGGTTTCATTAATTTTAATCGTGAAGTCTCTATCATTGCAGCAAGAGCGCAAAACGGTCAGGTACGCTGTTATGATTTGGTTGAAAACCATCATCATCACGGTATTTTGGCAAAAACTCAAGCTCCTGCGGTCGGTACAAGCCACCTGCTCCAGCAAGCAACTGATGCCATCACAAAAATCATGAACCATCTAGACTATGTGGGTGTAATGGCACTTGAACTGTTTGTCACCAAAGATGCTCGCGGTCATACCACGATACTGGCTAATGAAATCGCACCACGTGTGCATAACTCTGGCCACTGGAGCATCGAAGGCGCGGTTACTAGCCAGTTCGAAAATCATATCCGCGCTGTGGTCAACTTACCACTCGGTGATACAGATAATGTCCATCCAGCGATTATGGTCAACGTACTCGGCCAATATCCTGATATCAGTGCCGTGCTCAATATTGATGGCGCTCACTATCATAGCTACCACAAGGCTGAGCGTGACGATCGTAAAATTGCTCATATTACCTTGATGCCCAATGATGTGACTGACTTAGAATCAGCCATGGCAAAGTTGGTTGCCGTACTACCAAATAAAGTAGGTTTGGACAAAGAGTATGGAAGTATCGATACCCAATCTAACACTGCAGATGCCACAGCTAAAAGCGACGACTTAGAAGATAACGGTGTTGAAGCAGAATTGTCGCCAAAGACAGAGAAGGCCAAAAAATAATGCAAATTTGGGTGGATGCCGACTCCGTACCATTGATTGCCAAAGATTTGATTATCAAAACGGCTGAACGAACAAAGACAGTCGCGATATTCGTCGCCAACCAGCCAATCAAACTACGCAAATCTCCTCTGCTCGTCATGACGGTTGTACCATCAGGCTTCGACAAGGCCGATGATTATATCGTCGAGCAGATACAGGCAGGCGACTTGGCGATTACGAGCGATATACCTTTAGCCAATGATATTTTGGATAAAGGCGGCCTAGTACTGACAACCCGCGGCGTGGTCTATGACAAGAATAATATCAAGCAAAAGCTCAATATGCGCGATTTTATGGACACCATGCGCGGCACGGGTGTCCTAGAGCTGCAAGAGATGAGCGGGCAAAAACCCTACGGCGACCGCGATAAAAAAGCCTTTGCCGACGGTCTCAATCGCTTGGTTCGTTAGTAGGCTTTATCATTCCGTCTGACACTGACCTGCTTACCAACTATTAGATGATGTCTTCTAAGTGACGCCCTCTAGGTAATGTTTACTTCCTTGCAAACCGTATACACTCTATAACCAAAACCTATTCAATCAGCACGCTTTATAACGAAGCGTGTTGCCTATCTTTGTTAAAATACATTCAGTTTTTGAGATAAATATATTTATTAAATGCCTCAAATAATAGAATTTAAATAAAAATAGGAATGATTATGAAAATTTTAGTCGTTGGTGCAAGTGGTCGTGTCGGTAGTAACTTGGTTAAGCAATTATTAGCTGACGAACACCAAGTAATTGGTACGACTCGCCAAGAAGAAAAACTGTTTGATAATGATAGCTATAGCCAGTTAGATCTTGATATTACTGCCAGCAAAGAGTCTATCGAAAAGCAACTAGACCAATATATTGACGCTGTCTATTTTGTCGCAGGATCTGGTGGTAAAAATGTACTAGAAGTCGACTTACATGGTGCAGTAAAGACTATGCAAGCAGCGCAAGACAAAGGTATCAAACGCTATATTATGCTCAGCTCTGTATTCTCGCTAGAGACTGAGAAATGGGACAACAACCCTAATATTGCGGATCTAAAAGACTACTATATCTCTAAGCACTATGCTGATTATTGGTTAGTGAATAACAGCTCACTTGACTATACAATCGTACAGCCAGGTGCATTGAAAGAGCGTGATGGCACAGGCAAAATAATTATCAATGATACCAGCTCTGGTGAAAATGCTATTAAAGATGTCGCAACGACGCTGGCGGCTGTCTTAACCGCAGATAATACTATTGGAAAAGTATTCAACTTGCACAATGGTGATATCGACATCAATGAAGCCATTGCTACAGTATAAACTATCACTGTTTAGGTGAGTTTGACTACTGAGATGTAACTACGTACGTCAAATCACTGGATCAGATCATAAAAAAGGTCGTTATCGATTCACCAATATTCAATTGGTAAATTGGTGACGACCTTTTTTCTTGCTGCTATGAATAAAAGCTATCTATCTTATTATGCTTGACCACTGGGAAAAGCAATCACTTCCTCTAAACTCTTTGCGCCCGTTATGACCATAAGCAATCTATCAACACCGACCGCAATACCACTACAAGGAATCAAGTCATCAGATGCAGCAATTAAATGCTCATCAATGGGCATTTGCGGCAGATGATGACGCTGACGTAATTGATTGTCTTGCTCAAAACGTGCTCGCAATGCTGGGCCATCTGCCAGCTCATCATAAGCGTTGGCAATCTCAATCCCATTGATATACAGCTCAAAACGTTTCGCTATTGTATTGCCTTCTTTATCTAGCGCCGTCTTTGCCAATGCGGCTGTCGCAGGTGGATATTCTATGATCAGTGTCGGCAAATCATGTCCCAAATTTGGCTCTACTGCATGACTAAATAGTAAATCTAACCAGTTCTGACGACGGTTTTCTTCGCTATCATCAGCATCATTAAAATCAAATCCTATCAAACCCATATCTTCTGCTACAGCTTGGAGCGCAGATAGGCTCGCTGTCAGTGGATGTATACCAACAAAATCCATAAAAGCATCGACATAGCGATAATGGCTCATCACCATTGGATGACCATACAGCACCGTAAGCAACTCATTAAGCTCATCTGCCATATCATCGAGACTATAATTGGGCTGGTACCACTCTAACATTGTAAATTCGATATTATGACGCACGCCTATCTCATTATCCCGAAACACAGGACAAATTTGATAAATAGGCACTTGCCAGCTCGCCAGTAAACGCTTCATCGCAAACTCAGGAGACGTATGCAAATAATAGGTACGAGGACGATCTTGATAGGTCACGTGCGCTGCCACTGACTGCAAAAAGGTGTCGGTGTTCCCCGCTTGCGACAAAAGCGGCGTCTGCACTTCAAGTACCTGACGACTGATAAAAAACTGCCGAATATCACCGATAAACTTGGCGCGTTGCTGTGCCATTGCCAGTGTCATGGTGGGTGTGTAGTTAGGTTTATGACTAGATGTACTGCTTGATTGGCTCATGACTGTCTACCGTGATTCATAAATAATAATGCTTCAATGACGTAGATTATTTATGTTTTTAAGAATAGTATTTTTAAATTGCTAGATTAGGATTGCCACTCACGGCGCAAGTGGTAATCACGTCTCAAACCGTCAAAGTCAGCGCCATTCACTTGTTTGTCAGAACTTTCACCAGATATTTTGCTTCGCAACGAGGCATCATCTTGCATAATGTCATAAAATTTTGGCAATCTGTCTGGGTGTGCTTTTAGCTCAGACCACAAAAACAGGTTGAGCGGTAGCAGGTTGGACATCGACTGGGCAGGTATGATCGCTAGCTTCTCACACAAGGCATCATAGATGATTTGTGTACCACGTAGCTTGCCCTCTAATGTGTAGCCAGCGATATGCGGTGTGGCGATTGTGAGCTTAGACAGGAGGCTATCAGCAACCCTTGGCTCATGCTCAAACACATCCAAAACCACTTGCCGTCCAGTATGAGCAATATCATTCTTGAGATCATTTTCATGAATCACAGGGCCGCGCGCGCTATTAATCAATATGGTATCAGCAGGCATCATGGCCAATGTATCTGCATTGATGAGATGACGCGTTGGATAGTCACTGCCTTTAGAATTACTGGCAACTTTCTCACTTGTCAAAGGCACATGCAGACTGACGACATTACTTTGAGAGAGCACTTGTTCAAGGCTGGCATTATTAATAGTAGAGCTTGGTAATAATGGATCGTATCCAAGTACCTGCCAGCCCAGATCATTGGCATACTGAGCAAGCGTACCGCCAATATTACCAAGGCCGATAATACCGAGTGTCACGGGCTGCTGCCAGTAGTTTGGACGTATGGTCAAGATAGCCGTCAGTACATACTGAGCCACAGAGTGCTTGCTACAACCAGCGGCATTGGCAAAAGTAATGTTGCGCATCGCTAAATAGTCTTGGTCGACATGATCTGTACCGATAGTCGCTGAGCCAACAAATTGCACACTATGATTATCAGCCAGTAGCGCCTCATTGACTTGTGTGACCGAGCGTATTAACAAAATATCTGGCTGTACTTCAGACAGCAGCTTCGCATCAATATCACGATCAGCGACAGTAATAATATTGACTGTCTGCTCAGACAACTGACCTAATGTAACCTCATTAAAAAAATCATTTAGGCTAGCGATATTGCTATCCGCAACGATCGTGATGCCTTTAGCCATCTGGTCTATTTTATTGTCCATAGCATCTGCGATACTATTATTATTTGTCATTGGTAATTTTCTCTATCGATAAGGGTTTTCTATATAGACTCGTTTCCACCAACTGTGTCTTGTTCTGGATTATGTATTGGCGCTATAGCGTTTGGGTCAGAGAGCGTGATTTCTTGCGGCGCAAATATCTCATTCTTATGCTGCGATATCCACTCGCGCCATACGGCAAGACCGATAGCCAATACCACAGGGCCGATGAACAATCCAACAAAACCAAACGCAGTCAGACCGCCCAATACACCGATAAAAATAATAATAAACGGGATTTTGGTCGCACCACTAATAACAATAGGACGAATGAGATTATCCACCCAGCTAATAACAAACACGCCCCATAGTGCCAAACCAATCCCTTCTGCAGTATGTCCCTGACTCAGTAGCCAAATAGACACACCGCCCCAAACGAATGGCGTACCAAAGGGAATCAACGCAATAATAAATGTGACAATGGTCAATAAGATAGGACTTGGCGCACCAGCGAAGTAATAGCCGATACCTGCCAATAGCGCTTGAGCCAATGCCGTCAGCCCGATGCCATACACTACCGCACGTGTGGTTGTACCCACAGAATCGATGTAACCATCGATGCGATTTCCAATGATGTTCCGCAGCGCTTGACGAATCTGGCGAACCAGACTGGTGCCATCACGATAAAAAAAGAATAGTGTCATCAGCGCCATACCAAGCTTGGCCAGACCACTGAACACCACATCAAATGCTACCTTGCCATAATACAAGTGCGACTGAACCCAAAGACGAAAGGCTTCTAGCGTGCCTTCTGGGTTTTTATTGATTCGCCACAGTACGTCTTTGATTTGCTGACCGATAATTGGTAATTCTTTGAATGAGTCAGGCACATCTAGATAGCCCACTTTAATACGATAGACCAAATTACTGATTAGGCTCAACGCTTCTTGCTGCAAAATAAACACACCAATAACCAATGGTACACCTATTATCAAGGAGATGCTCACGGTCATAATGGCAGCGCTAAAATCTGGGCTTAGCTTAACTTTTTCGTGAAAAAACTCATAAATAGGGAATGTCACATACGCCAAAATCGCCGCCCACAATGCCGGTACAATAAAAAACTGTACCACTTGAAAGCATAATACGAACAGCGCAACCAGCAAAGTAATCGCAAGCAAGCGCTGGATAATAAATTCTTTTGTCCAATTTTCAATCATAGCGTATAAACCAAGAGCGGACAGCAAACGATAGTTTTGCTGGCAAGTTTATAAATGTGTGATGAACATCAGCTTATAGACGCTGTCCACAAACTGTATCCATTAGCGAGGATGGTAGATTATAAGTATATAAAGAAAAAACGGTGTCAAACCCATTAAATCACATGACAATACTGCGTGTTTACAAACTATCACTCTGATAAATAACATCGCGCAAAACGCAGCTATTACGCTCCATTATGCAATAGATTATGATAATTATATAACGCTATGTTGTAATCTTTACTTACAACTTTGTCTATGCAAGCTTACTAGATGATGACCAGAATGACTAGCGCATAATGCATGGATTTACTGTGAAAAACAGTGCCATCGCAGCTGCTTTTATGTTCAGCTATTAAACTGCGATCTTATCAGGGAATTCACTGGTGCGTTCTATTTGTCACGACAATTGATGTTATACTAAAGCAATTATTTTAAGCTTTTCAATATAGTTAAGTGCATTTGTACGCTTTTATTTTTGTCGTTGCATAAACATCGCATCTATCAAAGCAGATTCCAGACCCTCTTGTATCGTCTTCTTCTAGACTATCATAAGATCTCATTTTAGGATGGCACGAGCATTTGGGATAGGAGGCATAAGCAATCATGCTTTTAAGCATTGTCTAAGCGCTTATGTAGGATTTAGGCTTGTTATATTAACTCAACATTCGAGCTTGATAAGCAAGCGCGCAGTTTTGAATGAATTTCGGACTTACTTTGATTGTATTTTAAATCAATACAGACTCACCAAATTTTAATAATATCTCGATAGGAACAATAACAATGTCAAAAGACACTGATAATCCCAATCTTAACCCCTCACATGAAGCCAGCAAGACCAACAAACCACAAGATACGGTCACTTTTGCTTTAGCGCAGTCACATTTTTTGGTAGGCGATATCGCAACCAACGTTGAAAAAATGCGCACGCTTGCATTACAAGCACGCGAACAAGGTGCTGACGTTATCGTATTTCCAGAGCTGGCGCTACTAGGCTACCCTCCGCAAGATTTATTGCTACGCCCAAGCTTATCAGGCCGTGTCAAAAGCGCTTTATCTACCTTGAGTGACATCGACGATATCGTCATGATTGTCGGCTATCCGCATGTCGATCATCACGGTACTTTTAACTCCGCTGCTATCTTACATAACGGTCATCAAAAGGGCTTCTATCACAAGCAGATGTTGCCAAACTATGGTGTATTTGATGAGCGCCGTTATTTTGATAAAGGTCGTAATCAAGTCTTATTTGACTATAAAGGCATTACGATTGGTCTGCTCATCTGTGAAGATTTATGGGACAAAAACCCGATTGCCGAACTCAAAAAACAAGGTGCTGACCTCATTGTTAGTTTAAACGCCTCGCCTTTTGAGATTGAAAAGCAAGACAACCGTAAAGCGATGCTTGCCAAGCGCAGCCGTGAAAACAACTTGCCTATCGTCTATGTCAATGCAGTTGGTGGTCAAGATGACCTTGTGTTTGATGGCGGCTCTATGGCCGTACAAGCCGATGGCAGCGTGGCCCATGAAGCACCGCGCTTTATGAACCAGTTATTATTGGCCACTTTAGATGTCAAAACGGCTAAATTCAATACCCAAGCCAAAGCGCCGTTGACCCTAAGCCGTGAGTCAGAGATGTATCAGGCATTGGTCGTCGGTCTACGCGACTATGTCAATCACTCAGGATTCTCTGGCATTATCGTGGGTCTGTCAGGTGGTATTGACTCAGCACTGACACTCTGTATCGCTGTTGATGCGTTGGGCGCTGACAAGGTCTATGCCGTCATGATGCCTTACGAATATACCTCTCAGATCAGTCTAGAAGATGCACAGGCTCAGGCACGTCGCTTAAATGTCTCTTATACCGTGTGTCCTATTTTCGACGCCGTCGAAGGTATCCGTCATACGTTAGCGCCTCTATTTAACAAGTCACCAGCTGATACGACTGAAGAAAACATCCAAGCCCGTGCTCGCGGTGTTGTATTGATGGCACTGTCCAACAAGTTTGGTCATTTGGTCATCACGACAGGTAACAAATCAGAATTAGCGGTTGGTTACTCGACCCTGTATGGCGATATGGCTGGCGGTTTTGACGTACTAAAAGACGTGTATAAATCACAAGTCTATAAATTGGCAAGCTACCGCAATCGCCTAGAAGACACGCCTGTCATCCCTGAGCGCGTTATTACTCGTCCACCGTCAGCTGAGCTACGTCCAGATCAAAAAGATCAAGACAGCTTGCCTGATTATGATGTATTGGACGGTATCTTGATGTCTTATATCGATGAAGATATGGGCTATCAGGAAATTATCGATAAAGGCTTTGATGCTGAGATGGTCGCAAAAGTCATCAAGATGGTAGACAATAGCGAATATAAGCGCTTGCAATCGCCAATCGGTACAAAGATCAGCCACAAAGCTTTTGGACGTGAACGCCGCTATCCATTGGTCAATAAGTGGTCGATTAAAGGCTAAATCGCACTTGCCTTTCAGCTTATATGATTTACGAATTTATGAGTTGAAAGGTGCAAGTCAGATCGTTTGATAAAACGTCAAATTTTTCCTATTAGCTGGGTGCTTGCCCAGCTTTTTTGGTTTTTATTCACCAAACAATTTATAGATATTCCTATTTTTTCCACATAAACCTACCCAATATTTTTGACTTAATTACCTTTACTTCTTTTTCGAGTATGTCATGAGCTTGCTAACTGCTAGTGTTTTTCTTCTCCTTCTACTTGCCTTGAGTACCTTTGTCTCTGCCGCTGAAATTGCTATTGCCGCAGGGCGTAAAATCAAACTGCAAATTATGGCAAAAGAAGGCGATGTTCGCGCACTTGATGTCCTTAATATGCAGGAGCATCCTGGTAGTTTTATCACCGTGGTACAAATAGTACTAAATGCGGTTGCTATTTCGGCTGGTGCCGTGGGTGAATCAGCCATCAGTCCTTATCTAGAGCAGTTATTCAATAGTGAAGCGATCGCATCGGTCATATCATTTGTACTCATCACCAGCTTGTTTTCGCTACTTGCCGATCTCATGCCCAGACGTTTGGCGATGTCGAATGCTGAGATGATAGCGGTGCGACTGGTACGCCCTATGATGCTATTAATTTTTGTATTAAAGCCGATCATATGGGTGTTCGATGGTGCTGCAAATATTCTCTTTAAGTTTTTTGGTATCTCGACCATACGCCAAGACGATATGACCCCAGAGGATATCTATGCCGTCATGGATGCGGGTGCTGAAGCGGGTGTGATCAAAAAACAAGAGCATCATCTGATAGAAAATATCTTTGATATGCAAGAGCGTACCGTCACCTCGGTGATGAACCCACGCGAAAATATCGTTTATTTCGATACCAAAACCAGTACCGAAGCCGTCGTAGAAGTCATGATCGAGCAGCCGCATAATAAGTTTTTGGTCTGCCATGATGATGATTTGGAACATATCGTTGGCTACGTAGAGTCTCGCAGTTTTTTGGCGTTGGTTCTAAACCAGCAAGAGGTTAGCCTGACAAACAAATCCCTGCTAAAGCCTGCGCTCTTTGTGCCTGATACGTTGTCTTTGTTTGAAGTGCTCGAGATGTTTAAGTCTACTGGTGCAGACTTTGCGGTAATTGTAAATGAGTATGGGCTCGTGGTTGGGGTTATCACGCTCAAAGACGTCATGAGTATCGTGATGGGTGAGCTGGTAACGCTTGAGGAACAACCTATTGTCCAGCGTACAGATAACTCATGGTTGATCGATGGTATGACCCCTATTGAAGATGTCATTCGTGCATTAGATATCGTCGACTTACCACGCAGTGAGAACTATGAGACCATCAGCGGCTTTATGATGTATATGCTTCGCAAAATTCCTAAGAAGACCGATACGATCGAGTATGCCAATTATCGGTTTGAAATCATTGCCACCGATAATCTGAAAATCACTCAAATGCTAGTGACCAAACGAGAAGATACGGTTTGATTGATTGGCCAATTAATCATTTATTCAATTGGCCTAGAACGCAGCATTTTAGCCTTGCGCACAAAACTAGTCTCGCGCACCAAAGATAGCCGTACCAACACGTACCATGGTAGAGCCGTTTTCTATCGCCTCTGCCATATCACCACTCATCCCCATACTAAGCGTATCCCAAGCATTCAACTCTGGATGGCTGGCTTTGATATCGTCAAACAATGCCTTGGTTCGGGCAAAGGCATCTGTATCTGCTTTGGCAGGGATAATCATCAACCCGCGCAGTTGCAAGCGCTCATAGCCTTTAATCGCTGTGATCAATGCTGGCAGTTCTGCTGGTAAGCAACCTGACTTGCTGTCTTCGTTGTCAATATTTACCTGAATCAGTACGTTCAATGCTGGGAGCTCATCTGAGCGTTGGTCGTTTAAACGTTTGGCAATGATATCGCGCTCAAGGGTTTGCACCCAATCAAAATGCTCGGCAATATCGCGTGTTTTATTACGCTGAATACTACCGATATAATGCCAGACGATATCCGCGCATTCAGGATTCGATTTTAGCGTATTTATTTTTTCGATGGCTTCTTGTAGATAGTTCTCGCCAAAATGCTGCTGTCCTTCATTCGCCAAAGTAGCAATCATATTGGCAGGCTTGGTTTTTGACACGGCTAGCAAAATTGTAGTATTGGCAGATCTACTATCTCGCTCAGATGCCTGTTCATAGGCCTTGGTCATTTGCTCTTTGACTTGCTGCCAATTAGCGACAAGCGCCTGATTATCAATACTTTGATTTGTCTCTTTCATATCAATCATATATAGGGCTCTCAAAGTTCACTTAATTTTTAATAGGTTTTATAAAAAGCTTATGGCTAAGAATGGCTGCTTGATTTGAATATTTTTAATAAAAAATAACCCATCGTTCATGTATGAAATTGGCTGAAAAATGATGAATTTCATATTTTCTTAAAGGAGTAGATGGTTAAATACTCACAGTCTTGTTATGATATTGTTACATGCTTTAACATATGCTACTGAATATGATAGCGGTGGTAAAGACTGCATGCTGGTTCACTCTTCCATATTTTACGCTTGAACAAAGCGATTGATGGATAGTTTACCACGTGCCTTTATGCTCTTTTGTCTTACCCTGACTAATTGATAGGAATATCGGATTATGGCTGAAAAAAACACCTTAAGTATCGAAGACTTGCTACGTTTTACGGTCAAACATAAAGCATCGGATTTACATATTTCAGCTGGCATGCCTGCGATGATTCGTACCGATGGTGAGATGACACGCATCAATATGCCTGCGATGACGCACCAAGTGGTTCATCAGCTCATTTATGACATTATGAATGACAAGCAGCGCGCTGATTTTGAAGAGTTTTTTGAGACAGATTTTTCTTTTGAGATTCCAAACTTGGCACGTTTTCGAGTCAATGCATTCAATCAAAATCGCGGCGCAGGCGCGGTATTCCGTACCATCCCTTCTAAAGTATTGACCATGGAAGACTTAGGGATGGGCGACGTGTTCAAACGTGTCTCAGACTTCAAACGTGGCGTGGTATTGGTTACCGGCCCAACTGGTTCGGGAAAATCAACAACGCTAGCGGCCATGATTGATTATATTAACGAAAGCCGTAAAGAGCACATTTTAACGATTGAAGATCCGATTGAATTTGTTCATGAATCGAAAAAAAGCCTGATTAACCAGCGTGAAGTACACCGTGATACCTTGGGCTTTGAGCCTGCATTACGTTCAGCATTGCGAGAAGATCCAGATGTCATCTTGGTTGGTGAGTTACGTGACCTCGAAACCATTCGTTTGGCATTGACGGCAGCAGAAACAGGACATTTGGTGTTCGGCACTCTGCATACTAGCTCAGCCGCTAAAACAATTGACCGTGTCATCGATGTGTTTCCCGCCGCCGAAAAAGACATGATTCGTGCCATGCTATCGGAGTCACTACAAGCGGTTATTTCTCAAACACTGCTACGTCGTCAAGCTGGTGGACGTGTGGCAGCTCATGAAATCATGTTGGGTACACCCGCTATCCGGAACTTAATACGTGAAAACAAAATTGCTCAGATGTATTCTGCCATTCAAACGGGTGCAGGCGAAGGCATGATTACACTCGATCAGACGCTAAAAAACTTGGTAGGCAAAGGCACCATCAGTAAAGATGTGGCTCGTCCTTATGCCAAGCAACCTGAGGCATTTTTATAGTCTCAGCCAAATCACACGAAAGCGTGAATGGTGCTAGATTGTTATTGGTCTCTATAAATGACCTTTAATACATTACTCTAAATAACTTTTAATCGACTTACATCGAATGCAGGTACGATATGGACATTGATAAATTATTGCAGTTGATGATTAATAAAAATGGCTCTGACCTTTTTATTACTGCTGATGTAGCACCTTCCATGAAAGTAAATGGAAAAATTTTACCTGTCGGTAAAACCCCTTTGACCGCCGATCAAACCATGATGTTAGTCAAAGGGGTGATGACCCCTAGCCAGCAAAAAGAATTTAAAGAGACGAACGAGTGTCAATTTGCTATATCTGATGAAGCACAGCAAGCACGCTTTCGGGTCAGTGCATTCATACAGCGCGATATGGCAGGAATGATTTTACGGAAAATTGAGAATAAAATCCCCACTGTTGAGGAACTACGCTTACCGCCAGCACTCAAAGAACTGGCCATGAAAAAGCGCGGCATTATCTTGCTGGTCGGCGCGACTGGCACAGGCAAATCTTCTACGCTCGCGGCTATGATTGGACATCGTAACCAAAACTCTCATGGGCATATCATTACCATAGAAGACCCTATCGAGTTTGTCCATAAACATCGTGGTTGTATCATCACTCAGCGTGAAGTCGGTATCGACACTCATTCATTTGAAGCAGGACTAAAAAACACGCTGCGCCAAGCACCAGATGTCATCTTGATTGGTGAGATTCGTAACCGCGAGGTCATGAGCTACGCGATCCAGTACGCTGAGACAGGGCATTTGGTATTTGCAACCTTGCATGCCAATAATGCCAACCAAGCAATTGACCGCATTATTCATTTCTTTGAAACCAGTCGTCATAGCCAGTTATTTATGGATTTGTCACTGAACTTGCAGGCCATTATCGCCCAGCAACTCATTCCAACCCCTGATGGCAAAGGACGCCGTGCTGCTATTGAGATTTTGTTAAACTCACAGCTGATTAGCGACTATATCCGTAAAGGTGAGGTGCATGAAATCAAAGATGTCATGACACGCTCGCGAGACAGCGGTATGCAAACCTTTGATCAAGCGCTTTTTGATTTGTATGAACAAGGAGAAATCACTTATAAAGAAGCAATTTTGCATGCTGACTCCCCTAACGACTTACGTCTGAAAATTAAGCTCAGTAGCAAAAACGGTAAGGCTAATTTAGATGAAGGTGCTGATAGTTTATCGTTAGACATCAGCTAAGCTATTGAGAGCAACATCTGTACATACTGAAAAATTAAACTCAAAAAAGCCCTCATTATTGATAGTGAGGGCTTTTTAATATAAGAAATATTAGAGTCATGTATGAAAATAAAACTTTAAGTGATAACCAAGGTCTTTACTTGGCACTGTCTCTACAAGCTTGGTCAGCACAAATACCATATAAGACCAACGAATGACCTGATAGTTTAAAGCCATGCTTTTCTGCGACTTTCAGCTGCTCTTCCTCGATCATCTCATTATGAAACTCAATGATTTTGCCACAAACATCACAGACCAGATGGTCGTGATGCTCTTCTTGGGTGATTTCAAACACTGACAGATTATTTTCGAAGTTGTGACGTTCTACAATACCTGCCTGCTCAAATTGGGTGAGTACGCGATAGACTGTGGCAAGACCAACATCTTCACCTTGTTCGATGAGCGCTTTGTATACTTCTTCTGCACTCATATGGTGTAGCTCGGCGCTTTCTAGCAGCTCTAAAATCTTGATACGAGGTAACGTAACCTTCAATCCTGCTCTACGTAAATCTTGATTGGTAAAAGAAGCCATAATATCCCTTCTGACTGTGACAGTCTTAGCAAATGAAAAACTAAAAAATATGAGATAAATAATCGTTGATGATTATTCTTCATTAAATGTAAGTGGTTTTAACACCCTCAAAACAGTGCTAATGAGGTGACGGACTGCTTTATAATTCCCTGAATAACCGCAGTGCAAGCCTATGAATTTAAAATATAAATAATAAAACCATTCAGGTGGTGTTTGGTAAATAATGTCGTAAGTGGTAGGCAATTGCAAGTAAATGACGTATCATTTGTCCAAGATTGTCGGTCAGACTGATACCTTCTAACTCTGATCGCGCCTAATTCATTTCTTATGAGTCATCTTACCATGATAAAGACATTAAATTTTCGTCCGTTAAGCCATGCCAGTGTGCTACGTAACATTGTCATCACCAGTATGCTGAGCGCTACTGTCGCTATGTCTGGCTGCTCACTATTGAGCGTTTATAAGATTGATTTGCCTCAAGGCACAGCGATTACTCAAACCCAAGCACAAAAACTAAAAGTAGGGATGAATCAGAACCAAGTACTTTATATCCTTGGCAGTCCTGCTATTAGAGATACCCTTGAGCCTAAGCGCTGGGATTACATTTACGATTACCAAGCAGGCACTGAAGGCCGCCGTAAAGGCATTGCTGATGTCAAAAATGCAAGCCAACACTTAGTCGTCTACTTTGATGATAATGGTTTAGTCACTCGCATCGAAGGTATCGAGAGCTTACCAGCATCGTAAGCAGTACGACTTATCAGCTCGAATGACTAACAGTTAAAATAAATAATAACTTAACCGCGAGATTTATTTTTGCGCTGAGACATTGGATCAGCGCTTAAACTGCGATATACCTCGATACGGTCAAAAGGCTGCAATAGATAATTCAGCGGCTGTTTTTGTGCATAGATGCCCACATGCCAACGTTTAGCCGCTGGCGTTGTAATGTCTACTACTTGCTCACACCATTTTGCCAGCTCTGCAAATTTTTCAAGCCAGCCAGCTTGACCTAGTGCCTCATGCAAACTAGTACCTTGGGTAACCTGCAAAGCCAGATAGTGCTGGCGCTGCTCATCTTCCGCATACGCCAGATAGACTGTCATTAACTCCGATTGCAGCGCGTTGCTATGCTTACTGCCATCACCTGTTAGCTCAACCACTGTATCACCCAACCTATTAATGCCAATAGCAATGCCAGCGGTACGACGAGACGTATCGCGACTCGCCATAAGTTGTAGAATGCTTCGCTGCTAAAGTTCAATGATTTGCGCAAATGACTGATCTTCATCTGCCATCCTGCAAATACTGATAATAGTAGTACAGCTACACTACTCACTATAACTAGAATGCCTACCAGCCAAGTCGTCGGAATCGCAACCACCAGTAGCAACGCTAAAACAAAAGTTATTATCAAGCTGACTAATAGCCCAAACTTATGCGTTAACTGCTGAGTACTGTAATGCAGCAAATAGCTGACTACGAATAGTACGCCGGCCCAATAGAGTAGTTGTCCAATCGGTGGTAACGATATACCACTAATAAATAACGCGACGACCCCTACTAATAACTGCAAAATCCAAATCGGTAATACCAACTTAGTGGCACGATAATCACGAGCGGCCTTATTTTGTGCTTGTTGGCTGTTTGCTTCCACGGCGGTGATCGTCTGCTTACTGACCAAGTTTTGCCCGAACCAGTATAATCCTGTACCCGCACCAACACTGACCAATGCTAGCGCCACTGCCCGCGCCCATTCAACCAAGCTGATATCCGTCATAGCAAAACTAATATTAGGCACACCATTTGCTATGCCCAGTATTAATCCAACGACCATCAATCCGAGGCCAATAGGCAAAGGCGCGGTCCCAAGCAGACTTAATAGCACAGTGATAACCATCAACCCTGCGGCAACCGCAAAACTTGGCACATCAGGGGTACTATTAAGCTCAGTCAAGGCGGTTAATATCCCTGTACTGGCACCTGATATGATCAATGCTGCAATCACAATAGAGACCAGTGCAGCCAGCCAACCAAAGCTACGCCATATTGGGCTTGCATCTGATTCGCGAGTGAGCTTTTGCATACCAGCCAAAGGTCCCTCGACACTACGATAAGCCAAAGCTATCTCAGCATAAACGACTGGCAACGCGACTAACACCATTGCTAACAGCCATAATAACCAAAAATCGATCTCACCGATTGACGCAGGGGCGAACCAGCGAAATAATAATAACGGTAACAATACCGCGATAAAATAAGAAGCATAACGGATCATCATAATCTCAATCCAAACGATCTAATACCATTCACAAGGACGACAGTAGCAAGTAAAACGAGTTCGATACAGCTAATCGCATTTTTGAGTATGGTATAAAGTGAATAACGGTAATTTATAATTATACAGAGCAATGAGTTGCCTCTGTGAAGGAATTCAGCTGTACATTGTCTTTTCAATATAAGGGACAAACAGTTATAAAAAAACCCCGAAATCGGGGTTTAGTAGTTCAGACATGATCAATATGTGCAAGGTGCTCAGTAATTCTATCTACAACGTGCGTATCAGACATTGATCATCAGTGCCGTTTAATTAGTGAATAGCACTCACATAGTCTGACAAAATACGAATGTCACGGTCTGATAGTTTCGATGCAACAGTTTGCATCATGCCCATCTCACCTTCTTTTGCAGCATCATTGACTCGTTTTTGATCATCGCTATCGATATCATCAGCACGTCCAGCAGCGCGGAATAGTTTTAGCTGAGTGGCAATGTATTGAGCATGCTGTCCGCCTAATTTTGGAAACGCCGCCCAAGGGTTACCTGCAGCGTCGGGACCATGACAACCAGCACAACCAATCACACCGCGTGACTTATCGCCACCCAAGAATAATTTGGTGGCTTCTTGGTTCGTTGCAGGGTTGCCGTATCCAACACCCCAAGGTGCTTGGCTAGAGTAGTAACCTGCCACGTTGGCTAGATCTTGCTGAGACAAGTTAGCAACTTGTGACTGCATGATACCGTTTTTGCGATAGCCTGCTTTAAAGTTAACTAACTGTTTATAAAGATACTTTACGTTTTGGCCGCCAAGGTTTGGCTGCGCAGGAACAATACTGACCCCATTAAGACCATGACAAGCAGCACAGACGGTTTCTGCAATTTTCTGACCTGCATCGACGTCATACTCAGGAACAATAATAGCAGCTTGTACGCTGAAACTTGCAACGCATAAGCTGGCAGCAGCGATTAACTTTTTCATTGATACAAATCCTACTAGCTCGGCGTAAGCATTATTTAGAGTGATTGCACTGATAAGATACCTGATATAGCCGCCTCTTTAATCATAGGCGTGGCATATATTTTGAGGTCTTGGACACAAGCAGTCTGAAAGTACTTACTAACATCAGGGTTTATTTTCGATTATTATAGCAAGACTTTGTATCATTTGCCTACTTAATCATAGTATTCATCAGTTTTCTAATGCGCATAGCTTAAAGTACAGGGCAAAAATAAAAAGCGCATTCAGGTTATAAACCCAGCGCTCTATTTTATCGCTTCAAGCTTCATTTCTAGATGGACTACTTGCTCATATACTCGATAAGATTGCGATAGTCATCATCGCTACAGGTGTCACAGAGACCGCCTGCTGGCATCTGAATCATGCCACTTTTAACAGATTTAATGAGTGTCGGCATGCCTTTTTGCTCAATAAGTTTCTGCCATTTGGCACTGTCACCTTTTTTGATAGCATTTAGTGCGCCACTATCATGACAGGCTGCACATGAGTTATTATAAGTCGTAGCAATATCAGCCGCACCTGCGCTACTGATCATGATGCCACTTAGCAATAAAGCAGCACTGCCAACTGTTAAAGCATGATAGCCCTTGCTAAGAATTCTATTGATTGAAAACATAGAGCACCTCCTCGTGAGATTTCACGTGTCTCATCAATCGTTCTACTAAATGTCTTTCATTAAATATTGTAACAATATATGTCATGCAAACATAGATAAATTATATTCAGCTTTGTTAACACTAAACACTTATTCTAATCAACAATTAACTTTAATGTTATCCTACTATTTATATGATGCTAATCGCAGTTATTTCAATAAGTAAGACAGGTAATAGTATAGAATAGCGGATAATATCAAATCGCTAACTTTATAAGGTATAAGCGCTGATAAAGAAGAGCTTCTGACCACTTTTTGCATATTTGCTAAATTGAAGTCATGGTTTAAGCCAACCACCAGCTAACTAGAATTTTATACCCGTATCTAATTTTTTAAGATTAATGAGCCATTTATGAATACCCCGTTTACCGATGTTGCTGCCGAACATGCGCTGTTCAACACCAAATCCCGTCAGAAAATTCAGCAGACTGAATTTATGACCTCAGCGCCCACCTTTAAGCTTTGCCCACCTGATATGGGATTAGAAGTTGCCTTTGCAGGACGCTCGAACGCTGGTAAATCCTCAGCCATCAACGCTTTGACCAATCAGCGCCAGCTTGCACGCTCGTCCAAGACGCCTGGACGCACGCAAATGATTAACTTTTTTAGTATTGGTAACCCTGATAGACGACTGGTTGATTTGCCAGGTTACGGCTATGCTGCTGTACCACTTGAGATGAAAAAAGAATGGCAGGTCGAGCTAGAAGAGTATCTAGTATCGCGCTCAAGCCTTGCCGGCCTAGTGCTTATGACGGACATTCGTCACCCACTCAAGTTTTTTGATGAGCAGATGCTGCATTGGGCAAAAGATGGTGACCTACCCGTACACATCCTGCTGACTAAAGCGGATAAGCTTAAGTATGGTGCGTCTAAAAACGCCCTACTCAATACCCGCAAAAGACTCAAAAAACTCGGCTTAAACTGTACCATCCAGTTATTTTCAGCCTTGAGAAAAGAAGGTCTTGATGAACTGGCTGGTGTCATGGGTAGATGGTACGACTATCAACTGGATAATGACAAAATCATTGAATCTTCTTTTGCATTATTAGAAGGCGATGAGTTAGAAGACGCCATTGAAAAAGAAAGCGGTCAAGAAAAAAGTAAATAGAAATTATAGTCTCAAATAAAAAAAGGGGTTTGTCGATATTAACGATTAACCCCTTTTTTATATAAGCTAAAAAGGCTTTTATTTAAGCACATAATAGCTTAGCCAATGCTTGCGGCGTATCAACCTGATATGTCGGCTGCTGAGCGGCAAGCTCTGTACTTGTTGCCGTGCCATAGTTGACCGCGATACTGGTCATACCCAATGCTGTTGCCATTTGAATATCATAGATACTGTCACCGATGAACACGGCATCAGATATTTGCTGCTGCGTGTAATTCAAGATATCAGTCAACATCTGCGGATCAGGTTTTGAGCCTGACTCATCAGCACAGCGTGTCATGACAAAATAATCGCGGCTCTCAGAGGCATCTAATACACGATCTAGCCCTTTTCTTTTTTTACCAGTTGCAACAGCGAGCTTTTTGCCCTGTTCCTGTAGAGTCTGCAACATATCCTCTATCGGCTCAAAGAGCGGCGTACAGTGGCTATTAGCAATATAGTACTCTGCATAAGTCTGCTGAATGGCGAGCGTCTGCGACTCATTTGCATGAGGATATAAAATCTCGATACCATTCATTAAGCTTAGACCAATGATATCTTTTACCGCTTTATCGGTCGTCTCAAATCCATGTGCTTCTCCAGCCACGTGCATGGAATCCACAATTAAGCCGATAGAATCCATTAGCGTGCCGTCCCAGTCAAAAATGACTAGTGTCTTATCAGATAGACGATGCTCATCTGCGAGCTGAGAGTGTTGAGTAAATTCTGGCGTATCAGTGGTAAATGATGCAGTCATGGATTCACCTTAACGAATAACAATAGTAAATAACAGATACGAAAACGTCACGGTGGCTTATTCATAAAAATAAGATATCGTGACGTTTTCATGTTTCTATAAAGGTCTAAATTTTTAGACCAAAATGATTATATTTAGACTTATTCAGGCAATTTGGTTGTCTCTGGAAGCCAATCGGCCATGTCGTCTGGCAATGGTGCGGTAATAGCGTCATAACCCGGAATATCTAAGCGCCACGCGTGCAGACACAGACGATGAACGCCTGATTTATCATGCACGTTATACTTATCATCACCCAAGATAGCATGACCGATGTGAGCCAAATGCACACGGATTTGATGCGTGCGGCCAGTTAGTGGCTTGGCTTCGATGAGGCTTACTGGCTGACCATTAATCATAAAACGATCATGAACGATGATATCGGTTTGGCTTTCTTTCGCTTGTAGGTCTTGTGCGTCTACTTTGACACGGCGCTCGCCACTAGCAAGCGTATAACGTAGCAACGGCGCATTGATACGTTGCTCATTAAGCGCAGGCTGTCCTTTCGCCAGACATAGATAGTGCTTTTGAATAGTCTTGTCTACCAAATGCTGCTGCAATACTTTAAGCGTTGAGCGTTTTTTGGAAATCATCAATAGACCTGACGTATCTTTGTCGATGCGATGTATCAGTTCTAGATACTTTTTACCCGTCACTTCACGCATGGCTTCGATGACGCCGAAGTCCAAGCCACTACCGCCATGCACCGCAATACCAGAAGGCTTATTTAGTACTAGCAGACCTTCATCTTCATAGACCACACGTGCCAGCAAGCTTTTGGCAAACTCAGTACTGATGATAGGTTTGTCACGTGTTGCCAACTCCACAGGTGCGATACGTACAACGTCTTCACGCTGCACTCTGTCATGTGCCTTGCAGCGTTTATTGTTGACGCGCACTTCATCTGAGCGAATCATCTTGTAGATGTGCGATTTTGGCAAACCCTTTAAACGGTTCAGCAAAAAGTTATCCAAACGCTGGTCATGTTGATGTCGCGTCACTTCAAGGTAGTTTACCTTGCCGAAGTTACTAATCTCATCGTCAGCGCTTTGTGGGCGTGTTTTGCTATTGAAAATAGCAGGGGCTTCATGGGTAGGAGCGTCGTCAGTCATTTTTGAGTTTGTCATTTTTAGTTAGGTATTTACACAAAGATTTGTTATAGTTTAGCATGTTGAGCGACAATTAAGCAGAGGCGACAGCAATAATCATTGTTGTTTCAGATAGCTGGTTACTGTTTTATTGCTTTCCAGTGCTTACTGATTGCTAGTAAAGAGGTCTATGCTATTTACCCTGCTGCTATGAAACGTTTCATCTGATTGTAGGGCCAGTCGTTTAAAGGCGTTAGCATTTAAAGGTATTCGTTACCAAACATAGCCCTATAAATTAAAACACTGTATCGAATTTTACTCGGTACCATAAAACAAATAGTGACACTAAATACCATCGCGTTAATAACTTTGACGATTAGTCTATTTATTAACGGATGACAACACCACATTGACTCACTAACTGCATGACAACGACTTTTTTTGATAACTATTTATTATTTAATAATTACTTATCTGATGGTCCTTTATGACAGCATAGTTGAGCAAGTATGGGTCGTTTAGCGTTAGGATCGAAAAATAACTCGATAGCTGCCTGAGTATTGGTGGTCAAACAGATGACGATAAAGAGGTAAATACGATGCCATGCTGACAAGCTGGTCCATTACTCTGTTTGCCAAGTACGCCCCGCTGATAACCAAAGCTGTGATACCTGACCTTGAGACACCCAAGATATTATTGACGATATATAAAGAACGATAAATAAAGAGTAACCAATCGCTTTGCCTGAATAGATAACCGCTGACTGATGACGCTACGATATATAGTAGCAATCATGACCGCGATATTATTGTTAGACTTTGAAGGATGAATGGCTATCGCAATATGCCTTTTTAATATCAGTATTTTTTAGACCCGTAACTGACCGTCGCCCACGCTTACAACGTGCGCCAACATCACTACCAATAGAACGTACTGACATTAAGAGAGTTTTTATTCGCTGACATATTCATATATGTACCAAGTTTATTGATAATAGAATATAAGTATCATAGCCTTACACCCTATATTATTTATATTAATGTGAGCACCGCTCATCACTTCAGGTAAAAAAGAAGCCATTGAAAAAGCCCACGTGCTTTACGAATCCCACGATTTACGTTCTACTGTTCACTGATATCTACAAATGCTAATGTCATGTTAGCCACACTTGCCACTATCTTTTAAAGACTGTCTCATCGTTGTTATGCGTACTCATAGGATATAAATATGAAACGCATTTTGATCAACGCAACTCAAAACGAAGAGATTCGTGTCGCCTTATGTACAGGCAATCATCTATACGATTTCGACTTAGAAAATCGTACCCGCGAGCAAAAAAAATCTAACATTTATAAAGGCCATGTAACCCGTGTTGAGCCATCGCTTGAAGCGGTATTTGTCGAATATGGCTCTCAGCGCCAAGGCTTTTTGCCGATTCGTGAAATCTCTGCTGAATATCTAAGCGGTAACCCACGTGATGAAAACATCAAAAAACTGATTAAAGAAGGCGACGAGCTAATCGTCCAAGTCGAAAAAGAAGAGCGTGGTAATAAAGGCGCTGCCCTATCGACGTATGTCTCTTTAGCTGGTCGCTATCTGGTACTCATGCCAAATAATCCTCGTGGCGGTGGTATCTCACGTCAAATCTCAGGTAAGCTGCGCGAAGACATGAAACGTATGCTGAGCAATCTTGATTTGCCAAAAGGCATGAGCGTTATCATTCGTACAGCGGGTATTGGCAAGACGCAAGAAGACTTACAGCATGACCTTAACCATTTGCTCAATATCTGGCAGGCCATCCAAGAACAAAACCAAAAATACCCGTCACCACGCCTCGTCCATCAAGAAGCAGGCGTCGTTACACGTGCTGTCCGTGACTATTTGCGTGATGATATTGCTGAGATTTGGATCGATAACGAAAACGCTTATATCGAAGCAGCAGGCTTTATTGATGCAGTAATGCCAAAACAAGCCGAAAAGCTACGCAAATATACCGATTACGAGCCCATGTTCTCGCGCTTTAATATCGAAAAACAAATTGAAACGGCCTATCAGCGCGAAGTGCGCCTACCATCAGGTGGCTCAATCGTCATCGACCAAACAGAAGCCCTGGTCTCTATCGATATCAACTCTGCTAAGTCGACTAAAGGTTCAGACGTCGCTGAGACCGCTTATCACACTAACTTAGAAGCCGCTGATGAGATTGCTCGTCAACTTCGACTACGTGATATGGGCGGTTTGATCGTTATTGACTTCATTGACATGAATGACAATAAGCATCAAAAGGAAGTAGAAAAGCGTCTAATCGATGCGACCAAATATGATCGTGCTCGCGTCCAGTTTGGCGATATCTCTAAATTTGGTCTGATGGAAATGAGCCGTCAGCGTCTACGCCCGTCTCTAGAAGAATCAACAGGCTATATCTGCCCGCGTTGCCATGGTAACGGTATGATTCGCGATCTGCGTTCATTGTCGCTATCCATCATGCGTCAAATTGAACAAATTGCGCTCAAAGAACGCCAAGGTGAAGTACAAGCGGAAGTTCCAACGGATATCGCAGCGTTCTTGTTGAATGAGAAACGCGATAGCTTGGTTTATCTTGAGCAAGACAGTGGCACGCGTATCACGATTTTGCCACATGCGCATTTAGAATCACCGAACTTTAAGCTGCACTTTAATCGCGATGGCTTTGCTCCATCGAGCTACGAGCGTATCACTGATACCCAGCAACAAGAGCACAGTGACCTTGGCTACAATGTCGACTGGCAAACGGCTGAAAAAGAGCGCCCTGAGCAGCAGCCTACTCGCCAGCCTCGTAAACCATCAAATGATAACAACAAGCAGAGCGCAGCTACACAGAACGATACCGTAAATCATAGCAATGATCGCCGTAATCACAAAAATGCTAATGACGCTGCGCCAGCGCGCGCACCACAAGCCAGTCAACCTCAAAACGTTGCAGCACCAGTCGTAGCGCAGACTCAAAATATTGAAGCCACTGCTCAACCAAAAGCAGTCGCTTGGTTATCAAATCTGTTTGCGCAAGCACCGCAAGCCACCACCACACCTAGTGTCAGTAGTCACGATGCTGCTGAAGCGATCGAGGCCTTGGTAAATACTGGCGCACAAAGCTTAGGCTCATTTGGCCAAGTGGATAGCAATGCATTGAATAGTGCCGCTTCAAATAGTGAGCAGCCAACTCAACAAAACAATCATCAGAAAAACGACAGCCAACCATCAGATAACAACGCTAATCGTCAACAGGCGCGTCGTAATGATAGCGATACTGATGACAGCAACAACGAAGATAGAAGAAGACGCAAACCACGTAAGTCAAGAAACTCAAAGCCGCGTCAAAGAAAAGAGGCGAATGATGAGACGACTAACAATGCCGATAGCAGCACGGACAACAGCACTGATGTGAAGTCGTCTGACACGCAAGGCCAACAACAGCAAGATAAGCGCCAACAGGAAAACAGACGTGCGAACGATCGCAATCGTAATAACCGTCAAGACAGCAGCAATCGTCAAGACAATAACCAAAAAACAAATGATCGTAATGAAACTGACAACGAAACTGGCCAAAAAGCTGATGAGCAAGTCCGTGCTAAGCGTAAATCGCATAGCCAACGCGGCTCACGCGGAAAGCTAGAGCGCGGTGAGACGCTAACGGCTGACGATGTTAAGCAAAACAAGCAGCAAAATGGTAAAAATAATGACGACGCCAATGGTAAAAACCAATCTGGCACACGTCGTAGTCAGGACCCTAATGAAGTCGTGCTACAAGTCAATGAAGCACCGACTAAGCTAAAGGCGTCAGAAGTTGTGCACTTATCTTTAGATGATAGCAAGTCCACGCCTGCTAAGCCTCAATCTAGCGATAAACACCGCTCAACAAATGGCACGGCAAAGAGTGAGAGCACAAAAGAGCACGCTACTCAGCAAACTGCCAATAAGCCTAGCAACAGTGAGAAAAATACTGAGCAGAAAGGTGACAATAAGAAGGGTACGGTAGAGACATCTGAGAATCAGACTCACGACAATCAAGAGGCGACGACTAACGCTAAAGTGCAAAACAATGCACCTGACCGTAAGCAGAGCACTGACGATAAAAATCAGTCAGAACAAGCGCAACCAGCCTCTACTAGCGGCCAACCAGCCTCTGCTGCCGACATAGACAGTCAGTCAATGAGTCCAAAAACGGTTGAAGCAGAGCATGTCAAAGCCAAGCCCGAGCATCAGAAAGCTGAGAGCACTGCTAATGTCAGTAAAGCTGAAGATGCTAAAAATGTTCCAGCTGATGACAGTGGTGCGAATGATAAAGGCATGAGTAACTCAGCACTTGAGCTAACACATGAATCACTGTTTAGCGAACGTTACGTGACTGCTGAGAAGTTTGGTCAAGCTAGCAACGACCCACGTGTGGTACGTGCTCAGCAAGCAAAAGCAACGAAAACAACACCTCAAGTCGAAGCTACTACTGTAAGTACAGCCGTGATCCGTGGCACCGTTGGTGAGTTTATTCGTGCGACGCTGCCAGACGCGCAAACTCGCTTAGCAGAAAACGGCGTTATCAGCTGCTTTATTGAGACAATTGCCTTGTATAACGAGCAAGCGCAATCTGCCAATAATAGCGCCAATGTCGAGAGCACTGTTGATGACAGCCATAGTAACGATATGGCCAGTCAGCGCTTTGACTTTAGCAACTATGGCTACCAGCCATTAGCAGCAGATTACTTGGCACGCTTCGCAGCGATGACTCAAGCAGTCAGTCAATTTGCAGCAGCTCAAGGCAAAACCGCCGTTGAACCACGCGCTATTGGCAAACGTGCCAGCAATGATCCACGCGGTCAGCATCCTGACTACCAAGAGCCAGCTGTGTTGAGTGTTCCTACAGAGCAGACTTCGAGCAATGAAGCATCGCTAGTAAACACTAAACAAAATAATAGCGAAGTGGATGCACATAACGTTGAAGCGACAGCACTGGCAAATCAAGCGCAGACAGACCATGTCAGCTCTGATAGCGAAAAACTGCTAGAAGTCGAGCAAGCGCAATCAGCTGCTAATAGTGCAGAAGCTCAAGCTAGTGAGGCACAAGGAGTCAATACGACGGAAACTGATGCAACACAGGCGGATGTAGAAAAGTCGGATGCAGAAGAGTCTGAGCAAATGACCGAATCTAAAGTAGAAGAATCTGCTAAAGATGACAGTCAGACAGCTAAGTCTAAGACCACCATCGCCAGCTATAAAAACATGATCGAGAATGTGGCTGAGCAATTGCTGCCACAGACAGGCATGTTTAATTTGACGACGCCAAAGGTTCCAAAGGCACGCAGTCGCAAGCCTAAAACGGATCATAAAAAACCGACCCAAGCTGAGAAGCTTGCGTCTGATGATACCGATAGCGAAAGCTAATATATAGAAGCAGAGATATAAAAGCCCCAAAGCTACTAATAGCTTTGGGGCTTTTTATTTTGGTAGGACAAAGCTTAATTATTCATTTAGAAAAAAGTTTGATATTCAGATAACAATATAGGCCAGTTTAATGAGTAGAAGAAGCCTTATTATCTTTGCCGCGAACTTTATCAATAATGGTAAGCAATGCCACAACTGCCGCACCGATAATAAAACCAATAACACCATTTAATACGGTAGTTGTTACCCCTTCAAAAATACCAGTGAGATGCGCGATATCTTCTACGCCATGATGCAAAAAGCCAATACCATGCACCAAGATACCACCACCCACCAAGAACATAGCCAATGTCCCTGCGATGGATAAAAACTTCATAAGCTTCGGCGCAGCCGCAAACATCACCTTACCTACTTTTTGTTTGAACGTGCCTTCTTGCTCCATCAAATGTAGGCCCACATCATCTATTTTGACAATACCAGCGACCAAACCATAAATACCAAACGTAATACCAATCGCTAAAATAGACAGCACTAAACTGCGTTCTAGCAAAGTAGCACTTGCCGTTGCGCCTAGCGCAATCACGATAATCTCAGCTGACAAAATAAAATCTGTACGTATCGCGCCTTTGATTTTTTCTTTTTCAAAAGCAACCAAATCTACTGTTTCATCCGCATTGGCTTTTCGACGGGCATTTTGTTCTTCATCATGTGGCAATGCATGTGGCCAAAACCGATGTATAACTTTTTCTGCCCCTTCATAAACTAGAAACAGACCGCCACACATTAATAGAAACGTGACAAGCGGTGGATAAATCGCACTAATCAATAACGCTGCTGGTACCAAAATGAGCTTATTGATCAGTGAGCCCTTGGCTACTGCCCAGACAACAGGTAGTTCGCGGTTGGCTTTGACACCAGTAACTTGTTCAGCATTCAAGGCCAAATCATCGCCTAACACGCCAGCGGTTTTTTTGGCAGCGAGTTTGGTCATGACGGAGACGTCATCCAATATCACACTGATATCATCAAGTAAGGTTAATAAACTGGCACCTGCCATGTGTGCTCCTTAAAGCAAATTTGTTGAAGTAAGTCGTGCTGAAATCATTAAAACAAAGTATTTTATTAAAATTCTTATAAAAACAATGCTGTTAGCAGTAGATTACAAGGGCACGCCTATATATTACATAGTACAAATGTATCTTATTTTTTGAATTTGTGTTGTCAGCTATTCTTAAAAGTTGGGATTATTTGCATTTATTAGACGATGCATTTGAGCTGTCATTATCCATAAATATGGTAATATAGCGACTTTACCGCTTATCTTTATTATCAATAATTTATAAAAACTTCTGTAAAATTAACCCTTTAAATACTACTCAGACACTTTACTATATATTGTAGTCCACAACGCTTTGTATATAACGAACTCATGTCTAGGCGCGATGCCTATAGGAAATCCATATGCCGTCATCTATTAGCAAAAATACCACGACGAATAATTTTTTCTCTCGTACTATCCTATCTCGTTTTGTGATGAGTGCCTTGTTAGTAGGTATTGCTGCTGGCTGCTCAAACAATGCAGCGGATGCAACCAGTAACACCAGTGTTGTCAACGCGGCGCAGACCAAGGATGCGCCAGCCAAAGTGTCAGCTGATAACGACTCTGCAGTGGTTAGCGCATTACAAGCAAACCTAAAGGCCTCTGGTATCGAAGAAACCATCGTCTCAGCGGTACCAACAGATATGAATGGTATTTATTGGGTGACTGCTGAAGGGCTACCCTCTTTCTTTACTGATAAGTCGGGTAAGCATATTATTCAAGGACAGATCGTTGCCGTTGGCGGTGCTGCGCCAGTGGATATCAGTGCTGCTTTGGCGGCTAGTACCGCGCAAGAAGCATTAAAAGCAGTCGATAAAAAAGAGATGATTATTTATCCAGCAAAAGGTGAGACCAAAGCGGTCGTCTACGCCTTTACTGATGCCGACTGTGGCTACTGCCGTAAACTGCATGAAGAGATGGATGACATCAATGCGCGCGGTATCGAAGTGCGTTACTTGGCATGGCCACGCAGTCAGGAGTCTGTGCCAAAAATGGAAGCGATTTGGTGCAGTCAGGATCGCAACGCAGCGATGGATCAAGCAAAAATGGGTGCCAACGTGCAAGCACCTAGCTGTGCTACCCCTGTGCAAGCGCATATGGCTTTAGGATCAAGACTAGGTGTGCGTGGTACCCCTGCCATCTTTACTGAAGCAGGTGAGCAAGTAGGTGGCTACTTACCTGCAGCACAATTGGCGCAAGCTGTCGGTGCAAACTGATAGTTAGTCCTAAAATGTGACATTTTTGATATATTCTAATATTTATAGTTTATGTGAATGGATTTAAATGTAAGACAGCACCGCTTGAGTAATACCTTAGTATGCCAAGTACAGATGAGCACGATAGTTATTCTATAATCTATACCCTATATAACCTTATCGACATTGTGTAGACGTCACAACTGCTTGTCGGTATGATACGATAAAGCGCGATGCAAAATTAGCAATACCCTTTTATCTGAGCATTTTTTATTCAACTATAATGAAGTATGTATGCAAAGTAGCACTAGAAAATGCCTATAGACTGCCGGTGTCATGCCGCAGACTCATTTGATATTGCCCCAGCGTGATGCCGCTTCATTATATTTAACCTCTTGAGGATACTGTGAGCAATTCCATCAAACTAGCGATACTTGGTTTAGGCACCGTCGGAACAGGTGTGATCAACCTAATCAATGACAATTTAGATGAGCTAAAACGCCGTAGCGGACGCGACATTATTATTACCGAAGTGGGTACGCGCCGTCAGCGTGATGATATTGATACCAGCATCACACAAAACAGTGACTTGATGGCAATTGCGGCAAGCGACAATGTCGATATCGTTATCGAAGTGATTGGTGGTACGACCTTAGCTAAAGACGTCATCATGCAGGCTATCAAAAACGGTAAGCATGTCGTGACTGCAAATAAAGCGCTATTGGCTGAACACGGCAATGAGATTTTTGCATTCGCTGAAGAGAATAATGTTCATGTTGCTTATGAAGCAGCAGTAGCAGGCGGTATTCCAATCATCAAAGTAATGCGCGAAGCCCTTGCTGCCAATAAAATTGATTGGCTCGCAGGTATCATCAACGGTACTGGCAACTTTATCATGACTGAAATGCGCGACAAAGGTCGCCCATTTGCCGACGTACTAGAGGAGGCGCAAGAGCTGGGTTATGCAGAAGCAGATCCAACTTTTGATGTGGAAGGCATTGATGCGGCGCACAAACTAGCCCTACTCGCCTCTATTGCATTTGGTATCCCGCTACAGTTTGACAAAGTCTACTGTGAAGGCATCACTGGTATCACACTACAAGACGTCAATTACGCTGAAGAGCTTGGCTACCGTATCAAACATTTAGGATTTGCGGTACGCCGTGATGGTCAAGGCAACAGTGAGGACGCTGGCGTCGAGTTACGTGTACATCCAACGCTTATTCCACAAGATGCGTTGCTTGCCAATGTCAACGGCGTAAAAAACGCGGTACTGGTCAACTCACATCCACTTGGGCAAACGCTCTACTGCGGTGATGGCGCTGGTGCTGGTGCTACTGCTTCGGCAGTGATGGCCGACGTCATGGATCTCGTCCGTGTATTAGGTAGCAAAAGTGGCGACGAGCAAAACAGCAGCGAGAAAAACAATCATGGGCACCATGTACCGCACTTAGCATTTATCCCTGAGCAACTCTCAGACACACCAATATTACGTGCTGAGCAGATGATTACTGGTTACTACTTACGTGTACACGCTTATGATAGCCCAGGTGTTTTAGCGGACATCACTCGCATCCTAAGCGATGCAGGTATCAATATCGATGCCATTCTACAGAAACCTGCACATAAAGTTGGTCAAGTACCTGTCATTATCTTAACCCTACCTGTGGTTGAGAGTCAGATGAATCTCGCTATCGAAAAAATTGAAAAATTAGATACTATTACTGATAAAGTAGTACGCATTCGCTTAGATGAGCTGGCTTAAAACATAATTTTAGCAAGCCACGCTTATCACCCCCTTTATCAGTGAGCTAGGCAAATGCTAATTGATAAAGGGTAACAGCGAACCAGCCCTTGCCTCTCTATGAGGCACTTTCATTTAAAATACGTAAATAAGGAATAATAACGATGTCAAATGATGCAATTGTAATCTTAAGCGGCGCACGTACACCAATGGGTGGTTTCCAAGGCGTACTAAAAGACATGAGTGCTAGCGATTTGGGCGCTGCTGCAATCAAAGCCGCTGTCGAACGCTCAGGCGTTAGTGTCGATAATATTGATGAAGTAATCATGGGTTGTATCTTGACTGCAGGTTTGGGTCAAGGTCCTGCCCGTCAAGCCATGCGTAAAGCTGGATTGTCTGACGCGACTGGCGCGGTCACCATTAACAAGCTATGCGGCTCAGGTCTAAAAGCTGTCATGCAAGCACATGATGGCATCAAAGCTGGTAGCTTCAATGTTGCTGTGGCTGGTGGTATGGAGTCAATGACCAATGCACCGTATCTGATGCCAGGGTCGCGTGGTGGCTACCGTATGGGTCACAAAGAAGTCAAAGATCATATGTTCTTAGACGGTCTAGAAGATGCTGAGACTGGTAAGCTCATGGGTATGTTCGCTCAAGAAATGGCGGATGAAAAAGGCTATACACGTGAAAAGATGGATGAGTTTGCCATCGAATCACTCAATCGTGCACTAACCGCTATCAAAGACAATCACTTCAAAGATGAAATTGAGCCTGTGACGTTTGAAACTCGTAAAGGCGAGCAAACGGTCGATACTGATGAGCAACCAGGCCTAGCGAATGCTAATCGTATCCCAAGCTTACGCCCAGCATTTGCAAAAGACGGTACAATCACTGCAGCCAATGCCAGCTCAATCTCAGACGGTGCTGCTGCTGTCGTCGTCATGAAAGAGTCACAAGCAAAGGCTGAAGGTCTGGATTATCAAGCTCGCATCGTTGCCACTGCTTCGAACTCTCGTCACCCAAGCGAATTTACCATCGCTCCGATCGGTGCCATCGAAAAAGTACTAGCAAATGCTGGCTGGTCAGTCGCTGATGTAGATCTATGGGAAATTAACGAAGCCTTCGCGATGGTCACTATGGCTGCTATGGACGAGCTAAACATCGACCACGCAAAAGTAAACGTTGAAGGTGGCGCTTGTGCGCTTGGTCATCCAGTAGGCTGTTCAGGTGCGCGAATCCTAGTGACGCTCATCAACTCTCTCAAGCGTACCGGCGGCAAAAAAGGCGTTGCGACACTTTGTATCGGTGGCGGCGAAGCAGTTGCCGTTGCTATTGAGCTTCCTTAAGTAAAAGTAATACTAGCGTGTCGTTGCTCAGATAGCACGTAGCATTTGACTTCACGCATTTATTGGTATTTATCTTTTGTTCAAAACCGCATTGCTCATTGCTTTGCGGTTTTTTTGTGTCTATTGATTCAACGTTAACTTCAAACATGTCTTTGTGTTAAGACTCGTTAACTTGTACCCCTAACTTCGTTGTGCCACTTACAGCCTATTACATGCAATTACCGCAAGCGCACACTTTGCTACCTTGCTCATGTATTTCATCCAAAATCCTAATGTTAGGATATCTACAAGTTAATGTAGAGTCTATTTGGGTACCTCCCCTTTTACTTAGCTATTGATGTAAACTTTTTAAGAATCTAAAAATAATTATTAATTTATAAAAAATACTAACTCATAAAAAGGAAGATAATAATGAGCCAGCTAATCCGTTTAAAAGATATTCAGGCCACTCACCGTGATCTAATCGGTGATGACTATTACGATCCAACAGACAAAAAAGCCTACGGCGTCAACGAAGAAAAAATCGGTAAAATCGAAGGTGCATTGGTAGAAGATACCACTGGTCGCATTCGTTATTTAATCGTTGATGTAGGTGGTTGGTTTAGCTCAAAAGAAGTGTTAGTACCAGCGGGCTTAGCTCGTATTGTAGGCGATGACATCTTTTTTGATAGTTTGACTAAGTCACAGGTAGAAGCCATGGAAGTATATGACCATGACTATCAATATAGCTACAAAGAACAGTACGAAAGAGACCGTCAAGCTTTTGCTGCTGACACCCTTCCAGCTGAAGAGCGCGTAGATATCGCAGACCATTCTTATGATGCGCCAAACACACTAGAGCTTTTAGAAGATCGCTTGGCAGTAAATAAAGATCGTATTGTCGCTGGATTAGTACAGGCTGGTAAGCATGTGGTCACTGAAAGACGCAATGTTGACGTCGATCTAGCAGAAGAACGTGCCAATATTCAGCGTACGAGTGTAGATCGTGCAACAGATCGCCGTATCGGTGACGGGGACGTGGACCAAAGAGTCGAAGTTGAACTAGAAGCAGAACGTGCTCGCGTCGGTAAAGACACTTATGTGTCTGAAGAAGTCAATGTTGGCAATCCTGCTGATCGTTATACCGAAACTCTCGTTGAAATTATTCAGCGTGAAGGATTGTATGTTGATGACACTGGTAAGGTGGTTAACCGTGAAGGTAATTTAGTAACCCGTGATGACATCACTGCTGAAGACGTACGCCATGCTCGTGGTATGTAATACACTGATACTTTGCGTTTTTTAATGACATTGTGATGTCATCATGAGATGCGATAGTAATAGGTAGCTAAGCATTTTGTTTTAGCAGATTAAGACCAGAGCATGTCTCTGGTCTTTTTTATATCAATAATATGGGGACATGATTCATTATAGTAATGATTGATGATAGTAATGAATTTAATATCACTTATTAACATTCCATTTTGCCCAATCTATCATTTTATAATTATAAGGAAATAACAATGACTACTGACCATACAAAAAACTTATACCAAGACGATTTGGAAAACCAAAAAAACACATTAAATGATGAAAACTCCAATATCGTCAACGTTGGACATTTAGAGCTATTAGAAGAGCGTCCTGTCATCAATAAGGAGCGTTTAGACGTTGGTAAAGTGACTGTCACTAAGCATGCCCGTACCAAAACTATCGACGTCCCTATTGAATTAGTAGAAGAGTACATCACGATTCGTACTGAATACCATGATGCAGAGAGTCAAGATTTGCTGTCTGGCCATTACGACGAAAAAGACATATTGCGTCATGTTGAGCCCTCACTTGATAGTAAAGCCGTGGTGACCGTCAATGGTAAACAAATAGAGATTGGCAATGATCCGATTGAAATCGTTCTATCGCGCCAAGTAGCGACCATTACCAAAGACACCTATGCCGTCCAAGAAATTGAGGTCAATAAGAGCACACATATCCATACCGATAGTATCTCAGTAGAGCTTAAGCATGAAGAGTTAGATGTGACTGAAGAAGGGTATTTGGCACACGAGACTAATACTACTCAATCAAAATAGATGAGATACTGGTGCTTTAAGCATTAGCATAGATAAATTATTGACAAAAAAAGCAACGCCAAACTAGCGTTGCTTTTTCTGTGATACGTAGCAGTCAAAATTTTATACTTTATTACATTCAAACGTATTCACGGTTGACTCATCCGCACCCGCCGTACGCATGACACCAGTTTCACGTTCTTCATGCGCCACACGCCACTGAGTAAACCCTTGACCGCCATCTATACTTGTGGCAACTTCGAACACTTCTGGGTTACTGCCTTCATTGGTCTGATTCAATGTCACTGTACCCATATCAGTCGCGACGACGACTTGGTTAGCTTCTTCTTTATAAGTTGCTTCAACTTTTAGCTCAGGTGAACACAGATATGATACCTGCGTCACACCGCTGTTTACCGACGCGACCGTATCACCCTCTACTTCATTGAGTGAGGCATCTTCAGTATTTACAACGACATCACTTGGTTCAGCAGGCTCAGCTGACATTGGTACAGATTCTTCAGCATTGACACCATCTTCCATACTTGACTCTGGCTCTGATTGTTGCTGACAGGCACTGATCGTTAATGCACCAGCGAGCAACCCCGTCAATGCGACTGAGGTACGCAATTTTTTTAATAATTCTAAACTCATAACGCTCTCCCAAATAGATATGCTACACACTATAGCGTGTCCATAAATTCACGCCTATGCTGAATTTGTAAGCGATCAATACAAAGTGTTCATCTGCTATAGAACGGTAAATTATAGAACAAGCAGCCTTTATAAGATATAAAAAAGCCCTTATCTGGTTAAGATAAGGGCTTACTATTTAAAAGTCTACAGACTTTAATCATAGTTGCTAATGATTAAAAGACAGTAGGAATTAGATTTTGCCGTGGCACTGTTTGTACTTGAGCCCTGAACCACAAGGACAAGGGGCATTACGGCTGATATTCATACCAGCGTACGGGTTTGGCTCATTGGCATTGCTACCACTGGCTGCCATAGCAGCGCCAGCTGCTGCCGTACCATTAAGGCTGCGATTTTGTGGCTGCGGCTGAGCGGCTGCACTGTTTACGTTGCTATCTAGATTATCTACGTCATCATGTTCAAACTGCATTTGCATATGCGCAGCATTCTCACGTTGCTGAGCTTCCAACGCCTCCAGCTCTTCTTTGGTTGGGATATGAACACGTGATAAATCTTGTACCGTTTCGGACTTTATCGCCCCAAGCATCATTTGGAATAGCTCAAACGATTCACGCTTGTATTCTTGCTCAGGGTTTTTCTGCGCATAGCCGCGTAGATGGATACCTTTACGCAGCTGATCCATCTGTGTCAAATGCTCTTTCCAGTGCTTGTCTAGACTCTGTAGCATAAAGTGACGCTCAAGCTGGGCGGCGTCTTGCTCACCCATTTGCTCACGGCGGCTATGATAACGGTCTATAGCTGTTTGAATAATTTTAGCACGCAGTCCTTCTTCATCCAGTCGGCGGTCTTCATCTAGCCAATCGTTGATCGGCATCGTGATTTTAAACTCGTCCTCAAGCTCATCTTCTAATCCGTCAATGTTCCATTGATCATCAATAGAACCAGGTGGAATGAACTGGTTGATCATGGCGTTATACACTTCATGATGCATCACTTCGATGGCTTCTAATAAGTCCATTTCGGCAAGCAAATCATCACGCTGACCATAGATAACCTTACGCTGCTCATTGGCAACGTCATCGTATTTCAATAGGTTCTTACGCGCATCAAAATCACGGCTCTCTACTTTACCTTGCGCGTTTTCGATCGATTTTGAGACCATCTTATGCTCGATGGCTTCGTCTTCTTTGAGACCCATGGCACGCATCATATTGACCACGCGATCACCTGCGAAGATACGCATCAAATCATCTTCGAGCGATAAGAAAAAGCGTGACATACCAGGATCACCCTGACGACCAGCACGACCACGTAACTGGTTATCGATACGGCGTGATTCATGACGCTCAGAGCCAATGATATGTAGACCGCCAGCTGCAACAACTTGATCATGCTTGACTTGCCACTGGGCTTTTAGACGCTGCATCTCCTCAGCACTAACGCCATCAATATCTTCGATAAACGACTGCCAGTTACCACCAAGAATAATATCGGTACCACGACCCGCCATGTTGGTGGCGATCGTCACTGATTTTGGGCTACCAGCCTGTGCGATAATCTCAGCTTCACGCTCATGCTGCTTGGCATTTAGGACGTTATGCTTAACGCCTTCTTGATCGAGCAAATAAGACAACTCTTCACTGGCTTCAATCGTTGCCGTACCGACCAATACTGGCGCACCTTTGGCTTGAATCTCTTTAATTTCTCGGATGATGCCTTTGTATTTGCCTAACTTGGTTAAGAAAATCTGATCATCCATATCGATACGAGCAATCGGCTCATGCGTTGGAATAACGATGACATCTAGATCGTAAGTAGATTTAAATTCTGCCGCTTCAGTATCAGCCGTACCCGTCATACCAGAGAGCTTGTCATACAGACGGAAATAGTTCTGAAATGTCGTGGTCGCAAGCGTTTGGTTTTCTGCTTGGATTTCAACGTTTTCTTTGGCTTCTACTGCTTGATGCAGCCCTTCAGACCAGCGGCGACCAGGCATGGTACGGCCCGTGTTTTCATCAACGATGACCACTTCGCCTTCATCGACGATATAGTGAACGTTTTTGACAAACACATGATGCGCACGAATGGCTGCTTGAACGTGAGCCAATAACGGCAAACGGCTTGGACTATATAAGCTTTCGTTTTCACCCAGCTCGCCCACTTCGATTAAGAAGCGCTCAATTTTTTCGTAACCTTTTTCACTAATCTCAATCTGGCGATTTTTTTCATCAATCCAGAAATCTTCTTCTTCGTTATTCTTGTTTGCCTCTTCGTCTTTTGAACGGATCAGCACAGGAATAATCGTATTAATCAGCGCGTACATGCGTGATGAATCTTCGGCTTGACCGGAGATAATCAATGGCGTACGAGCTTCATCAATCAGAATCGAGTCAATTTCATCGATAATACAGAAATTCAGCGGACGCTGTTTTTTCTCTTTTAAACTAAAGACCATGTTGTCACGCAGATAGTCAAAACCGTACTCATTGTTGGTACCATAAGTGATATCTGCTTGATACGCTGCAATTTTTTCTAATGGCGGCTGCTGTGAGTAAATAACCCCAACCGTCATACCTAAAAAGCCAAACAACGGACGGTTCAACTCCGCATCACGGGCAGCTAGATAGTCGTTGACCGTGACCAAATGCACGCCTTTACCACTGATGGCATTGAGATACATCGCCAAGGTTCCCATTAGGGTTTTACCTTCACCGGTTTTCATCTCAGCGATTTTGCCTTCGTGCAAGGTGATACCACCAATCAGCTGCACATCATAGTGACGCATACCATTGACACGCAATGAGGCCTCGCGGCAGACGGCGAACGCCTCTGGTAATAACGCATCCAAGCTTTCACCTTTTTGATGACGTGCTTTGAACTCTTCGGTTTTTTGTTGTAGTTGCTCATCAGACAGGGCTTGTATCTCAGCCTCTCGTGCGTTGATCTTGCTGACCACTTTACGCATGCGTTTTAGTTCGCGGTCATTTTTGGTGCCAACCACACTGCCTACAATCTTTGATAACATAATTTTTTGACCTATGGAATATTCGATAATTAGTGCGCATTAGCCAAAGCTTAGCTCGTGGCCTTATCATTACCCGACTAAGTACTACCTAATTTAGTATCGCCCAATTAAGTGTGCCGTCATTATATATGGTTATGGCGCTGATGGATACAAGGGCAGCGAGTAGATATTTGCCAAGGCAAAAACCGAGCTAGACGTGTTAAAATGACGCTTACTTTATTAAATTTCTTAGCTTTTTTAGCACTTGTATGTGATGGCTATGAGGTAACTGTCATATGGCGCTATCGATATAATCTAGCCTAAATCTAGTGGCTATGTCCTTCTTCGGTACTTACCAGGCACATTTGTTATATCAACTCTATCGTACCAAAACAATCTATAAAACTGGCACTAATCCGAAACCAGCTGCCGCAAATACTGTTTAATAAAAACCTATCGAGACACAATAAGAGACTCTGCATGACTGTAAAGCCGTCCGTCCAAAATCATTCATCTATTTCTACTCAATTAGATAGTACCTTATCAAAACAAAATACATCTGACTGTTTAAACATCGGCGATACCGTCTATAACCTAGCGGATCATACGCCAATGATGGTGCAATATCTAACCATGAAAGCCAACTATCCACAAGCATTGCTGCTGTACCGGATGGGTGACTTTTATGAGCTGTTCTTTGATGATGCTAAGCGGGCGGCGCAAATATTAGACATCACTCTAACGCGTCGTGGTACGGATAAAGCGGGCAACACGATAGCGATGGCGGGCGTTCCTTTTCATGCAGCCGATAGCTATATGGCTCGCCTAATCGCGGCTGGGCAAACGGTCGTCGTCTGTGAACAAATTGACGAATCGACAACGACCAATGCTGGCAGCGCTAACAATAAGGCCAACGTCCCTACGATGGGCGACAAGCAAAAAAAAGACAAAAGCAAATCGGCGGCCGGTAGCATCATGCGCCGTGAAGTGGTCAAAACGCTGACAGCCGGTACTATTACTGATGATGCACTCATTGCACCAAACCATACACCGACTGTCGTCTCCATCGATATTGCTCATTTAAAAACGCAAGATAATAGCCAGACGTTACAAGCAGCCGTTAGCCAAATGGATCTAGCTGCAGGTACATTGACTACCCAGACGCTAATAGCAGATAAAAACGATATAGATGGATTGCAAACTCAAATGCTGACGGTACTTGCTCGTTTTGCGCCTAGTGAATGTATCATTAGTGAAGCATTCAGCGATAGCATTGATGGCACTGATGCAGAGTGGATGCTGTGGTTACGGCAACATCTAGACTGCCCTATTATAGAAGTCGCTGCCAATGACTTTCACCGTACGCACGCCAGCGACACGCTTTGTCAGCAGTTTGAAGTACAACGTCTTGATGGTTTAGGTATCGCAGATAACCTGCTGGCACAAACTAGCTGTGCTGCGCTTATTCATTATGCACGGCAAACTCAGCAGCGCCATGTGCCACAAGTCAATCAGCTGATCGTTGAATACAGTGACGATTATTTGATTATCGATGCCAATAGCCAGCAAAACCTTGAGTTATTTAGTCCAGTCAGTAGTAGTGGTACTTCCCTAATATCCGTCCTTAACCATTGTCAAACGCCAATGGGCAAGCGACTTCTCGTACAGCAAATGAAGCGTCCACTGCGTCAGCATTCGCGCATCGATATGCGTCTAGACGCGATAACGTCCCTATTGAATGCAGATGGTAATTCAAATCAAAATTCAGAAAATAGCTCACTGGTTACAAATTTACGCGATACGCTGAATACCATTGGCGATATTGAGCGAATCAGCAGTCGCATCGGGCTAATGAGTGCCAAACCTCGTGATTTACGCAAGCTTGCCGATGGTATCGCTAGCAGCGCCCAGCTTACCACTCTGCTGACAGCGTCAGGTATCAGCCATGAAGACGCTGGCCTATTACCAATGTTGATGCAGCAATTGCCCGCTCAACTGCCAGCCGTTCAATCTGTCGCTGAGTTAATCGAGCGCGCTATTGTCATTGAGCCACCTGCACATATCCGTGATGGCGGAATGCTAGCAGCGGGTTATGATAACGAGTTCGACCGCCTCACTCATCTCCATGACAATATTCAAGTGACATTGGACGAAATGGTAGAGCGAGCGCGTCAGGATAACCAACTCCCTAGTCTAAAAGTAGGCTTTAATAAAGTCAGTGGCTTTTACTTTGAGTTGCCGAAGATGCAAGCAAAAAATGCTCCTGCCCATTTTATCCGTCGGCAAACGCTCAAAAGTAGCGAGCGCTTTATTACTGATGAGCTAAAAGAAGTCGAGACGGAATATCTGAGCGCGCAGTCTCTGGCATTGGCTCGCGAGAAAGCGCTGTACCAAGCGTTGCTCAACCAACTAAACGAGAACTTGGCTGAGCTACAACAACTGAGTGCTGCCATTGCCCAAATCGATGTCCTCAGCAATTGGGCACAGCTTGCGACCACTTATCATTGGCAACGCCCAATTATGGGAGGAGTTTCAGAAAATCAAAATAAATCTATAGCCAAAAATCAGACCCATATTGATATCCGCCAAGGTCGTCATGTCGTGGTCGAAGCGGCCTTAAAACAAGCGAACGCGAACAATTGGAACGGTGCTACATCAAGTACAAACCATTTTGTCGCGAACGACTGCGTGCTGGGTAGTGCCAATACTGATGAAGGACATCCTGAAAGATTACTCCTCATCACTGGCCCTAATATGGGCGGTAAGTCTACCTATATGCGTCAAACAGCGCTGATTGTTTTGCTTGCTCATTGCGGGAGTTTTGTACCCGCCGAGCATGCACATATTGGTGACATAGATCGGATATTTACCCGTATCGGCTCCGCGGATGATTTGGCTGGTGGCAAATCTACCTTCATGGTTGAGATGATCGAGACGGCCAATATTTTAAACCAAGCAACCAATAAATCACTGGTGTTAATGGATGAGGTCGGACGCGGTACCGCCACCACTGATGGTTTGGCAATCGCTCACGCTTGTGTCAACCGTCTAGTCGATATTGGCTGCCTGACGTTATTTGCCACTCATTATTTTGAACTGACGCAATTGGGACAGACAAGTGACGAGATTCGTAACGTCCATGTCGCCGCCAGTGAAATCGATGGTCAGTTACTTCTCCTTCATCAGATCTGTGAGGGCGCAGCAAGTTCAAGCTTTGGATTGCATGTCGCGAAGATGGCGGGGATCCCCACTCAAGTATTAAATGACGCCAAACGTTACTTAACAGATAATCTAAAAGCAGGAAATGAAAAAACTATTGATGATAAAAATGAATTAGCTAAGTCAGTAACGGATAAACAGCGGGAGTCTAACAACGATGTTGTTCTAGAACCACAAAGTAGTTACGCGATACAATCACCAAATATAGTAAATAATATAAAGCAAAATCAGTTATTTAGCATAGAAGACGAACTAAGCGCCATTGATCCTGATAGCCTGACCCCAAAACAAGCGCATGATTTAATCTATCATTTGAAGAAAATCATTAGTCATTAAAGGGAATTGTCAAATAGTAGTAAAAGCGCTAAAATACGCTTTATTTTCGACTATTCTATTTAGCCAAAAGCCAAATCAATAACAGGTAGACATTACTATGACCTTTGTCGTTACAGATAACTGCATTCTTTGCAAATACACCGACTGTGTAGAAGTCTGTCCTGTGGACTGCTTTTATGAAGGCCCAAACTTCCTTGTCATCGATCCTGATGAGTGTATCGATTGCGCACTATGCGAGCCTGAATGTCCGGCCAATGCGATCTTCTCGGAAGATGAAGTGCCTAAAGGACAAGAGATGTTCACTCAGCTAAACGAAGAACTGGCACAAAAATGGCCAAACATCACCGAGATGAAAGGTCAAATGCCAGAAGCTGAAAAATGGGATGGCGTGGAAGGTAAGATTCAATATTTAGAGAAATAATTAGCTTTTTAATAATACTTCAATATCTTGAGTCAATAAAAAACCACCTAATTGCCATTAATTAAAAAGGGCTGCCAGGTGGTTTTTTATTGAATGGCCTGCGGGAGATACTTATCGTCTACTTCGGTCTTGCCATCTTTGGATAAGACGCCATCTTTACTTACTGTCATTACGATGGTTTTCCCTTTTATCCTGCTAGACACACCATTGCTTTTGAACGTATACGTTATGCCACAAGGAGGTAAACCATTTACGGCAGAAGTAACTATCGCCTTACCATACTTTCCGCTCATTTTATCTACTCCTTCTTTCATTGATGCAATTGTAGCGCGATCAGCAAAACAAGTACCTTCTTGAACGTTCGTAGCAATACCATTTTTTAGACCATAGGCTAAGCGAAAGGCTTCAGATGTTTGAGTCTTTACAATATATTCTTGGTAGACAGGAACGGCTATAGCAGCCAAAACACTTACAATAGCAGTGACGATAATTAGCTCGATAAAGGTGAAAGCAGATTGGGATTTTGGTAAATGCTTTATTGTCAAGGGCATGAGATATACTACCTGCAAGAAGTGGTTTATTGCTGTCCATATAATGTCATATTCTCATTACTGAAAGCAAAAAGCCAAGCAGATTGCTTGGCTTTTTATCACATTTGATAGTGATATTAGGTTAAAGACTTAGGTAAGATATCAGCATCTAAGGTGGTCGACGCAGCTTTAGTTAATGTACCGTTATTATTTACAGTAGCATCAATCTGTTTACCAGCGACTTGGCTAGATACACCAGTTGTATTAAATAGATAGCTAAGCGTACAACCTGTAGTAGCCGTTGGTGCAGGGTTGATGGTTGTAGGTGGTGTACCACTCACTGTCAAAACACCGTATTTGCCAGTAACTGTATCAGCTGTACCTGAAACTTTAGTACAAGAGTTATTTTGTAAGTTAGAATTAATATCTGACTTCGCACCATCCATAAGCGTAGAGGCTTCAGCAGCTTGCGCTCTTGCAATATAGTTCTGATAAGCAGGAATAGCGATCGCAGCTAGGATACCGATAATAGCGACAACGATCATTAGTTCGATTAGGGTAAAACCTTTTTGAGCGTTCATAAGAACTCCTTTTACGATAAGGTAATGGCAATATAGGGCTGGACTTGACCTAGCTATCATCGCCACTGATTATATATAATTGACAGCTTAAATTAAATATTCCATCTAGCTACTGTCTTACTAGTATCGTTGCAGGTAGCATGCCAACTTCTCATAACTGCTTAAAATATTCGTTCATTTCTTCGAACTAGTATTACCACTAATGTTTGTCACCATATGACACTTAGTTTATGACTTATCCTAGCTATTAGACATACTTATTTGGTACTTTTGATGAGTAACATAGCAGACAATATTGGATTAATTGATATTATTACCAGTTTATTGCTTAAAATTGTCAGTTCATGTAAGTTGTAAAGGAGAGAGATAAATGTAACTGACGTTTTTTGTCAGCATATGCAATTTAAGCTATTACTATCAATCGCTCCATTCTTTATCTGTGCCACATTTTTTATTAGTACTATTACCTCTACATTTAATACCTTGATAGTTAAGAGTCAAATCACCATCTCCTGCCATTTGGGTATTGGACTTTGGCGTAGCAGTAATTGTCCATTTAGTGACAAGTGGATTTGTGATAGTGACATCATACAATTTAGTTCCCTGTCTTGGATATGCTGTAGCAAAATCTGTTATGACACCTGTACTGATGGCACTATAACTTCCTTGGGCTAATTTTCGACTCTCGATTTCCGAAGCAATATTGTGCATCTCACTCATCATATCAGTACGTTTTGTCTTAATGACATACTGTTGATAGCTTGGGTAAGCGATAGCAGCGAGTACGCCAATAATGGCGACGACGATCATCATTTCAATCAGGGTAAAGCCGTGTTGCTGTTTAAACACTTTAGTAATTGTAGACATTACCAACTCTCCTTTCCCACACCGCAGTCAGTAGAAGTTACCGTTACCGTTCTATCTTTGCTCTGGCACCGTAACCCCGTACTATTAAGTATAAAGAGGTGCGCGTCAGAGCTTATAAGGCTAGAATTGGGCTCAGCAAGCATACGCCATGAGTTTCCCGCGGTAGAAAAGCTAGTAGTGGCAGGCGCTAGAGTACCGTTCGTACTAGCATCAACTAGACTAATCTTATAATTGTAATTACCATTACTGCTACCCGCTGGCACATATATAGTTTGATTAGTAGGTGCGTCATCATAACCGTTACTGACTGTACCATCACTGGCTGTCTTTCTAGGTTGAAATCCTTTGTAAGTCAAAGCAGTAGCACGCCAACGATTAAGTTCTATCTCAAGCTGCTGCAGACGTGCTTGTGCTTGGTGCTCTGAATTGCGAACAACATACTGTCTGTACGACGGAATAGCTATCGCAGCCAGAATAGCGATGATAAAGACCACAACCATTAGCTCAATTAGCGTAAAGCCTGTCTGTTGCCTAAACACTTCTTTCTTCATATTGCTGTCTCATCAGTCTACTTCATACCATGTTTTTGGCTGAAGAGTAAATCGATCATTGAATATCAAGTCAGGAGCAGTACCACTTCCTGGAAGAAGATCAGTAGCTGACAGGTTCTGGTTCTGACTCAAACCATAAGGCTTTGAGATGAGATCAAAAACGCCCTTATCCGTATCAGAACCGAAATTTACTCGATCATTTGCACGTTCTGCCAGAGTTCTGGTTCCGATAAGCAAACGCTGATTGGACAGTGTCGAGCTTCGCGGCCCTAAAGTAAGCTCTTGAATACCTTTACCTGCTCTGACAAATCCGCCTAGGCCATTTTTAGATGCATCATCAGTGCAAATACCATAAGGCAAACAATATAGCTGCCTTTCTGAGCCACCAGTAATCTTAGCAGAACAAGAATCTACCGTTCCATAATTCATATCTGGATTATAGGCAGTCGTATATAAGAAGCTATCGATCACTTCAGACTTACCGACACCTTTGGTATATCTGACATTACCATAACCGTCAAAGTTCGTTAACGGAATATACCAGCCATTCTTTGTTGTGCCTTGTAGCACTGAGATAGCAGTATTTTTTTGCGCTACTGTGTAACCCGTAGCGCTTAAAGTTCCGATGGCACTAGGCAACTCGACTAAATTACTACTTGCTGAATTATTGGCTGTCAAATCAGCTATTTTTTGACCGTTGGTATTACTTGCTGTCGTGAAGTTGCTCGCGTAAAAGATATTGTCCGCCTTTGTGACATCGGTATCCATTATGCCGTAGAGTCTATCAGACTTACTAAGATCACGTATCTTAGATAAAGGCGAGCTACGATCACCTGATATGACATTTACGAGTGCAAATAAACTGCTGCTAACGGGGTTTCGGTAAAAACTGACGACTGGGCGCTCATAGAAACGATGATTGTACTTGGTATCAGAGCCAGTATAAGCACTTTGAAGAACTCGAGTAACTCGAGTGTTAGTAAAAGAGGTCTCAGGCGATGATGCTGTGGCTGTCGTAGAAGGCTTTACAAATCCTGCATTGGTAAAGTCAGCACGGAAGACTTGACCACCTAAATCTGCAAAATAGATATGATCCATAAAGCCATCATTGTCACGATCTAGCGTAGTCACGCCAGCAACGATACTGTTTTTCATAGTGGTTACTGTTTTCGTTGCGCCTGAATCACTAGACGCTGACCAGATCAAAGCACCTGTTTTGGCATTAATAATATATACTGCGTTACCTTTGACAGAAGTTTTACCTGAGCATTCTTTTAGTTCTGAGTTAGTCACTCCTAGCTGAAAGCCTTCATATTCATAACACATATCATAACCACCACCGAATACTAGAACATCTGTTCCTTTATCACTAGCAGCTGTGCTCATTTTTATCTTAGCTTTAGTAGGCTTTTCCCAAATTTGACCCATACGACTAAAACCTGAAGTCGCTGGCGTAATCGCAAACATCATACTTGGACTTTCGTTATTAATAAGGTTCAGGCCATATAATGCCTCACCACCCATACGCAGACCACCATAAGCATAGATGCCTTTTCCATCAGTGGTATCAATATTAACTCTTTTATTTGTAAAGTCATACTTGTAGTCAGCACTCACCATCCAAGGGGCATCCACACCAAAATTAGGTGAACCAGTACTAGTCTTGGTCGCATCTTTGATTAATGCTGCTGATTTTTCAGGATCTATCAGCATCTCTCTTGGAATAATGACAAACTTCTCTTTACCACCATTCCCGCTAGTACTGGCATTGTCAGCATTAACCAAATGCAGACCACCTTCCGATGAACCAAATAGTACATAATCATCACGAGTAGTGTTAACTCTCCCATCTTCATCTAAGTTTGCTGAGTATGATACTGAAGCAGGAGTCGAGTGTATCGTCGCTCCTAGTACCTTGATAGGCTGAGTTGCATTGGCGCTCGTCAACGTCATATCCTTCACGTTGACCGTTGTCGCTGGAAGGTTGGCAAAACCTAAAAAGTTTAGTAGTTTTCTCAACGTCGCTTCATTATAGGTTGCTGTATCCACAAAAGATGTATTTGTTAAGGCAGCATTATTTACCAACACTTTACCTGCAGCATTGACACTCACCTTTTTTAATACTGGCTTTTTACTAGCATTGTTTTCCCAATCTTCTACATATAAAGTCCTAACAGAGGCAACACCCGTCGCTGGTGTGCTCAGTTGTGAGTAAAATCCACCCGACTCTACTTTATCATTGGCGCCAGCATAATTTTGATCTGACCATAAATCCTGTGCTGCTGGGTTCAACTCCCCTGCTATATTTTTGAAGAGCTTAGTATTACTCTTACCATATAGCGTGCCTTCGTTTAAACTATATTTCTTTAGGTTACCTTCCCAAATCACTGAGTTTTCAGCAACTTTGGGTTGTATAGTGGGATAGTAGGCGACAGCGAGCTGACTATCGGCACGATACGGATCGTCTGGGATAATAATAGTCCCTGATGGCGTAGAAGGTAGAGTTTGATTCAAATCGCTAACGAAAGTGGTAATACTATTAACAATATCCTCAGTAGACTGCGCCGAAAAGAAACCACCCTCACCAAATCCACCAACCCCTGGCAATGCTGCAGTTGTCTTTTCGCCCCAATTACAGGCATTTCTTGCATCGATATCTGTGAATTTTGTGCAATTATAAAAATCTCGATTGGCAGTGATACCTGTTTTTGGATTGGTATAAGGAAGATTGCGAATAATTCGATCTGTTGGATCTTTTCTCGCATCCGCTACCCTGTCGACGTCAAAACTTGATCCGAAACCAACGACTGCCGTATAGATTTCTCTATCAGTACCTAATGGATTAATGGTAGGATCGCGTAAGGCTCTTGCAAACGCTCCTACTGCAGGCATACCATTATTGCCTTCGCTACCATCAGGTAATGAGTCTGACGGTATTGAGAAATTATTATTATTCAGTACTGTGCGCATTATTCTTGCAGGATCAGGTGAGCTATTTGGGTTACCATCGGTTAAAAAATATATCCCTCGTCCATCGCAAGAAGAAGGTGACGATAGTGGGCTAATATAGTTGCCATTGTTGCCATTACTTTTAGAGTCCTTAACGGAGTCATTAAAACCACTATAAATACCATTTCCATTCACATAGCGCGTATTAGTACCTAGCATATAAGCACCTGCCTCTGCATAAGCATTGGCGGTAGGAGTACCATTAGATCCTACTAAACCTGCGACTTCTTTCTTAATAAGACTACGTTGGGTATCGTCCAATAGTGCTGCTGGCACTAGTATTTTGCCACTTCGACCATCAGCACCTGTAAACTGATTGTTACTATTACTTTGTGTAGAAAATTGACCAATACCAATAGCGACTTTTTTGGGGTCTAATTGAGTATTGTCCATCAAAGTAAAAATGGCATCCTTGAGACGTGTCAAGCGATCATAGGTCCTTGCTCTTTTATAAAAATATCTATTATTAGAGCCAGAGGTCACATATTCAAAGCCACTAATTGCTGGAACGTAATTTATTCTTGTCCCACAATCATTAAAACTATAATCGTTAGACCCTGAACCATCTTCGCCGCCACAGCGATACCATACGTTAGTATAGTCTCTATCCTGACGAAAAAAATACTTATTAGTATCGCAATAATTTCTCGCATAACTTGGATTAGTTGAAGAATTTTCCGAACCTCGAATGTAACTAGTACCTGCAGGCAGATCACAAGCATAGCTGACTTGATAAATACTCATGCTACCGGACGTGTCTAACATCATGGTAATAGTCGTCTTACCACCTTCAGCCGCCTTGTATATCTCTAAATCGCCAATTTTTTTACCCGCGACATCAGCTTGTGCGACTGGTAGGGCGACCATAGCAGCCATGGCAACGACTAGATGCTTCAAAGGTAACGCAACTTTGCCACTCATGGGCGATATAGTATTTAGTCGTTTCATAACCTCTATCCTTTGTATAATAAGTAAACTATTTATGGCGTAGTTTTGAGGACGCATTCTGCATTTAATGTGCCTCTACCAAACGGGATACACTTCGTAGACGAAGAGATGTTTTCGACATCCGCTTGCTCATATAGCATTTTACTTGGAGTGTTGGCGGCGAGCATACAGTCGCTTAACGATTTCTTGCTACCAATCACATTGGCTTTAATACTAGTCTGTGCAAAACAATTATCACCATTAGCTTTAGGTTCGCTGTAAGACGGTAACGCTGAAGCAGATCTGATATCGAACGTAAATTTTTTACTGGTCCTATCCTCAATCTCTTTACCGATAACCACATGTCCAAACCTTTCTGCATTTGGGTCGACAGGTGCAACAGTCACGCTCATTTGCGTAACCACCGTTTGTCTAGCACTGGTATAGCCATCAGCGCTATTGTAATCACATATACCATTATTCAAACCACTCCAATAAGCTGTTGGATTGGCGGTCGTGCCTTTCACCATGACGGTAGCATTAGATGCCAAATATTTTTTGGTGCGCGGATTAAAGCAGTAAATAAATTCATTAGTCGAATTTTCAGGATTTAGTAAGAAATGACCAAACACGCCTGCCGCACTCGTTACATCAAGATATTCAGTGGATGTTGAGCTACCATTCAGCATCATTTCGAGCTTTTGATTGGCACTGTCTGAAGACTGCAATAATACTGTGTTGATCTGATCGCTTGTAGCAATCTTAAGATCAGTATTACTCTGTCTCACCGCTATAGCACCAGCTAGCATAATCAACACTAAAAATAGTAGTACTACTATCAACGTTGCGCCTCGCTCAGCACTCCGATATCCAAGAGTCATTTTGACGTCTTTTATAGTTGAATTTGGTGAATAGCGATGGATCGTCATTCTTACTCTCCTTACCAGAGTTTATAGGCTGGTTTTTACGTTGACTACACGAGCATTGCGTAAGAAGGTTGTTGTCTCATAAGTCGTACGTACTTGCTTCTGGCGCGCAGTGTCTGTCTTCAGTACATTACTTTGACCTAACAACATGAAAGAGGTTTGATCATCACTACCTAATATAGGAGTACTACCATGAACGATTAAACCTATTTTTACTGCCGTTATTGCTGGTTTATTAGTAGTTATCGATAAATAGGCACTGCTTGGTAAATACATGATTTGACCTGCATTACTACCCGAATCATACTGGGCACCTAACAAGATCTTGAACTGATCCACATTAGTAATAAACTCTTGACCAGCTTGACCAAAATTACGCGGATCTGTACCACTTATCGTTCTAATCTTGCCTGCTGCAAAATCCACCCTTCCAGCATCGCACGCCAGTACTAGGTTTTTAATAGCGCTACTACTGCTATCATTCGTAGCAGGTCGCAAAAAGTAACGCTCGATAGCGATATCATTTACCTCAACTGCCGAGCCCTCACAATCACTGAACGGGCTACCTGTTATATTAGTATATTGGATTGTCAGTTGATCACTAGGAACAGTAGTATTTGAAACGCCTGTCCATCCATTTGTACCGCTAGTAGGATCACCTGCGCGCCTTGTCAAATAACCAGTATCGGTGTAAGGCGTGGTAGCAACCCCAAGGTTGGCACCTGTTAAGACGATACCACCTTTTGCAGTCGTTCCATCTATTCTATTAATAGGGTTTCCTAAATTAGCCAAGCGAACTTTTTTTTCTAATTGCTGTAGCCCAAACACGCTAGCGTCTTGCAACTCGCTACCACTAGATTGCACACTACTCGTCTTAACACTAATTACGTATATCTGTATAACAGCGGCTGAGATAATCAAACCTATGACTAATGAAATCATCAACTCTATTAAGGTAAAACCAGACTGATCGCAATTACTATACTCATAACTTTTAAGGTTTGGCATCAGTAGGCCTCCATAATAAAGCACTCTGCACCATTTTTATAAGTGCCATTTGCATTGGCACAGGCATTCGCATCACTATCGCTTAGAGTTACAGTAGTATCACCCCAGCTAGCTACAAAACATTGGCGTTCTTGATTACCTGATGTACCAGGACAGCCGTTAGGCACTAAGCCCAACTTAATATCATTTTGCACCGCATATGATTTCATCAACAAGCCATCACGTGCCCCTAGCTGCTCAATAGTACAGCTATCTGTGGCAGCAGGTGCTCCAGCTGTATTTTTTACACAACTATCTTTTGTGATTGTGACACCATCTATCGTTATAGAATCAGTACTGCCATTTACAGCAATTTTGAAAGCGCTTATTCCACCTGAGTTCGCACGTATTGCTTCCGCGCCTCCTCTCATAATAGTTAATGCTCGCGTACGCATGAGGCTTTCATCAGTAGCTTTTACAGCAGTCATTTGCATAGCTGAAAACCCAAGCACTGCAACTGCTAATAGTAACAGTGCCACTAGCACCTCTACTAAGCCCACACCATACTGGTTATTGATGTCTTTCATTAGCAAGTACCTCCTAATTTCTTGTTACTAATGCTTGCTACTGTGTTAACTTCAATTTGTCGTGGTGTTACTACTGCGCTGCTATCACAAATAGTATAAGTGACTTTGCCAACGTTAGATGTCACTTTATTTGGTTGAAAAGTCACCGCAGTTACTGTATTGGGATTGATAGATACTGTGCTTGTAGAATTAACATTATAAGTCTCCAACACAGTGCCACTAGTGTTCTGCAAGACAATGGTTTTGGCAGTATTATTATATACAACTCGAATATCTTGACGACGAATAACACTTTCGACTTTTGCTTCTTTTAAAGCATTTTCAAGGGTAGCAGCCGTCGACTTAACACGCTGATTGGCCAGCTGTGTGCTAATATTTGGTGCAGCAATACTCACAATAATGGCTAATACAGCAATCGTTACCATCAGCTCAATCAAGGTAAACCCTAAACTGGCTGTTCTTAGCGAGGTCGGTAGACTATTCATAGATGCGTTCACATCAAATCCCTATTTAGCACTGCTAATGTCTGTCTCTTATCAGTTTTTATTTTAAAATAACTAAAATCTAGTGTTAGTTTTGCTAATAATTTTATAGTTAACTTAACTAATAACATGCAATTTTTGTTCCACAACATTCTGCTCATGTTATATATAAATGAGAAATAAGGCACATTTGATAGTTCAGTAGATATATACGTATCTAATAATATAGCGTTACAATGATATATTAGCAATATATTAATGATTTCAAACAGATAGGAAAAAAATTTATGATTGGCTGCCATGAGCTAAGGCATAGGCAGAGATGTCATAGTTATCAGGGCTTTGGACATTTATGATCGCTGTTGGCTCAGATGAGATGAATGCACGTGCCAGTGCTTGCAAGCTTGCGCCTGTCGTAGACACATCATCGAACAATAGTAAGCGTTTTGCCAAAGGTTTTTCAGTTAGCGCAAACGCATTGTCTAGGTTGCTTAGACGTTCAGCGCGTGTGAGCCCTTGCTGACTGACCGTATCATCAATACGCTCAACACCATGCCATAAAGGTATTTGCCAATGCTTTGACAGTTGTGATGATAAAATACTGACAGGATCGAACCCTCGTTTCACTAGCCGTTGATTGGTCGTTGGCATGGCAACAATCACACTATTGTTACGATGACAGCCATGTGGCCGTGGTAGCTGACGTAATGCATGTAACAACAATGGCAATTTTGTCATGTCTTCATGATGCTTAAACGCCCGAATCGCTTGACGGATTGGATACTCATAATAGGTAGATGCTTGGATAGATAAGGATCTACCAGCAGCAATGTCAACATCAAAAGGCTGTGGTAGCCATGCGATACTATTATGGCAATAAGTGCAGAGTAACCCACTACTTAAGCGGTGATTGATTTGATGATAAATATGAGCAAACGAGGATTGATTGCTTGAAAGGGAAAATTCAGAATTTTCGCTCGATGCGTCATTACTATTAGCGTGTGAGTGCTGCATCAATAGCTGAGATTGTGCTGTACTTCGATAAATACGGCATAGCTGGCAGCGTACATTTAAATACTCTGCCAGCCACAGTCCAGTTTGATAAGGCGTTAAGCGGTGCATAGACTATTGATTATCATAAATATGGTAAGACTCGCTTATATTAGAGGCCTTTCCAATCATTCAGTACAATACCGAAACCAATAGAGGTATTCTCATGATTATAATCGACAATGGACTCACCATAACCTTGGAATAGCTGCACCATGCCATTGACGTTTTCTGACAATGGATAGATATAGTCGATTTGGGCAGCGCCTTTATTGGTGCTTGGATTGTAGCGCAAAGTACCGCTGATGCTTTGCTCGGCAGGCAAATCATATAAGAACTTGATATCGCCATAACCCATGTAATCTTCGATATCTGGGTTGTCATCGTCGCTACTGCTATCACCATTTACTCGAGCCCATAGACGCGGTATGACTGACAACTTGCCCCACTCTGCCCCTGCCATCAAATAGGCACGGTTCCACGAACGTGATAACGGATCATCTTGTCCATTAGAATGGTGCACAGCGCCCGCCCCTAACATACGTAGACGTCCACCGAAAGGTAGGTCTGCCGTCACAGGCTGGGTCAAAAATATTTCAGGTTGATAGTCGGTAGCACGAAATGGTCGTGAATTGTCTTCGTTATAAACCTGCCAATGTGACTCTTGGGTATAACCAAACCACAGATCCGCACTGGTATCGAATAGATCCTCTGCGACTTTACTCTTTAGAGATAACTGGAATTTTAGCTCTGTCTCACGTATGTCATTAGAGTCAAAAGGTTCAATTTCTTGAGAAGGGGTGCTTGGACTTAAATTAGGATCAAAAGTATAAAATAATGGGAGCAGATAAGTCGGACGGTATGGTCTTACCGTCCAAGTACCGCGCTCACTGTTTTGATCGAGATCATATGCCAAACTGAGTGGTGTATACTTTTCAATATCTGCTTGAGTGACACCCACGCTTTCTAGAACTTGTGCTTCTTGCTGACTGTCTGCGACCGTATCCAAACTATTGGTAGTAGACTGTTGATTAGCAGTTGCGCTCTCATCACTGAAAGTATTGGTCGAGTTCTCTTCCACAAAAACGACTTGTGGGTTACCCGAAATAGTCGTCTTAAATGTTTTTGCCAAATCAACTGGCTGCTTGGTCGTGGTATAGCTTGGTGTTTTGCCTTGTTCAGCTACCTTGTCAAAACAAGCCAAACGAGCGGCACTACTCTGCACTTGCGTACATTCAGAAAACAGCTTCGCTTGTTGAGCAATAAATTCTTTGCTGATTACTTTATCGCTCTGTGTGGTTACGCCCTGAGGCATCTCAACGGTTTCATATTCAAACGCCGCTTCTGGTACTGGTAGTTCGTTATAAGTTTGACTATTGTCAGCTGCTTGTACTTGTACCGCCGTACAACTCAACGCGATAGCAACCGCAATACTCAAATGAGTATGTATCGTGCGACTACTGGCGTTACGACTGATTACATGAGTACGTTGTAATTGACGCTGAGTGGTGATGTGGGCAAACATAAATGTCCTTTATCTAACCAGCATTATCGCCAGCAGAGTATGTGAGTTAATTAATATAACTGTTAGCGTCGCCGCTAAAAAACTAGAAAAAATGAGAACATCAGAAGCAGTTATGACAAACTGATATACCCCTTCAGTATTGTTACTTTATTGTAATGAAAATATAATCACTATACTAGCGTTATCGATATATTAAATCTGGCTAAAGAGACATATTATGTGTGAAACCAAACGTTTAGAAGATATTATAAAAATAATTTAATAGCATTAAAAAAGCCAGCGTACCATTATTGGCATACGCTGGCTTTTTTTCATTATTAAGCCTTAGCAAAAGACTTACTCAGGTTATTAAGTACGGGTTGTGAGCCATCAGTTGTTTAGCGTCGTTAAGGTTTGCTCAAACTCCACGCGACCGATTTCGCCCACTTGCTGGTTAACCAATTGACCACCTTGATAATAAAGTAATGCGGGCGGGCCAAACAGCTTGTAGCGTGACAAAATGGCTTTGGAGTCTTCCGTAGTATCCGTGATATCAAGTCTCACCAACTGCCAGTCTTGCATCTGTGCTGGGCGATTATGAAATAAGTTTTTATCCATGATACGGCACTCAACACACCAATCTGCTGTCAAATCAACAAGGACATTAGGATTTGCCGCAACAATCGTATCTAGCTCAGCAAGCGTGGTGATCGTTTTATCTGTCGCTGCACTATCGTTACCCACCGGCTGACCAGTCGCTGACTGAACCATGGTCGGCGTAGCGCTTAGCGAGGCTAATGGATGCAAGCTATCATCATTCCCTAATGCTGCACCCACGATCAAACAAGCAGCCCAGATACCAGCGATTAGACTCATGGCTTGGGTTAACATGCGTCTTCTGCCGATCCAGCTCCACGCCCATGTCGCCACCACCATAAACCATAATGCCCAGACCATAAGCATCACTGGCGATATAAACACACGCTCAACTAATAGCAATGCCACCGCGAATAATAGCAGCGCAAAGCCCTGCTTGACCCAGTTCATCCACTCTCCTGCTTTTGGCATGATTTTGCCCTGAGTGGCACCAATTAAAATAAGCGGTGCTGACAAACCAAAACCTAGCATAAATAAGGCGGCGAAACCCAAGAGTGGACTACCAATGGTAGAGACTGCTAATAGCGCACCGAATAATGGCGCAGAGACGCAAGGCGATACGACTAATGCAGATAAAAATCCAGCGATCAAACTACCACCTGTGCTACCAAGCTTGCTATCACCTGCTTGGCTAAGTCCCTGCATTTTTCGGCTGAGTGCTTGCGGTAAACGTATGGTAAAAGCATCCAGCATATATAGCGCTAACAAGACGAAAACAATCGCAAAGCTAATCAAAATAATAGGATTTTGTAACCAGCCAATAATACCTAATGACTCGCCAAATACCGCAATGACAGCACCCAAAATACCATAGGCAGTCGCCACACCAATCGCGTAACTGGTGGTTAAGATGACGCCGCGTTTGACCGTTGGGTTTTGCTCGCGGGCCACAATATTGGCAACGATGGGCAGCATCGGTAGGACACACGGCGTCAATGCCAAACCTAGACCTGCTAAAAACAGTAAGACCAGTGCGAGCCAAGGATGAGATGCTAAACCAAAGGGATCACCATCGACAAGGTTGTTAGCATTTACATTCTCGCTATTGGTCGCGTCACTTGATACATTAGCGTTTGCTCCAGAAATCGTAGTCGTTGCAGTGCTACCATCTAAAGAGTCATACTCCAAAGCACTGTCATCGATTAGATCATAATCAATAACCTCATCATCCATCGGCGCTTGTTCTGATTGCGCCGCGGTGCTACTGGCACCAGTTGTTGTGGATGTCGTCTCAGTATCCCCAGCAGATATCGTCGCATCAGTCAGATTGTCGCTCGCGGCCGTCTCGTTAATAGACGCACTTTCTGCCTCAGTGTTGGCATTACTTGTCGCGCTCTGTGACGATGCTACTGCGATATTGACCATGGTTTTGATTTTTTCAGGGGGATAGCATAATCCCGCTTTGGCGCAACCTTGCCAACCAATGACAATCGCTGCATCATCGATGCTTTTTCCGTTGTTACTGGTCAATGTGGTAGTTGCGACCATATTGGCTTGATCAAACACCAATACTTTACCAAATGTCGGATCGTCGATTGAATATGGCTTTTGGTTAAAGGTAAAAGGTGCTGCCGTCACACCCGCAGGTAGCGTTAATTTGATTTGATTCTTATAGACATAATGTTCAGGTGTGATATCAAAATTAATAGACAGGCGCGTACCTGACTTGGTAGAGGCACTACTGCTACTAACCTGAAAGGCTTCATCTACTGGCAAAAATTTCGATTGCGCTGTATTTTGACTGCTGCCAAATAGATCACCCAATCCTGCCGCTTGCGCCGTCGTTGACGTCGCTAACAATCCTGTCAATAGCGAGCCGCTAGCAATCGCACATGCTAAGACATACGATTTTTTTGCATGTGTATTTGTAGTCAATGATGGCGATTGTTGTGATGTCTTCATGAGCATGAATAGCTACCTGTTATTACCAATATTTGAATCAAACTTCTCAATATTTATCTACGTGTCGCAGCAATATTTACCTTAGTTTTGATCTTTTCGGGTGGGTAGCATAGCCCAGCTTTTGCACAGCCTTGCCAACCAATGATAATCGGGGCATTTTTTGCGCCTTTACCATTATTGGTCGTCAGCATCGTGGTGGCAACAACACTCCTTTGCGTAAATACTGGAACTTTACCAAAGGTTGGATCATCAATGGACACTGGTGTCTGATTAAAGGTAAACGGCGTTGCGCTTATCCCTTTTGGAAAGCTTAACGCGAGCTGATCTTTATAGACATAATGTCCTGGCGTGATATCAAACGTGATGGATAAACGCGTGCCCTTAGATGTGGCTTTGGTGCTGCTAGTCACTTGGAAAGCTTCATCCACTGGTAAAAATTTTGATTGGGATGCGCTACTGCTATTAAATAATTCGTTCAATCCTGCCGCCTGTGCGCTAATTGATGTCATGGATAAAGCTGTCATCAATGAGGTGGTTGCAACAGTAAACGCAAGCGCATAGAACTTAGTAGCGCGTTTATTGATAGCGACTGATTGTAGTGTTGGTATTTTTATTGACATAAGTTATTACCTTTGATGTTAGCTTCCAGTGACTGGCAGTACGGATATACACCTACTGATAAAACTATTGACCCTCAATACAAGGTTCATATCAGATGGTATTTATTTTACGTATCGATAAAAAATATCAACCAATAAAAAGTTATTGGTTGATATTGATAGGTCGTTAATTGCACGATAGCAAGTGCATTTAACGATATTTTATTGGTATAGGCTTTCTAGATGCCGACAAGGCTAAATCTTATAGCTGAGCATAAAGATCCGCATCCTGACCTTCACCACCTTGCTGTCCATCTGCACCTAAGGAAAACAAGTCATAAGGTCGCCCTTCACTACCTGGCGCAACATATTGCATCTCATTTTCCCAACCATCCGTTGGATAGCCACCTTTAATATAGCCACCTTCAGGATAGTTTTTTGCATCCGCAGGCGGTGTAGTAAGCGCTTCTAACCCTTGCGCTGTCGTCGGATAGCGTGAATTGTCGACTTTATACATATCTAACGCGTTGGAGACAGTAGCGAGCGCAGTTTCAGTAGTTTTGACACGCGCTTTGTCACTTTGTCCGACTACTTTTGGGACGACCAAGCCTGCAAGAATAGCCAAAATGACGATAACGACCATAATCTCAATAAGCGTAAATCCCGATTGTCCAGACTTACCTATCAAGCTGCGATGTGCCATTGAATGGACTCTCTGATGGTCATTTATAATGCCACCATGGACTTGAATATTATTATTGTCATTTTTGGTATTGGCACTTTTTGGGCTAATATTTACTTGAAGGGTGTCAGTCATAGTCATCGCTTTGGTCATCACAGTTATGTAAATAGTAAAAGTGGCGTTCTAGTAGCACTCATGCATCTAGGGGCTTATCAATAAAACCCTAAATCATTGTCACTATAAACCATGGTTTTATTTTTATCCAGCGCTGTGCTCAGATTGTCATTACAGTCAATACTGAGTAATCATAATCGTCAGCAGCAAGTAACCGTTACCAAATAATCATCGATATTTATCACTATCGTTTTAACCCGCTTTCACTATAACGTGGTGCTTATATTTACCATAGCAAAAATTTTGCTTGGTCAACAATATACAACAGTAAGCAAATCTTAAGAAAGCTAACGTAGGGTTTAGCAAGATAGGTAATTAAGAGAGGATAAAATATAGGCAGTTAATAGTTTGAGAAGAATACATCGACTGTTTGTCAGCTAGTTAACTCTTGACTAGCCTGCCAAGTCATTCATGTTGACGATTGGTAGCATCACTGCCATCACGATAATCATCACCACCACGCCCATCAAGACCAGCATCAAAGGCTCAAGTAATGATAGTAAGGTGCTAATAAAATTGGTTGCCTCCGCTTCTTGCATTGTGGCGGCACGACTGAGCATGTTTTCAAGCTCGCCTGAATTCTCACCGCTTTTGATCATTTGTACCATCATCGGTGGAAAGTAAGTGGATTTTTCGAGTTGGCTGGACAAACTTGAGCCTTCTGTGACCCTATCAGCAGCAGTCACAATCGTTTGCTTGATGTGCAAATTGGTCGTCACTGCCGCACCAATATGTAGTGCCTCAATCAACGGCACCCCTGAGCGCACCAAGATCGCAAGCGTGCTAGCAAAACGCGCCGCATTCAATCCCTTAGACAATCTGGCTAATATCGGTAGCCTGAGCACCACACTATCTATTGCCAATTTCCCAGCCTGCGTTTGGGCAAAACGATAAAACAAAAACGCAGTACCTGCCAATACCAGTAGCATTAGCCACCACCACTGCGTAATAATATTTGATAACGTCAGAACGACTTGAGTAATTAATGGCAGGGCCTGTTCAGACTGCTCAAAGACTTTGACAATTTTGGGCACCACAAAACTCATCAGCCCCATGATGACGCCAATAGCCATGACCATCAGTACAATCGGATAGACCATCGCCCCTTGGATTTTCTTTTGGAGGGCAAAGCGGTTTTCGGTGTAGTCGGCTAGCTGATTAAGGATTAAATCCAAGTGACCAGATTTTTCGCCTGCGGCAATCGTCGCGATGTATAAGGGCGGGAAGCTCGCCGCTTGTTGTAATGCTCGCGCTAAGCTTAAGCCTTCGAGGACATGTGAGCGTACCGCCAGCATCAGAGATTTGATATGCGTCTTTGGCGATTGTTTAGCAACAGCAGCCAAGGTTTCTTCAAGTGGGATACCAGCCGCTAGTAGTACAGATAACTGGCGTGTGAGTAATGCAAGCTCATAAGCAGATGGTTTTTTATAGCGGCTTTTGTTTTGACTTTGTCTGTCATTGACCGCACTGACTTCGACTGGTGTCCACTGCTTATCACGCAACTGCTGCCGAACTTGCCGGGCAGAATCCCCTTCTAGTAAGCCTTTTTGGACACTACCTTGATCGTCAAGCGCTTTAAAATGATAAGCGGGCATAGCGGCAGATATCCTAAAAAAGTCACAGGTAGTGGTTTGGATTTATGGCTTAACCAAAAGGACAATGTCTATAAAAAGTATCTATCAAAGCGGCGTTGAGTCATTACTGTCAGGCATCAAGCCTTGTAATAGTAAGACATCCAAATGCTGCTGCTGTAATTTTTTATCAAAATCATTGACCTCAGCAATCAGCATTCTCTCAATGCGTTTATCACTCGCAAACACACTCAAGCGCGCACAAATCACTGCCAGCTGATAAACACGTTTTTTACAATACCCATCCAGACCTTGTAACAGCCTGACCATGTGCGGCGTCTCAAGGCTAGCATAGTCATAATCAGCAACGACTTGCTGACCGAGCGCTGCCACACCATAACTGATAGATAAGTGCGCGCAGAAATAACAGCTGAATAAATACCCAACCACATGACCGATATAATAACCGCGATCATAGGTAAAGCTGCTCACACCAAAATGACCAAGCACGTAGCTGTTGAGACTGCCTTGATCGCGGATTGGCTTGCCATGTTTTAGCTTGCCGACAGTAGCAAAGCACAGCGGGTTGCGCCCATCCTGCGTGGTAAGCTGCCAACCTGCTGGCTGCTGAGCGGGCATATGATGGACGATATCTGCAATAATATCATCGACCACGTGCAGCTGCTGCCAGAGTCGTTCAAGCATTTCCGTATCCATCAAACCACGCTTATCGAGCTGCTGAGCAAGCAAATACTGCTGATATTCTGCAAATTGTGATTTGAGGGTTTGTACTAAATACGTGGGGCGCGTATTGGCAGATGCCATATATAGCAGTCGAGTGCGTTCATGCTGGGCATGATAAAGAGCCACACGCTGCGCGGCTACGCTTGACTCGTTGGCGGTAGGCTGTGTGGTTGATGTATCGGTGTTAAGCTGCTCGCTAGCGCCTACTTCATCAATACTCTCTTTGGTATCTGACAAAGTAAATAGGGTTAATAATGTCGCTTTATCAGGCATCTCAGCCGTATTAGCTGACACCGTTTTGCCAGTATGCACGTTATCTTGCGCATTAGCTTTATCAGATTTCTGTTCTTTTTTAGCAGTTGCAGTAGTACCTTGGTGACTATTGGCTTCTGTACTTGGCTTTGCGGTCGGTTCAGTCATAACATACCATCAGCAGCAAAAATAAACATCGTCTCGATCCTTTTATATCACTGGTATACAGTCACATATTATGCATCAAATATAAGCGCTCACATCTCGACGACTCATTATTCCATAGTACCTGAACACAAGCGTATTGTCAGCCTCGCCTAGCCAAAATAGCGCCAGTTGACTGCCAAGTATTCTATCTATGCAAATACTATATCTATATCAATCAAAAAAAGCGCTAAGGATACCTTGATCGCCTTAACGCTTTTAATAAATGAACTCTGAGGACGTCAAAAAATAACTTACGCAAGCTTTTGTTGTTGATACTGTTGACGGTACGCTTTTGGTGAGACACCATAAACGCGCTTGAACGCCTGACTAAAAGTCGAGTCTGACGCATAGCCCACCATATCACTGATACGGCTGATACTATTTTGCTGTAAGCGCAAATAGCGTGCTGCCAAACGCAAGCGGTAATCAATCAAATAAGTGAGGGGCGGCATCCCTACCGTATCTTTAAAGCGCTGGGCAAAGCTCGAGCGCGACATACCTGCTACCTCTGCAAGCTTATGAATGGTCCAGCTTTGACTTGGCGCTTCATGCATCGCTGCAAGCGCCTTGGTCAAAAATGGATCTTTCATGGCCTTTAGCCAATTCTCAGTCGCCTCAGGTAAGCTTTCAATATAAACGCGCAAACATTCAATCATCATGATGCTTGCCCAGTGATTGATCACAGCTGTTTTGCCCATGCGTTCGCGCTCAGATTCCAAGGTCAAAAGCTTGATCTCCACATCAATCACCTCAAACCGACCATCAGCAGCATCATTGAGCTCAGGCAATATCGGTGGTAGCACAGATAGTAGAGGACTAATCATCTCTTTGTCGTATTTACACTCAATCAAAATTAATGAGGAATTAGGATCGCCATTACCATCGATCTCAAGCGTGCGATCTTGACAGTTGGTCAGTAACTCATCGAGGGGTTCAGCCACGTCACCATGATGATTGAGTGCATAACTCACGTGCTTATGCGCGTTCGGGATCATAATCATATCACCAGCGCGAGCTTCGCGTAGGCCATTGCCAACGTCTATACAAAAACCACCCGACATCACCAAGTAAAATAAAATGGTGTCTTTTCTACTCATAGAATAAGACCAATTGCCAGCACCATTCAAACGATAATACTTGGTCTCAAATAAGTGCACATTCTGTAGCAATACGCTCAATGCGTCCATCAATCAGTTCCTCAATAATACAGAGTCAATAACAACAAATCTTAAAAAGGCGGGGGTGTATCCAAAATGCTTTAAGTTTTTTCTGTGTAGCCAATACGATGTTTTCATCAGCAGGATGCATCAAGACCTAAGCATAATGCCCGATTTAAAACATGATGTCTATTTACTCATAAGCAGTACTAACCAATAGTAGAGCAGACACAGTCAGTTTAGGTTTTTGAAGAAAAACCTATCGCAAAATTGATATGAATAAGAAGTCAGTAAATCACTAAACAATTAAAAGTTCAGAAAGCTTTAACCGTTTAATATTATAGGATAATACAGGGAAATAGAAATCAAGCAGACACAAAAAAAACGCCAACAGTGGCGAGTGCTATTTATTAGATAAGATTTAGTATAAAGATAGGATTTATATGCAGATAATGCAAAATAAAATGGGGCGACTGATGGGACTCGAACCCACGACAACCGAGATCACAACCCGGGGCTCTACCAACTGAGCTACAACCGCCATAACTATTGCCAAAAGAATAGGCAAGATTTGCAGGCTAAATGGCGCGCCTGGCAGGATTCGAACCTGCGGCCACCTCCTTAGAAGGGAGATGCTCTATCCAGCTGAGCTACAGGCGCTCTTAGAGGACTTTTATACCCTATCATTCAGTTTATAATATAACTTTTACTATATCAGAAACTAAATCATTATACATAAAAAAAAGCCTGTAAGGCTCTTAAAATAGATGGTCGGAGTGATAGGATTCGAACCTACGACCCTCTGGTCCCAAACCAGATGCGCTACCAAACTGCGCCACACTCCGAAATTCTCTATTATCACGATAGTTTGTTGATTAACTCGTTATTGGCAATGCCGCTAACTTGTTAATGTTCCTCGCTATCGAGGTGCACATATTAAGGGGTAAAGGCGATTGTGTCAACACCTATTTTCGATTAATTTGAAATAATCTCTAAATTCTTTCAAAAAAGGCATTTTTATAAAAATAGTCGCTTCAAAAACCTTCGTTAATTATGATTCTTATGATTGATGGAATCACTATACTTCATTCAAATTCGCAGGCAAATCACCGTTGACCATACCTGTCAGCACATCGAACGGTATCAGCCATAAATCCGCATGGTTTGAGTGGTTACTTTTAGTACCATCGCTAAGATTACTTTTATTCTCACCATTGTCACGATAAATCTGCTGCTTAAGCGCAACTGGTCTTCTCTTGTCTCTTAATACAGGGTATACCATCCAGCCTTGCCCTGCTTGATAGGCCTGTGCATAGCTGGTCAACTGATAGGCATCACTGGCAGTAATAGCACCAGCATGAGGCAGATATTTCCATTTGATATCGATGACATGGCTATAGCAACCGTTTACCGTCTCTTTACTAACCGCGGTGTCACTCTGATTTTGGTTATTATCATTATCAGCCGTTTTGTATATCAGCAAATCTGGTCGTATCGATACGCATGCCTGACCCTCACTATCATTGAGCCAGACACTTTGGGTTTGGTAAAAAGGACGATAATTGCTACTCACTTGCTGAAACATCGACGCGATACGCTGACTCGCCCACTGTTCAAACGCCTGATTCATATCGATCAATAGACACAATCTTGGCTGAGATAAGTTTGGTCGAGTGGGGTCAATACCATAACCTGTCGATGCCTTTGACTGCTGTAACAGCCAATAAGCTAGGTCTACCAACTGCTGCGCGGCTTGCAGTTGCTGTTTTTGTAATGGCAGAACGCTTAACTGCTGCTTTGCTTGAGCATATATTGACGCTAGCCGCTGTCGTTCACGCTGGTTTAGCCCAGATAACGGCTGCCATGGCCGTAAGAGCGGTGTACATATAGATCTAGGCAGTAATGGCATAAGCCATACCAATGCGCTCTTGATCAAGCGATTGGCCAACATATCTTGGCTCATCACACTACGCTCACAGACAAACTTATGCGGCTGCATGCTGTTATGTCGTAGCTGCTCTTTGATGAGCAGGCGCCCTTGTAGCGATGATTGGTTATTGATCTGAGCCTGATAGTGCTGGGTTGGCTGATAACGAACCAAGCGCTGCAAAAACTGCTCTAATAACCACTCTGACAACGGCGGAGCCTCTACAGGTAATGGCATTGAGTGATCACTAAATTGCCCTAGGTTTTTCATGTTAGGCAGCTTACGATTTTGCCGCGCATCAAGACGGGTCAAGTCGGATAACATGCCTTGTACCCAGTGGCGAGTTTGAGCAATATTATTATATTGAGTGGATTGATCCAGTTTTGGCAATAGCTCAAGTGTCATACCACTAGGCAAGAGGATAATTCCTATATAATGCCCAACCTTGAGCTGCCACTGTCCTTGCTTGCGCTTGATGGAAAACACGGCAAACTCTTGCGCCATTAGCCAATGAAAGTCAGAGACATGCGGGAAATCGTGCGCTGTGAGGCGTTGGTGTTCAAATACCGTGACAACATTTGCTACAAGAGCCTTACTGTTAGGTATACGAGCATAAAAACTATCTGCCTTAATATAGTTTTCTTGCGCATAGTACTGATTATGAGTTCTCACTAAACAGCCACCTTACTCGTACAAACGCTGATAGATAGCGGGCTTGCCAAACTCACCAGTCCTAGCAATAAGATCGGGATTCATCATATAGCCACCTACGTTCATCGATTGACCAAGAAAAGCGCCCTGCCCTGCAAACATTTGATGTTGCGTCGTTGCATGATTCTTACTCATCGGATCATACAAATCATTATTTATCATTGTTTGGCTGTCGTGGATAAACTGGGTGCGTAACGGCTGCTGCTCATCTCTAAAAATATACTGCAATATAGCCACTTGACCGCCCGCAGCTTGCGCCAACTGCGGAATGATCTGTTCGACCAACACCATTTGTAATTGCTCTAAATGATCGACTGAAAATAAAAAAGCATGCCCCAACTGCGCCTCGGCTCCTAGCGTCTGTGTGATACGCATGTTTAAGCCTATTAGCAATTTGCTTAAATCTACCGTGTCTGCTTGTGCACGATTAGTCGCGTCACTCATACCGCCAATTATCGGTAATAATTCAGGCTGCGGTGGACAATCAATAAAGCGGAAACGTCGACGTAATGCCATATCAAGCGGCGTAAGCGAGTGATCTTGGGTATTCATAGTGGCATAGATATCAACATTGGCAGGCACACTAAACGCACGCCCAGAATACGCCAAATGAACCATCATCGCATTTGGTTTGCCAGCACGCTTGTCTGGCTCGATCAAACTGAGCAGCTCGCCAAAGACTCGTGACACATTGGCACGATTGATCTCATCAATCAACATCGCGTAACGATGCTGAGGGTCACGCGCGGCACGCTGACATAGCTTTAAAAAGGCCCCATCTTGAACGGCGTAGCTCATCTGGGTATTACTCGAGTGACTGTTGTTTGCGTGAATAGAGCCGCTCATAACAGGACGAATACCCTCTACAAACTCTTCATAACCATAAGCTTGATGAAAGCTAACCATACTAAAACGCTGCTGACCAGAATTTTGGTTTTGATTGGACTGGTTATCACACTGTGCCTGCTGAAACTCCGCCAATTGCTGTGACAACTCTGTTAGCAATACCATACTCTCAGGCAGTAAATACCATGCGCCGCTGTTATCTTTATCAAAGTACGCTTGGCTGGCACGATTATCAAAACTGACGGTTTTAGAATCTATAGGACTATGTCTGCGAAGCTCTAACCAAGCAGTGCTCTCTAGGTTTTTCTCACGTGAGTTTTGTGCCGCTTTAGTAATAAAAAAAGGATGGTCAACAAGCTCTCGCACCTTGACCAAATCCTGTTGTTCAGCCCGTAAGTCTAAGAATATCAAACACAGTACTTCACGCCAGCTTAAGCTTTGCAACAGCTGCCCAAGTAACGCTTCATTATTTGTCTCAGGCAGATAATCGGTATATTGCTTCGCGATTTGGAGCAATCGATAGGTTTTGCCAGTACCCGCGACGCCAGTATAAATAATATTGGTCGGCTCGTGAGTAGACATATCAGACATAGCATCATCCAGTATTGAAAATTTATAAAATAAGACGTACCAACATCACGCTATTATAGCGCGGTGGTCTCGCAAGAGATTGTCTACTAGGCAGATCCGTGCACCACCATTGAGCTATTTTAATTATTTAAGACTATATCCTAGCAACACAATATAGATGACTGCTGTTTTATAAGCGCAGCAGTTCATGCTAATAATAGTAGGAAAGCAGCGGTTAATGTACCATAGTGTTTGTAATGGCTTTACTAACAGTTACTGTTTGCCACTATCACAAAACAACATTCGATTTATCTACGTTAAGGAATTTTGTATGTCAGGATTATTAAAAAAACTGCCCGTCAAGCTGACCAATAAAAAACCAGCCAAAGTCTCTGACAGCACAAGATCATCCATCGAAAAACCCAGCAGCACGCTAAAACCAATCAGCAATCAATTCACCAAACTGTTATCTGTGACCAAATATCTACCTGCCAGTGCGCGCTCAAGCATTCTCTCAAAGGCCTTTGGCAAAGTTGTACCCTACGTAGGGACAACAGGCGTGTACTATGAAATGGTTGAGCCCAATCAAGTCATCGTCAGTCTAAACAATGTCAAAGGGGTACAGAATCATATTGGCTCAATCCATGCAGTAGCCATCACTTTACTGGCTGAAACGGCAACAGGCTTCATTTTGGGGTTAAACTTGCCCTCTGATCGCGTACTGCTGATTAAATCCTATTCCGTTAATTTTTATCGTCCGATCAAAAAAGGTCAAATTGCGGCCATAGCCAGTCTATCTGATGAGCAGCGCTTGCAGATTTTAAATACGCCAAAAGGTGAAATGGTTATCCCTTGCGTCATTGATGACCGTGAATCTGATAGTGACCGTGACCCGATTGTAGTAGAGATGACTTGGGCTTGGATTCCAAAATCTGAACTAGAGGCGCGCCGCCAAGGCAAAGCAAGCGAAAATGTCTCAGAAGATAATACGGATACTACCGCAGACAACGAGCAAGACGACGCACTCTCTGCAGACAATGAGACTATTAATAACAAATAATCGATTAAACCGACATAACATATGCTATCTGCATTTTGTGGCGCATCTAGCATGTTTATGATCAATCAACTCAGTAAGGAGACAAGGATGTCCAAACTTAGCACCTATTTATCTATCGTACCACTGGTTGCTATGTGCTCATTAGGCTTGACTGTTGGTGCTAACGCCAGTCCGGCGACAGCTCCTGCCGCTAATACTAAATCTAGCCCGACTTTTTTGGGTGATGGCGGCCACTATCCTTTTTCAGAAGCCGTACGTGTTGGCAATACATTATATATGTCAGGACAAATTGGTATTAAAGACGGCAAATTGGTCAAAGGCGGTATCGACGCTGAAACCAAACAAACACTAGATAATATCCATAGCGCGCTACTAAAATACGGCTACCGAAAATCTGATATCGTCAAATGCATGGCTATGCTGACTGATATGGATGACTTTGATGATTTTAACAAAGTCTATAAGGCAGAACTGTCTAGACCTTATCCTGCACGCTCAGCGTTTGGCGTATCGGAGTTGGCCGCAGGAGCGAGCGTTGAGATTGAGTGCATCGCTGCCAAGTAATAGCAGTTGAAAACGTTATCCTGTTAATTGCAGAAAAAAGATCAGATAACTGGCTATTTCGCTCAGTTATCTTTTTCTACTTTTCAGACATTGCTCCTTAAATACGGTCCTCCAGACACTATTCTCCAAATACTGTTTCTCATCATTCATAGCTAAGCATTTATACCAGTATCGCATCATCCGTTAGGGCACTTTCTTTCGTCACTCGCAGTACCTCTTCTAATGTCGTCCGCCCTTCTATCACTTTACGTAGACCATCCGCACGAATCGATGGTGTCTGCTGGCGAGCATACGCTTCTAACTCATACTCAGCGGTATTACTATGAATCATGCGGCGCAGCGTATCATCAACTGGTACGACTTCATATATCGCCGTACGTCCTTTAAACCCTGACTGATTGCATTTATCGCAGCCAACTGGCTTGGGTAGACGAATCGCATTACTTGCGACATTTTCGATATCGCTGTCCAATACTTTCTCAATACCAATTTCGGTAAAAAGTTTGGCTTGTTCGGTATCCGCTGCCTGCCAGCCATGACAATGTGAGCATAAAGTACGCACTAAGCGCTGTGCTACCACGCCGATCAGTGACGACGATAATAAAAATGGCTCAACACCCATATCTTGTAAGCGAGTGACTGCGCCAATTGCGGTGTTGGTATGCAGCGTTGATAAGACCAAATGCCCTGTCAAAGACGCCTGTACAGCGATCTCTGCCGTCTCTAAATCGCGAATCTCACCCACCATCACCACATCTGGATCTTGACGCAACATCGCGCGCAAACTTTTGGCAAAGGTCATATCTACCTTATTATTGACCTGTGTCTGCCCGATACCATCAAGCTGAAACTCAATTGGATCTTCGGCGGTCAAAATATTGCGCGTTTGGTCATTTAAATCAGTCAGTGCCGAATATAGCGTGGTGGTCTTACCCGAACCCGTCGGCCCTGTGACCAAAATAATCCCATGCGGACGATGAATCAAGCGCTTCAGCTCGGTATAGTCATTATCAGATAGCCCCAAATACGTCATGTTAAGACGTCCCGCTTGCTTGTCTAGTAGACGCATCACCACGCGCTCGCCAAAGCTCGACGGCAGTGTCGATACACGTACATCAACTTCTCGCCCTGCCAGTCGTAAGCTAATACGCCCATCTTGCGGTACACGCTTTTCTGCGATATCCAGCTTGGCCATGACTTTGATACGCGAGACTAATAATGGCGCGAGCTGGCGTTTTGGTGTGATAATTTCTTTAAGCTCACCATCGACACGAAAGCGAACCACCAAGCGTTTTTCAAAAGTTTCGATATGAATATCTGAGGCGTTTAGGCGAATGGCTTCTGACAACAGCGCATTGATCAGACGAATAATGGGCGCATCATCTTGCTGATCCATCAAGTCTTCAGTCTCAGGGACGCTATCTGCTAAGCTATCAAGATCCGGATGATCCTCAAGACCAGCAGCGATATGCTGCGACTCTCCGGTATTACCAGCGTAAGCCGCGTTCATACGTTTTTCAAAATCATCCGAGCTGACACTTTCGTAAGTTGGTACGCCGCGACTACCTTGCTGCTGTAAAAACCGCACCGCTTGATTGATTGCGGATAATGGCGTGGCTTTCGTCAATACCAAAGTTGGTGGCAACTCAGGGTCAATGGCAAGTATGGCCAAAATCTGATGGCGTTTCGCAAAGCTGTACGGCAACTGCATCATAAAGACAACCTAATAAATAGAGATAGTGTCAAATAGACAATCACACCAAAGCACTGTAAATACACTGAGCTTGACTGACCAAGCCCAAAAAGATTGCAAGTAAGATTGCATGAGTTTGTTATAATAACATTTTGTTTTAGACGCGTATTATTTTATGTGGTCGGCGTTTTCTACGTATCGCCACTCGCCTATTTTTACGGTATATATAGCCAACTTATCATGCGATTTTTTATTTTGCTAACAGTGCGCTATTATTGTCTACTGCACTTTTTTAATATTACTTAGAAATCTCGTTATATTTTTTCTGTCCACCTTGCCCGCTCGCTATTAGGATTTTTAGTTATGTCAGAGAACGTTAGCACTGCTACTCACCCGACACCACTTTTGCAAGATACTTTTACCGTTGGTAGTCGTACCTTTTCCTCTCGCCTGCTGGTCGGTACGGGCAAATACAAAGACATGAGCGAGACTGGCGAAGCCATTGCCGCTTCGGCAGCAGAAATCGTGACCGTCGCTATTCGCCGTACCAATATTGGACAAAATAGCGACGAGCCAAATTTGCTTGATGTCATCTCTCCTGACAAATACACGATTTTGCCGAACACGGCTGGCTGCTTCGATGCCGAAACCGCCATTCGTACGTGCAAGCTTGCTCGCGAGCTATTGGACGGGCACAATTTGGTTAAGCTTGAAGTATTGGGTGATGAAAAAACCCTTTATCCTAATATCACTGAGACCTTAAAAGCGGCTCAAGTACTGGTTGATGATGGCTTTGAAGTCATGGTCTATAGCTCAGATGATCCTATCGTTGCCCAAGAGCTAGAAAGCATGGGCTGTGTCGCCATCATGCCACTTGGGAGCTTGATTGGTTCTGGGCTTGGCTTACTCAATCGCCATACCCTCAGCCTCATCATCGAAAACGCCAAAGTGCCTGTATTGGTTGACGCGGGTGTTGGTACAGCATCTGATGCTGCGATTGCCATGGAGCTTGGCTGTGATGGCGTTCTGATGAACTCAGCGATCGCGAATGCGCAAAACCCTGTGATGATGGCACATGCCATGAAGCATGCCGTATGGGCAGGCCGCGCCGCATTTTTGGCTGGTCGTATGCCGATGCGTAAGATGGCAACTGCTAGCTCACCGCAGACAGGATATTTTTTCCAGTAAGCGCTTGCTCGGGTCAGCCCTAACAAAAAACCGATTATAAAATAATAAGACAGAAATCTGATTTAATCAGCCACCTGTCAGCTATAATTTTTTATTCATTATCGTCATAAAAGGATTTATTATGCGACTTCTCACAGCAGTCGACCAGTTGTTCTTACTTCTTGAGTCGCGTAAACAGCCAATGCACGTTGGCGGATTGTTTTTATTTGAATTACCCGAAGGCGCTGATAGCGACTTTGTCTATCAGCTGGTAAAACAAATGCAAGAATCCGATGTACCGCCGAGCTTTCCGTTCAATCAGGTGCTAGAGCATTTGGTGTTTTGGAAAAAAGACAAAGATTTTGATGTTGAGCATCATTTTCATCATGTGGCACTACCAAGTCCTGGACGTATCCGTGAGCTTTTGATGTATGTTTCAAGAGAGCATGGGCGACTGTTAGATCGTGCGATGCCTCTCTGGGAATGCCACGTCATAGAAGGGATTGAGCCGGAAGTAGAAGGTGGACCTGAACGTTTTGCTTGGTATTTTAAGATTCATCACTCGCTCGTTGATGGTATCGCTGCCATGCGTTTGGTAAAAAAATCCTTATCACAATCCCCTACCGAACCCGTCTCGCTACCAGTATGGTCACTGATGGCGCGTCACCGTAATCAAGTGAATGCTATTTTGCCTGCCGAAAGATCTATCAGGCGCATCATGAAAGAGCAGATATCTACCATCAAACCGGTATTTACAGAACTGATAGACAATCTGAAAAATCATGGTGATGAAGGCTATGTCGGTACGTTTGATGCGCCGATGAGTATTTTGAACAGGCGCATATCTGCATCACGTCGTATCTCGGCGCAGTCTTACGACATACAACGCTTTAATAAAATTGCCGAAAGACTAAAAATCAGTAGAAATGACGTGGTATTAGCTGTCTGTGCTGGCGCTATTCGTCGTTATTTGATCTCGATGGATGCGCTACCCAGCAAGCCGTTGATTGCGTTTGTACCGATGTCACTGCGTACTGATGATAGTATATCGGGCAATCAGCTATCATTTGTACTGGCGAATTTGGGCACACATTTAGACAACCCATTACGCAGGATAGAGCTTATCCATCGCAGTATGAATAATGGCAAACGTCGCTTTCGCCGCATGAATCAAGCGCAAGTCATTAATTACAGTGTCATCGCCTATGCATGGCAAGGTATCAACTTGGCGACTGGCGTATTTCCAAAAAAGCAGGCCTTTAACCTTATTATTTCTCACGTTCCTGGTTCTGAGAAGCCGCTATATTGGAATGGTGCACGTTTACAATCACTGTATCCCGCTTCTATCGTATTCAATGGTCAAGCCATGAATATTACTTTGGCCAGTTATTTAGATAGAATTGAGTTTGGCATCACTGCTTGCAGTAAAGCATTACCACGTGTCCAAGACATGCTCATGCTGATAGAAGAAGAGCTACAGTTGCTAGAGACTGTCAGTAAAGAGTTGGCGTTTAAAGGTATTACCGTTGAAGACAAGCCTGTTAAGAAAACAAAAAAGCTGGCTCCATAACGGAACCAGCTTTTTAATATTTAAGTCGCTCGGCATTTAAGCCTGCTTATTTTGTGATTAGATCACATCGCCCCAGATTGGTACGACGGTTTGCATCAATGGCTTGAGCAGTTTGACGTTACAAGCAAATATAGAACCTGAAGTCATAGAGTTGTGCGCGCCAGTATGATCGACCACAACGCCGCGTGCTTCGGTGACGATAAGCTCACCTGCTGCGATATCCCAAGGCTTGATCGACATCTCAAAATAGCCATCAAAGCGACCAGCAGCAACATAACACAAATCAAGCGCCGCTGAACCCAGACGACGTACCTGACCACCAGCTTCAGAGATCTTTTGTAAGCTCTCAAAGTGCTGCTTGGCATAAGAGATCACTTCACCATTGCGCTTACGCTCAAGCGGATGACCTGTGGTAAAAAACCCGCCATCGATGGTTTTGCGTTCGCTGACATTGATACGGCGCTGGTTCAAACGTGCGCCTTTACCACGGCTAGCAGAGAACATCTCATCACGGACTGGATCATAAATGACGCCGTGCTGAGTCACGCCTTTGTGCTGTACAGCAATAGATACGCAGAACTGCGGTACGCCGTGGACAAAGTTCTTAGTGCCATCTAGCGGATCGATAATCCAGCACCAGTCGGCATCTTCGCCGCGACCTTCTTGCATACCAAACTCTTCACCCAAAAACGAATGATTCGGATAGCTAGCTTTTAGCGTCTCAATCGTGAGCTCTTCGCTAAAGCGATCGATGCGGGTAACCAGACCATCAAGCCCTTTAGACTCGATATCTAACTCGATTTTGTGACGGTTTTGATGCGCATATAAAATCTCTTTACCAACTTTTTCAGCAGTACGCGCTGCGATGACGACCATGGGTTCCATAAATAACCTATTTGCTTGATGAATGAATATAAAAAATAAGACCAACTCTGTGCCCACAACATGCCAAACAGCCGCCGCATCACACCACATCTATGCGATTAAAAACGTGTCTTCTATAAATAAAAATTTATAAACGACAACCGCATTATACTAAAATTGTTCGATAAAAACGAAAAAACCGTCACGCTGACCAAGCCAGTATTTTGGTGGTCATACAAACTGCGCAAGTTGTAAAAAAGTCAGCGCCTACGGCTAGCAGGCGTTTGCTCCACTCAAAGAGCTTATATCGGTTTTAATTAATATGTTTTTAGAGCAATAATTCTTAAATAACATTATAAATCTAAAAATAAAAATTATGACAGCAGTTGCTTAAGCTGTTTAATTACGCCTTCGACATCCAAACCACAATCAGCCCACTGCTCTACTTGTGAGCCATGCGCGATAAAGCGATCAGCAATGCCTATGTTGCCAATAGCTGGACGCTGACGTTTAAAAGCAGCCGACTCATTAAGCAAGTACTCATTGACCGCACTACCTGCACCGCCCATGATCATATGCTCTTCTAGAGTTGCGATATGCGTCACGCCTTGCGCCAGTAAGCTCTCAAGCATTACGGTATCTAGCGGTTTCACCCAGCGCATATTGACCACATGTACCTGACACTCTAGCTCAGAATCAACACTGGTTAAGCTCTCGGCGGCTTGCTGAGCGGTCGCCACCATCGTACCAAAAGCCAATATTGCTAGCTTATAAGGCGCATCATTGCTGCCCAATACTGACTCAATAACGGCTTCACCGACTTTGTAATTCTGTGCTGGCTGCTCGATAGCTGCACCTGTACCGGTGCCACGCGGATAGCGTACGGCGCTTGTCCCTTTATACTCATAGCAGGTATTGAGCAAATGGTAGCATTCGTTTTCATCTTTTGGCGCTGCAATCACTATATTCGGGATACAACGTAAAAAGCTAAAATCAAACACGCCTGCATGCGTGGCACCATCTTCACCAACGAGACCCGCTCGATCAATGGCAAACATGACATCGAGATCCTGTAGCGCCACGTCATGAATTAGCTGATCGTAACCACGCTGTAAGAACGTCGAGTAAATCGCCACAATAGGTTTGACACCTTGCGTCGCCATGCCGGCCGCCAGCGTGACCGCATGCTGTTCAGCAATAGCCACATCAAAAAAGCGTGTTGGAAAATGACGAGCAAAGTCAATCATCCCTGAGCCTTCTTCCATAGCAGGTGTGATCGCTAGCAACTTATCGTCTTCGGCCGCTTTATCACATAAGAACTTGCCGAACACTTGCGAGTATTTTAGCGCAGGTTTTGTATTCTGCTTTGTTGACTCTATGGATTCATTCTGAATCTCTGCTGGTAGCTTACTAATCGCGTGATAGCCGACCGGATCTAGTTCTGCTGGTGCAAAGCCTTTGCCTTTGGTGGTATAGATATGTACTAAGACCGGACCTTTGACTTGCTTGGCAATTGACAACACACGCAGAAGCTCAGGAATATTGTGCCCATCAAACGGACCAAAATAGGTAAAGCCAATCGCTTTAAACAAATTATCTTCTAATTGCGGTACAGCACGCTGCTCGGTATGACGTTTACGGCGATCAAATGCTTGCATATCAGGACGCTGGCAGAGCACAGGCTTGCCTGACTCAGAGATATCGACTTGGTAGCCCGACTCCCAAAGCATCGCTAAATGTCGCGAAAAACCACCAATAGAACAAGAAATCGACATATCATTGTCGTTTAAAATGACTAGTAGATCGGCATCTTGTTGGACTGCATCATTCATGGCCTCAAAAGCCATGCCGCCAGTCATCGCACCATCACCAATGATACAGGCAACGGTTTGTGCGCGGCCTTGATAGCGTAGCGCCAAGCTCATGCCCAAACCCGCTGAGATAGAGGTTGATGAATGCCCAACGCCAAATGTATCGTAGATAGATTCTGCACGCTCTGGGAATGCAGTCAAACCATCTTTTGATCTGATCGTTGCCAGCTGCTCACGGCGACCAGTCAGGACTTTATGCGCATAGGCCTGATGACCCACATCCCATACAATCTGATCTTGCGGTGTATCTAGCAAATAATGCAATACAATCGTCAGCTCAATCACACCTAAATTGGCGCCAAAATGTCCACCGCTTTGACCGGCTGAATACAACAAAAAAAGACGCAGTTCATCAGCCAGCGTAATCAGCTGAGTGGTTGAAAGCGTATTCATATCAGAAGGTGTGTCAATGGCATCAAGCAATGGCGTATGCGGACGCACGCGAGGAATCACAGTATATGTCTGCTGTAAGCTCGATAGCTGGGCGGCAGAATCAGATACTGATGCAGATGAGGACTGAGACTTTGGGGAATGAAGTGACTGCTGCATAAACCGTACGATACCTACCAATCTGCTGACAAGACGTGTCTTCAATATAGCAATAGCTACAACTGAGAGACGTCAATAATATCTACATCATTATTGATGTAATCGACCATATAATTATTCATGCAACTTTTGCATTTCTATAGTTTTGTTATGTATAACGTGGGCACACTACTACAATAGACTATGTTTCAATACTGCATGACTGCATGCTTCAACAATGAGGCTTAACATTATGCCCTATTATTTTGCATCAATATCGGATGTTAGTGACGACATAGTAATGTAAGGATAAAGACTTGTCACTGTATCCACCAAAATAGTATGGCATAATAGCATTTTTTTTTAATTGTCGCTTTAATCATCGTGCGTCGTCTGTGAACTTTGTGTGTTTTTATAATAAATACAATAAGCACGCGTTCTTTATGAAAGGGTTATACTGCTATCATCTTGGCCTTACCATTTAGGCTAGGATTTCATCGCGGGTTTAATAGCATTATCACAAACCCTTCACCGCCACGACTTTAGGCTTATGCAGGACAGTAATGTCATATCAATTTATCACTAGTGCCAAATTACCCACTCGTCACGGCGAGTTTGATATTCATATTTTTGAAAACGATGAAGGCCAAGAGCATGTCATGCTGACCGTCGGTCTGTCTGTGGTTGATCAAACGACAGGCACAATGACAGTACCTAGCTCAGACGACACATTGTCGCAAAGACCAGTCCCACTGGTTCGGATTCATTCTGAGTGCCTAACAGGCGATGCATTTAGCTCATTGAAGTGTGACTGCGGTCCGCAGCTCAATACTGCTATGCAAGCCATCCAAGAGTCCGGTTGCGGTGCTATTTTATACTTGCGTCAAGAAGGTCGTGGTATCGGTTTGACTAACAAGATTCGCGCTTATGCCCTACAAGATCAGGGACATGATACGCTGGATGCCAATCTCATGTTGGGCTTGCCTGCTGATGCGCGTATCTATGATATGTGTGGTCCGATGCTCGCCCATATCGGTGTCGATGCTGTCAGGCTCATCACCAACAATCCAAACAAAGTTGCTTATCTGACTGAGCACGGGATTGACGTTGTCGAACGTGTGCCCATGCTCGTTGGTGTGAACGATATGAACGCTGAATATCTAGCAACCAAACGCGATCGTATGGGCCACTTGTTTGATAAAAATATCAATCTTGATATAGACGCTTCTCTCGATACAGATCTTAATACCGCCATACACCTGAATAAATAGATATCTTATGAGTATTACAAATACAAATAACGAAACAGACTTGTCAACCGTAGCGTCAGTGACGACGCCAACCAATAATGACATAATGCGCGTGCGCGAATTTTTGGTTGATTTACAGGCACGCATCTGTGCATCGCTAGAAGCACAAGAGCGCGATGGCAGCACTAATAACAATGAGCACGCGACCTTCGTTCCCGATGACTGGGAACGTCCTGAAGGCGGCGGTGGTCGGTCATGTGTATTGGCAGATGGCGAGGTCATCGAAAAAGCGGGCGTCATGTTTAGCCATATTCATGTCCATAACCTGCCTGCCTCAGCGACGGCCCGTCACCCAAATATCGCTGGGCGTAAAGCTCAGGCCATGGGCGTGTCGCTAGTTGTCCATCCCAAAAATCCAAACGTGCCGACCAGCCATGCCAATGTGCGTTTATTTGTCGCAGAAGCGGAAGGCGAAGCGCCTATTTGGTGGTTTGGCGGCGGCTTTGATCTGACGCCATTCTATCCCGTACTTGCTGATTGTGTGCACTGGCATCAAGTCTGTCACGATCTGTGCGCGCCTTTTGGAGACAATATTTATGCTGACTTTAAACAGTGGTGCGATGAGTATTTCCATCTGCGTCATCGCGACGAGCAGCGTGGGATCGGCGGTTTGTTTTATGACGACGTCAGTACAGAGAGTCGCGGCTGGGACTTTGAGACTTGCTTTAACTTTATGAAAGCCGTTGGCAATGGTTACCTTGACGGTATCATGCCGATTTTTGAGCAGCGTAAAAATATGCCTTATACCGAAGCACAGCGTGAGTTTCAGCTCTATCGCCGTGGCCGCTATGTTGAATACAATCTGGTCTACGATCGTGGGACTCTGTTCGGCTTACAAAGTAACGGACGTATAGAGTCTATCCTAGTCAGTATGCCGCCACTTGCTAGCTGGCATTATCGTTTTGAGCCGACTGAGGGCACACCTGAATTTGAGCTAACTGACTATTATCTAAAACCACGCGATTGGTTGGCACTATAGATTTTGCAGATAACTTGTCGTTCAAGTTTTTGATAAATGATTTAAAAGGTCAGCTACGATAGCTGGCCTTTTTGCATTCATATGATGACTGATACTGAATGTCACTGCATTGATATGACATTACTGATATGACATTTAAATAAAATGAACAATAATCGTGTTATTAACGCCATAAACTCTTTTTAATCACCTGAATGATTACGAGGATATAACAACTATCTCATTACCATTTTGTAGATAACCGCTACAATAAGAGAAGTTCTTTGGCGGCTACTGTACGTAAAAGAATTTTCGGCAGTATTTTTATAATAATATTTGAGGCAAAGTGCGCGTTTATAGTAGCGCCTGCGATTAGCCAAGTTTAAAGGAGTAAGTCATATGGCACAGGTTTATACCAAAAAATCTTTGAAGTCTTTTTTTAGCATCACCTTAATGACAGCGGCGCTGGGTTTGACAGCGTGTAGCGGTGCAGGCGACGACCCTGATATCAAAGCGCGCCAAGACAGTATGAAAAGCTGGGGCGATGCGATGGGCATCATGGGTGATATGGTCAAATCACCAGATACCTTTGATGCAGCGGTTTTCAAAGAACAAGCGGCATTCTTGGCAGAAGACGCCTCAAGCCCTTGGAGTCATTTTGAAAACCAAGAAGCCATGGGTAATGCCGCTGAAGCTGTTTGGTCAAATGCTGACGGTTTCAGTGCTGAAGCGGACAACTTTCAAAAAGTGACTGCTGAGCTGAATGCTGCTGCACAGTCGGCTACTAGTGTCGAAGACGTCCAGCCTGCCTTTGGTGAAGTGGGCGCAAGCTGTAAATCGTGCCATACCGAATTTAGAGCAAAGAATGACTAACGCTTTATACTAGCCTAGTAGTTTGTAGAAAGACAAAAAAACCGCCATATTCAATGATATGGCGGTTTTTTATTGCTTAAAAAATATCACTTCAAGGCAGCTCTTTGAAATAACGCTCTGAGTAAATTACTCTGTCTCTATTTTTTTGGCATTATTAGCATCATCATTAACGTCCTCATTTTGCTGCTTATTTATTTGCTTAACAATAGATTTTACCGAAGGATCGCTTAGATCTATCGTACGTATTGGGAATGGAATATTGATATCTGCCGCATCAAGGGCGTTTTTAATTTCCACAATCACCTGATGAATTGAGGTAACCTTGTTGGCTTGTGTGCCATCTTCAATAAACCAGCGTACCATCAGATCTATGGACGAGCCGCCAAACCCTGTAGCAATCACGCTTGGTGTCGCTTTCTTCGATACGCTTTCAACTTTATCCAAAGCTTGTAGAATCTCAGCTTTTGCTGTTTCGATATCGTCTTCATAACCAATGCCCACTGCCACTTGCAAGCGGCGCTGTTTATAAGCGGTATTGACTGTCAATGCTGAGGTATACAGCTCCGAGTTTGGAATAACCACTTGCCTGCCATCATAGGTCTTGATGGTCGTTGCACGGATTTTGATATCTTCTACCGTTCCTTCGTAGTCCCCTGAGACGATTTGATCGCCAATACGAAACGGCTCTGAGATCAGCAATAAAATGCCAGAGAGTAGGTTTTGAAAAATATCTTTAAAAGCAAAACCAATCGCAACCGAACCAATACCTAGCGCGCCGATTAATTTGGCTGGTGTAAATCCAGGGATAGCAACAACCATGGCGATCATAAAGCCAATAAACAGAATGAGTGCCCCACCTATCCGTTGAAACACTTTCACCAAGTTTTGATGGCGCACGCGCGCGCCCAAGGTTTTATGCACGACTTTTTTGAAAATAATCGACAATAGCCAAAAAATCCCCAACACAATAAGCGCCGCCACAAAATATGGAATGCGCTCAATAAAGCCACTTGCCAAGTCTTGCGTGGTATAGACCACTTGTTGATAGATGGTTACACCATCGGTTAACGTATTCGATATGCGACTCACGTCGGGGGTGGGCATAAAGGGGTACTCCTATTGCTGTCTTAGCGCGCGTTTAAGGGGATAAATAAATGAATATCTCACTGCTTCTTCGCCAGTTATGACATCAAATCAGCTTGTACAATTTCAATCCAGTAGCCATCAACGTCCTTGATAAAGGCAATGTTTTTCATGCTGCCATCTTCTGGACGTTTTTTGAACTCAACATCGTTCTTATCAAACCAAGCAATGGCCTCATCCAAGTTCGGTACGCTAAAGCAGATATGCCCAAAGCCTTGAGGTTCTTGGTTGCCATCATGATAGCTAAAGTCCGCTTTTGTCTCGGTGCCGTAATTATGGGTCAGCTCCAAAATACCGCGCTGTCGAAATGCAAAGATTTCTAAATCATCACCAGCAGGCAGGTTCTCACGCTCACTCTCAGTCAGCTTTGCCAAGAAATATAGATCAAATTCCATATCTGGGAATTTTTTGACCGCAAGCAATGTCATACCCAACACGCCTGTATAAAATGCCAATGACTTGGCAGGATCTTTGACGCGTAGCATGGTGTGGTTGAAAGTAAAGCCTGTTGTTTGTGCTGAAATCGACTGCACACCATCTGCACTGATGCTGCTAGCAGGCTGTGCGATGGTTGCGTTATTATTATTAGATGGAGTAGACATAATTATCCCAATATAATTTAGAAAATGCAGTTATAAATAAGCGAATCACGATGGTCGCAATTCGCTTGGTTCTTTCATCATAATAAAAAATGGCAAAATAATTGATAGGGTTTTGTAAGAATATGAGCAAAGTATGTTCATATTTACAGATATATTAGCCGTCTAAGAACTTTACCTTACCTGTCTCTAGGTCATACTCAGCACCGACAACGAGTAGCTGACCACTGTTAGTCAAATCCTCTAGTGCACGCGATCCATGTCTGAGCTGACTCACTGACATACGCACGTTGGCACGGATAGAGCGATCAACCAGCTCATCGGCATCGACATCTTGGCCATTGGCTGTTGCCAGCTCATGCAAGTTATAGACACTTGGACGAATGCGATCAACGATCGATTGCAAATTAGGTGAATAGTTCTGTTCAGGATTAATCAGGGTCTCGACGCAGGCTGTGACAGCACCACATTTTGAATGTCCAAGGACAACCACTAACTGTGTACCGAAGGCTTCGGCCGCAAACTCAATCGAGCCAATCTGTGATGGCGCCACTACATTGCCGGCCACACGTATGACAAACAAATCCCCCAAGCCTTGATCAAAGACAATCTCAACGGGTACTCGTGCGTCCGAGCAGCCCAAAATAATAGCCAATGGATTTTGATCCTTGACCAATTCTGGGCGACGCTGCATATATTCATCAGTACTGGTCAGGCTATCAACGTAACGGGCGTTACCTTCTTTTAAAAGCTCAAGGGCTTCTTGACCTGTTGTTGGACGTATATCAGTAGGCATGAGAGATCCTTTATTATCAATAATATGAGAGTTATAAACGGCTTTTCACACATGTATGCAGACATCGAGCAGCGAGCAGGTACTAACCTAGCAGACTCATTATGTTTGTCAGCCATACCGTGATTGTATAGGAATAGAGGCCAAAAAACGGTAAAAAATTTTGTTTAAATGTCGTTATACACCAACCTATAGCTGTAAAAATATAGCTGTATCTAGCGCTGCTATGACGGTACGACTCGCGTAACTTATAACGAACTTGCACTGATTTATATCACGGGTTTGTTATAATACGCAGCAATCAGGCAGCTATCAGACAGTAATCAAATCGTGCTTACGCTCGTACCAATACTTTTGATGACAGCCATCTCCCTTAATGGCTGTACTGACATATTGGACGCTTAGGAATAGATATTATGACCGACCCATCGCCAAACACGCACAAAACCTCTGCGTCACCTCAGGATGACAAGACGTTGCTGCAATTAAATGGTATCAAAAAAACCTACGATCAAACCGAGGTTTTAAAAGACATCAACCTTGATATCAAGCACGGCGAATTTTTGACCCTGCTTGGACCCTCAGGCTGTGGTAAAACGACATTGCTGCGCTTGATTGCAGGTTTTGAGCAACCCAATGCGGGGACAATCTATCTAGATGGCGTACAGATGGCAGGTTTATCCGCTGATAAACGTCCGGTCAATACCGTCTTTCAGCAGTACGCGTTGTTTCCACATATGAGCGTCGCCCAAAATGTCGCTTATGGATTAAAGTTAAAAAAAGTCCCGAAAGACGAGATTCAAGCGCGTGTGAGCGAGATGCTAGCCATGGTGCAGTTGGAGCATTTAGCCAATCGCAAACCGCAAGATTTATCTGGTGGGCAGCAGCAGCGCGTGGCGATCGCCCGTGCGGTGATCAATCGCCCCAAGCTATTACTACTCGATGAGCCACTATCCGCGCTCGATCATAAGCTACGCTTGCAAATGCAGTCTGAACTCAAGCGTCTGCAACGTGAGCTAGGCATTACCTTTGTCTTTGTCACGCATGATCAAGAAGAAGCGCTGTCGATGTCAGATCGTATCGCGGTGATGAAAGACGGTACATTCCAGCAAATCGGTACGCCTATCGAGATTTACGAGACCCCTGCCAACTTGTTTACTGCTAAGTTTATCGGTGAGACCAATCTGTTCAGAGCTGAAGTCAAGGGTGTCTATCCAGACCTTCCCGATCGCGATGGCAAAGTGACTAATGGACGCATCGAAGTCGAAGTTTGTGAGGCTCAAGCGCAAGAAGGACCAACAACGCTACGTAACTTGCGCCGACCCGATTTTGCCAATGATGTTCAAGTGGGCGACATCGTTAATTTACTACTTCGTCCTGAAGACTTACGAATATATGATCCAAAAGATAACGAGCATAGTGGACTGTTGGGACGGGTCATCGAGAGTAATTATAAAGGCAGTACGTTAGACTCGATTATCGAGTTGGCGAATGGCCATATCATCAAGGCTTCTGAATTTTTTGATGAAGATGACCCAAGCTTTGATTATAAACTCAACGAAGGCGTCAAAGTCTCATGGGTCGATGGCTGGGAGTGGGTGTTGCCAGAAGATACTAACGATACAAACAATGCGATCGCACAAAAGGATGGTAGCTGATGGCCCGCAACCACTTAGGCAGCAAAAGTCCGTTTCGTACGGCAACGCTCTGGCTGATCTGGGGTTGGCTACTGATATTTGCGCTATTACCAAACATATTGGTCATTGCTGTCAGTTTTTTAACCCGTGATAGCAGCGCCTTTATTAGCTTGCCTGTCAGTATTGACAGCTATGTGCGCATGGTTGATCCGTTGTATTTTGAGGTATTTGTTCATTCATTATGGATGGCAGGTATCACTACGGTTATCTGTCTACTGCTGGGATATCCTTTTGCGTGGCTCGTGTCCAAGGTAAAAGTGCGATGGCAACCGTTACTCATGCTGCTGTTGATCCTGCCCTTTTGGACCAACTCTTTGGTGCGTACTTATGCGCTAAAGCTGCTCTTTGCGAATAATGGCTTGATTAATAAGTCACTGCTGGCAATCGGTGCCATTGATGCTCCTATCGATATTTTATATACGCAAGGCGCGGTGATTGCTGGCCTAACTTATTTGCTGTTCCCCTTTATGGTATTACCCCTATATGCGGTGTTTACCGATTTGCGCAATGACATGCTATTGGCCTCACAAGATTTGGGCGCATCGAAAACACAAACCTTTTGGCATGTGGTCTTACCGTTAACGACGCCGGGGATTATCTCTGGAGTACTGCTCGTGCTACTGCCTGCGATGGGTATGTTTTATGTGGCGGATATTTTGGGCGGCTCTCGCAATTTATTGGTCGGTAACATCATCAAAAACCAATTTCTAGACGCACGTGACTGGCCGTTTGGTGCTGCTGCTAGCGTGTTATTGACAGTGTCAATGGCGGTACTATTACTAGCTTACCGTGCCAGTAGTCGCCGCATTGGCAAGACTGACTTTAACGAGGTGGCCTAATGTCTTATTCACGTACGCTCAAGATTGGCAGTATCGCTGCCAAAGGCTATCTCGGTCTCATTTATACTTTGTTATATCTACCCATTATTGTTTTGGTGGTGATGTCATTTAACAAGTCAAAAATCGGCTACAACTGGGGCGGCTTTAGCTTAAAATGGTACGAGTCATTATTTAACAACCAAGCGATGCTCGATGCGTTTTGGCATTCTATTGTCTTGGGGTTGGTCGCGGCTACTGTTTCGACTCTTATAGGGACGCTTACAGCGCTAGCACTGCATCGTTATAATTTTCGCGGCAAAGGCTTACTAAATGGTCTGCTATTTGTGCTGATGATGTCGCCTGAGATTGTACTCGCAATCTCGTTATTGGCGCTGTTCCTATTAATTGGTTTGCAGCTAGGGTTTGTCTCATTGCTATTGGCACACATTACCTTTTGCCTACCCTTTGTCGTGATTACTGTCTTTGCGCGTTTGAGCAGCTTGGATGAGCGCTTGATGGAAGCAGCGCGTGATTTGGGTGCTAACGAATCAACCATGGTGCGCACAGTGCTGATTCCTGTTATTTTGCCAGCGGTCATGGCGGGTTGGTTGCTTGCTTTTACTTTATCGCTAGATGATGTGGTGGTATCGACCTTTGTCACAGGGCCCAGTTATGAGATTTTGCCGCTACGTATTTATTCTATGGTGCGCGTCGGTCTCAAACCTGAAGTCAATGCGATAGGTACGTTATTGCTAGTTGCCTCGCTAGTATTGGTCATCATCTCACAGTTGTTGTTACGCAAGCGCTAAACGTGGATTGCTTATTGACTTATCACTAATCGCAGGCTATGAGTGAAAGTCAGCTCCATATTGACTATAATGAATTTTTCTCACCTTAGCGGTTAGGTTATACCATGCTTGAGCTTCGTCATCTTAATACATTAACCGCGCTACGGGCGCATGGTTCACTTGCAGCAGCGGCGGATGAGCTACACGTCACCGCCTCTGCCGTTTCACACCAATTAAAAGAGCTTGAGAACTATTACGACATCAGCTTAGTCAATCGTCGAACTCGTCCGCTCAGCTTCACGCCTGCGGGTAAAGCAGTATTGGCATTGGCAGACAGTATCTTACCGCAAGTGACCCGTACTAAATCCAATCTTAAACGCTTAGCGCACGGTCAAGCAGGACGATTGCGACTGGCATCAGAGTGCCATAGTTGTTTTGATTGGCTTATGCCGATACTCAATTACTATCGCCGTGAATGGTCAGATGTTGAGTTGGATTTTGCCACAGGGTTTGAGCCTGAGCCGCATCATCTCTTGATGGAAGGTGATATTGATCTGCTCATTACTACCAGTGATTTGCCGCTCGACGGTATCAGCTATCAGCCATTGTTTGAGTATGAGAGTCGCTTGGTGTTGTCGCCAACACATGATTTGGCAGCACAGGAATTTATTGAACCAAATGATTTGATTAATGAGACATTGATTGCCTATCCCGTAGAGGCAAAACGCCTCGATATCATTGCCAATTTTATGACACCAGCACAAGTAAGCTTTGAGAGTATTCGTACGACAGAACTGACCGCGATGCTGATTCAGCTGGTCGCGAGCGAACGCGGTGTGGCAGCACTGCCCGACTGGGTCGTTGCTGAGTATGAGAAAAAAGGGTGGGTCGTCTCACGACCATTAGGTGATGGCGTACATTGTCAGCTATACGCCGCGACGCGTACTTCTAGTCAAGATATTGCTTATATGCAGGGATTTGCCAATTTACTGGAAGGGATTATGAAGCCAGTTTAATACTCCACTGTTCATTGCATTGCTTGGTTATAGAATACCGTCCGCTTTATCACGTTATGATAGGCGTTGGGGAAAATGATGGCTCCCTAGTGAGGACTTGAATGTTTGACTGTAGGGTAATGGTATCAACGTTTCAACTCGCTGGCATATTCACAGTGTACTTCATGGTATACATGTGGTGAGCTTTTAGATCATTTTAGAGTATTATTTTTATTCAGTATAAGTGATATTGCTTGTAATGGAATTACTGGAAATTAAGATGGAAAAGTATAAATTATCACGTTTTCTACCACACAATAAAATTCTAGATTACATTACGGCATTAGATGAAGATCAAGATGGTTTAACAACATTCATGATATACAATGCTGATGATTATGGGGTTTATCTGATAACCCTTTTAGATGAGATTGCAAAGAAAAAACATACATCTTTTTGGTATGGTCAATTAGGTGACTTGTGCATGGTTTATCTACATTACGTAGATGGCGCTAGACTATCTGCCTTGTTTTATTTTATCAAAGCTCATGAATTAGATTCAAAGGATACTTCTATACTGAATGCTATTATAGATTTAGGCGAACCACCTGAAATTGTCCTGACTGAAGATCAAAAAAAGTATTATGCTGCTAAGCTGCTAGCACTAGAACCTGAAAGTGAAAAAGCTTTAGCTATCATCAATTCGTGATCGGTGCGCTATACAGATATCAAACTGCTATTGTTAGATATAAACTTAATGACTATGAAATCGTTGGAGTAGTTCATCATAATCAAGAGGTACGATTAAAATCTTTTAAGTTAGTTTCTATGAGATTAACAATAGAGGTCACTTATTAGTTGACCTAAATTAGTATCAAATGTATAGAAGGGCTTTCTTCATTGAGAATAGATTTATCGTTTACGCATTTAATAGCATAAAAAAAATTATTAATAATCAACTCATCATTATAAGGAAAGTTTTTAATCGTTAGACTCAATATTTCATTTTCTCCTATAGTGACCTCTGACATGCCGTATTCTGGATAACGTATATCACCCAAACAATCAATCAGAGCATTGAAATTTGCTCCATAAAAATCTGGAAAGCCAAAAGCTTGCTTCAATTCTTTATGCATTTTATCAACTGTATCAACATCTTTAAAATCTATAACCATTTCCATATATTATCACCATTTTTTAAGTATAGTTTGACCTAACCGAGATACCTCATGAAGATAGAGCATCTAGTATACAAAGGGATTTACAAATTAACCCTACTTATTTTTATGGCAAGTACATCTATGTCTATTTTGGCATGCAGCTCTATAACTACTAAAACGTCAGTCGAATGGGAAAACATAGAAGCTCAAAATAATCTCGGCTCATTATATGAGTATGGTCAGGGCGTCCCGCAAAGCTATGATGAGGCTTTCAAATTATATCAGGGAGCTGCTGAAAAAGGGTTAGCCTCTGCTCAATATAACTTAGCTGAGCTTTACTATGATGGTTTAGGCGTCAATCAAGATTATACAAAGGCGCTAAATTGGTATCAGAATGCGGCTGATCAGGGAATGGTAGAAGCACAATTTATAGTTGGACTAATGCATCACCATGGACGAGGCGTAGTACAAGATTATAGTAAAGCCCTTGAATGGTATCTAAGAGCCAGCGATCAAGAGTATTCTAGAGCACAAAATAATATTGGAGATATGTATGAGAATGGGGTGGGAGTCAGCCAAAATTATGAAAGAGCATTCGAGTGGTACTTCAAATCAGCAAACCAGAAACAAGATAATTCTTTAGCTCAGAATAGCTTAGGTATTATGTATGAAGAGGGTAGAGGCGTTCGAAAAGATTTATCTAAGGCAAAAGAGTGGTTTAATAAAGCTTGTAGTAATGGTATTGAGTCTAGTTGCACTGACTATGATCGCTTAACAAAGTATAATTGAGTTTAAATATTTGAAACTGACAAACTTATTTTATCACTGCGGTGAAAAGGGCGTATCCCAATGGAACCAGTTATTTCAGCCTCCAAACCTATTAATAGACCATTTAAAACAGACTGTATTTTGGTAACTACTTAAATCAGACCACTAATTAAGCAGGTGACATCGATAAAATCTCAAAGTACGACCTTAAAGAAATAAAAGCCAAGCGCAGTTGCTAATAATGTCAGTCCAACATGCAAGCCGATGAGCGCTAAGCCTGCCAGCAGCCGCCCATCATGAATAAAGCCAAATACTTCTGCACTGAACGTACTAAAGGTAGTTAACCCACCCAAAAAGCCAGTAATCACAAAGACACGCACATGATCAGATAGATTGCTTCCCATACGCTCAAACCACACCAGCGCAAGCCCAATTAGAAGCCCGCCCAGTATGTTAGCACTCAGAGTCCCAAGTGGTACCCAACTATTTAAAGCATTGAAACGCGAGAGCCACGCTCGCAGGCAAGCACCAAATGCTGCTCCCAGACCAATAGCAAGCCACTGCATAGACTGTCCTTAGTTCAAATAGGTTTGTTGGACAAAAAGCTCAATTATACGGCTGGTAACTCTGTCATTGGCCAGCGCGGAATACAGCTAACGGCCAAGTCATCAGACTGTCCTGCCTGCAAGCGCTCAAACCCTGCATAAGCAATCATCGCACCATTGTCTGTACACAGCGCGGGCGGTGCATAGTGGACCGTCGCATTGATCTTAGCCAGCTCTGCCTCTAGCATCTCGCGCAGATGCGTATTGGCACTGACGCCGCCTGCAATGACCAGACGGCTCATACCTGCTTGCTTGAGTGCTTTGACACATTTTTTCACTAAGGTATCGACCACCGCATGCTGGAAGCTCGCGGCGATATCCGCGCGAACTTGCGGATCGCTATCAGAACCCTCAGTGTCTTTGATCAAGTTATGTACCGCTGTTTTCATACCACTAAATGAAAAGTCCAAACCTCGATGAAGCATCGGTCTTGGCAGTGCGTAAGCATCAGGGTTACCAGCTTCTGCCAGTTTGGCAATATTAGGGCCGCCGGGATAAGGCAAGCCCAGCATCTTAGCCGCTTTATCAAAGCACTCGCCCGCCGCGTCATCGATCGACTCGCCCAATATTTCATACTGCCCCACACCATGAGCGGCAATGAGTAACGTGTGACCGCCAGAGACTAACAGCGAGACAAATGGAAAGGCGGGTGGATTGGCACCCATAAGCGGCGCGAGCAAGTGACCTTCCATATGATGAATACCAATGGCGGGAATATCCAAACCATATGCCAGACTGCGGCCAAATAATGCGCCTGTCATCAATGCACCGATCAGCCCTGGCCCTTTGGTATAGGCAATCGCATCGATCTCGCTTTTCTTCATGTCACACTGCTCAAGCAGCTCGTTGAGTAAGGGCACAAGCTTACGAATATGATCGCGGCTGGCAAGCTCAGGTACAACGCCGCCATAGAGCGCATGTAGCTCAATCTGTGAGTACAGTACTTGCCCAACCAAGCCTTGATTGTCACTATTGATCTGCTCGCTATCAAAGATCGCAAGCCCCGTTTCATCACAAGACGTCTCTAAACCCAATACCTTCATACTTTTGCCTTTATGCTTTTGTTTTCGGACTATTTTTTGCCGCGTTTTTATTGTACATCACTTTAAAATTTTGAATAGCGAATCAAATCCGCTTTGTACAGTCAGTCATATTGTTAAAATCGACAGTAATAAAAAACGTGCATAAAAAACCGCCATTGTCAGTCACAATGACGGTCAGTTTAACAAATTTCAATGACTGATATCGTCTATATATACCGTATCAGCTTACTGACGCGAGCATATAATCAACAGCGGCTTTAACTTGTGCCTCACTGACACCATCTACCGCTTGTGCTGGCATTTTATTAAAGCCCTTAGCGGAATGCATATATAGCGTTTCTTTATCTTTGGTCAAACGAGTCGCCCAAGCGGCTGTGTCACCATACTTCGGTGCATTCAATAAACCTGCTGTATGGCAAACTTTACAGTTTGACTCGTAAAGTTTAGCACCAGTATCTGCAGCGAGCATTTCAGGCTCAGTGGCAGTTTCTTCTTCAACCACCATATCAGTAGACTCAGGTTCAACCATAGGTTTAGGCACCGTAGCTTCAGATTCTGTTGCAACTGTTTCTTCAACACTCGTCGCAGCAGGTTCGTTGGCTGCGGTAGACGCTTCCGTAGTCGCATTATCACCACTACAAGCGCTCAATACTAATAACACACTCAGACTGATGACAGATAAGCTCAGTTTCTTTATGTGCTGCTGTATATCAATCATGACCTTACCTTTATTTGATACGTCTGTGGCCAAGTTTTTTATAGCAGTTCATAGACTCTAAATATTATATTACAAGTCTAATTAAAGGCTTATTCAGCAGGTGTTGCAGCAGCATCTGCAGGTGTTGCCATATCGGCGCTTTCAGTGGCAGCAGGCGCAGCCGCGGTATCAGCACTATCCGCTTCGGTATCGCCTGTTATTTCTTGCTCAACACTCATCGCTTCAGATTCAGTCGCACCTGCTTCATCAGCTGCCGTCGCATTGTCTGCCACTGCAGTTGCAGAAGTCTCCGGAAACTCCATGTCTTCTGCTTCAGGCGCGTTTGCGCGTGCCAGCTCAGCCGCTTCATCTACCATATCGATCGCCAATACTTCTTCATGTTCTTCGCCGCCGCTACAAGCACTCACGCCCGCACCCAAAGCTACGATAAAAGCCGTGCTCAACACCGTGTTCAATACTGTTTTTTTCATTCCAACATCCTCAATAAAATACGCACAAAACGGTTTATATGCTTACTACAATATGGGAAATATCATAGCATAAACTCCCATTAAACCGTTATAGACCGTAGGGACTTTTTATTGACACTAAACTTTTTGTTTTAACTCGTTCCAAAACCTAACAGCTCAGCCTGAATACTTTTTAAACAAAGTATAAATAGACAATAAACCGTTAAAATCATTGACTTTGTTGATATTTTTTATTAAAATACCTGCCCTTACGCTAATGCGTGAGAATTGTCCTAGTTTGAGCTGATGCCAGTAATCTTGAGATATTACGGCTAAATACTAATACACAGCCAAACTAATGCCCTTATATCTCATCCTAATCGAGGAGTCTTCATGCCTGCAGTTAAGGTTAAAGAAAACGAACCAGTTGATATCGCTATCCGTCGTTTCAAGCGCGCTTGTGAAAAAGCTGGTGTATTATCAGACGTACGTAAGCGTGAGTTTTATGAAAAACCAACGCAAGTACGTAAGCGCAAAAAAGCTGCTGCCGTAAAGCGTTATAAGAAGAAGTTACAACGCGAAACTATTCGTACCACTCGTATGTACTAATCAACGATCTGATTAGTTAAGTACAAGTGCTACACTAACGCCACTGTTATCCATCGATATCAGTGGCGTTTTTTATGCTACAATTTTCGTTGTTACTGCTGACGCATTTTTTTATAAAAGCCCGCTCTCAGCAGGTTTTACCCAAAAAAAACTCATTAAATAGTACCTAACAAATAGCATTTAATAAACGAATAAGGATAATAGCAGTGAGCCAACTTAAACAGACGTTATCAGACAACATCAAAGTTTCAATGAAAGCTCGTGAGCTTGAACGTGTCAAAATACTGCGCAACGTACAGTCAGTGGTCAAACAAATTGAGATCGATCGTCAAACAGAGCTTGATGACGCGCAAGTATTAGAAGTGCTACAAAAGCAGCTCAAACAACGTCAAGAGTCGCTCACTATTTTTACTGAAAATGGCCGTGATGATTTGGCGACCAAAGAGCAGTTTGAAATTGATATTATCAATGAGTTTATGCCGCAGCAAATGAGTCATGATGAAATTATGGCATTGGTCAACGCTGAAATCGCAGAGCAAGGTGCCACTTCTATGCGTGATATGGGCAGCGTGATGGGTGTACTGAAAAACAAGACCGCTGGTCGTGCTGATCCTGCATTGATCTCTAAAATGGTTAAAGACGCGCTACAAGGCTAATTTTTCATTTTAGGTAGCAAACGGTATATGAGCTGCTATTACTGAAAATGATGTCGTCAAGCGCACCCGTTGTTGTACGAAAAACTGATTATTTAAAAACCGCCTAAGGCTCAAAGTCTTTGGCGGTTTTTATTGCTTTGATTTCTGCATTGATATTGGCTAGCAATGGGCGCGCACTATTGCTTTGTGCTGTGGCTTGCAGGTTTTCAGTCAATTGCTTGGCCTGTGTCAGTGATGTCAACGCACTCTCATAGCGCCCATTCCAAAGTTGATCATAACTGCGATAACGCAATGCGTTGATCGTTGCAATATTAGCCAGTTGCGGTGACGTTGCAGTTTTAGCGAGCTTTTCATTAGCAAGCTGCAGACTTTGCCATGCATAGCGATCGCTTGGTTGTTGCTCTGTGAGTGGTTTTAGCAGTGCTTGTGCCCTTGATGGCTGATTGCTATTGGTTAGTGCTTCCGCCAAATATAGGCGTAAGTCACGGCGCTCTGGATACAGACGCTGCTGACTCTCTAAAATATCTGCAGCTTGTTGCCATTTGCCTTGTTCACTTAAAAGCTGACTATGAGTAATCGATAGTAAAGGTTCTAGGCTTTGACGCTGCGTATTTGGTAGTTTACTTATTTCAGCCAATACCTCATTAGCCTCTTTGATGCGCTGCTGTTCTCCATACCAGCTCACTAAGGCAAGTTTGGCACCCAAACTATTTTTAGCAGCGGTTGTAAGCGTCACTTCAGAAGTATGTTTGCCAGTAATTTGTACACGCCAATAGAGCAAATCAAACAAGGCTTGATGGCGCTGCTGCTGGCTCAATGACAGGGTAGGATACTGCCCAGCACGGCTCTGCGATTCACTTAGTCGCTCATCACTGAGCGGATGCGAGCGCACAAAGCTTGGTAAAAAGCGATTTTGGACCTGATTGAGCTGGCTTTGTTGATTCATCGTGGCAAAAAACCGTGGCATTGCCCGAGGGTCATAGCCTGCCTGAGTCATGATTTGCATCCCTACTCGGTCAGCCTCGCGCTCGTTATTACGGCTAAAAGCCATGCTACTATTCATAGAAGCTGTCTGGCTGCCCGCCATTACAGCCGCCGCCGCATCACCATCGACTGCTGATGCGGCAATCGCAGCCAACATACCGCCTACTTGCATTAGTAAGGCTTTTTTGCGCTCGTCTGCGCTGTGCTCATAGTGACGTTGACTGATGTGCGCGACTTCATGGGCGATGACGCTTGCCAGCTCATCCATACTTTTGGCAGCCAATATCGTCCCTGTATTGATCCCGATGACTCCGCCAGGTGCGGCAAAAGCATTGATGCTAGGATTATCGAGGATAACTAAGCCAAGTGGTGCTTGCTGACGGGCTTGGGCATTCAATCGCCACGTCATGTCTTTTACCGTTTCTTGCACCCAAGGGTCGTGCTCCATTTTGACCCGACCATTAATATTCTGTAATGACCACTCACCCAACATTTTATTTTGATACTGCTCAGCAAAACTCAGTCCTTGCCCGCGCAAATTGGGTAGCTCTAACGATTGTGACTCTACCGTTTGCCATGAATGATTGGCAAATGGCATAGCTTGGCTATCATCACCATCCTTGCTATGAGCACTTGTAGCGATTACCAGCAGTGTCACTGACAGTCCGATTTTGATACTATTTGAGAAAGATAAAACCACAGAGTTGCGGCTATCTGTTTGCCCAAATAGTTTAGATAGCGAGCTTTCCGTTAGCTTATTTAACGAATGGCTGGTGGCTTTAGTAAGTCGTGGCGGTCTATTAGCGTGGTACAAATTGTTATCCTATCAGATTGTTGACGACGTCTTTTCGACTATACGAGCTTGTTTATACAAGGTCAATTCTACTATGTGCTTAACTACCAATCACTCAGCCACCCGTCACGATTGTGCAACATGACTGTGTGATTCTAATGAACCGAACATGACGTTGATTATATTCAAATGCAATTATACATCGGCTATTTGGTATAATGTTTAAACACAATAATAGTAAGCTCATGGTTTCCGTAAATATATTGACGATATTCAAAAATAATTGTTAGAGCCTTTTTGATAAAGAAACCGAAATATTGATACTTGTAAGGTTTGTATTATGTCCGCTGATAGCCAATTACCAATTAAACGTGCATCACACTCTATTTACTTATCAGCGAACCTATCCGATCCAGAACAGCAAGAGATCCATCATCTGTTAGACTTGTTGCCAGTAGAGAATGGTGGCTCAGATGTTGACACTGAGACCAAAATAGATAAAAAGCAACCTTTACTAAATATCAAGCGTTTTGTCGATGGTCGCGGGCTTGCATGTCCAATGCCACTGCTGAAAACCAAAGTTGCGTTACGTGATGTAGCCGCTGGTGAATCATTATATGTGGTCGCGACGGATCCCAACTCACAAGCTGATATCACAGCGTTTTGTCGTCAGAGTCAGCAAACACAAACGAGCGACTACTTAGCGTTAATCGTCAACGAAGTTACTAATTTGTCAGGCAATAGCACATCATTGCAGCGTTTCGCTACAATATATCACTTCATCATTACCAAAACTGATAGCAACTAAACGCTGCTGTCCTTTACAATTACAACTATAGAGATTTTTATCTGACTATTTGCTTAACTATTTAACCAAGGTCAAGAATATGGCTACTACTACTTCTGATGCTGCGAATGCGAATAAAAAAGACAGCACAGCTCCTATAAAAAACGATGCGCGCGATGCTGCACTAAAGGCAGCTGCACAGCGCCCACCTTATGACGCCAGTACGTTAGGCAATACCAGTACGCGTGATTTGGTGCCAGCAATGCCAACCCATTTGTCAGCGCCAGGGGTAAATTTGGGTGCGTATATCAATACTGTTCATCAAATCCCTATCTTGACTACTGTACAAGAGCAAGAACTCGCCCATCGCTATTATGATGAAGGCGATGTCGAAGCAGCACGTCTGCTCGTAATGTCACATCTGCGTTTTGTCATTCATATTGCACGTAGCTATTCAGGTTATGGACTGCCACAAGCTGATTTAATCCAAGAAGGTAATCTTGGATTGATGAAAGCAGTCAAACGTTTTGATCCCAATAAAGGTGTGCGCTTGGTGTCTTTTGCCGTACATTGGATCAAAGCTGAAATTCACGAATTTGTCATCCGTAACTGGCGCATCGTAAAAGTTGCGACCACCAAAGCACATCGCAAGTTATTTTTTAACTTACGTAGCTTAAAGAAAACCAATAATCAGCTCACGTTAGAAGAAGCAGACGCAATTGCCAAAGACTTGAATGTTACGCGCAAGCAAGTATTAGAGATGGAGTCACGTCTGACCTCTTATGATGCTTCATTTGAAGCACAGTCAAGTGACGATGATGATGGACGCTATGCACCGCAGCTGTTTTTGGAAGATGGCATTGATCCTGCTGAGCAATTGGAAGAAGAAGATTGGGAAGAAAACAACTCGTCAGCGTTGATTGCTGCTATGGGGACATTAGACGACCGTTCACGCGATATCGTTGAGCAGCGTTGGCTCTCTGAGCAAAAATCCACTTTGCACGAGCTGGCAGCGGTTTACTCTATCTCCGCTGAACGTGTCCGTCAGATCGAAAAAAACGCGATGGACAAAATTCGTGATGCCATGACCATTGATAGCGTGATCTTGCCAGATGACATTCAGTAGCTCTAAAAAAATACGAGTTTTGCCATGCTAAACTGGATCGGTATTGCCGCAATTAATATGGCTATTGCTGTCGCTTTGGGCGCATTTGGTGCTCATGGTTTAGAGAATATTGTCAGCGCACAACAGTTTGAATGGTGGCATACCGCGACGCTGTATTTGTTCATACATGCGCTGGGTTTATTAGTCGTGGGCTTACTGATACGCTTAAAATATACCACTCAAACTACGGCTTGGTTATTGCAAATCGGTATTATCATATTTGCCGGTAGTCTGTATGCTATGACGCTTGGGGCATCGCGCTGGTTCGGCGCGATTACCCCTATTGGTGGGGTTCTTATGATTGCAGGTTGGTTGTGGCTTGCTCTCTCTACATTTCGACTTGAGAGCTCAATAGATTAATCTATTCTACTCATACCTACCGAAAATTGATTGATATTAGTATAGATAAAAATAGTCGCCCATAAGATTCAAAGCACCTATATTGCGATTAATACAAGAGGACGGCTAATATAAGGAATTTCAAATTATTAAGGAGGATTTTATATGAGCACCATTAGTGTTAACGGTAAAAACTTACAAACCACTCATCAGACAGTACAATTAGTCATCAATGAACTTGGACTCAGTCAAGGACGCTATGCCGTCGAAGTAGATGGTGACCTGATACCAAAAAGTGAGCTGGCTCAATTGCGTATTGTAGAAGGTATGAATATAGAAGTCGTACAGGCTGTGGGCGGAGGCTAACTTTTTATATTTCAGTTTGTCATTAGTTTTTATTAATTATGAAGTCTTAACTACATCATCAGAGAAGTACTAAAAAAGACCTCAACGTATCAAACGTTCGAGGTCTTTTTTCTTTTGTAGATTATCAATGAATGAAATAGCTGTTTATCAAATTTTTTATTTTTTAGCTTGTTCAGACGCTCCTGATGATCTGATTTCCCACTTAATCAACGTTATTTAAACGTATCATTAAGCTGCTGGTACTACCTCAGCAGGAGTGGTGTCTTGATAGCGCTCATCACGCCCAGCACCCTGAGTCTTTTTGCGCTCTTGACGGGTTTTGTACTTACGTACTTGTCTATCAAGTTTGTCTGCCATCTCGTTAATGGCTTTATACATATCATCTTCTAATGCTTGGACAAACATTTCTTGACCTGAGACGCGCATAATTGCTTCAGCTTTATGGCTTTTTTTACCGCCATCATTTGCGCCACTATTGTCTAACGATAATATCACTTTAATACTCTGTATCTGATCAAAGTGTCGCTCTACTTTTTCAAGCTTTTCACGAACTGCTGTGTCCATAGCTTTGGTAACACTGATATGGTGACCACTGATAGAAACATTCATATTATTGTCCTTGTATTTGTAACTTACATTCAACAGATGAAGTCGCATTCCTGCTCTTATCATCCTGCCTTACCAATAATTTATCTAATGCCTCTAGTAACATTTCGACGTATCCTTTTATCGTCTCCTTTATTCATTATAAGTAAATACTATAGATTGGCACTTAGATTTCGTTGTTGGTATGACTCTAATTTGTCATGAAAGAGAAATAGTAGCAAGACGTTGAATTGTAATTAATTGTAACAATACCTGTTGTTTCTATCATGTTTCTATATAATCAAAAAATTTTATTTTTTATATCTTGCCACAGTAAAATCAATGATTACTCAAAATTGTTGCAGATGATTGTATTTAAACGATTAATACTTCTGTTTGCGCTGAGTGGATGAACCTATATTCATAGCTTCACGATATTTGGCAACAGTTCTTCTGGCAATATCGATACCGTCTGCCAATAATTCTTTTTGAATACGGCTATCCGATAGCGGTTTTTTGGGATCTTCATCAGCGATTAGCTTTTTAATCATGGCACTAATGGCCGTTGATGAGATATCGCCATCCGAACTGCTGACGTGTGAAGAAAAAAAGTGCTTTAGTGAAAATAGTCCTTGCGGTGTCAAAATCGTCTTACTGGTAGTGAGACGTGAGACGGTGGACTCGTGTAGATCCACTTCTTCTGCGATTGCCTTTAGAATAAGTGGTTGCATGGCCGTCGCACCGTGCTGCAAAAACTCCTGCTGATAACGCACAATACTGGTTGCTACTTTTAATAGGTTTTGGTTGCGCTCTTCGATACTGCGGATAAAGAGGCGCGCATCGGTGAGGTTTTCGCGTAGATATTGGTTGTCTGGGCTGTCATCACCGCGTTTGACTAAATTGGCATATTCTTGGTTGACCCGCAGCTTCGGCAAGGTGTCAGGGTTGAGGCGTACATGCCAACCGTCTTCTAGTGCCTCAGCAGTGGCTTTACGGCTTCTAATGGGTGTGACTAACACATCTGGAATATCGTAACTGTCGGGCTGTTGGGCATAATCAGGCTGGTTTATCTGAAAGAGTAATCCGGGTGAAGGATTTAAGGTGCGCAGTAAGGTAAGCGCAGGGGTGATTTTCTCAGGGGCAAGGCCTGTCCGTTCAGTAAGCGCTTTGATATTGTTACTGACTAAATGCTCGCCCGCCGTTAGCAGCGCTTTTGCTTCTTTGAGATATGCAGTATTGGCGTCTAGCTTGGACAACTGAATCGCTAGACACTCACTCAAATGACGTGCGCCAACGCCAATCGGATCGCAAGATTGGATCATACGCAATACGGCCATGACCTCGTCGTACTCAACGCGTTCATCCCACTGATAAAAGTTGGCCATGGTATCAAAGCTCTGTAGCAACTCATCGATATCAATTCGTATGAATCCCATGTCATCCATAGAGTCCATCAAATACTCTGCAATCAGGGTGTCTGCTTCTGACAAGCGCTTAAAGTTGAGCTGCCAGCGTACGTGATCTTGAATAGTCGACGAAGTACCGCCCTGATAACTATCAAAATCCTCATCGCCTCTATTATTGCCTGAACCTGTTGATGTCGAAGCGTAATTATCTTTATCAAAGCTGCTAGTATCAAAGCTATCAGTGTCAAAACTGCTGTCACTATCCATCGCCCCATCATCAATACTAGATTGCTGCAGTTTCTCCCAACTGTCAGTGCTATCGTCACCATAGTCTGTATGGTTATCAGATCCTACGCTAGATGCGTCACTGCTGCTTTGGTTCCAGCTATCAAGTGTTAATGACTCGCTTAGCTCATCTACTTTATCGTCACGGTTATTCTCGTACTCGTCATCATCCTCTTCGATACGTTCAAGCAGCGGATTACTATCCAGTTTGGCCTGAACCTCTTGTGCGAGCTCAAGACTAGAGAGCTGCAGCAATTTAATGGCTTGCTGCATTTGCGGTGTCAGTTTTTGTGAGGTGCTTAGCGTGCTCGCCAATCCGAATGACATACTCATGGGCGGCTTATTACACTCCAGTTTTGGTGATATTATATTTATTTTGCCAATTGAGGCCGTGACATAACCTGATCAGGACATGACGATAGCATTTTTTGTGACAATTTTGCTACGATAATTTATATTCTACCCAGATACGATTGGTATGTTTCTTATATAAACCTATCACTTTTGTCCCAATAGCCAACCAATAAATATGAATGGCCTGTTCACGATCGTCAAAATTTTATTATAAAAATAACGTAATGAGCGACCATCAATTCTCAATATTTATGGAGAATATTGTCATGCATGACCAAGTAAGTATCTCTCAATTTACCACAGCTGCCATTCAAATGAACAGCCAGCAAGATATCGATAGCAATTTAGCGAATATAAAAGCGGCGATCATTGATGCCAAATCGCAGGGTGCTGAACTCGTTGTCGTACCTGAAAACTGCTGTAGCATGGGCCAACAGTTTGCGACTGCAGAGCGTTTTGACGCGCTATCAGCGACGATGGCAGAATATGCTCGCACCCACGGTGTCTATCTACTGGCAGGCTCACTACCTTGCCCTTATCGGCCTGATGGCATGGTCGTCCCTGATGGTCGGCTACGCCAAGTTAGTCAGTTGTTTGCACCAGATGGGACGCGAGTGGCACGATACGACAAGATTCATCTGTTCACCGCGACCGTGGCCGACAAGCAAGGCAGCTACAATGAAGCAGCGACGTTTGAGCCGGGCACGCAGACCGTGGTTGTACCTCTTGAGTCCGGCGACGCTGTCTATCAGCTGGGTATGATGGTCTGTTTTGATTTGCGCTTTCCTGCTCTAGCGCAGCGCTTACGTCAAGCAGGCGCTGATATATTAAGCGCACCGTCTGCTTTTACTTATCTGACTGGACAAGCGCATTGGTCGCTATTGTTACAGGCACGTGCTTTAGACAGTCAGTGTATGGTGATTGGGGCAGCACAGGGCGGCGATCATGCATATAAAGACGGCAATACTCGCCAGACGTGGGGACATACCGCCATTACCGCTTTTGACGGCAGCGTTATTGCGAGCCATGATAGCAGTGAGCTAAATCTGTCTACGACATCTGACACAGATAAAGGATACGCCGTCGTCATGGCGTCATTAGACAAGCAAGCTCAAGTGCAAGGTCGACAGAAACTACCTATCTTTGATTGTCATCGTTTGGCGTAGTTTAGGAAATAACGTGGATTGCTTAAACCGTAGATTACTTAATTAGGTAGGGTTTTCATCATTTTGAGTATGGGTGGCTCGTGGATGGGCGCGATCATAAACTTGTGTTAATTTGGCAAAATCAACATGGGTGTAAACCTGGGTGGTGCTGATATCGCTATGCCCTAACATCTCCTGCACAGCACGCAAGTCACCACTACCTGACAGCATGTGTGAGGCAAAGCAATGACGCAGTAGATGTGGATACATGTTTTGTGCAATACCTGCGCGAGTAGCAGCAACTTTTAAACGCTGCTGTACTGCTCGCGTCGATAGTCTGGTGCCGAGTTTTTCGCTAATGAACAAGGCATTATCCATCTGCTCAACCCATAGATTGCGATGCGGAAGATAGCGCGTTATCGCCTCTGCTGCCTTTGCGCCTAATGGTACTAAGCGTGTTTTATTACCCTTACCAGTAACGCGCACCCGAAAATCAGACAAGTCCACATCAGCCATATCGAGTGCGACCAACTCGCCAACACGTAGACCACTACTATAGAGCAGCTCAAACATGGCTTTATCACGCAACCACAAGCGCGCCTGCTCTGGTGTATCAGGGATTTGTTGATCCAATAATTGCGTCAATAAGTCCACATCAGCAATCGAAGGTAATGGTCTAGGGCTACGCTTGAGCTGATAGCCAGTCGTTGGATTGATACGCGCCAAATCCTCCTCTATGAGCCAACCATAAAAATGCCGAATCGCTGACAGCTCTTGCTGAACGCTAGCAAGCGCAAGCTTGTCTTCATCGAGGCGCTGACTAATATGCTGAGCCAATTGGCGCTTATCACAGCGCGTCCACGTCAGACGCTTACCGCGCAAGAACAATGCTAATTGGTTTAAGCCAGAAAAATAAGCAGTCAGCGTATGCAGCGAATGGTTGCGCACAGACAGCGTATTGAGCCAACGATGGACAGGGGCTAATAATGCTCGCAGTGCGGCATCTGACTCTATACTTGCTGCCAGCTCGGCTGATAGCCAAGATGCCGTTTGTATTGTCTGACCATCTTGATGAGTGGACATAACCATATCAGAAGCACCCATGTTATTGATATCATTTGTTTAACGACAGATATCAGCCTTCAGAACTTGGCTTAATACCTGCTTGCGCCATCAAACCATCTGGACTAAAGACCCCTTCATAAACAAAAGCAGTCGGACCTGTCATCATAACTGAATAGCCCGGCTGCCACTTGATGATCATGCTGCCACCATAGAGCTGCGCTCGCACTTCTTCGCCTTCGTCGAGCCAGCCCTCTCTTATACCGACTGCAACTGCTGCACAGGCGCCCGTGCCGCAAGCTTGCGTCTCGCCCACGCCGCGCTCATACACACGTAGACGAATATGACGCTGGTTCATCACTTGCATAAAGCCCACATTGACGCGATCTGGAAATGCGGGATGAGATTCAATGGCTTTACCCAACGTCTCAACTTCGGCGTCCAGTACGTCATCGACTTTGATAACAGCATGTGGGTTGCCCATATTGGCAACATATAGCTGCACAGGCGTGCCATTTACGTCGAGGTGATAAGTGTTTTGGATTTTGGTCGTGGCTCTTGGGCTAAAGGGTATCTCATTTGGCTCAAACTTAGGCTTGCCCATGTCGACTTCTACCCAACCAAACCGATCAGTGGTCAAAGAGATAATGCCACTCGCCGTCTCAACCCGTAGACGCTGCTTAAATGACAGCTTGCGCGCTTGGACAAAACGGGCGAAACAGCGCGCACCATTGCCGCATTGCTCCACCTCGGTGCCATCCGTGTTAAAAATACGGTAACTAAAATCAACATCGGGGCGCATCGGTGGCTCGACCACAAGTAATTGATCAAAGCCAATACCTAGGTGACGATCTCCCAATAACTCTACCAATTCCTTGGTCAAATCTAAGCGCTGGGTCACTAAATCAATGACCATGAAATCATTACCCAACCCATGCATTTTAGTAAACTCTATTAGCATATCTTTGATGTCCTATCCTATTTTTATGTATGGCTTATATTAGCACGCTGTCAGATACAATCATAATTATCACCGCTATCAAATACCAACTTATCGTTATACTTCAAACTCGATATACACCATTCGAGTTTGCCATAAAAAACCCACCGTTATCATCACAGTGGGTTTTATTTATTATTCAAAAACAGTTTCAGTGTTGGCGCTTTTATTTATCTTGCCACAGTATTTCGTCAGCATACAATGCTTCAACCGTTTCGCGTTTGCGGATGAGCTGATGGTTATTACCTGCTACCATCACTTCGCTGGCACGCGGACGCGAGTTGTAATTACTACTCATGGTAAAGCCATAAGCACCCGCGCCAGTCATAGCCAGCACATCGCCTTCAGATAGTGATAGTAAGCGGTCTTTTGCCAAGAAATCCCCTGTCTCACAAATCGCGCCAACGATGTCCCACGGCTTTGTACCATTTGTATCAATGCCATCGCTCGGCAATGTACTTGGAATCACGGCCATTTCAGCTTGATATAAAGCAGGACGAATCAAGTCGTTCATCGCAGCATCGACGATCGCAAAGTTCTTATGCTCAGTCGGCTTGAGTACATCGACTTGCGTCAATAGCACACCAGCATTGGCAACGATACTACGACCTGGCTCGAAGAATACGGTCAAACCAAGCTCGCTAAGCTTTGGTAGTAAAGCCTCGGCAAACTCATCGATAGACACAGGCGTCTCATCAATATAACGCACGCCTAGACCGCCACCCAAATCAATATGACGCAGCTCAATGCCATGATCGCGTAGGCTATGTATCAGCTCAATGACTTTGTCTAATGCGGCGACAAATGGCGCGACTTCAGTCAGCTGCGAGCCAATATGACAATCAATACCAACGATATCGATATGCGATAAATCCGCCGCTTGCTGATAGACAGCCAGTGCGTTCTCATGAGTAATACCGAACTTGTTGTCTTTAAGACCCGTTGAGATATACGGATGCGTCTTGGCATCGACATCGGGATTGACGCGTAATGAGATTGGCGCACGCTTATTAAGTGCTGTCGCCACCTCATTGATCAAGGTCAGCTCACTGATGGACTCGACGTTAAAGCAGCCGATACCTTGGGTCAGTGCATACTCGATATCACTATATGTTTTGCCAACACCTGAGAAGACAACGCGCGCTGCCTCGCCGCCTGCAGCCAATACGCGCATCAGCTCACCACGAGAGACGATATCAAACCCAGCGCCTGCCTGAGCAAGCACGCCAAGCACTGCAAGATTCGAGTTTGCTTTTACCGCATAGCATACCTGATGATTGAGACTGGCGAAGCTATCGGTATATGCTTTATAGACATCTAGTATCGCCTGCTTTGAGTAGACATAGCATGGCGTACCATATTGTTTTGCCAACGCATCAACACTGACCTGCTCCATATATAGTGCATCGTCGCGATAGCTTAGCGCGGGCAGATGAGCGCTCAACGCTTTAGGATCAACATATAGACCCTGCTCAGTTTGAATAGTGACAGACTCGCCAGCGGCAAAATCGGTTACGTCAGCAGGTAGTTCAGAATGACTCATATAAACATCTCTAATATAATCAGGGTAACAAGGGTAAGAATGAAAGTTAATAATCGTTAGGATCCGTACTCGGCTCAGGCAGTATTTGCTGTTCATCTAGATAGTCATTTTTTTGATAGGTATCATCATCAATACCCGCAAAAGCGGCATCTTGTGGATGGCTCGTACTATTTAGTACAGATGGACTACCCTCTACCGTTTGGCTACTGGACTCTGGTAAGTACAAAGCGCCTTTTTGCCCGCAGCCTGACAACCCTACCATCATCGCACTGCCAATGACTAAGGCAGTAATGGCGCGGCGACTGGCAAGTCTCCATAAGGCGATATGCCCAGTTTCTGATGAGTGAAGTATAGTAGACATAGAGTGGATAACCTGTGAGCGTGTAGCGGTGTAAGTGCGATGAAGAATCGTAATAAGCAAAGAGCGAAAAAGGCAGCCAAAGCATAGCCAATATCAAAGTTTTAATCATAGCATTATGACACAAAGCTGTACGCATACTGAACAGCATTGGCCAATAAATTTGGCTCATAGTGGGGATCGGTTTGATGCTTTCATCATAATTTACTGACGATATCGCTTGATAATTTGTGCATAAAAACATGTCTGATAGGTATTTGGACAATATTTCTTACAATTTTTGATATTCATAAGGCAGCTCTATAACAGCCCACAATCAATAACTAAAGTACCTAGGAGCCACTAGCTATAACAGATGTACCAATATTTTGAACGCTTGATACACACTGATTTTAAACCTTACCGTTATCGCGGTATAGATACAAAAATATGTTACATTATACCGCGACCTTACGGCTATGATGAGGCGCAGGCCTGCGATTCGGCGATACTGCTATATAGTAATAAGATACAACCATTAGCCTCAGTATGACTAAGATCGATCATATACTTGTTTGATAGATCAGCATGGATATGGCTAATTTTGTGTTAAACACGATCAATCTATCATCGAATTAATATGAACACGATGCGATGTCAGTGTCATTTTTATCATAGTAATCTGACGATATGATGATTTTCTACCTATAAAAACCCACCTATAAAAACCAATCTAAGGATAGAGTATGAGCGCCAGCCTAACGACCACTTTTGATGATAAGAACTCTGAAACATCAACCCTGACCAGCCCAACTTTGGTTTTAAACTGCGGCTCGTCCTCCATCAAATACGCGTTGATTAGCGATGACAACTCTACTCGTATCACCGGTCTTGCCGAAAACTTAGGTCTTGATACGGCTCGTATCAAACACACGACCTTAAACGGTGAAAAGCTTGAAATCTCTATCCCTGGTGGTCGCCATAAGCTGGCACTACAAAAAATTCTTGAGCTACTAGAGCAGTACCACTTCATCGCCGTCGGTCATCGTGTGGTACATGGTGGTCGCGAATATTCTAAAGCCGTTCGCGTTGACGAGCATGCATTGGCAGAAGTGAAGCGTCTCAAAATACTAGCTCCGCTACACAACCCTGCAAACGCCCTAGGTATCGAAGCGGTTCAGGCGATCTACCCTGATATGCCACAAGTGGTAGTATTTGACACCGCTTTTCACCAGACCATGCCGCCGGTTGCTTTTCGCTATGCGCTACCAAAATACCTATACGAAGAGCATAAAATCCGTCGCTATGGTTTTCATGGTACGTCTCACGCCTATGTCTCAGAGCGTGTCAGCCAAATCACTGAGGCAAAAGGCCCACATGGTTGGTTGACCGCGCATTTGGGTAATGGTTGTTCAATCGCGGCAGTATATGATGGCAAAAGTCTCGATACCAGTATGGGTTTGACTCCGCTTGAGGGCCTTATGATGGGTACGCGCAGTGGTGATGTGGATCCAAGCCTGCACATGCATCTAAAACGCCAACTCGATATGAGCTTAGAAGAGACTGACAAAATGCTTAATAATGATAGCGGTCTACTCGGTATCTCAGGACTGTCTAACGACTTGCGTACCATCGAGCAAGCAGCCAGTGAAGGTCACGAAGATGCACAGCTCGCTATCGAGATGTTCTGCTATCGTGCTGGTAAATATCTGGCCAGTCTTAGCTGTGCGTTACCAGAGTTTACTGGTATTGTCTTTACTGGCGGTATCGGTGAGAACTCCGACATTACACGTACCAAAATTTTGACAGTGATGCGTCATTTCGGTATCAAAATAGATGCTGACAAAAATGCCAGTTTGGCTCGTGGTAAAGAAGGCAGCTTCCACGCAGATGACAGCAGTATCGAGCTATGGGTCGTTCCAACCGACGAAGAATACCGTATTGCTCAAGAGACTCGTCAGGCATTGAATTTAATATAAGCGTGAAAGTGTTTGATACGCCATATCTATATAATTAATATTTGCTATAAAGCTATGACGTAAATACTCAATATATTGCTCATTCTGCCAAGGGTGAATTGAACTTAATAATAAAATAAACCGTAGGATACACTATGCAGACCATTTTACTTGTTCCCATTAGCCGCGGTATCGGTGTAACATCAGCCGCGCTTGGCCTGATTCGCGCCTTTGATTATAACGGTATTAAAGCAGGCTTTATGAAGCCATTTTTGCAAGACGATACACTAGATAAACAGCACAGCTTGGACAGCTCAAGCGCATTGACCATGCATGCCTTTGGACTAAAGCCGCCCAAATCGATCAGCCGTCAGTACGTCGAGCGGATGCTGGGCGATGGCAATCTTGATGTTTTGATGGAAGAAGTGATTGCCAATTATCACACGATCAATGATGGTCCTGACGTCATCATCTGTGAAGGTCTGGTACCGACTACTGAGACCTCTTACGCCTCACAAATCAACCGTGCGCTTGCCCATGCTTTGGATGCCAAGATTATATTTGTCAGTACGGCTGATATCAGCAAGCCTGCCTATTTAGCAGACAAATTGGATGTGCATGCTCGCGAGTTCGGCGGTGTCATGGATGCGCGTACGCTTGGCGTGATATTAATGCGTGTACAGGACGTACCTAATACCTTTGAGAATCAACCAGTCGCTCCGGGTGAGGCGGTTGTTAGCTTAGATCCAACCTTTTTGCAAGAAGTGCAGCGCCTATCGCCTTCGTTCAATACTGACGCGTTTCGCCTCATCGGTGTCGTACCCTTTAGCGATTCGTTATCAGTGCCGCGCACATGGGATATTGCCACAGAGCTGGATGCTACTTGGCTCAATGTCGGTGAAGCAAAAACACGTCGCATCAATCGCATCAGTCTGACGGCGCGCTCAGTAGCACGCGTCAACGAAGTCTTTAAGCGCGGTACATTAATGGTGGTGCCTGGTGACCGCGATGATTTATTGCTGGCTGCTGGGTTGGCCTGTATTAATGGAATTCCACTGGCAGGTCTGGTACTCACTGGCGGTATCACCCCAAGCAAAACAGTCACTGAGCTCTGGCAGTCAGCGCTCAAAACCGGCATCCCTGTCATGAGCGTCGAGAGCGACAGCTATCAAACGGTGCAGAGCTTGATGCATATGAGTTCTGAGATTCCAAGCGATGACACTGAGCGTGCGGAAGAAGTGGCGCGTTATGTCGCTGCTCATTTAGATTTGAGCTGGATTAAAGAATACTTTAGCCGTAATCATGAACCGCGCTTGTCCCCATCTGCGTTTCGCCATCAGTTGGTTAAAAAATCACAGCACGCCAAAAAACGTATCGTATTGCCAGAAGGTTCTGAACCACGTACGGTCGAAGCGGCCTGTATCTGTCAGAGCCGCGGTATTGCCAACTGCGTACTGCTCGCCAAGCGTAGCGATGTCGAGCAAGTCGCCAAAAATCGCGATTTGACGTTGCCAGAAGGTCTAGAAATCATCGACCCCGACACGCTTGATATGAGCAAATATATCGCTGCTGTCGTGGAGCGCCGCAAAGGTAAAACTGGTGCAGACGTCGCCGCTGAATATCTAAAAGATACGGTGTATCTTGGCACCATCATGCTGCAGCTAGATGAGGTCGATGGTCTGGTCTCAGGTGCGATTCATACCACTGCCAATACCGTACGCCCAGCGTTTCAATTAATCAAAACCGCGCCGCAGTACTCGCTCGTATCATCCGTGTTCTTTATGCTGTTGCCTGAGCAAGTGGTTGTCTATGGTGACTGTGCGATTAATCCTGATCCGAATGCTGAAGAGTTGGCTGAAATTGCCATCCAATCGGCACAGTCTGCTGCGGCCTTCGGTATCGATCCAAAAGTCGCGATGATCAGCTATTCTACGGGCTCATCAGGCGCAGGCGCGGATGTCGAAAAAGTCGCTCGTGCCACCCAAATCGTCCGTGAGCGTGCGCCGAACCTCAAAGTCGATGGCCCACTACAATATGATGCCGCATCGGTCATGAGTGTGGGTAAACAAAAAGCGCCTGACTCTCCTGTCGCAGGTCAAGCCAACGTCTTTATTTTCCCTGATCTCAATACTGGTAACACCACATATAAAGCAGTGCAGCGTAGCGCCAATGTCATCAGCGTTGGACCGATGCTGCAAGGATTAAATAAGCCAGTCAATGACTTGTCACGTGGCGCGCTCGTTGATGATATCGTCTATACCATCGCGCTAACCGCCATCCAAGCGTATAGCGATCTGATTTAATCGCTATCATACTTGCTAATTAAAGTCCTTTATATCGCCGACTATCGTCATGATGGTCGGTTTTTTATTGGTGCTGTGGTGGTATAGTTAAAGTATCTCAAAAACGATACAGTACTGCTAATATCAATTTTTGCAGCCTCTGTTTGCGCAGGCCCAGCAAGCAAAAAAATTGATTTAACAGTGCATAATGTAGCGGTATTAATTTTCACTGACTATAGGTGGTGATAGATAGTGATGACAGATGCTCACATGCACTCTACAATAGCGCTATGATTCAGTTAATATAAAAAGGTTAGCGGATAAAAGAGTAAGGTGTATTGATACCAACAGATACTTCATCTCTTTTTACGCATTTATTTATGCCAAATATGAGCAATAACCCTCAAAAAAAAACAACTGCCCCTGCCATCCGCGCCTATCTTGGCGGCTCATTTGATCCGATACATAATGGTCACCTAGAAGTGGCTCTACACGTCTATCAGGACTTATTACCAATCGCAACGCAGCAAAACCGTCCCTTACATGTATCTTTATTACCCAATGCGTGCTCGCCATTCAAAACGCAAAGCACAGATCCCGCTCATCGCTTGGCCATGTTGCAACTCGCGACGCAAGACACACCGATACAAATCAATGAGCTTGAGATATGGCAAGCGCCGCCTGTCTATACGATTGATAGTGTACGCACACTTAGGCAGCAATACCCTAATGACTGTTTGATATTTATCATGGGTATGGACAGCGCACGCAGTTTGGATAAATGGAAGGACGGGTTACAACTGACGGACTATGTCAATCTGTGGGTGTTTAATCGTGAGGATAGCGATCATATTAATGATGGAGTTTCTGACAATGCAACATCACTTGGAAACAGTATAGCGACCTCGCAATATTTAGCGACCTTGCAATCGCAACTGCCGCTACCTTTACAACCACATGTAACCAACTCACCGATTGAGCTATTAACCCCAATGACTCGATGCTTATTAAATACCATGGAAGCCGACAGCTCAAAAATAAATAGCCTTGACGTAAATAGCACTGACTTGAAAAGCGCTATGAAAGGACGCATTTATATAGATACGCGACCGATCACTGCCGTATCAAGCACGCAAATACGCGAGCAACTACAAATATTGGGCAATAAAACAAATAAAATGCCCGTCACTGAGAGGCAAATCGCATCTATCGCACCAATAAATGATATTATGAGCAATACTCATCCCAATTCATTAGCTAAATGGCTCAATCCTGCCGTTTATCACTATATTATCGCCCATCAGCTATATTCTGCTGCTCAATTCCGTTAAAATCGCCTTATCTATGTCATTTTGCCTATCCTATCTCTATACATGACTGACGACATATGATCAGTCGAATCAGACAAATTGACGTTTTGCCCCTTTATTTTTAATAGTTACGATTGAAGAGATTAAAATTTATGACCAACACCATGACCGAAGAACGCTTAACCGTGTGCTTGAACCTTGTACAAAGCGCGCTAGATGATATGAAAGCAAAGAACATTACTGTAATGAATGTAGAAGACTTAACTGACGTCACCGAGCGTATCGTCATCGCTGATGGTACCTCAAAGCGTCATGTACGCGCGATGGCGGACAGCGTCGGCGCTGAAGCCAAACAAGCCGGCTTTATGCCACTTGGCCGCGAAGGCGGTATCGACTCTGATTGGACACTAATTGATTTGGGCGCGGTTGTCGTTCATATCATGACCCCGCAAGCGCGTGAGTTCTATGACTTAGAAGGCCTATGGTCATCACCGGATCAGTTGGCTGAGCTGGTCGCCACACCGCGTGAAAAGAAAACCGCTGGTCGTCGCAACAAGAACAAATAAGATTATTGAGTACAATAATCTTGTCATACTAAAAGCATGAGATCAAAAAGACCAGAATCGTTATTCTGGTCTTTTTTTGTGCCGATATTTAGACCTATCTGTCATGATAAACAGCCATTAGAATGGATAATTGTCGGATAGATTGTTATCATCCCTATCACTATTGCTAAGCAAATTTTGTCCTGCTCTCACGTATCATTAAGGATTGCCCATGTCTGCTACTCACCGCTCACATTCTGAGATTAACCTACCCTTGCATGTGGCAAACTTAGTATGTGTCCGCGCAGGCAAAGCCATGCCGTTCACTCGTGAAGAAATGAGCGCCATCGATAAAGCGCCCATTACAGCACCCGTCGCCGTCAACTTTATGGGACTGACCACCGACGAGCAAGCCGACCGCAAACATCATGGCGGCCCACTCAAAGCCTTACATCAACTGCCAACGGCCACTTATGAAAAAATCAATACCGAGTTTGACCTAAAAGTACGTGTCGGCACGCTCGGTGAAAACCTTACCACTGAAACCGTTAATGGCTTGCCTGAGATGGATGAGTCTACCGTCTGTATTGGCGACGTTTATCAGTATGGCGACGATAATATAAACGGTGAAGATAGCGTGCAACTGCGTATCGTCCAACCGCGCCGCCCGTGCTACAAAATCAACGATCAAATTGGTCAGTTTACCAAAGTGCCGAATATTGCGGCGTGGGTCAGCAAGCAAGGTATTTCAGGCTGGTACTTTAAAGTGGTGCGTGATGGCATGATTAACGCTGACTTGCCGGTCTACTTAGTCGAACGTCCCTATCCATTTGCCACGTTAGAGAAACTCTGGCAATTGTCCAATTCAAAAGAAAAGTTTGACGCTGAGGTGATTGAGCCGTGGCTAGCCATTGAGTGTTTGGAGGCGAGTTGGAAGAAAGTGTTGGCTAAGAAAATCAAACGTACCTAACGCGCGCTCATCAATACAAACGATAGTATGGTGCTAAAATAGACTGTCTACACCAGTTGCTGTGTCCTGTTTTTCTTTTTATATGAGCCTTTCATGACCAAATCTATTACTGCTCTTGCTATTGCGTGTTGCGTAACTCTGCCTCTGATTGGCTGCGTAACCACGACCTCACCAGTGGCAACAACCAAAAGCTACAGCGTCGACAGCGACACCTATCAATCGACTGGCAAAAGCCAGCGTATCAAAACCATCGTTCTACACTATACGGTCTCAGACAATGAGCGCTCAATCAAAACATTGACCACGGGCAATGTGAGCGCGCACTATTTGGTCTTGGACAAGGACGATAATAAAATCTATAACCTCGTACCAGAGTCTGAGCGCGCATGGCATGCAGGCGATGGCGGCTTTTCAGGACGAACTATCCTCAATGATACCTCTATCGGTATCGAAATCGTCAATGCAGGGATCAAGCCTGAATATCGAGACGCGCTAAAGAATGGCAATATGGACTACCATCCTTATGATCATTATGTGGCGTTTGATGAATGGCAGATTAAAAAAGTTGCGGAGCTGGTACAAGATATCGCCGCCCGCTATGACATCTCACCAAAAAACATCATCGGTCATGCAGATATGGCACCCTCGCGCAAGATCGACCCTGGTGCCAAGTTTCCATGGGAGCGACTGTACTTCGATTATGGTATCGGCGCTTGGTATAATGAAGCAGACAAGCAAGAAATTATGAATCGGCGTACCTTGGTCGCGCCAAGCGTGCAGGAAATCAAGCAAGCCTTTCGCAAATATGGCTATCAAATTAATAATAGCGACGAATGGGACAAGCCCAGTCGCGATGTCATCTATGCGTTTCAATTGCATTTCAGACCGCAGCAGCCAACCGGTAATATGGATAGCGAAACCTATGCGATATTACAGGCGCTCAATATGAAGTATGCTAGTCGGGATGACTTCTACTAAAATTAGGTATTAGCCATTAATAACCAATAATCCATCCATAACAACAATGAAAAAGGACATATTATGAGCACTCTATTTAGTGTCAATTTAAATAAACTCGCCTTAATCAGAAACTCTCGCGGCACAGACTATCCCAATCTACTGTACTTTGTGAAGAAGCTGATTGATTTGGGTGTCAAAGGCTTTACTGTGCATCCACGACCTGATGAGCGTCATATCAGATACCAAGATGTCTATGATATCAGTCAGTTTTTGACAGACTATCCAGAGATTGAGTTCAATATCGAGGGCAACCCAAACGAGCAGTTTTTATCTTTGATTCGCGAAGTCAAACCGCATCAATGTACGCTTGTGCCCGATAGCGAAGACCAGCTAACCTCCGATCATGGTTTCGATATCATCAAACACAAAGACATGCTGTCGGCGTTGAGTCATGAGTTGCAAGAGTTTGGTACACGCTGCGCGGTATTTATCGATCCTGATATCGAGCAGATTAAAGCCGTCATCGATAGCGATGTGCAAACGATAGAGATGTATACCGAAGAATGGGCGCGCGCTTACAGTAATAGTAAGAGCGATGACAATATTGACTTTGATGAGGTCAAGCAACGCTTTAGCGACTGTATCACCCTTGCCAGTGACAACGGCATTCGCGTCAATGCCGGTCATGATTTGAATTTAGAAAATTTAGCCGATCTGCTCGCGCTTGGTGATATCGCTGAGGTGTCTATCGGTCATGCGTTTACGATTGAATCACTAGAGCAAGGCATGGATAATGTGGTGCGTCAGTATTTGACGATTTGTGCTTAACTCGCATCAATAAGCAAATAATTTGGTCCTATCAACAAACCCTAAGCAAACGCCAATAATAGTAAAAAAGGAACCATTATGTACCAGGCCTTTCAAAAACATCTACAACAAGAAATCAGCGATATCCGCGACGCAGGGCTGTATAAAAACGAGCGCGTTATCACCTCTCCGCAAGATGCGCTCATCACGATCGCCGATGGCCGTGAGATGCTTAACTTCTGTGCCAATAATTACCTTGGATTGTCTGACCATCCTGAGATTAAAAAGGCGGCTACCCAAGCCATTGAAGACTCAGGTTATGGCATGTCATCGGTACGTTTTATTTGTGGTACGCAAGATTTGCATAAGCAATTAGAGGCCGCGATTTCTCAATTTTTTAATACCGAAGATACGATTCTTTATGCAGCCTGTTTCGATGCCAATGGCGGTGTCTTTGAGCCACTGCTGACCAGCGAAGATGCCATTATTTCTGATTCGTTAAACCATGCCTCAATCATCGATGGTGTGCGCCTGTGTAAAGCCGCGCGTTATCGCTATGCCAATGCAGATATGCAGGATTTAGAGACTCAGCTGCAAGCGGCGCAAGCACAGCGTTTTCGTTTAATTGTCACCGATGCCGTGTTTTCAATGGATGGTAATGTCGCGCCGATGGATGAGATTTATGCGTTGGCACAAAAATATGATGCCATGGTCATGATTGATGAGTGTCATTCAGCAGGCGTCGTCGGTCGCACGGGTGGCGGCGTGACTGAATTGTTTGATCTGCGCGGTGATATTGAGCTGATCACGGGAACTTTGGGCAAGGCATTTGGTGGCGCAATTGGCGGCTTTACCACAGGTAAAAAAGAAATGATCGAGATGCTGCGTCAACGCTCACGCCCGTATCTGTTTTCAAACTCCATTCCACCCATGATCGCAGCCGCTGGGTTAAAAGCGTTTGAGATGCTAGCAGAGGACAATACCCTACAAGACAAACTGCATGAAAATACCGCCTATTTTGTCAAGCAAATGCAAGATGCCGGCTTCGATATCAAGCCCACCGAATCGGCAATCTGTGCAGTGATGCTTTATGACGCTAATGTTTCACAACAAATGGCAGAGGCACTGCTTGAAGAGGGTATTTATGTGATTGGCTTCTTCTACCCTGTCGTACCTAAAGACGAGGCTCGCATTCGTGTCCAGCTCTCTGCCGCCCATACGCGCGAGCAGCTCGACCAGTGTATCGCCGCCTTTATCAAAGTCGCCAAACAAATGAAAGTGATTGATTAATCGTTGTTCAGTATTTATCTAGATTCACCAATAAAATGCAACACCGTTAAATAAGAGAAAAGTATGAAAGCACTGGTTAAAGCCCATGACAAAAAAGGCATCTGGATGCAAGACGTGCCAGAACCGACCGTTGGCATCAATGACGTTAAAATAAAAATTAAAAAAACCGCCATTTGTGGGACAGATTTACACATTTATAAATGGGATGAATGGTCACAAAACACCATCAAGACACCGATGATTATCGGACATGAATACGTCGGTGTCATTAGTGAAATGGGCGATGGCGTCAAGCATCTGGAAGTGGGCGACCGCGTCACAGGCGAAGGCCATATCGCTTGCGGGCATTGCCGCAACTGCCGCCGCGGTAAGCTGCATGTGTGCGAAAATACCATCGGTGTGGGCGTCGACCGCGATGGCGCGTTTGCCGAATATTTGGTGATACCTGCCGACAATGTCATCAAACTCGATGAGCGTATCAGCGATGAGATGGCAGCCATTATGGACCCTTTTGGCAATGCCACTCACACTGCCCTTTCATTCCCTGTACTGGGTGAAGATGTGCTGATTACGGGTGCAGGACTGATTGGGTCAATGGCAACGGCGATTTGCCGATTTGCTGGGGCACGTAATATTGTGGTCAGTGATATCAGTGATTATCGCTTAGAGCTTGCCAAAAAGATGGGCGCGACGATGACCATCAACCCAGCCAAGGGTGAAACCATCGAAGGCGCTATCGATACGTTAAAAATGCACGGCTTTGACATTGGGCTTGAGATGTCAGGCTCGCCTCAGGCCTTTGACTCGATGATTAGCAATATGTATAACGGCTCTAAAATTGCGCTCTTAGGCATTTTGCCTAACACCACCACGGTGGACTGGAGCAAGATTATCTTTAAGGCGTTAACCCTAAAAGGTATCTATGGGCGCGAGATGTGGGAGACATGGTATCAGATGGAGCAAATGCTGATTAGCGGTATTGATTTGACACCAATCATTACCCATCGCATGCACATTGATGACTTTCAAGAAGGCTTTGATATCATGGAAAGTGGGCAATGCGGTAAGGTGATTTTAAGCTGGGATTAATTTTGGCAATTTAGCATTTGAGGAATCGTGGCTAGCTTTTACATTATCACGACTTATAAAACGGCGCTGATTTCAGTGCCGTTTTTTTTGGGTATTAAAAAGTGATAATATTGACGAGTTGATTGTTGAGGCTTAGAGAGCATTTAAGCAATGGGTAGTTAGATAAAAACGCACGTTTTCTACGAGTTAATAGCTATGTATCTAAGATTTTTTTAGCATATTCTCTGATTTCTATAATTTCATCACTTAATAGCCTTTCTGCATGAGCTTTCATTTTACATTCAGTAATATATTTTGTGTTTAAAATCTCTAAAGCATTTTCTCGAATATCGGCACTCTCATTATCTAATAGCTCTAAGACAAGATGACTATCCTTTAAAAAATTGCCTTCAGTAATACATTTTTTTAGCAAGTCTGCACTTATCTCTTTGCTTTTAACCTTGCCTATGAGCCAGTGTCTTAACTGACTTGAGTCTTTACAATAATCAATGAAAGGTTGTATTGCTTGTTTTTTAATATCGGGTCTAATATCTAACATCATCTGTTGTATGAAAATTTCATCATAATAATTATATTTAATCAATATTTTCGCTAAATTTTCTCTTGGAGTATGTGGAACAGTCCCTCCTTTGACTGGGTATGGCTCTTCTATATCTTTCCATAACAAGTAAAGCTCTTTCACCTCATCTAAGCTTATAAGATTAAGTGGTATCTTATCAAGTAGTTCTGTTGCTCCAGTTGCAATAATGGGGTTTCTTGAGTTAAGACCTTTTATTATTACTTGAATATGGCTCTCGTTATACGGTTCTATAACATATTGGTATAAGTACTCACAACCACTTGCTAAATTATCGTTCAACAATTTCTCTAAAAATAAGTTTTGAATCTTATCGATATTTTCCAGACTCTGATAATGTTCGCTCATAGCACCTATATATAAAAGCGATAGACCTTCTCCATCTTTTATAAGCCCTAAGTATATTTCAAAGCTTTCTGATTCAGGATATGATAGGAATAGGCGACAAGCATTTGCTATTAAAAACCTTTCATTAGTTAAAATCAGTTTTTTAATACAAACTAATAACTCTATATTTAAGGAATTTACTATTTCGAACTCAATATCTACTCGAGGTAGCTTATGTATTGGATACATAAAACTTTCATCACCTGATAACTTTCCTATTTTACTAACTATTGAATTTGATTGCTTCAGCACAACCTCGTAGTCTAAGTTATTAAGTCTAGCTAATGATGAAAAAATGAATGTCCTGCTATCATTTTCTACAACGTTAGGATAAAATACGTTAAAATCCTGTACATACATTTCCATTATGCTAGATAAATTAATCAAAGCACTCAATTCTATCATTTTTTTAAAATCTAAAACTATAGTATCGATACTATTCCCAATACCAATGATAACGTTGAAGAAATTTATATTTTTAGTTTTTTCATGTTTTTTAAAATCTTCACTATTAAAAGCCTGATTGATAGGGGCTACTTCTCTTTTCATCGTTTTAGAAAAAATACTATATTCTAAAAAGCTATAGTTAGGCATTGATCTTTCATATTTAGAGTATTTCTTTATAATATCTGATATTAGCCCAACACTAAGACCATTGTTCTCTTTTTGAATATATGTTTCAATAATTTCTAAAAATTCTTCATTATTATTTTGTAATGTTTTCTCTATTAGTAATTTTATTAAATCGTTTTTTATCTGTATTTTTGTAAGATTTCGGTTCTTAATAAACCTTTCTACTCTAATAGGCTCAAAAATTTCTTCTAATTTTTCAATACAAGTGTATAAATCTTTCGAAGTTATCTCTTTTGTAGCGATTAAATTACAATTTAATGCTATAAAAGATACCCAGTTATCAACAGAGTCTAGTCTTTTTTTAACACTAAATTCAATTTTATCCCATGTACGTGTCGCAATATGACATAAAATTGCTCCGCTCGTATAACGGTTTGTAGAAAGAGAATCCTCTGTTATTTCCCAACACAAACTTATAAAGCTATCTATTTCATCTGATTTGTAATCAATACCTGCGTGCAGTATGAAATCATATATATTGATATTTTTGGGTTTGTTATCAGCAGAATATGTATCATTCCATAATGCTAAAATCTTAGAGCTTAAACCTAAATGACTAAGGAATGTTAGCGTTTCACTATATTGAGGGTTTGAAAATGCCTCTAAAATAAACTGCTCTTGGATAATAATATTTTGAAGTTTCAAATGTTCGGCAGCAGCATACTCACCTAACGTTTTGTGTATGAACAAAACAGTTTCATCTGTTAAGTCATTAACTTTTTCAATAATTCCTTTCGCTACCCAGTATGCAATACAATCATCTATCACTTTGTATGCTTCAAACTTTCGAAGTGGCAACTCTTCTTTCCACTCTTCATGACATATCCGAACCAGCTCTTGTAACGGCTTATAACCATCTCTTAATATTATCCATCCTAACAAATACAAAAACTCTCGTAATTGTCTACTTGGCAAATTTACCGAAACCTCTCGCTTTGGACTTTCTGTTTCTATTAAAGAGAATAGCTGTCTATACAAAGAAGCATAATTAGTATTTGCCTCTATACCTCTTTTTACAAGAATAACAACCAGACTCAAAATTAGCGGGTTTCTCTTGACTAGATGACTGATTTTGACGGCTTCTATCTGCTTTAAAACAGCTTCGTCTATCTTTATCTCTGGAGAAATAACTGAAGTTAGTTGCTTTACTGCACTTTCAAATCCTTTATCATCAATGGGTTTAAGTTCATAGCGTCGCCAATCGCTTATCAAACCTAGCTTGTATCCTATTGGACGAGTTGATATCAAAATCCGTGATTCTGGATAGTCTTTCGAGAGCTTTGAAAAGTATTGAGTTATTTCTGATTGCTGTTGGAAACATTCATCTAGACCATCAGCCAATATCACTGCATTTTGTAGCAAGGAACTGATATTGTCAGGTTGTATCTTTCTATCGAACGCACAATCTATCAAGCATTCTTCGAAACCCTTGCTACTATCCGATAGCATGTCCGTTAGTTTTGACAACTTAACGAATAGAACAAAATATCCTTCGTCACTATAATCTAGGGCTAGTTTACGAAATAACGTAGTTTTTCCTATACCAGCGCCACCTATGACAACACATTTTTTTATGAATCTTCCAAATGTGAAGGAATCAATGATAGTGTCATTATTACGCCTTTCTTTATACCAGCTTTGATACCTCTCGATAGTTAGATCCAAGTTTAAACTTTCATTCTCTTCATCGCTAATAATAGCTGCCTCTAAAGGAATCCATATACTTTGTAAGTCAATAGGTTTTGGTACACTAAGAATTGATATCTCAGCGTAAGCATTTTTGTTATACTGGTGTGCTTTATTGAATAGCTGAATACTCGTTTTTTCCCCTGACTGTATAGTTATCCCTTTATTTTTTAAAAGCTCGTGACAACTTTGAAGCGTTGAATTTCCTTTGATTTTTATTATTCTTCTAGAGTTTTCGACCAGCACTTGCCATGCTTTTTCTCCATCATCTGAAACACTACCTAACATATTCTTTGCTAGAGATTCAGCGTCATTATTTCCTTCGATAGCATTTACGGTTTGTATATATAGTGAAGAACAGACTCTCGAAACATTAAGTCCTTCATTTTCCAGTTTGCTCTTAAACTCAATTGATATATCTTTAATTCCGTCAAATCTATTTTGGCCCATTCTAATAATATCTTGAGCTAAGTCCTTCCTTATCGTTCCAGATGAATCAGGGCAGACGACTAAAATCCCATAATTAATGTCATTTGAAACAATTGCTTTGGCAAGTTTTATTAAAGCATCCCATAAGTCATCGCCCTTTCTAAACCCTCTTTTAACTTGAACTTCAAAGAACTTCCCATTGGAACTGGTGAAGGCAATATCATCTCCAGAACCGCCAGTTTCTGCTTGGCAGTTAATAGGTATAATAGTCGGATTATCTTCAATCCAACTCAAAGTTTTCTCAGTAATCAGGCAAGTAAGTACGATAGCACTTACGCGTGCCTGAAAATCCATTCCTCTTTCAGTGGCACTACCGCCAGCTGTGTTTTTCTGTTTAGACATTCTTATAATCATCACAATTTAGACTAAAATATTATACTTTCATATGAAAGAAAGAATTTTTTTATTTTGAGTTCAAACTACAGTTGATAGTAGCAAGAACATGATGTTACCGCTAGCCCCGACTGTAGCGGTATCCTGCTAGTTTAGGCGAGTTGCGATGGCTAGGTTTTGGGGTGGCGACGCGAAGCAAGCGACGACCCAAACCGTAGCCAGCGCCGCGCCCAGACTGGCAGATACAAGCGGAAGGCGGGAAATAGCTCCTTTATTTTAAAAACCCAAATCTCAAACACAAAAAAGGTGAGCATTACGCTCACCTTCTCATTTAAAAAATAGCTGTCTAGAACAATAATTTAAACCAACTTAGCCTATCTAAACCAAGCACGAGCGTTACGGAACATACGCATCCACGCGCCGTCCTCATCCCATTCTTCTGGTTTCCAGCTGTGGTTATACGCTTTTAGATTACGCTCAGGATGCGGCATCATGATAGTGACGCGACCGTCGGTGCTACATAGACCCGTGACCCCGCCGAGCGAGCCGTTTGGATTGAGCGGATAGGTCTCGGTTGGATGACCTTGGCTATCGACATAACGCATGGCGAGCTGACCGTGGTTTGCCATACCGTCGATTTCGGTATTATTCAGCGTGGCATAGCCTTCACCATGCGCCACGGCGATTGGCAAGATGCTGTCTTGCATCCCTTTGAACAGGATCGACTTGGTACGCTCAACTTTTACGTTGACCGTACGCGCTTCAAAACGCGCCGATTTGTTCGCGACGAAGCGTGGGAAGTTTTCTGCACCTGGGATGAGGTCTTTTAACTGTGCCATCATCTGACAACCGTTACAGACACCCAAGCTAAAGGTATCAGGACGGGCAAAGAAGCGCACAAACTGCATGCGTAGCTCGTCATGGAACAAGATAGAGTTCGCCCAGCCAGAGCCTGCGCCGAGTACGTCACCATAACTAAAGCCACCACAAGCGACCAGACCGTCGAAGTCACGTAGATTGATACGGCCACTGAGCAAGTCGCTCATGTGTACATCGACCGCTTCAAAGCCAGCTTGGGTAAAGCCTGCTGCCATTTCTGTCTGACCATTGACGCCTTGCTCGCGCAGGATGGCGACTCTTGGTTGGCTGTTATTAGCATCAGCGCGGCTGTTTACATAAGGCGCTTCCACTTTTTGATTGAGATCGAAGTTTGGCGCAGCGATGAGACCTTTATGGCTCGCGTCGCTAATCAAGTCATACTCTTGCTGTACGCACGCTGGGTTATCACGGCGACGCGCGATTTGATAGCTGACCTGCGTCCACGCTTGCTGCAATTCAGTACGGCTAAAGCGTAGAGTATCGTCACCCATGTGCAAAGGCGTTTGGATTAATAGGCTGTCTTCTTCAGAACTTTGACCAACGAGGCTGAGCATATCGCTGACGTTAAACTCTTCTGCCAACTGCATGAGCGCCGCGACATTTTCTGGCAATACTTGGATGACCGCGCCTAGCTCTTCACTGAACAGCTGACCGAGTAAGTTGTCATCATCTAATGACAGCTTGATACCTTGACGGCTAGTGAACTGCATCTCTGCGATGGTCGCTAGTAAACCACCATCACCGATATCGTGATAAGCGCTGATGACGCCTTGCGCATTACCCGCTTGGATAAAGTTAAAGAAGTCGATCAAATCGCTTGGCTGCGCTAAATCTGGGCAGTCGTTACCCAATTGGCTGAGCGTTTGCGCAAGGATTGAACCACCTAGACGCAGTTTACCTTTAGACAAGTCAATGCGGTAAAACGCGCTGTCGCCATTGATTAGCTCAGGGGTTAGCGTTTTTGCCACATCAACGACAGGGGCAAACGCCGTCACGACCAAACTCATTGGCGAGACGACTGATTTATCTTGGTTTTGATTATCAGCATCTTCATCACTCCAGTTGGCACGCATCGATAGCGAGTCTTTACCAACTGGGATAGCGATACCGAGTGCTGGGCATAGCTCTTCGCCGACGGCGTGTACCGCATCGAAGAGGGCCGCATCTTCTGCATCATCACCGCACGCTGCCATCCAGTTCGCCGACATGGTGATATCAGACAACTGAGCGATACGTGCGCCCGCGATATTAGTAATCGCTTCACCCACTGCCAGACGTGCCGAGGCTTTAGGATTAATAAGCGCAACAGGCGTACGCTCGCCGACACTCATTGCTTCACCGCTCATTGGCTGACCATCTAGCGCCACTAAGCCTGAAGCCGTCACCGCGCAATCTGATACAGGCACTTGATAGCGACCCACATACTGATCACGCACAACCATACCAGTGATAGAGCGGTCACCAATGCTGATCAAGAATGACTTGCTAGCGACGGTTGGGTGACGTAATACATCGGTAATAGACTCCGCTAAATTAACTTCACCAAGTTCTAATGCTGGCAACGTGCTATCAGAACGCTCAAAGCTGCGCTGCATCTTTGGTGTACCGCCGAGCAGTACTTGCATTGGCATATCGACTGGTTGCTCGTCCAATAGCTCATCATCAACGATGAGCTGACGGATATCCGTCGCCTCGCCCAAGATGGCATATGGACAGCGCTCACGGGCACAGATGGCATCGAACTGATCTTTGCTCTCTGGGCGAATCGCGAGCACATAACGCTCTTGCGCTTCATTTGACCAGATTGCCATTGGCGACATGCCCGCTTCCAATGATGGAATCTTACGCAAGTTCAGATGCGCGCCCATTTCATGGTCATTGACCAATTCTGGCATCGCATTAGACAGACCACCTGCGCCTACGTCATGTAGTGAGACAATTGGGTTGCCGTCTTTACTGTTATTACTGGCGTCTACATCATCACCAGCGAGGGCCCAGCAGCGATCGATGACTTCTTGGCAGCGACGCTCCATCTCAGCATTATCGCGCTGGACTGAAGCAAAATCCAAACCTTCATCAAGCTCGCCACTATCGACCGATGAGGCCGCGCCGCCGCCCAGACCGATTTGCATCGCAGGGCCACCCAGAACAATGAGCAAATCACCTTTTTTAATCGTATTTTTTTCAATCAAGTTGCGTTTGATATTGCCGTAACCCCCTGCCAGCATGATTGGCTTATGGTAGCCGCGCATCTCGCTACCGTCTTTTGCCGCAGAGGTATCTAGCTGAAAACTACGGAAGTAACCGCATAGGTTTGGACGACCAAACTCATTTGAAAAATTGGCACTACCTAACGGCGCTTCGGTCATAATCTCAAGGCTGGTTGCCATACGATCTGGCGTACCGTAGGCTTGCGTGCTCAGCTGACCTGACTGCTCCCATTTCTCGCTAAGCTCAGGGATATGCAAGTGCGACACATGAAAACCTGCTAGACCCGCTTTTGGCTTACCGCCGCGACCTGTTGCACCTTCGTCACGTATCTCACCGCCAGAACCCGTTGCTGCACCTGAATACGGAGCAATTGCCGTTGGGTGATTGTGCGTCTCAACTTTCATCAAGATATCGATGTCTTCTTGATGGAATCCATAAGGATGGATTGCGTTGGCATCCATCGCATCCGTTGGGATAGGATAAAAACGCATGCCATCAGACCCCGCCATCACAGCGGCGTTGTCTTTATACGCTGATAAAATACCTTGTGGATTAGACTGGTACGTGTTTTTGATCATTTGAAACAATGATTTTGGCTGTACTTCGCCATCAACGGTCCACTGAGCATTAAATATCTTATGACGGCAATGCTCTGAGTTAGCCTGTGCAAACATCATCAGCTCAACGTCAGTTGGATTGCGTTTCAACTCATTGACATAGGCGTTCATTAGATAGTCAATATCTTCGCTGGATAACGCAAAGCCGAACTCGGTATTGGCAGACTCTAGCGCTGCCTGACCTTGTCCGATGACATCGATATGATTGAGTGAAGCCGGCGCTTGATCGTCAAACAATTTACTGACATCGCTCAAATCATAAACCAAGCTCTGAGTCATACGGTCAAACAACAACTGCTCAGCGTCTACGGGTAGTTTTTCGCCTGTGTCGCCGTCTGTTTTTTCATCGAGGGTCAACGTATAAACAACGACACGCTCAACACGATTGATCTTAATTTCACAGTTATTAAAGATATCGGTCGCTTTACTTGCCCATGGTGAGATGGTACCAAAGCGCGGCGCAACGATGACTTGTCTTTGATTGTCTTGCGGCGCATCTAGCGTTGTTGATGCATCAACCGCCAGTAAATCTAGCGCTTTTTTATGCTCATCACCGCTCAATTCACGTGAGAGTACATAGACTTGCTGAGTACTTATTTGACTAACATTTAGCTCGGTTTTTTGCTGGAACTGACTGATGAGTTGCTGCGTCTGAAAATCGGTAAGAAACGGTTGTCCGGCGATGGTCATCATAAAGGCATAATCCGTAAGATCAAGGCATCTCTGCCATGCTAAGTAAATGGTCTGGGTATTATAACAAGAAGACCTATAATAAGCAGGTCTAAACCGAGATAAATTGCCGATAAGTTGTCTTCTATCACTATCACATATGTGCTAAATGCCGAGTCTAACTGACTCATTATCTGCTACAGTTTTACTTCGATACTTCTTAGACTTCATTTTAGGCCTCATTATTTTGATGCCTGATATCACAATTTTTACCTAACCCTCATACTCCTTACAAACACTCACATCGCATTACTGGGCACCTATATAAATGCAGTGGTATAAGTCGGTATTCTAGTTCCAGTTGTTAAGGCGATGTTTTTTCAGAGATGAATTACATCTACCTTTAATAAAAATGATTACTACAAACAATTAACCATCTAATCACTATAAAGAAAAGGAAATCCTCTATGAATAAGCAAGAACAAATCGACAAAATCCAAGACGTTATCAAAGATGTAAAATTTGCAATGTTAAGCACCGTCAACAGTAAAGGTGACGTACATGCTTGGCCAATGACAACCAGCGAAGCGAGTATCGGTGGCAAAGAGATCTGGTTTATCGGCGACAAAACATCAGACGTGGTCAAAGACATCCAGAACAATCAAAAAATTGGTCTGTCTTATGCTTCTAAAGATGAAAAAGACTACGTTTCTGTCAGCGCCAATGCTGAGTTACCAACAGACCAAAACAAATTAGAAGAACTGTGGTCACCAGTCTACAATGCGTTTTTTGAGCATGGTAAAGAAGATCCAAACGTACAGCTAATCAAAGTAGTCCCGCATGGCGTTGAGTGCTGGTTAGGTGGTAGCTCTACCATCAACATGTTCAAAATGGCAGCAGCAGCCCTACAAGACGGCAAAACAGCCGAAGACATCGGCGAGCAATTTGAAGTATCGCTATAGTTTAAAAGCAACATATAACTCGATTTAGCTCAGATAAGCCTATAGTTAATGAGTCGCCCAAAACGTCAAGATACCTCGGTTTATTGGCGTTTTTTTTGCCTTATTTTTGGTAAGGCTATTTTTAGACAGTATTTTTTGATTGATAAATCATCTACTGAATAAAATCACGCAGATAATTACAAACTTTCACAGGGTATTACAGACCAGCTGTATCGTTCTATTGGGTGATATCGCTATATTGATAACTATTAATAGGAATCATTGACCACCTTATTAATACTCCAGGTCATACTCACCGAATAATAATTTTTACTCCAAATTTTAAATAGTAAAGGATAACTATGATGAGCAAGCAACAACAAATGGACACCATCCAAGAAATGGTAAAAGACATCAAATACACCATGATGACCACTCGTAATGATGAAAACCATCTACACTCTTGCCCGATGAATACTACTGAAACCAGTATCGGCGCAAAAGAAATTTGGTTTATTGGTCACAGCCCTTGCGAAACCGTGAGCAGTATTGAAAAGAACCCAGAAGTGAACTTGGCCTACGTCAGTGAAGATGGCAAAAAGTATCTCTCTATCACTGGTACAGCCGAGCTGGTCGAAGATGAAGAAAAACTCAATGAGCTGTGGTCGCCTATGTACAATGCGTATTTTGAAAAAGGCAAAGAGGACCCACGCGTTCAGCTAATCAAAGTTACTCCACATGGTGCTGAATATTGGGCGAATGGTAATGCCATCGCGAGCGCTGTCAAAATGGCGGCAGCAGCTGTCACCGATACTGCCATTGAAAAAAGCTTGGGTGAGAATTTTTCGATAGAGCTGTAATGCTTCAGTCGTTAAAACAGTAAGAACAGTAAAAGTAGACAAATAAAAAACGCCAGTCACATGAGCCACTGGCGTTTTTTTATGCTGGTTATAATTGTTTGTCTCACTATTAGCCGCTTTGCTTTAGGTACGGCCAAGCGGCTTTGAGATAAATCATCATTGACCAAAGTGTCAATATAACAGCGGCGACCATCAGCGCATAACCGATCGTCTCAAGCGACTCCCAATTTAATAAGAGCACCGTAATAGCCACCATCTGAAACGTCGTTTTTAACTTACCGACATAGGACACGGCGACGCTAGTGCTCTTACCCAGCTCTGCCATCCACTCGCGCAATGCGGATACAGCGATCTCACGTGAGATGATGACGATCGCAGCGATTGCCATGATAATATTGGGATGCCACTGCACAAGAACGATCAGTGCGACGGCTACCATTAATTTGTCAGCGACAGGATCCAAAAAACGCCCAAACGCTGACATGACATTTAATTTACGCGCGAAGTATCCATCAAGCCAATCGGTAATCGCCGCAATGATAAAAACACTGGTTAATAATAAATGGCGCAATAGGCTATCGCTAAACTCACTCATCCCCACTCGCGCAATGACATTGTCTGAGATTGCAGGCAAGCCTATACCCATGGCAGGCGGCCAGTAAGCAATTGCAACAAACAACGGAATCATCAAGATACGAGCAATCGTAAGATTATTGGGCAAGTTAAAAATACTTTTGGTATTTTGCGAACTTGACGGTTCCTGCGTATGCAAATGCGTGCTCTCAGTCATGGCAAACCCAGTTTAATATAGACATAATAATGGCAGATAGCTTAGCATTTTTCCGGCAAGCCGTCATGCCATCTCTGCAGCGATTGAGTCACCAAAGGTATCAATATCAGATAGCTCCTTTCATATCGATATAATTTCTTGAAAACATTGAGTGCTTTTATCGAGATTAATAGTAAAAAACGCTAAGACGTTACTATTGATTTAATGGCGTATTACTTACTACTTAAATAGATTACTAGCCAAATAAAAGCTTGATGCATTGATCATACGGTTTAGTGTTTTTATAACGTAATATACTGTAACCAAAACGGCCAAATAGCAGTCAGTCGGGTTATGATAGCAACTGTCACAAAACACTTGTACACTTAAATATGTAAGCAAATATATGTGCCTATTGTATTGGTTATTATTGCCCTAATAAATAAGTGTATAGAAAGCCAATAACTATAATAAATCACGACCACGGAACTTGTGACCAATCTGCACAGCCCGTTTTCCTCAGCCCACAGCACCTCCTCTGTGGGCCTTTTTTTGCCTTTTTGCTGATACCATAGCCTCTCATATATAATAAAAAGTATCTTTACATTTCAGTTGTAAACCAGCGATGCTGACAGACCATCACAGTACTGTTATCTCGTCTTATAGATCGCTTCAACGGTTTGCTGCGCCACCTGATAGCAGCTTTCAATATTGCCGCGTGCGCACCAGTCGCCACTGACAATCCACTGTCTGGTTTCATCAACCAAAATACCTAGCTCTTTAGTATCTGTATCTATTATAGTAGCCGCATAGCGCCAACGATGACAATCTGTTTGGCTTGGAGCACTATCTTTATTCCAGTTTAAGGCTTGCTGCGCTGCCATTAATAATGCGGCTTTGACTGTCTCTAAATCATCATCGACGTGGACTTGTGACCAGTCATTGCGTGCATGAATGGTGATGCTTGGTAATAGCTCATCATGAGCAGGTTTATGATGTTCAATAAATATTCTATCGAGTACCTCACTATTCAAATAAGCAACATCCCACTGCGCTGCTGCTTGAGAATTTAATGTCTCAAGTAAGTCTTTGGCATTGTCCCAGCCTAGCATCAACGTATAGCAGGCCTGCATCTGCGGCTGGGTGATGTTATCTTGCTGACTAAACCCACTGTCTGCCATCAGCTCTACTGCCTGACCGTTTGGTGCAGTACAAACGACCCAATCAAACCATCCGAGGCTCTCCCCTGTTTCATCAAATAGCTCAGTTTTTTTATCATTTGAGTGAGTGGTATGCTCATCAAGCGGAGCCACACGCGTTTTGAATATTATGTTTGTGTGCTTGAGCCCGGCGGCTAACTCACGTCCCCAACTGGTCATTTTCGGTGTGCTGATATAGCGCGCATGCACGGTATCCCATTGCTCTTTACTTTGGATATCGGGCGCTTGACCATGATCATTCGCTGGCGTTAACTCGACCACGTTGGCACACCATGGCTGTAGCAGTCCAGTATCTAACCAAGGAGCAATAAACTGCTGAAAACCAGCGGTCTTTGCCGTAAAGAACTGTGCGCCAAATGCCCATTGCCAGTTTTTACCTGTGTCACTGTCGGTGCGATAGCGCGTCGCTAACCGGCCGACACTACGTGACTTTTCAAAGATAGTGATTTGCGGGGTATTGGATAGTCCGTGTGTCTGATTTGAGGCACGCTCTAGTAGTGTCGCGGTTAGCAGTCCTGTCAGACCGCCACCAATGATAGCGATTTTTGGCGAGGATTCATCCGTTGAGAGCAAAGTATGATCAGTCATAATGACAGTAAACCTTATAGAGTATTTATGAGTCGCTACCATCTATAAATGGTAAGACGATCTGTTATATGGCGGGCAACTAGTAGGTAGCAATGTTAATTAACCATTGATATTGAACCGTCAAAACGACGCAATATCAATATCGTCTACGTAAAAAAGCCATGCTATTCACGATAACATGGCTTTTATTCTACTTTGATGGCAGGTACTAATGGTAGGTAAGTGTTAAAGGTTAGGTTTAAATTACTTCTTTAACAGTAACAATGCATATCCATTCATCAACCTACTCTCCGCGACCAGCTTTGACCTGTTCGACCAGATCATTAATCACTGAGCTATCGGCCAACGTGGATAAGTCACCCAGTCCGACATACTGACCTTCTGCCAGCTTACGCAAGATACGGCGCATGATTTTTCCTGAGCGAGTTTTCGGTAAAGCCTCCACCATATAAATGGCATCTAAGGTCGCAATCGGCCCAATCTCAGCACGCACATGACGTTTTAGCTCCGCTTTTAGATCGTCTGTTTTTTCTTCGCCAGATTTTAGAATGATAAAGGCACAGATACCAGTGCCGCGAATCTCATGCGGCATACCGACAATCGCGGCCTCGGCAGTAGCCGGATGAGCAACCAAGGCGCTCTCAATCTCCGCCGTGCCCAAGCGATGCCCTGAGACGTTTAGCACGTCATCCACACGTCCTGTGATCCAATAATGTCCGTCTTCATCACGCTGCGCCCCATCACCTGTGAAATAATGACCGGGATAATCGCTAAAATAGGTTTTCAAAAAGCGCGGATGGTCATTGTAGATTGTACGCATTTGCCCAGGCCAACCACTACTGATGACCAAGTTGCCTTCGGCAGCGCCTTCTATGATTGCGCCTTCGGCATTTACGACTTCAGGTTTAATACCATATAGTGGCGTCATCGCGGCGCCCGGCTTAAGATCGACAGTACCTGGGATAGGTGCCATCAAAATACCGCCTGTCTCGGTCTGCCACCACGTATCGACAATAGGACACTTACCATCACCAACGACATGATAGTACCAGTCCCACGCTTCTGGATTGATCGGCTCACCGACCGAACCAAGCAAGCGTAAGCTTGAGCGATCCGACTCGCGTACAAAGGCATCACCCTCTTTCATCATCGCTCGAATGGCGGTCGGGGCGGTATATAAAATAGTCACGTCATGCTTGTCGATAATATGGCCGATACGTGCCCATGTTGGGTGCTCTGGTACACCTTCGAACATTACCGTCGTCGTACCATTAGCGAGCGGTGCATACGTTGAGTAGGTATGACCGGTAATCCAGCCAACATCTGCTGTACACCAATAAACGTCACCTTCTTTGACATCAAAGACATCACGGAAGGTAGACAACGCATAAGTGATATAACCACCTGTGGTATGCACCACGCCTTTAGGTTTGCCCGTTGAACCAGAGGTATATAGCAAGAATAATGGATCTTCGGCGTTCATCACTTCAGGCTCACAGATCTCTGATTGCCCATCAACGAGATTGTGATACCAGACATCGCGGCGACCACTCATTGGTATAGAATTGCCTGTGCGGTGAACGACGATGACTTTTTCGACACTGTCAGTCCCATCCATCTCTAGCGCGTGATCGACATTGGCTTTGAGCGGGGTATGTTTGCCGCCACGTAAACCTTCATCAGCCGTGATAACGACTTTTGAGCGGCTGTCTATCAAGCGGTTGCCTAGACTCTCGGCAGAAAACCCACCAAATACCACAGAATGCACCGCGCCAATACGCGCACATGCCAGCATTGACACCATAGCTTCTGGTATCATTGGCATATATAACGTGACACGATCGCCTTTGCCAACGCCAAGCTTGCGTAGCGAGTTGCCCAGACGACAAACGGCTTCATGTAATTCTTTAAAAGAAATAATCTTGTGTAGTGAAGGATGATCCCCTTCCCAGATAATGGCAGGCTTATAGGGATTGTCTTCAAGATGGCGATCTAGACAGTTGACGGAGATATTCAGCTCACCATCTTCAAACCATTTAATATTAAAATTGTCTAAGTCATAATTGACATTGCTGACTTTAGTCGGTTTTTTTATCCAATCGATCAGCTCAGCACGCTTCGCCCAAAACGCATCATTTGCTTCGGTTGATTCGATAGATTGGTTGTAGTCTTCGAGATACTTTTCAGGGGTGGTATTGGCAGCAGCCATAAACTCGGCTGAGATTGGAAATGATTTCTGGGTCATAGTATTGGTCCTTTTTAATTATTATGACCTATACAGATAATCGTCTATAACGACTACCTATGTAGGCAATAAGGGTCATCTTCCATAATGCGTGACACTCAGCGATAGTTTGACAAATAAGCGTGTCGGTTGCAAGGCATCAACAGCCAATCATAACAATTTCGCTGTACATCTGTATACTTGGTGATTGATAGCAGCGGTTATTAAAGAATTACTAGTAAGGATTATTGCAACATTGCAATCAAGAGTGCTCTTGATATGCAGATGCCATATCACAGCTCATCGGATATCACATTTAATCCTTGTAACCGCAAATGAAATATGGACAATAGCTACCCTACCGATACTGCTTTAGACAACACCGCCGATCTGTATTATTAACACATACGATTGGTTTTGTTATCACCTTTTTAAAATTATTGTTTTACGAGACCGCAATGACTAATCACCGCAATGCACAACCCTCTACTCACTATGACGTCATCATCGTCGGCGCTGGCGCTTCAGGATTGTATTGTGCGCTCACCGCAGGTCGCCGTGGTCGCCGCGTTTTGGTCATCGACCACGCCAATAAAGCGGGCAAAAAGATTTTGATGTCCGGTGGTGGTCGTTGTAATTTTACCAATTACTTCGTCGAGCCTGAGCATTTCATCGGTGCCAATCCTCACTTTTGTAAGTCGGCACTGAGTCGATATCCAAGCTGGGAGTTTATCGGCATGGTAGAGGCGCATCAGATTCCCTACCATGAACGTGAACACGGCCAGCTATTTTGTGATGATTCTGCCCAAGATATCCTCACTATGCTTCTTGATGAATGTACGGCTGTCGGTGTGCAAGTCAAGCTCAACACCCAGATCAATCATGTACAGACGACCGACCATGATAAAGCCAAACGGTTTGAGCTAATGACCAGCAAAAAACTTGGCAAAAAAGAGGTCGCCAGCGAGAGTCAATCTTCACAGACGCGCTATAGCTGTGAGTCGCTAGTCGTGGCAACTGGCGGTCTGTCTATTCCAACGATGGGCGCAAGCGGCATCGGCTATGAGCTAGCGCAACAGTTTGGGCACACACTGATAGCAACCGATGCCAGTCTCGTACCCTTTACCTTTACTGATAAGACGGGTGAGCTGATTCGTAATTTGGCAGGTATCAGCCTGCCAGTCATTGCCAGTAACGAGCGTATCTCTTTTAAACTGCCTGTACTGTTTACCCATCGCGGGCTCTCTGGCCCTGCCATGCTACAGCTCTCGAACTATTGGCACAGCGGAGAGACCATCAGCATTAACCTACTGCCCGATGTGGACGTCACCGATATTTTGCTCACCCGCAAAAAGTCACACCCACGCCAACTGATCCGTACTGTATTGGCAGAAAACACAGACAATGCACTACCCAAAAAACTACTGGCAGCACTACAAACCCAGCTGTGGGACGATATCAAAGATACCGAGCTTGCCAATATCAAAGATGAGCGACTGAGTGAGCTTGGCGCTACCCTCAACGGCTGGCAGCTCAAGCCGTCTGGTACTGAAGGTTATCGTACCGCTGAGGTCACACGCGGCGGCATAAAAACTGATGAGGTATCTTCAAAAACTATGCAGAGTAATTTGCAAGAGGGCTTGTACTTCATCGGTGAGGTGCTTGATGTGACCGGCTGGCTTGGCGGCTATAATTTTCAGTGGGCATGGGCCAGTGGTTTTGTCAGTGGCGAAGTCGTTTAAGAAGCAGTCGCATTTGATAGTATAAAATAAACACGACATAAGTTCATTTTAATATAGAATTGCTATATAATATTCACTTACTGTTATTTATGCTAGATAGAATTGCGAGGTACTCGATGCGCCCAATCAAACAGATTCATGGTGACAAAGCACCACATTGGGTCGGTGACGGATTTTTTGTGAAAACATTGATCAATTATGTCGATGACCAACCAGGTTTTAATTACAGTCATACCGATCCATTTTTATTATTTGATTATGGTGAGCCGACGACGTTTGCACCAAATCCTGATTATCAGATACAGCCACATGGCATTGGCAAGCATCCTCATAAAGGTTTTGAGACCGTCACCCTCGCATACTCAGGTGAGATCAGCCATGCGGATTCGATCGGTGGCCGCGGGGATATTTTGGAAGGCGATGTACAATGGATGACCGCTGGTCGCGGCATTCTACACGAAGAGTTTCATTCAGAAAGTTTCGGGCAGCGCGGTGGTGTGTTTAGTATGGTGCAAATGTGGGTCAATCTGCCTAGCGCGCACAAGCTGACTGATCCTAAATACCAGTTTATCAAACGTGGTGAGATGCCTATCATAGAATTGATGGACAATCGCGGTGCCGACTCTCAAGACGCTGTTGCTAAAGATGCTTTTGCTCAAAATACTGACAAACAAACGGTTATCGGTCAAGTTGCCATTATTGCGGGTGACTGGCACGGCGTCACAGGTAGTGCGGTGACCTTTACACCAGTCAATATGTGGGATATCGCGCTGCATACCGCAGGTACGACAACGCTACAAGTACCCTGCACACACAACACCTTACTCCTCGTACAAGAAGGCCAAGTACTTGTCAATGGCACATCTATCAGTGCAGGTAATCTGATTCAGTTTGCAGCGCCGATTGAACCATCTATAGACTCTCAACCTGTACCTTTATCTGGTGCTGCTACCGATACTATTGAGCTGACCTATTCTACCGATAACGATGAACATGCTCTGGCCAAGCTACTGTTGCTAAGTGGGGAGCCTATTGGCGAACCAGTCGCAGGACATGGCCCTTTTGTGATGAATACCCAAGATGAGCTACGACAAACTTTTCGTGATTACCAAACGGGGAATTTTGGATATTAATCAAAATGAATGCGTAAAAAAAGCCCTCTGACTATTGATAGTCAGAGGGCTTTTATGAAGCATAATTTAGCTATTTAGTCAGCAAAACCGACAAATAAACTATTGCGCCTGATCCATAAACGGATAGTCAGTATAGCCTTCAGAGCTGCCACCATAGAAAGACTCTGGATGCTGCTCATTGAGCGGTGCGCCTTTTTGAATACGTTCAGCCAAATCAGGGTTAGCGATATAATCGCGGCCAAAGGCTACCGCGTCGATATAACCTGCCTTGATATTTTTTTCTGCTTTATCGGCATCGTATCCACCCGCCGCGATGATGGTCTGATCAAATGCATCACGGACACGCTGACGGAACTCATCGCTATAAGGCGTACCACCTGCCCAATCTGGCTCAGACAGATGCAAATACATTAGACCACGTTTATTGATTTGCTCAATCATCCAAATGTTTTCGTCTTCGTTATAGCCTGCTTCTACATTGTTGAATGTACCAAGTGGTGAGATACGGATACCGACATGGTCTGCATCCCAAGCATCCACACACGCATCGATAACATCTAAGGTCAAACGCGCACGATTTTCGCGGCTACCGCCGTACTCATCATCACGCTGGTTGGTTTGCTCAACCCAGAACTGATGTAACAGATAGCCGTGAGCACCATGGATTTCTACCCCATCAAAGCCGACTTCTTTGGCATTTTTGGTCGCTTGCGCAAAATCAGCAATGACTTGTTTGATTTCATCAAGCGTGGCTGGACGTGGCGGCGTGGCATCTACACGGATCGCTTGGTTGTCGCTATCACGTAGTGAGGTGCGGATACCAACATCGACATCTGATGCTGAAATCGGTGCGCGACGTTCAGGCTGTACGCTCTCATGCGAGACAAGACCGGTATGCCATAACTGTACGACGATCTTGCCACCTTTAGCATGGACATTGTCTACAATCGTTTTCCATGCAGTGGTCTGATCTTGAGTGTGCACACCAGGCGCACCAGCGTAACCTTTTGCTTGAAACGAGATTTGTGTCGCCTCAGTAATGACCAAACCAGACCCTGCGCGCTGTGAATAGTATTCACTTGCCAATGCGGTTGGTACGTCACCTGGCTCAACTGAGCGCAGACGCGTTAGCGGTGCCATGATGATGCGGTTTTTTAGGGTTTGGGTACCCATTTTAACGGGTTTAAATAAGTTATCGTGTGCCATGATATATCCTGTTCGTTATTGTATTGAGCGGTAGTAAAAACCATCAAACTCTGTTTAGAAATACTTATAATGTTATTAGAAAATCTACGTTTAACGCCTATCTTTATAGGGGATAGATCTTATTATTCCAAGCAATATTTACAAACAGATACACCAATATTCACCTATACAAATCTTTGTGTCTGGTTACTACGAAGACTGTTTACTAAGCCTTAAATAATGTTCGTCTGAATCTTGCTTTTTGGCTTTAGCATCTTCTTAATAGACAGCTCTAATGATAGATATGTGCCGAACAATATCACGACTGAACCGATGATGGCCTGTATATTTAGCGCCTCGCCAAGCAATAAATAACCCAAAATAATCGCAAAAATCGGGATGACTAACGTAATACTCGTGGCGCGCGTCGGCCCGATATTTTTGATCAACTGATTCATAAAAATAAGCGCAATGGCGGTTGAAAACACGCCGATACAAATGACCGATACCCATGCTTTTATACTGATCTCTTTGCCATAAGGAAACTCAGTAAAGGCCACTGGCAACATGATGATACTACCGATGATGAGTGACCCTGCTGTAATAGCAACAGGTGAGACGTTGTATAAGTAGTTTTTGGTGATGTTCGCGCCAAGCGCATAACCCACACAAGCAAACAAGGCATAGCCCATTGGTAATAATCCCTCCACCAAGCCTTTACCCTGCTCGCCGCCACCAAATAAGCTTTCGCTCATCAATATAATCACCCCAACTACCCCAATCACCAAACCAAGCGCTTGTTTTTTGGACAGTCTGTCTTTAAAGAACACACGAGCGATAAAGCCGCTCATCATCGGTACAGAAGCGTTTAGTACAGCGAGTACGCCTGCGTTCACTGATTGCGCAGAAAAAGAAAACAGCACAAATGGCAGCGCTGCCGAGAACAAACCAACCAGCGTGAGCATTTTCCAATGCGCTTTGATACCGACTCTATTTTTCTTTTTTAACAATACAAAGACGAGCATGACCAATCCAGCAAATATCACTCGTAGACTGGCAAATGCTAATGAACCGAACTCAGGCACGCCGATCCGATAAAACACAAAAGAGAGTGACCACATAAAAGAGAGGGTCACAAAGATGATGAGATCACGGTTGGTCATCGGATAATCCTATTAAGCGCGTAGACTGCATTTGCCAACTCGTGTCGGTCATAAGTGTCTGATATATGGTAGAAATTATCATGCTATCAAAATATATCACGATAAATTTTTGATGGTTTGGTAAGTAATTTTTATAAAAATAATGGTAAATTTTTTTCTATTATTTTAATTTATTTAAAGCTGCTTTCAGGTTTCTCGCTGCTCTATATACACATAAATCGAGCATAGCATTTCGTTGAGCCCTATACCGTCAGAAGCTCTTATTCTTTAGTTTTCCTACTTTAGCTTATTTTAGCGACTCTCTATGCATATACTCGCAGACTCTAAAGTCACCCTTGAGTAATCTGTTATGTTAGTAGATATAAAAATCAAACTCGTTTTGATATCAAACGCTACTTATAGCAAGCCACTGTGAAAGATAGTATTAATAATACCAATATTAGAGCAGAATTTATCTAACAAACCCCAATCTGCATTAAAAATATATTAGTTGATATTTGTTTACTAATTATCTAGTATTTATAATGCTAGTCAATGTGAACTATGTCAGGAAATAACAGGCAAACAGGACGAGCAGTCATTACTATTTATTGAGGAATCATTATGAAGAAAATCGCTTTGTTGATAGGCAGTATGTCCGTTGCGACAACAGGTTTTTGCGGGGTTGGTCAGTTCTCAGATGCGACCACCTGCTATGTTTATAAACAAGATAAACTGCAAAAAAAGCTAAACTGTCAGTATGAGGGCGCTGAGGGTGCAGCGATGAGTTATAGTTTTAGACAGGTCTCATATAACCTGCCAGGATTTGGCAAAATGGCAACCTCTACCAGTGCAAACTACAATGACCGTAATGAAGTGACTGGATGGACAACCACCGTCAATGATGAGCCCGCGATCATCAGATATCGTCTGCCAACCAATCAGCGTATCGTCAGTGATGCCTATGCGCAGTCTGGCAAAGCGGTTATGCAGTGCTATCTCAGCACCAAATCGCAATGGGAGATTTGTGCTGAATAAAGCGAAATGCTTCTGAAATTTTAGAGGTCATAAAGCTGAGTATTTTACTCAGCTTTTTAGTAAACGTTGCCAAAACCTAACAAGCTATCTTTACCAGCCTTAGCTCTAATATAAGATTTATTCAAATAATTTGCCGAATCACGTTATCTTACTCAAAGCTCAGGCCACCGTCCCTACCAGAGACTCATTGAATTCCAACGCCGCATCGGTAAGAATGTCAGTGCCTATTTATAACGCTCACTCTATAAAAACTATCTGAAAGAAGTATCTATCATGAAACTACGCATCTTAAAGTCTGCCGTGACCAATCCTTGGTTTAACCTTGCCACCGAGGACTGGATATTTAATACGCTCACTCCTGACTCGCATACGCTGTTCTTATGGCGCAACTCTGAGACCGTGGTCATTGGTCGCTCACAAAACCCATGGGTTGAGTGCAAAACCGATAAAATGGCAGCAGACGATGTGTTTTTGGCGCGGCGTCAGAGTGGTGGCGGCGCGGTATTTCATGATTTGGGCAATACCAATTTTACCTTTTTGTCCCCCAAGCACGCGTACGACCAAACGGCCAACTTTACTATTATCATCAATGCACTGAAAAAGCTCGGTATAGACGCCACCTTATCTGGTCGTAATGACATGCAAGTGGGCGACCGAAAAATATCAGGCAGTGCCTTTAAACATGCTACCGATCGCAGCTTTCATCATGGAACATTGCTGGTCAATGCCAACATGCAAAAGCTTGGCGACTATCTCAATCCGCATCCGCTAAAGCTCAAAGCCAAAGGTATCAAGTCTGTACGCGCACGCGTGGCAAACTTGGTAGAGTTCAATGATGCCATCAATCATGAAACGTTGTCTGATGCGATTATCGAGGCGTTTTGCGAATATTACGGAGAGACTGCGCCAGTTGAGCAGTTGGATGAAGCCAGCCTTGCCAAGCAGCCGACGCTAAACGCTTACTATCAGCAGATGGCGGACTGGGATTGGCGCTTTGGTAAAACGCCTGAGTTTACTCATCATATCGAGACGCGCTTTGACTGGGGCATGATGGATGTGCATATGGATGTCAAGCAAGCCGTGATTACAGAAGTTGTTATCTTCTCTGATACGTTAAATGTTGAGCTGATTGATTTGCTTAAAGAGACGTTGATTGGTGTGAAATATAATAAAAGCGAGATTAGAGATAAGCTCGATGAACTAGCAAAAGTGCAACCTGAGTTGGCGGCGCAGGTTAGTGATTTTGAGGGATGGTTAGTTGGTGAGATGGAGGGTTAGATTTTGCGATGTCAGATTTAATCTAGCAAGTATTGCAGGGTATGTCGCTTGCACTGCTTGATAAAAAGTTACTGACACAAATGCGCTTTATGTAATTAATGGTATTGATATCATACATACGCCATCTGAGATTTTGTATATTAATGATGCATAACAAGCACCCTGCCATTACTCGATTTTTTATGAATAATCAATATTAAGGTATTTTTATGAAGTACTTACATGCAATGATTAGAACCAACAAACTAGAAGAAACGTTGTTTTTCTATTGTGACCTTATGGGCTTACAACTGCTAAGAAAGAGAGACTCTGAATCAGGCAGATTCAGCTTATATTTTTTAGCAACGCATGAGGGTGCGCCGGAGATTGAGGTGACGCACAACTGGGATGAAAGAGAATATACCAATGGCGATAATTTTGGGCACTTTGCCTTTAGAGTCGACAACATATACGCACAGTGCGACACCTTTATACAGGCAGGGATCGAGATATTAAGACCGCCTAGAGATGGCCATATGGCTTTTGTGAAAGACCCTAATAATATCTCAATTGAGCTGCTACAAAATGGTGAAGACTTAGAACCTATTGAGCCTTGGATTTCGATGGAAAATATTGGCAGTTGGTAGGTGAGTGAGGCTGACTAGGCTGATTTTTTTTGCAGAAAGTGATGATGACACGTATATCACAGTTATAGCTTTCCTAACATACAATCAAGCTCTGAAAAATGAGGGTAATATGAAAAAGTTATGCATCACTACAATTGGTATTTTAGGCACTTGCCTACTTTCCACTTATGCAAATTCAGCAAGTTTTGATTGCAATAAGGCTGCTACGTGGGTAGAGAAAACAGTGTGTATGAATACTAAGTTATCTGCTCTTGATGAAGCTATGGCAAAAAAATATAAAAGCAATCTTGACGCTGCTCCTAACTACGAAGACAGCAAAGCTTTTAAAGATAGGCTCATTGCCAATCAACGCACATGGCTGAATTTTCAGCGTAATACCTGTAAAAGTGAAGAGTGTCTGATACGTGAGTATAAAGAGTATATCGAAGAGCAAACCAATTACGGTGTGGCTCGGAATTTTTCAGATGAGTTAAGTCCTTCTAATTCACCGAGTAAAAGTGCCTTTGGTAAGTTTTCTCAAACCACTCAAATCTCAATATATAATTCAGGTACTCAGCGCTGGGAAGATACGGGAGAGGCAAAAAACACGGTATCGATTCATAGTATCGCTAATAAGCCTTATCTTTCCATCATTGATGGCGCTTTGATTTTTACCAATGCTCATACCTGCGATTTGGGAGAGAGTAAAGCCATATGGTCACAGAATCATTGGGTCATCAACGATGATCAGCCAAATAAAACTGTTGAGCTACGTTTATATCCGGCATTTTATAAAGGTAGGACTCAGTTGTTATTGAGAGACATTGATAACCAGTATAGAGAACTGCATTGTGGTATGCGAGGGTATTTTGACGGGATTGTATTAGAACGAGAGTAAGTGAACAAAATCTCTTGATTCTTTCAGAATAAACATAAGCTGAACTGAATATCTAGTTTAATAAGGCAAATTTTCATTCTAAATAAAAAAGGACGGCAAAAGATATCCTCTCGCCGTCCATTATTTAACACTCATACTGAAAAGTTTAGATCTGGGCTGCAACCTCTGCTCCATCACGGATTGCGCGTTTGGCATCTAGCTCAGCTGCGAGCTTAGCACCGCCGATGAGATGGTATTGCGCATCTGGCGCATCGCCGACATTTGGCATTAGCTCGACCACGGACTCTTGACCGGCACAGACAACGACGCTATCAACACGGAGTAGCTGGCTTTGACCTTGTGAGTTGGTGACCCAAATACCTTCGTTAGTGATTTTGTCGTACTGCACGCCAGCGACTTGGATGACGCCGTGTGATTTGATATGCGCGCGATGCACCCAGCCTGATGTTTTGTTCAAACCACTACCTAGACGACCTTTGCTACGCTGCATGAGGTAGACTTGGCGAATAGGCTTAATCGCTTTGGGTCTGACCAGTCCGCCATCACTTTGATAGTCGGTATCGTTGGTTACACCCCACTCTTCGCGCCACTCGCTGATGGACTGAGGTTCAGGGCGATAATCTGGATCTTTTAGACCTTCAGGGCCGATCTCATCAAGCGACTTACCGTGATTAGCGGTCAGATATTCACTGACATCAAAGCCGATACCGCCAGCACCGATGACAGCCACGGTGTTGCCCACAGCTTTTTCGCCAGAGAGTAGCTCTGCATAGCTAATCACTTGTGGCAGGTCAGCCCCTTCGAGCTTACCTGCTAGGCTTCTAGGTACGACGCCCGTTGCGACAATGACATGATGGAACTTGGCTTTTTCCAGCATGTCTTTATCCACAAAAGTATTGAGTTTGATCTCAACGCCTAAATGCTCAAGCTCATTGATATAGTAGCGAACGGTCTCAAAGAATTCTTCTTTGCCCGGAATAACTTTGGCGTAGTTAAACTGTCCACCCAAAACGTCTTTGGCTTCAAACAAAGTCACTTCATGACCGCGCAAGGCCGCGACATGAGCGGCTGACATACCAGCGACACCGCCACCGATGACAGCGACTTTTTTCGGTTTTTTGGTTTTCTTATAAACCAGTTCAGTCTCATAACAGGCTTGCGGATTGACGAGACAAGTCGAGCGTTTGTTTTCAAAGGTATGATCGAGGCACGCTTGGTTACAAGCGATACAGGTGTTGATGCGATCTGTCTGTCCGTTTTTGGCTTTATTGACCCAGTGTGCATCCGCCAAGAATGGACGCGCCATTTGAATCATGTCAGCTTGACCCGCAGCGATGATTTCTTCTGCCGTGTCTGGCATGTTGATACGGTTGGCCGCCATCATCGGGATGCTGATATGTTTTTTGATCTCAGCGGTGAAATCAACGAAGGCCGCGCGTGGTACGCTAGTCACGATAGTCGGGACACGCGCTTCATGCCAGCCGATGCCCGTATTCATGATGGTCACGCCCGCTGCTTCTAGCGCTTTTGCCACAGTGATGACTTCATCCATGACGTTACCGTCTTTGACCAAATCGATGACTGACAGGCGGAATAGGATAATAAAGTCTTCACCAACAGCTTCACGAACGGCTTTAACCACATCAACGGCAAACTTCATGCGACCTTGAATATCGCCACCATAACTGTCTTTGCGCTTATTCACATGACGCGATAAGAATTGATTGAGTAAGTAGCCTTCAGAGCCCATGATCTCGACACCATCATAGCCTGCTTGTTTGGCAAGACGCGCTGAACGAGCGTAGTCTTTGACCGTCTGCTCGATATTTTTGATGCTCATCTTACGCGGTTTAAACGGCGAGATTGGCGATTTGATTGGGCTGGAGGATACCGCAAAAGGATGATAGCCATAGCGACCACTGTGCAATATCTGCATGATGATTTTGCTGTCATGCTTATGCACAGCACGGGTGACGCGCTGGTGATTGATGACGTCAGCTTTGGTATTCATCGTGCCGCCAGCAGGCAACAACCACCCTTCGCGGTTCGGTGAGATACCACCTGTGATCATCATTGCCACTCCGCCACGAGCACGCTCTGCAAAATACGCCGCTAGCTTGCCATAATTATAAAAACGGTCTTCGAGTCCTGTGTGCATAGAGCCCATGACCATGCGGTTTTTTAGCGTGGTAAAACCCAAGTCCAATGGCTCAAATAAATGCGGATAATATTCGTTAGTGCTGGCAGTTTCGATCGTATTGGCAGAACGGCTGGCGGTCATATCATTTTCCTTATGAATGGTTTTGAGACGGCTTCTTAAAAATAGCTTTGTAGAAATAGTGGTGCTACAGGATTTAGCGTTACTGGTATCGTAACACACCGCTATTATCGCCAGCTATGCAGACAAACGACTGATGAGTGAGCACTATATGAATAATTATAATGAAAGGCGCTGGCTATAACGTTGACTTGTGGCGTATGGTTAGGTGAGTATCATTAAACCGCTCTAAACTTCTAAAACGACTGTTTATGATGAGACGGATATTTTATAAATTACTCCTCACAGAATAATACATTAATCGATAAACATCGACTATTCTAACCCCTTTCTGTGTTAAATTACGATGCTGCGTTACCCTATTGACGCGTTATAAAAATACGATAAAGGATTATCATCATGACAGATTTTCATACTGGTCTCGGCAAAAACGCCGCCAATTATCAACCGCTTACTCCTATTGACTTTATCATCCGCAGCGCTCACGTTTATCCTGATAAGACTGCGATCATTTACGATGATCTTGCGCACAACAACCTCACTCAGACGTGGCAACAAACTTATACGCGCTGCCGTCAATTGGCGGATGGCTTACGCAAACTGGGTATTGATAAAAATGATACAGTCGCCGTCATGCTGCCAAACACACCTGCAATGGTCGAATGTGCCTTTGGCGTACCCATGTCAGGCGGCGTACTCTGTACCCTAAACACGCGTCTCGATATCAATGCACTTACCTTTTGTTTGCAGCATTCAGAAGCAAAGGTTCTTATCTTAGACAGTGAGTTTGCTGACCACGCCGAGATTATCGATGAGACTTTTCCAAACCTAATTGTCATTCACGCGACCGATAATGCTATTGATGTCGAGCCGTTTGGGCAGATGAGCTATGAAGCATTAGTCGCCAGCTCAGACAGTCTGGATAATTGGGAAATGCCATTAGACGAGTGGGACGCGATTGCGCTGAATTATACCTCTGGCACAACAGGCAAACCCAAAGGCGTCGTTTATCACCATCGCGGTGCTACGCTCAATGCAGTGTCGAACATTTTAGATTGGGACATGCCAAAGCACCCAATGTATCTGTGGACGTTGCCGCTGTTTCACTGCAATGGCTGGTGTTTTCCGTGGAGCATCGCCGAACGTGCTGGGGTCAATGTGTGCTTGCGTAAAATTGATGCTGATTTGATATTGCAACTGATTGCAAAGCATCAAGTGACCCATTACTGTTCTGCGCCAGTCGTCCACAATATGATTGCAGGTGGCAAACCCGAGTATAAAGAAGCCATTACGCATACCGTCAAAGGCTGGGTCGCTGGGGCACCACCCTCTGAAACCATGCTAGCAGCAATGGAAGCGATGGGCTTTGATATCTCTCACGTCTACGGTCTCACCGAAGTCTATGGACCAGTGACGGTCTGCGCAGAGCAAGAAGCATGGAATGATCTTGATGTCGCTAGCCGCGCCCAAAAGAAATCACGCCAAGGCATGACTTCTCACTTGATGGCAGGATTTGAGGTATTTAAACAAGGCACGACTGAGCCAGTTGCCGCTGATGGGGAAGACATGGGTGAGCTGGCGCTACGTGGCAACATGGTGATGAAAGGCTATCTAAAAAGCCGCAAAGCCACCGAAGAGGCATTCGCTGATGGCTGGTTCCGCACGGGGGATTTGGGTGTCAAATACCCTGACGGCTACATCAAAATTATGGACAGGCTTAAAGACATTATCATCTCAGGCGGTGAGAACATCTCTAGTATCGAGGTCGAAAATGTCTTATACAAGCTCCCCGCGATTGAGAGCTGTGCAGTCGTCGCCGCGCCACATGATAAATGGGGTGAGGTGCCGGTCGCCTTTATCGAGATTCATGAAGGCAGCACCTTGCAACGCGATACGGTAATGGCGCACTGTAGTCAGCACTTAGCAGGTTTTAAAGTACCGAAATATATTGTCTTTGCGGAAATTCCAAAAACCAGTACGGGTAAGGTTCAAAAGTTTGAGCTACGCCAAGCGGCCAAATCATTGGCACATGAAACGCCCAAAGTCACTGCCAGTGTTAAGTGATCTAAAAATACATTAAGTCATGTCATCAACTAACATCTATAAAAAAGGTCAATCACATATACGTGGCTGACCTTTTTTAATGCTCAAATTATTTAATTAGCCAATTTTTGGCTCAAACCACTGATAGACCAGCATCCCTATGATCATCGCAGGGATAAACACGTACGCTTGCCACTGACCCGTCCCAAGTAAGACGATACCTGGCCCCGGGCAAATACCCACCAGTCCCCAGCCGATACCAAACAACATGGCACCGATAATCAGTTGTTTGGTGATGACGGTTTTGCTTGGCATGTCAATGGGCGTGCCAATCCAGCTATTCTCCTGACGTTTGGCCAACAGCACACCAAAAAATGCAACAAACAAACCACCACCCATCACCAGTGCAAGGGAGATATCCCATGCGCCAAACACATCTAAGAACCCTTGTACTTTTACAGGATCGGTCATACCTGACACAAGTAACCCAAATCCAAACAGTAACCCTGCCAGCAATCCGATTATATTTTTTAGCATCGTCGTATCTCGCTATTATTATCTTTTATTAACTATCATATATCGTGCGCGCTTTAGTGCTACTACTAGCAATCTCATGGCAATCTGCCATTGAGCATTTATAGTAGCCCTAGTACATGACGACCGATATATACGGTCACAATACCAAACAGCATAAAGGTGACGGTTGCCGCCAGTGAGCGTGGAGACAGGCGTGCATTACCGCAGATACCATGTCCGCTCGTGCAGCCTGAGCCCAGACGCGTGCCAAAGCCCACCAATAGCCCTGCGGTAATCAACAGCGGCAAAGAATTGCTAATCGCTACATCAGGTAGCGGTCTTGCTAGCCCGTACAGCACCGGCGATATGACCAAACCCAATATAAACAGTACCTGCCACATCTCTACACGCTTGGGTTTTAGCAAGCTTGAAAAAATACCACTGATACCGGCTATACGCCCAATGCCGAGCAGTAAGATAACTGTCGCCACCCCTAGCATCAGACCACCGACTAAGGAGATCGGTGTGAATGCCTGCCAGTCTATTTGTATACTCATAACGGACTACTCATTCAAGTGTATTAGGTATTTGCTTAATTTCGATTTATATAAATACATTATATTATAAAACATAATGAAAAGGTAAAAAAATACTGAGCGCGTATGATTATAATAACGGCTCAGTATTTTATGATGATAAAAGCGTCTTCAGAACGACTTATAAAGGTAGCGGTCTCATTTTAAAAGGTTTCTTAATCACGACTACTGGCTTAATACTTCGTCCAGTGCTGACTCAAAACGCGTGACTGTACCATCGATGTCGGTTAATTTATCTAAGCCAAACAGACCCAAACGGAAGGTCTTGAAGCTATCAGGCTCGCCTACTTTTAAGGGTACGCCAGCAGCGATTTGTACACCCGCTGCCGCAAAAGCGCTACCTTTATGGATATCATCACGATCGGTATAAGACACAACAACACCAGGCGCTTGAAAGCCTTCAGCCGCAACGCTCTCGATACCTTTAGCTTCTAGTACGTCACGAATACGCTTGCCGAGCGTCCACTGCGCCTCACATAGCTTATCAAAACCAATGACTTTGGCTTCATTAACCGCATCACGGAACTGGCGTAAGCTGTCTGTGGGCATCGTCGCATGATAGGCATGACCACCATTTTCGTAGGCGCGCATGATGTTTAGCCATTGCTTTAGATCGATACTGAAGCTATCAGACTCGGTGCTGTCTACTTTTTTGACAGCCGCATCGCTTAGCATAACCAGACCAGCGCCTGGTGTACTGCTCCAACCTTTTTGCGGAGCGCTAATGAGTACATCGATACCCAAGTCTTTCATGTCTAACCAGACACAGCCTGATGCGATACAGTCGATAACCAGTAAGCCGCCGACGCTATGCACAGCCGCGCTCAACGCTTTGATATAGTCATCTGACAAAATCATACCTGATGAGGTCTCGACGTGCGGCGCAAATACCACTGCTGGCTGCTCTTCTTTAATCTTAGCCACCGCCGTATCGATATCGACTGGTGCAAACGGCTTTGGTGACTCGCTATCTTCGGTACGATTGGCTGTGAGCACGGTTGAGGATTTGGCAATTTTGCCTTTTTCTAAAATTTGCGTCCAACGATAGCTGAACCAACCATTACGAATGATCAGGCAATCTTCGTCATTTGCCAACTGGCGAGCGACCGCTTCCATACCATAAGTACCAGAGCCAGGCACAATCACCACGGCATCCGCGTTGTAGACAGATTTTAGATCACTAGATAAGTCGTTCATTACTTGCTGAAAGGCCTTTGACATATGGTTCAGCGCGCGATCGGTGTAAACCACTGAATACTCTAATAAGCCGTTTGGATCGATATCTTGACGTAATGCAGGCATTGAACACTCCTAGTATATGATTAGATGATGACTGTCTCTTAATTCTTCGTACCGCAATATTGGGATAAGAAATAATATAGATACTAATATCGTTAAGTACCATAGATGATTGGTATCAACGAGTACTGATAGCGAAAAATGATGAAGATAATATAAGTTTGACGAGATAGCAGGTTAGAGCACTACTATTGTCTTTGATGATGAGGTCATGTGTTGTTTTGATATCAATGCTTAAGATTCATGATATGTAAACGCACTGATTCTAATAAACATTAATGAGGGCTATAAATATAGGGCGAAACTATTTCTAGTCACATTATAGTCACAACATGAGCGAGTCTCAGCACTCTATTTTAAGCCAAACTGTCTTGACCCAAATCATCTATAAGATTTGATAGTAGCACTGATACCAGAGGTTGACAACGATACGCTCAGGCACTGATACGGCTTGCGCGATTAGCGTTTTATTGGTAAGTGTTCGTTGATCGACGCTATGAGAACATTAACGTCCGCGATGGGCATCCTGTAGCCCAGACACCACAAAATCTAGCAAATCGCTATCACCTTCGCGGGCGGCTTTACGCATGAGTTTGGATGGTGCATGTGTCAATGTTTGGGTCAGGCGCCGTGACAGCTCAATGAGAATGTCTTCTGGACTGACGTCGTCTTGTTGCAGCTTGGCAATGGACTCATGCAGCAGCTTATCTACTTGATTTTGAGTACAGGTACGGTACTGCTGGATGTCTTTACCCACTTGACGAACTTGAAAGCGGCGATCTATTTCAACGACCAATTGACTGACTAGCAGTTCCGCATCGACCGCCGCTTGCCGACGCTGCTCAATATTACCGGCAATCACATGCTGCAAATCATCAACAGAATACAGATAAACATCATCAATGCGGCTGATGGTTGAGTCAATATCACGTGGTACGGCCAAATCTATCATCAGCATTGGCTGATAACGGCGACGCTTAAGCGCTTGCATGGTCATGGTTTTATCAATCAATAAATCCATACTGCCACTACAGCTGCTGACAATATCGGCTTCTGCCAATACTTGTGACAACTCTTGCAAGGGTCTCACGTCTATACGACGATTGGGACTACGTAACTCAGCCGCCAATGCCTCAGCACGCTCAGGATTACGATTGCAAATAATCACTCGACCGACGCCAAGACCAGCGATATGGGTGGCAACCAAGCGATTCATCTCACCTGCCGCGACGACCAATAACGTACGACTGGGCAAGTCATCAAATATCTGCGTGACCAATTTGGCCGCCGCAAAGCTCAGAGATACCGCTTGTGCACCCACTTGCGTCTCATTACGTACTCGTTTGGCAGCGGCAAACACTTGATCAACGATCCAACCGAGCTGATTGCTCAATACTTTTTGCTCTTGTGCCAAATGTACAGAGCGCTTGATTTGACCGAGTATTTGCGGCTCCCCCAATATCATAGAGTCCAGCCCCGCTGCGACTCTTAGCCAGTGGGTCAATGCGTGCGTGTCGCGGTGCACATAGAGATAAGGATCGATATCTGCGAGTGGGAGCTGTTTGAATTCAGCGAGCCACGTCTTGATCTTGAGAATATGAGCGCTGATCATGCTTGATGTGACATGAGCACTGCTACTAAAATCATTATGAGAGATGGCGTGGTCTGTCTGCTCATTGACTGCCGAACTTGATGCGTGTGAGTGGTGCGGGGTCAAAGTATGCGGCACAAGTGCATAAATCTCAGTACGGTTGCAAGTAGAGACAATCACACTGCCATCCGTGAAGGACTCTATTTGCTCAAGCGCGACATTCACATCGTCACCCACCAGCGCCAAGCGCTCTCGCAGAGCGACTGGTGCAGTTTTGTGATTGACCCCAATGACCACTAATCTCATTATTGATAGACCATAAACATGCCGCTCAGCTGCTCACCCACGCTATCTCATTATTTTTAAAAGACAGTTTTTGACGACAGCGCTGAAAGGAAGACCCTAAAAACCGCTTATTATATCATTATTGCTGGCGTTAATTAACACTCACCCATCTATGATAGCTATATCTCTGTATCTGGTCGCAAATGTAACAAATCAACTACCGATATGATTGATAAAATCAATGGATGTGTTTTGGCAAATGGTCGCTAAGACAACCATAAATCATTCGCTTAGCGTCGCTTAACTTGTTATATTTCCACAGTATTCTGATGAGCATGGCTATTTGTATAAAAGTCCTAGCAAAATAACTCATGCTTAAAACAAGTATCCGTCATAGCGTATCAATAGAATGATGATTGCTCAGACATGAGTAACACGGATGCTATTGTTTATACTGTTCATCTGCTCTTATAATGTTTGTCATGGGTACTCGTTACCACTATTTGATTTGAAATGATTAAAATAAAATTGCCTCAGCTATGTAGGTAAACCATGGGCGAACACGGCTATCTATGATGTTTTTTGGATCATTATCTAGATCACAACCTCTTTATAACGAGCAATCTAGCCTCCGCGCTTTATTGCAGGTCGTTATTGATCGTTTGTGCCAGCGTTATAAGCTAGCGTTGTCATTGGCCGTCTGTTTATGCCTTGCCGTACCTGCGCATGCCAGCCATGCTGATACAGAGTTGGCCACAAAAACGCCACGAGCATCAGTCATTACTAGCGATAATGGGGTAAATAACAACGTTATTTCTAGCACCTCTATCAGCACGACTGTTCATAAAAACAGCCAAATGACAGATAGCGTGAAAAACATTGATGGTCTAGCGCCAGCTAGCTTATGGCAGCCTGAACTCAATGAACCCAGTTTATATGCTCTATTAGATGCAGAATTTGCTGCGGATCGTGATGACAAACAACGTGCGATTACAATCTATAAGCAACAATCTTTTAAAGAAGATGCCACAGCGGTCTTTGAGAGGGCACTGACTCTATCACTGCGTAATGAAAGGGTTGAGGATTCATTAGCATTTGCGAAATCATGGCAAGACCAGAATCCTGATCATGTACCTGCTTGGTTTTATGTGGCGCATTTGGCACTACGGGCACACGACTATATCTTAGCTGGCGAAACCTTAAACCGCATCTTGCGTTACGATCCGCGTGCGGATTTGAGCGAAATCCTTATCGGTATTTATCCCAACAATGACGATGACAAACGCGAGCTGCTCGCCGCTTTGCAGCCACTAGATAGCGAGCAAAATGCCTCACTATCCGTATTAAAGGCCGGTTTACTTTACCAATTCAATGAGCCCGAAATCGCTATCGTGCATATTAACCGTGCGCTAGAGCGCCAGCCTGATTATGTGCCTTTTATTACCTTAAAGGCTGATATTTTGCGCAAAATCGTTACAGCAGAAACCGTGGTCAACTATATAAGCCAAGCACGCTTGCGCAATCCTGATAGCAAAAGTTTGTACCTGTACGAGATTCGCTACTTATTAGACTTAAAACAAAGCGACCAAGCTTGGAAACTATTGCTCGAAGCCCACAGCCGCTTTAACGATGATGCTGAGATTACCTTGCTAGCAGCACTAGTGAGCTTGGATATCGAAGAATATGCGAGCGCAGATGATCTACTCAATATGCTTGCCAAAAACCCCGCTTACCTTGACCAAGCTTATTACTATCTCGGTATCAGTGCTGAGCGTCAGCAGCAGTTTGATAAAGCCAAATACTATCTCAATGGCGTGATGCAAGAAGACTTAGTATTAGAAGCACGTCGCAAAGTAGTCGCATTTGAATTGCTCAATGACGACGTCGACGCCGCCATTACTACTTTAGAAAAGCTACGCAAAGACTTTACGGTATTCGCCCCTGACACCTTTGTGATGCAAGCCGATATTTTGTGGCAGCAAAATGAATCAGAAGAAGCCTTACGTCTATTGACGCGGGCCGCTCGTAAATATCCTGATAATGAGATGTTACTCTTTGCCCGTGTCCAACTGTTAGATGACAAAAGCGACTATGTTGTCAAGCGTACGCTCCTTAACCATTTGCAGGCGCTCGATCCTACCAATTTATCCTATCAGCTCAGTTATGCACAGTTGCTATTGGCCAACGAGCGTAGCTCCGAACAAGGTCTGGCACTCGCCACAGCAATTATCCAAATTCGCTATGACGACCCGCGCTATGATAATGACCTTCACCTGCAAGCTCTCAATGTACTGGCGGGTAATGCATTGACCAAAGAAAATTATAAGCAAGTCATCGACTATCTACAAACGCCTTACGATGTGCTCCCAACCCTGCGCTCAGGCACTCTATTACTGCGTGCTTATCAGGGTCTCGGCAATAACGAAAAAGTCGAAGCACTACTCGCAGACTTGCAACAGCGCTTCTCCTTTGGACAACACAATATCAATGACAGCATACAGCTATATTGATATTGGTTTTTCAAAATAGCTGTTGCGGCATGATGCCATTAGGCTTGACACGTTACACAGCACTTATCAATTACAAGGGACGTATAAGAAGCTAACAGCCGTGCATAACCGAGCAACAAATAGCCCTTAAGCTAATATCTTTGTTAACCTGTCTATTTTCCCATTTTGAGAGCACATTATGTCAGCATCAACGATGTCTTATAAACCAAACAAACTGGCTTTGCTTACTGCGATAGCGACTACGATGGTGATCACCTCTGGCTGTCAGTCACTAAAAACAGCTAATGCGACCAACCAACCAACCACGATGCAAGGTCAAAACGCTGATCAGCCCAAAAAGCTAGAGAGCTTTAACATCACGGGTAAAATTGGGGTGACAACACCTGCTAATGACACCTCAGGTACCCAAGGCGGTAGTGCGTTTTATGCATGGGGACAAGAAAACGATCGCTTTGCTATTGAATTGATTGGTGCACTTGGTATTGGTAAGACCAACATTGAATATAATGGACAAACGGCGACGCTAGTCAGCGAAAAAACGGGCACGTTGACTGCTGATGACCCTGAAACCTTGCTCAAAAAAGCCACTGGCTGGCAAGCGCCTATCTCGCAAATGCCTTACTGGATCTCTGGTCGCCCAGCGCCTTCAGATAGCGCCCCGCAGCTAGATGCTCAAAACCGATTGGTAAGCTCAGTCAATGGCGACTGGAGTGCCAGCTTTACTTATAAAGGGAATGACAAACTCCCGAGTAAAATCAGTGCGGTGCAGCCACAAGGCAATAAAGTTGTGATGACGATTAATCACTAGTCCGTCATTACTAGTGTATCACCACTGAAAAATCAGCCAGTATTGCTCATTACCATAGTCGTTTATGACTGTACCTTATGATGAAAAAACATGATTAAAAACATAGCCGAAGCATCTGACTCTACTATTACGCGTTTGTCCCCTGCAAAAATTAATTTATTTTTGCATATTACAGGCAAGCGTGATGACGGCTATCATAATTTGCAAACGGTGTTTCGCCTGCTTGATTGGGGTGATTATTTGCATTTTTCACTCATGGATGATGCTGTGATGCAAACGGCTGCTAATAAAGCAGATGCCAACACCCTCTGTCATCAGCTATTGGTATTAGCTGGTGCCGAGGCGATAACTACTAATATAGAAGACAACTTAATCTTTAAAGCGGCGCGCGCATTGCTAGCCTTTGCTATACAGTCAGATACTTTGCCTGAGCAGTTGGCACAAGTTACTGTCACTTTAGACAAGCATTTGCCAATGGGCGCAGGATTGGGCGGTGGCTCATCCAACGCCGCAACGACTATGCTGGTGCTCAATGAGCTTTGGCAGTTTAACTTTACTTGTGATGAGCTGATAAAAATTGGTGCAAAGGTAGGCGCAGACGTGCCAATCTTTATCTTTGGGCAAGATGCCATTGCGATGGGTATTGGTGAAGCGTTGACTGCCATCAATTTACCTGACCAGCAGTATTTAGTCTTAACGCCTGATGCGCATGTTAATACTGCCAAATTATTCGCCCACCCCAAACTACAGCGAGATATCACTCCTCTATCGATTGATACGATTAAAAATCAATCCAATGATTATGTTCAAAATTTGAATACGCCTTATCACAATGTCTTTACGCCAGTAGTGACAAGCCTCGCTCCTGCTGTTGCAGAGGCTTTGAATTATTTGCAAGGGTTGGAGACGCAGGCAATGAGTACCGCACGCATGACTGGCTCAGGTAGTGCAGTATTTTTACCGCTAGATGCAAGTATTGCCACTGATAGAAAGCTATTGGCGAAGTGGGTTGAAGGTGCGCCTTGTTCGGGGTATGTGGTGGGGAGTTTGTAACTGCGCAAGTTTTTATAGATAGGTGAAAAGGTAAGCGCCGCAAATACTACCAAGCCTAAAGCATTTAAGAGCAAAATATGATCACTCTCGGAAATATAAAAACTATTGCTTTTAAAATACATGAAATGGAAAAGCCATTCATAGTGATGGATATTATTGTGAACTCAGTAAACATCAGTTATCAAGATAATAATTATTCTGCGTTTCCACTTGTTAACAATATTAAAAAAGAAATAGAGCTGATTACTAATGGCGAATTTCACCTAAATAAAAGCTTGATCAATACGCCACTAAGCAAGCTACACGATATTTTTTATGAAACTGAAACTGGCGTTTACGATAGCAGTAGTGAGAGAGATAACTTTTTGTTCTACGACTTATCTACTAACAAATCTCTATTTTACGTTTACCAAGAAGATGAATATCTGATATTTTTTGGGAAATTTTTTGATGGTAATAATACTATCACCTCAAAAATAAAGAAAAGTGAGTTCTTAGCTACATTGCTCAAGCTGTTGCATACAGTGGAGCCTTACGCTACTCCTCGGAACATATAAGACTATTTTGGAAATCTCGTGCCAGACACACTAGTCTCAAGATCACTCATATAGCCCTACAAGAGAATACAGGTAAGATATCAATCCTTATCACCAACTTTCACCATATACCTATCGAAATCATACCGTCCTTGATAAATTAAGAATAAATCCCAGAAAAAGCCGCAAATGACTTGCAAAATCTGAAAATTTACTTATAATAGGTCGCCACAATAGGGGTATAGCCAAGTTGGTAAGGCATCAGGTTTTGATCCTGACATCCGTTGGTTCGAGTCCAGCTACCCCTGCCATTTTTTAGTACGAAGCGTTAGAAATACACTGAGTATAAGCGGTTTATAAATGACCTCTTATGCTATTGTCATTGACAACGTTATCCCAGTTTCGGTATAGTTCGCAATGAACACCGCTAGGGAAAAGTTATGTTTTAGACGGCTCAATCGTTTATAAGATAACTGACAGGTCGTGACACCATTCTAAGAATGACTATTAGTCGCTATTAGCTTTCGGTTGTTCATAGCCTAGACATTACAGGGGTATAGCCAAGTTGGTAAGGCATCAGGTTTTGATCCTGACATCCGTTGGTTCGAGTCCAGCTACCCCTGCCATTTTTTACTGTAATAGTAGTCTTCAATCTTTTTCACCACTCTTTTCTTAATTTGAGCAGTTTGTCACTGCTTAGCGGTCGCTGCTTGAGTCAATCAATAGGACTTCTGTCATGCCTTATTTGGCGATTTTTACGGGCAATGCCCACCCAGAATTAGCAAAAACCGTAGCCGATCACCTTCATATACCTCTTGGTAAAGCTGACATCACGCGTTTTTCTGATGGCGAAATTGCCGTGGAAATCAAAGAACACGTACGTGGTAAAGATGTGTTTATCATGCAGCCTACTTGTGCACCGACCAACGACAATTTGATGGAAATCATGATGATGGCGGACGCCTTGCGTCGCTCTAGTGCTGGCCGTATCACGGCTGTCATGCCGTATTTTGGTTATGCTCGTCAGGATCGTCGCCCGCGTTCAGCTCGTGTACCTATCTCGGCTAAAGTGGTCGCTGACATGTTAAACATCGTCAGTATCGATCGCGTAATGACTGTTGATTTGCACTCAGATCAGATTCAGGGTTTCTTTGACATCCCTGTAGATAACATCTACGGCACGCCAGTACTCCTAAACGACCTACAAAAACAAGATTATGACAATATCATGGTGGTTTCACCTGATGTTGGCGGCGTGGTTCGTGCCCGTGCAATGGCCAAGCAGTTAGGCGATACCGACATGGCAATTATTGATAAGCGCCGTGCCCGTGCCAATGAGTCACAAGTGATGCACATCATCGGTGATGTGCGTGACCGTGACTGCGTCATCGTTGATGATATGGTCGATACGGCTGGTACATTATGTAAAGCCGCCGAAGCACTAAAAGAAAATGGCGCACGCCGCGTCTTAGCTTATATCACTCACCCTGTCCTATCAGGTAATGCACTCAAAAACATCAGCGAATCTGCGTTAGACGAAGTCGTTGTGACCGATACGATTCCATTATCAGCTGAAGCAAAAGCCTGTAGCAAAATCCGTCAGGTCAGTATCGCGCCAATGCTTGCTGAGAGCTTACGCCGTATTAATAATGAAGAATCTATTAGTGCGATGTTTGATGCCTAATATGAGACAGTCATTGCTATAAATTTTAATAGCATTGTGGTGACAACAAAAATTTAGTAATAAAAAGAATAGCGTCAAGTATCAGTACTTGGCGCTATTTTTATGTAGGTACTTTGCGTAGGTCTTTATTATTACTACAAAATCCCGTATAATGCGCGCCTGTGCTGACCTTTTGTTTTATTCAATCAGGCCAGCATTATCAAAAGTGCTGATCATGCTGAATAATAATGGCTATTGTGGTAATTTTTACTATAAAAATCATTGTTATAAGCAAATGGCTAACATCGATAGTTGTGTCATTTATACGCAACGATAGATATTAGCTCTCATCACGTATTAGTGGATTGGTCGCAAATCCACTTTTTTATGACCAGACACTTCATCATTCTTTTTATAGGATTATATCCATGAGCAATAATCATTTTGAACTAAACGCTACTGATCGTTCTGCTGAAACCCAAGGTAAAGGTGCGAGCCGCCGCCTACGTAAGCAGAACCTAGTTCCTGCTATCATCTATGGTGGTAATGAAGAGCCAACAGCGATCTCTATCAAAATCAACGAGCTAGTAAAAGCACTTGAGTTTGAAGCATTTTTCTCACACATCTTGACCATCAATGTTGACGGTACCGAGCATCAAGCCGTTATCAAAGACTTGCAGCGTCATCCTGCTAAAGGCTTCCCAATGCATGCTGACTTCCAGCGCGTTGTAAAAGGTCAAAAAATCCACATGAACGTTCCTGTGCATTTTGTTGGTCGTGAAGAAGCGCCAGGTACAGCTGCTGCTGGTGTACTATCTACCCTAGTATCTGATATCGAAGTTATCTGCTTACCATCACAGTTACCTGAATATCTAGAAGTAGATGTATCTGGTATGGAAATCGGTGATTTGTTCCGTCTATCAGACATCAAACTTCCTGAAGGCGTTGTGATTCATGAGCTTGAGCTAGAAGACGGCCATGACCGTACTATCGTTAACATGCAGCCACCAACGGTTGAAGAAGTTGACGAAGATGCTGACGACGTTGATGCTGATGAAGTACCAGCAACTGAGCAAAACGACGACGCTGATGCTGAAGAAAGCAAAGACGACGAGTAGTATACTATGTCTAGGTAGCGACTCATATTGCGCTATGTAGTGACAGACTCGTTTAGTTAAGAAGACAGCAGGTGATTTGAAATCTCCTGCTGTTTTTGTAAGTAAGGTTTGAGAATATACTATCTATCGATATTTCAAACCTTATCCTTATTTATCAAATTTAAGCAGGGTGTTTTTATGGCCATAAAGCTTATTGTCGGTCTTGGTAATCCTGGTCAGCAGTATATGTTTACGCGTCATAATGCCGGATTTTGGTTTGTCCATCATTTGGCGCAGCAGTTCAACATTACGCTCTCCCCTGACAAAAAATTTCATGGGGTAACAGGACGTGGGCACATTCATGGCTCTGATGTGCGTTTACTTATGCCTCTGACGTTTATGAATAAATCTGGTCAGTCAGTCGTGCCTATGGTAAATTTTTATGGCATCAAAAACGACGAGTTATTGATTGCTCATGATGAGCTCGATATTCCAGCTGGTAGCATTAAGCTCAAAACCGACGGTGGTCACGGTGGTCACAATGGCCTGCGTGATATTACGCCGCATATCGGTAATGACTTTCATCGTCTGCGTGTGGGTATCGGCCATCCTGGTCACAAATCTAAAGTCAGTGGACATGTGCTCTCAAAAGCGTCTCCCGATGAGCAAATCGCCATTGACAGCGCGTTAAGTGCGGCTTTTGACGCGCTCCCACTATTGCTAGATGGTGATATCGAAAAAGCACGTTCACAAATCAATGGCTTTAAATTACCTGAATAAAATATTGCCTCTATGGTGATAGCCTTTTATTTTGGCAGGTTTGTCCCCATTAACCTTTTGATTTAGTTATTTAATATCAGTTACGCTAAGGAAGCAACCTATGCTACTTAATATGCTTAAATGCAAATTACACCGTGCTCGCGTTACCCATGCTGAGCTTCACTATGAAGGCTCATGCGGTATCGATGGTGATCTACTAGACCTAGCTGGTCTACGTGAAAACGAATCTATCGATATCTATAATGTGACCAATGGCAAGCGCTTTCGCACCTATGCTATCCGTGCTGAGGCGGGCTCTGGTATTATCTCATTGAATGGTGCTGCGGCTCATATGGCAGATTTGGGCGATATCGTCATTATTTGTGCTTACGCGCATTTTGATGAAGTTGAAGCATCGACGTATCAGCCAAAACTGGTCTATTGCAACGAAGACAATACCGTTAAAGACACAGCAAATATCATTCCTGTACAGGTTGCTTAATATGACAGGATGGTGAGGTTTTGGTAAATTTAAGATAAACATAAAGTTACATCTTTGAATTAACTGCTATTATTACTAAAAATCTCGATGCTAAAGGGAAAGCTGAATCTAAATCAAGATTCGGCTTTTTTTACGCGATTTTTCTCTATTAAACTCATATTTCTCATCAGATACAAGGAAACATACCGATGTGGTTGGCAGTGATTGCAATACTGATTGGGTTAGCAATTTTGGTTTGGAGTGCCGATGTCTTTATTGATGGGGCGACAGCACTGGCAAAAAAGTTTAGTGTACCGAGTTTCTTAATCGGTGTTTTGATATTGGGTATCGGCACGTCAGCGCCTGAAATGGTGGTGTCAGTGTTGGCAGCGCTAGAAGGTAGCCCTGAGCTGGCTTTGGGCAATGCTTATGGCTCTAATATTATTAATATTGCTTTGGTACTCGGCGCAACCGTACTGATTAGCCCTATTATCATCCGTAAAGGCATCGTAAAGCGTGACCTGCCGCTACTACTGCTAATCACCGCCATCGCCGCATGGCAGCTACGTGATGGCATGTTGAGCCAAGCGGATGGTCTCATATTACTGGTGTTATTGTTTGCCGTATTGGGGCTACAGATCGTGCTAAGCATCCGTGAAGGCTATCATGAGCACGAAGATGATATTGCTGATGGCGCAGATCCAGATGAGACAGAGCTAAGCATTGCGCGTGGACTTGGTAGCTTACTACTTGGCATGCTGATGCTGGTCATCAGCTCGCGGGCGATCGTCTGGGGAGCCGTTGAGTTAGCAACGCTATGGGGTCTCAGTGAGCTCATTATTGGCTTGACGATTGTGGCGGTTGGTACATCACTACCTGAGCTGGTATCAAGCTTGTCAGCAGCGCGTAAAGGCGAACACGATATGGCATTGGGTAATATCATTGGTTCGAATGTTTTTAATACCTTGGCGGTCGTAGGCCTAGCAACGGTCATTGCCCCTATTTCTGCTGATCCCGTGATTTTATCGCGCGATGTGATGGCAATGGGGCTACTGACGATATTACTCGTTGCGCTGTGTGTGTTTGCCTTTACCACGAAGCGCCAGTTCGGTCGCCCATCAGGCGCTTCGTTGGTGCTTTTCTTTGTCGGTTATACTGCATGGCTGATTCAAAGCGTTAGTATATAATTTTTCACTTTTGTATGTTTTGAGCCTTGCTGGCTATTGTATAATCCTAAGACTTTTTCTTACGATTTCTAAAGCCACGCCATAACCCTTCATGTGCTACTTTTGGCATTTTTAGGGTAATGGTGTTGGATAGCATATCCTGTACTGCGAGACCGCGAGGGTTAAACAGACAAAAAACATAGTTGAATACCAATCCAAGAAACGCGCTGGCTAATAGGGCGGCGCGTGACCCATCAATAAGACTACCGATAATGCCGAAGAGTAACGGCATCAAACAAGCCGCCAAGATACGCTTGAACGACTGCCCCCACGTGAGCCATTGCCCAGCATCATTGATAGTTTTGAGCCGCCATGTCTGCATCCCCAATGTCTGACCACCACGACGCCAAAATATCCCATAAAATGCCACCAGTGTCAGCACAAACGACGGCGTCATAATGGCATTTTGATACCAAAGTGGTAGCGACTGGGCCTGTGAAGACTCGGTACCCGTCTCCATCGTTAGCAGCGTGCCAACTACGGTCAATATCGTACCCACCAAAAACAGTAAAGCCAGAATCAACATGCCATCATACAGAATGGCCACGACACGAACCATGGGCTTGGCAATAGTGGGCTCTTCATTAGGATCTTGCTGTGCAAAAGCGCTGGGTTGCGGCTTTGATTTGCTAATAGACTTTGACGGGCGTTTAGAGGAACTTTTTGACATGGTACGAGCTCATAGCAAGCAGTGAATAGTAACGCTATTGTACCGTAAATGACTGGTCTATCGTACATTATCCTAGATGACTGTCTAATCATCCTAATCACATAGGATGGCTATGATGTGGCCAATATAAAATCACAAAACCAAAATCCTTAAAGTCACTAAGCAAAAGACAATGCTAAAACACAAAAACTGCAGACATAAAAAAATCGCCAATTGTCATAAGACAGGCGATTGATTTAGTTGATTATGCAAATGGTGCGCTTGGAGAGATTCGAACTCCCGACCCCTTAGTTCGTAGCCAAGTGCTCTATCCAACTGAGCTACAAGCGCGTACTTTGCAAATCATTTACCGAGTTGTTAAAAACAATTTCAGTAAATTAGGTTGGCTATTATATAGATAATATCGCTTGTGTCAACATCTTTTTTAATTAAAAACAAAATATTTTTTGATTTAATTATTAAGAATGTTTAACGCAATATGCTGCGTTACTACTCTAATAATAACTGAATAAATGGCGGTGAAGGAGGGATTCGAACCCTCGATACGCTTACACGTATGGTTCCTTAGCAGGGAACTGGTTTCAGCCACTCACCCACTTCACCTAACGATTTAAGACATCTATAAAAAATCTATAAACATAGTATTGATGCTAACAATACGTCTTATGCCGTGGGCGAGTATTATAGCAAAGCCAAAACGAATTGCAAGCCTTGTCTACCGATTTAATCCAGCTTTTCTCATAATTATCGATATAAATACTTTTATCGCCTTTTAATACTTAAAATTACGCCATATTGCAGAAAAGTGCCACTGCTAAATTGATAACTCAGAACAGTCTCATTTTTTCTGATATTTTATACTTAATCTATAGGTACTAGACTGAGATAGATTTTTTGGTAGTAGGTGGCTATAGTATTTATCACTTATTATAAAATACCTCAAAGGAGTGATTATGCGACCTGTCGTACTGTGTTTTTCAGGATTGGATCCTTCAGGCGGCGCTGGATTACAAGCGGATATTGAAGCCATCGGTCAATCTGGTGCGCATGCTGCCATTGCTTGTACGGCAGTCACGATCCAAAGCTCACAGCAGGTATTTGGCTTTGAAGCGTGTAACGCAACGTTAGTGAAAGCTCAAGCCACTGCAGTGCTTGACGATCTGCCTGTTAAAGCCATCAAATCAGGTATGCTCGGTACCACTGATAATATCGCCATGCTGACCCAGTTGTTTGCTGAGCAAATAATAAGCACTGATACCCCGTTTGTATTGGACCCTGTATTAGTCGCTAATAGCGGTGGCAGCTTGGGCGATGAGAAGACGCTGGTGCGCGCGTTTAGGCAGCTGCTACCCTATGCCACCTTGATCACACCCAATACGCATGAATTGCGCGCGCTCAGCGGCGAGCAAGATTTACATAGTGGTGCGAAAAAACTATGCGCGCAGGGCGTTCATGCGGTGTTGGTAAAAACCTCTCATGATTTTGACAGCGGTGATATCGAGCAGTATTTATATATAGAGAGCCAGATGGTACACAAGAGCACCTTACCGCGCCTAGATGGTGAATTCCACGGCTCAGGATGTTCGCTTGCCAGCTTTATCGCTGGGCGTTTGGCAATGGGAGATGATTTGATTGATGCGGTAAAATCTGCAGATAGTTGGATTACTCAGACATTGCGCGCGGCTGACGACCCGCACCCTGAAGATACTCAAGCGCAATTGATACCCAATCGCTTTATCCACTCTTAATGTCTTTATAAAGTAACAACATAAAGTATTAACGTTCATCAATAGCAGACATAAAAAAGGCGCTCTATATTTTATAGTGCGCCTTTTTAGTCAAAGATCTGACAATATGCATGGTTTATTTATTGCTGCAAAATATTGCTTAACCCAACATAGGCATGAAATTCGCAGCCAATCCACCGATGAATATCTCAAGCAGATAAAAAACAAAGAAGGCAACCATCGGTGACAAATCAAGCATCCCTAAGTTTGGCGTAATACGACGAAACGGCTCTAGTATCGGCTCCGCTAAGCTCATAATAATACCAATAATAGGATGCTGTGATTGGGTAAACACCACGATCCAGCTGACGATAATAGACCCAATCACCAAATAGCGACACATACGTAAAAAGTCTAACACTAGGCTGATCGTACCAGTGAAAAATAGCGGCACAGGGGCAATCCCTTGATGCGTCAATGCTGCTTTTCCAGAGATGTCAATCAGACGAATCAAAAACATCAAAACGATAGCCGCAATGCTAATACGTCCCTGTCCGACCGTTGGGAAGATACGCCCAAACACATCGACGATATGGGTCGCTTTATAGGCAGGTGCAATCATCGGGTTGCGCGCATCCATCCCTGCAAATTGCAGCATAAAACGAATAAACACCAGCATCATAGCGAATGTGGTGACCAGATCAAAAACTTGAAATAATATGTTGTTCATGAAGGGCTACTCAATGGGACATTGTTGACAGATTTTAGGATGACAACTGTCATTATCAGATGCGAATCATCATGCAATGTAGGTCAGCTGTTTAGCCTGACCTACTTTTTGGGTCGTTACTTATTAATTACTAACTAATAACTATTTACTCATCTCTTCACTAAGCGCTTGGCTACGATCATAACAAGCTTGCATAGCTTCACCGATTTGGCGACCAATCTCGTTGGCTTGCATAGATTCAACGGCTGCTTGGGTGGTACCGTTTGGAGACGTCACTTTGCGGCGCAATTCAGCAGGCGCATCTTCACTATTCATCGCCATTTTTGCCGCACCTATCATGGTTTGCAGTGCCAGTGCCGACGCCTGCTCGGTATCTAGTCCTAGCGCAATGCCTTTGTCGACCATCGATTCGATGAAGTAAAACATGTACGCTGGCGCTGAGCCTGACACGGCAGTAACAGCATGCATATGTTCTTCGTTATCGACCCACATGACCAATCCTGACGCTTCCATCACCGCAGTTGCCAACGCTTTTTGTTCGGCTGAGATATTATCTGTACCGTAGAGGCCAGTTGCACCCATCTGAATCATCGAAGGCGTGTTTGGCATGGCGCGCACGATATTACTATAGCCACCCAGCATGCTAGACAATAGGTCGGTTGACAAACCTGCGGCAACCGAGATGACCAACTGATTGTCCAATGCATCAGCAAAAGCACCAACCACCACTTTCATCATTTGTGGTTTTACTGCCAATACCACGATATCAGCACCGACCACAGCAGATTTGGCATCCGCCATTGGGTCAACGGTGTTTAGACCTTTAGCCGCTAGTTGCTCACGAATATCGCTGCTAGGATCGGCGACCGTGATGAGGTTTGGTTCGATGCCGCAGCCCACAAGCCCGCTAATAAGCGCTTGCGCCATGTTTCCGCCACCAATAAAACTGATTTTCTTATTATCTAATACCGACATACTTGTCTCCTAGTCACAAAATTTAAAAGTATTCAACGTAACATACTGATATATAAAACGACACTCAGTTTATCATACTGCTCCTAGTATCGTTTGATAAATTCCTGCCGTCTACAACGGTAGTAAACCTAGTTGAAACACGTAACTGGCGTCGACTATGACATGGTTTAGCTGTTAGATTGAGAAATAGTTTTTATAAAATATTTTGAGGTGTCAAATATGTTTTTTATTCGTAAGGCCACTCGAAAAGACTTCTCAGATATTGCAAAAGTACATGTCTATAGTTGGCATGATACTTACTTAGACCTTTTGCCCATCTCTTATATCAATGAGATAAATAACCTGACTAAAAAAACAGCCATGTGGGAACAGATATTGCGTCAACCCGAAGTAGAGGTTTGGGTAGCACAAGACGGTAATACCATTGCAGGTTTCATCGGTTACCATTCTCAAGATGAGCGCTATGAAATCACTACGCTATATATTTTACCTACTTATCAACATCAAGGTATGGGCAGCGCGCTTATGAAAGCCTCATTGCAAGATATAACAGCCGCTAATGCCGCAGCTCGTTTTCATCTATGGGTTTTAGACACCAACATCAACGCCATTAATTTTTATAAAAAACATGGCTTTGAGCAGAGTGCAGAGCGTCACGAGGAGATATATGAAAACACCAAAATAATAGATATTAAAATGATAAAAAATACCGATCCTCTAACTATCTAAATGATTTTAGTTCATCTAATCCGTTTGTCTTAGAACATTCTTAAAAACATCATCGATATCACTACCTAGACTTTTGGTATTGATCGAGAAGTCATTTTTCAATATCCACCTATCAAAAGGCGATAATAATAGGATGGGTATCTCATTTTTAGCGTTTTCTTTATCTAGAAACGCTACGCTGACCACAATCAAGCTTTCTCGCAGCCACAATGGAATACCAAGGGTTTGATACAGTTTTTTGCCTTCCTGTGGACGTGTCGCCAGTGCTGTCTGCACACGCTGCTTGCGATCTAATGGCTTTATCTTTAATACTGCATTGAGTGCTGTCTCACCTATCTGACTTTCTATCAGTCTTGCCAGCGCATCTGGATATACTTGCAACTGCCAGATATAGTCTTCACTACGACGAACAGTCAGTAGTAAAAAATCACCGTCTACTGAGTCATTTGTTGTCAAATCCAAACACGATAATGTCTGCGCTTGCTCCATCAATGGTCTATCTAACCAAGACAACCATTCACTGCTTTGACGATAGATTTGCTGACGATAGCGGCGAACGGTATAGGAGTGCGTGCGACCTTGCCAAAACAGCTCAGTTTGGTGATCATGGTCGCTGCGCTGAGTAAGGTTGCAGACGTCATCGACGAGCTGCTTAGCAGGCGGTAATGGCTCGTCTTGACCCAACCAATGATGCAGTAGTTGCCGCTGGCGATATAGAGGTAATGATTGCAATGTATCGATATTGAGCACGCGTTGTGCAGCTGGCAACTGTAGGCTTTCATTGACCGTCTGCTGCATATCTTGCTCAGCTTGAGCATTGACAGTGGCTTGTGCATCGCCTAATAGCTGCGCACTACGGGCAATATTATCGATGACATTTGGGTTATAAGTTGCCAGTACTGGCATGATATCGCGGCGCAGTCCGCTACGGACATTATCACCGCTGTCATTAGTCGGATCATCAATATAAGGCAATGCTAAGCGCTTGGCATAATTACTAATCGTGGCGCGCCGCACCGTAAGCCAAGGCCGCCATAATACATTGCGTCGCCCATGCTGGGTTTGTACTCGCCATGGCTGCATGCCTGACAGACCATTCACACCAGCTCCTTGGATCAAGCGCATCAGCACTGTTTCGGCTTGGTCATCGGCGTGATGCCCTAATAGCAATACATCGTCTTGATTGATATGCGCGCGCATGACGTTATAGCGGGCTTGACGCGCGGCTTGCTCATCATGACCTGTCACTTGTGCTCTTAGGATGCGACAAGGTATCTGCTGAATCTTAGCCCAATTCGCGACATGCGTCGCCCAGTGCTGACTGTCGGCTTGCAAACCATGATCAACATGTAACAGCTGCGGTAAGCAGGGCAAGCTACCTTGCCGATAGAGCTGCACACATAACGCTGCAAGCGCCAATGAATCACGCCCACCACTGCAAGCCAGCCACAGGCGACGACCATGCAGCTGCTCACTATAGTCCGACATACTATCCAATAATGCATCTGCCAATGTCTCATCAATCGGCAAATCTTTGATTGGTCTAATAGGATGCGTGAGGATAGCACTGCTAGTCATAATCAGCCTTAGTTTTAGATAGATAAATTCATGAGCAAACTAATGGACATAAAAAAACGCGCCATTGAATGACACGTTTTATTTTAGCATTAAGACTCAGTCTCTAATATGAAAAGCTTATCATTAAGCAGGCAGCATCACTTCTGAGTTAAACGTCTTTAGTTTTTCGTAGCGGAGCTCACAACGCTCTTGAGCACCCAAATCTTTGATTTCATCAAGCTGCTCAGTGATCAGTGATTTTAAAGCTTCCATAACGGGTTGTGGCTGCACATGTGCGCCCTCACCCTCATCAATAACAGCATCGATCAAACCCATTTGATATAGATTAATGGCGTTTAACTTCAATGCTTCACTGGCGTCTGGTGCTTTTTCAGCCGTTTTCCACAAGATAGAAGCACAGCCTTCAGGAGAGATGACCGAATAGATACTGTTTTGTAGCATGTTGACTTTGTCACCAACGCCAATAGCCAATGCACCACCTGAACCGCCTTCACCGATAATAGTGACAATGATAGGCACTTTTAGGCTAGAGAATACCGCGATACTCTCTGCAATCGCTTGCGCTTGACCGCGCTCTTCTGCGCCAACACCAGGATAGGCACCTTGTGTATCGACAAAGGTCATCACAGGAATATTAAAACGCTCAGCCATTTTGACCAAGCGAATCACTTTGCGATAGCCTTCAGGGTTGGCCATACCAAAATTATGCTCGATACGCTCACGAGTACTGCGACCACGATGCTGACCGATGACCATTACAGGTTGATCATTGAACCGTGCCAGACCGCCCAAAATGGCTTTGTCATCGGCAAAAGCACGATCGCCGTGCAACTCATCAAATTCAGTAAAAAGCTGATTAACATAGTCCATAAATAATGGACGCTTGGCATGTCGTGCAAGCTGCACACTATCCCAGACAGTGCTCATAGACGCTTCCCTTTAATCATTATACTTAATGTATTTATGTTTAAGAATAATATCGTTATCGGTGTTCAGATAATGAAAGTACAGTTGTAAACTGAGTAGAGGCTATAGTAGCACATCTTATATGGCATGACATTATCGACAGCACTGCTTTTGTTACGTTAATCTTTAACTCGATACTGACAATGGTAACACCTCAGACGCCTCGGCCTCCATCACGCTAAGCTGTACGCCCCATTTGGCAAACTGGTCAATCTCGGTACGCAAATCTGCGAGCAAGAACGCATAATGCTCACTGCTATCCGCTAAGGTGATTTGCCAGCTGTTTTCAGCGACTACCTTTAGTTCTAGCTCTGGTAGCGCATAATCACTGCGGCTATGATGTGCCAGTACGGCGAGGCGCAACAATAAGCAGAGATAAACCAACTGATCACCACCAATCTGACAAGTCTGCTCTAGCATATCGGCTTTGAGCTTGCGGCGATGGTTCAGCATCAACTGTGCCATGCGTTTTTGATCGACTTGCGAAAACCCTGGAATATCAGAATACTCCAGCAAATACGCACTGTGCTTATGATAGCTACTGTGACTGATTGCCAGTCCTATCTCATGCAAGAAAGCAGCACGTCTGAGCAAGTCGCAATCATCATTGGACAGCGCAAGCTTATCTTTTACTTGTTCAAATAAATGACGGCTGGTTTTCACCACTTGCTTGGCTTGCTTTTTGTCCCCTGAATAACGCTTGATTAATGCTAATACACTGCGGTCACGCACATCTTCACTAGCAAAACGACCAAGCATATCGTACATAACGCCTTCACGTAACGCACCATCTGAGTAGGTAATGGTCTCAACGCCCAACACCTTCATCACCGCGCGCAGCACTGCCACACCAGCAGGAAATACAGCTTTACGATGTTCTTTGACGCCTTCTAACTCGATATCATCGATATTGCCAATCTTAATCAGCAATTTCTCTAATTTTTTGACACCTTTATAGGTAATGCGTTCTTGCTCATCAGCCCAACCTTTTGACACTAGGACATTGCGCACTGCTTTGATTGTACCGCTTGAGCCAACTACGCTACTCCAGCCCGTCTTTTGATAACGACCGTTAATCGCTAAGACTTCTTTACGTGCACCTGAAATCGCACTATTAAAAGCTTCTTTAGTAATCAGGCCGTCCGCGAAGAATTTTTGGGTAAAAGAAACACAGCCCATTTGTAAACTTTCAGTCAACAATGGATCGAAATTTTGACCAATAATAAACTCTGTCGAACCGCCGCCAATATCCATAACCAAGCGTTTATCACTACTCTCGTTAGTATGCGAGACGCCCAAATAAATCAATCGCGCCTCTTCGCGGCCCGCGATAATCTCAATGGGCTTGGGCAAAATCTTATTGGCACGAGAAATAAAATCATTGGCATTTTTGGCTTGGCGCAAAGCATTGGTCGCAACCACACGAATACGCTCTGGCGGTACAGAATCCAAACGCGCCACAAACCGACTCAAACAATCCAGACCACGCTGTTCAGCTGTCTCGCTCAAGATTTTATGCTCATCCAGTCCAGCAGCGAGCTGTACCTTTTCAGACATAGAGACTACTTTGCGCACTTCCCCGTGGTCAAGACGAGCAATAGCTAAATGGAAACTGTTGGAACCAATATCGATGGCTGCCATCATTTCATCATCGCCAATTGGCGGATTCGTAAGGTAGTCAATAGGCATAGGACAAGTTGTCACCGTGTTAGAGAGAGTGTGTAGTTTAACAAAATCAGGTACGACATAGATATAAAATCATAGGTATAGAAAAAGCAGCCGCCACACAAATCTGGGCCATTTTTCCATTAAAGCATTTATACCAAATACGCGCAAGCGCCGCAAAATCATAGCAAAAGTGTAAAACGAATCTATCAAAGGCTAATGACCAAGCCTACATCTAACGCTTGTGTTAGCTATATCGGTTTGCTACATTGAAAGCTCGTAATATTGTGATAAAAAACCGTTATTTACTGCTTTTATATCGGTATAAATCACATCGAAACCCATCAATTATTTACCTAAAAACTGCCGACGATGGATAGTCGATGAACCCACCAGCAAGGAAGCTAACCGCATGAATCAAACAACTGAAAAAAATACGATCGAAACCGCCAATACCCATAACAGCACCAGAACGGATATGGCAAAAACTGAAGCGTCACCCAAACAGGCGTTTTATGATTTTTATTTAGACGAGCATCAAAATATGGCGTGTCGCCGTCTCCATTTCGCAGGTAGCAGCTTTGGTTTGTTAGGATTGGCAAAATCTATCAAAACTGGCTCGGCAAAGCCTCTCGCAAAAGGTATCGCTGCCGGATATGCTTGTGCTTGGGTCGGACATTTTTTCTTTGAAAAAAACAAACCTGCCTCGTTTAAATTTCCGCTAAAAAGTTTTGCCAGTGATTTTCGGATGTATAGCGACGTACTGCGTGGAAATTTAAGCCTAAAAGATCGCAGGTATGACAAACGCACAAAAAAACCAGCATCATAATTTATTATGAATGCTGGTTTATCTTTTAAATATCTAAGATTTTAGAGATTTAGAGTGGATTAACCCTTTGCCATCTCTGCAAATATTTCATCAGCAGCACTAATCGATGCATCAATATCTTCATTACTATGCTTGATTGACATAAAGCCTGCTTCATACGCAGACGGCGCCAAGTAGATACCGCGATCTAACATACCGTGGAAGAACGTATTGAACACGTCCATATCGCACTCTGTCACATCATCAAAGTTACTTGGGGTTTTGGTATCAGCGTCTTTAACAAAGAACATACCAAACATGCCGCCCAATTTATTGGTGCGCAGATTGATGCCATGCTTATCCGCCGCCGCTTGGAAACCATCGACCAGATGATCGACTTTGGCAGCTAAGTCTTCGTAAAAACCTTCTTCTGTTAAGTCTTCAAACATCGCAATACCAGCACGCATCGCAAGTGGGTTACCTGATAGCGTACCCGCTTGATAAACGCCACCAAGCGGTGCGATACAAGACATGATTTCTTCTTTACCACCAAACGCACCAACTGGCAGGCCTGCGCCGATAATCTTACCAAAACAGGTCAAATCAGGCGTGATACCAAAATGTGCTTGCGCACCGCCAAGACCGACACGGAAGCCCGTCATCACTTCATCAAAAATCAATACTGCACCATGCTCAGTACACTGGGCACGCAGTGTATCGTGAAACTCTTGCGCTGGAATGACCATATTCATGTTGCCAGCAATCGGCTCTAAGATCACGCAAGCGATCTCATCACCCCATTTTTCAAAGCAGTCTTTGATCGCTTGCGGATCATTATAAGGAATCGTGATCGTGTGCTTCGCAAAATCGGCGGGTACGCCTTTAGACGTTGGCTCACCGATATCGAGCATACCTGAGCCTGCTTTGACAAGTAGGCTGTCTGAATGACCATGATAGCAGCCTTCAAACTTGACGATTTTGTCACGTTGAGTATAACCACGTGCCAAACGAATCGCGCTCATGGTCGCCTCCGTTCCCGAGCTGGTCATGCGAATCATCTCAACGCTCGGGACGATGTGACAAATCTTGTCAGCAACCGTTGTTTCAAACGGCGTTGGTGTCCCAAAGCTCAAGCCATCATCGGCCGCTTTTTTTACCGCGTCGATGACTTTTGGATGGGCATGACCCAAAATCATTGGGCCCCAAGAACCAACATAATCGATATAAGCATTGTCTTCGGTGTCATAAATCTTGCTACCATTGGCGCGGTGCATAAAGATTGGCGTACCACCGACCCCTGCAAAGGCGCGGACGGGTGAATTCACACCGCCTGGGATATGCTTGCGGGCTTGTGCAAAGAGCTGTTCGTTTTTAGTACTCATAGCTATTCTCTATTTATAGGTTCTGTATTCTGTAAGTTCTGTGTTTTCTAAATGTCGTCAGTCTTATATTTGTTTATTATCGAATCTTTCAAGACATTTTTACAATTTACGCTTTTTTGACGACAGAAGATTTCAGTTTCATTGGGCCATAGCCATCGAGTTTACAATCAATATCGTGGCCATCGGTTGCGTCTGGCAATAGGCGAATACTCTTTGCCTTTGTACCGACTTTGATGACAAGTGAAGAGCCTTTAACCTTTAAATCTTTAATGACCGTAACGGCATCGCCATCCTGTAGCTCGTTGCCAACGGCATCACGAATGACAGCATCTTGCTCTTCCGCTTGCGCCGCATTTGTCTCAGCTGCTGTCCACTCGTGAGCGCACATCGGACATACCAGTAACGCACCATCTTCATACGTATATTCAGCATCACATTTCGGGCAATTTGGTAAGCTCATCATATCCTCGGCAGTCATCAGACGTTGGGTTTATTGTAGAGCGGACATTGTACCGTAACTCGCCATTTTTAACCAATTTGTACCGTTGAAAATGCCGCACTACGCCCAATTTAGTGCTTAACCCACACTTAAGCGCCCCACTTATGGATGACGTTTTTGTGACACCATTTTTGTGGTACTCTTCTTAACCTTATTTACATTTTTGCTGACAGGTTTTGTCAGTAACAACAGCGCCTATATAAAGTGCACCTATAATTCTTATCGCTTCGATTTCATCTATATATTTTTAATAATTAAGCATTCAGCAGAAGGATAATAACAATGACTCAGTCTCCAAACAGCGCTGCATTGCCGCAGTTTTCACAGTTGACCATTCAAGGCGAGGATGCCGAAAAATTCTTGCAAGGGCAATTGACTTGCGATGTCACCAAGCTTGGGCTTAGCTATCAAGCCGCTGCAATCTGCAACTTAAAAGGTCGGATCGAATTTGGTATTTGGATTAAGAAACAAGCCGAGAAGCACTATGATGTGGTCATCAGCAGCGATTGTGCAGAAGCCTTACAAGCTCATTTAAAAAAGTTTGGCGCGTTTTCTAAATTTGATACCAGTGAGTCGATCGCGATTTATCCTTGCGTGTTAGCAGACGAACCAACCTTTAGTCATAAGGACGATCACAATACCGCCACCGACACTCAGGCGTGGATGGAATGCAGCCTGGCGACTGGTAATTATTGGATTGTCGCGGCGACTCAAAGCGAGTTTCAGCCACAAGAGCTGCGCCTGCATCAACGCGGCGGCATGGACTACGATAAGGGCTGCTATTTGGGCCAAGAAGTCATCGCCCGTATTTATTTTAAATCTGCACCAAAAGCATTTTTACATTATGTAAAAGGTAGCGGCGCGGTGCCAGCAGCAGGCGACAAACTTGATAAAATCCAAGTGGTGAATGCGATAGAAAATGACAATGGCTTTACTGCACTTGTCGTGGCACGTCCTGAACAATTGGCAGAAAGTACGCTTAGCATACTAGACTTGCCAGCAGCGCTACAGGTGGATGTTGCGCGCCCAAAATAATTCGAATCAAGAAAGCTGCACAGCAACGGTGATGGCAAGCTAATATACGGCTACCATCATGATTAACATGAGCATAGAGAATCCCATGACACATATTGCGGTACTCGGAGCAGGCGTGGTGGGCGTGACCACCGCATGGTATCTACGTCAAGCAGGCTATGATGTGACCGTGATCGAGCGTGAGTCGGCAGCAGGGATGCAGACGTCCTTTGCCAATGGTGGTCAAATATCGGTCTCTCATGCCACGCCGTGGGCCAATCCTGCGACGCCAATGAAAGCGCTCAAGTGGCTGTTTAAAGAGGATGCGCCGCTACTGTTTCGCCTGCGTGCGGACAAGGATCAGCTCAAATGGGCCATGCAATTTTTGCAAGAGTGCCGCGCTGATAGAGCCGATGCCAATCTGGTGCAAATGGTGCGCTTAGGGTTGTATTCTCGCGACGCCTTACAGCAACTACGCGCAGATATCGGTATCAATTATGAGCAGCAAACGCGCGGTATCATGCACTTTTATACCAGCCAAGCGGAGTTTGATGCGGCGATTGAACCCACTGAGCGTATGCAGGCGCTTGGTTGTGAGCGCCATGTGATTGGTATCAATAATGCCGTTAACTTGGAACCAGCACTCTATCCCATTGCACATAAACTCACAGGCGCAACCTATACCAGCCGCGACGAGTCTGGCAATGCGCATCTGTTTACGCAGCGCTTGGCACAGCGCTGCATCGATGCGGGTGTACAGTTCTTATATGATACTGAGATTTTAGCGCTTAATACTGACGCTCACTCTGCGCGTCCGCATGTGCATAGCATTACCATTCGGCCAAAAAGCGAAAACGCGCAAACCTTTAGCGCTGATAGTCATGTGGTTGCGCTTGGCAGCTATAGCGTCCCTCTGTTAAAACCGTTGGATATTCGCGTGCCTATCTTTCCAGCAAAGGGCTATTCAGCCACCTATACGGTCAATCCACGAGCGCCGCATTTAGCGCCTTTTGTGAGCCTCATTGATGATGAGTTTAAGCTGGTGACTTCACGTTTGGGTGATAAGTTGCGAGTGGCTGGCACCGCAGAATTTAATGGCTATAATTTAAATTTGAATACCACACGCTGTGAGGCCATTACTCGTCGCGTGCAGCAATTATTTCCAAAGGGCATCATCGCAAATTCTGTGCAATATTGGACAGGACTGCGGCCCATGACCCCATCCAATGTACCTTTAATTGGTCGTGCACACTGTGGTCAAGTCAAGCATGGTAGCCACAATACTTCAGCCACTTTTGACAACCTATGGCTCAATACAGGACATGGTACGTTAGGCTGGACGCATGCTTGCGGCTCTGCAAAAGCCATCAGCTTATTGATACAAGGCGAAACGCCCAACGTTGATTTTGACTTTGTAGGAGCAAGCGATTGACCTAATATTGAAATAATATATCAAAGTTATGCCCATAAAAAACGGCGCTTATATTAGGTAAGCACCGTTTTTTGCTTTGACATAAAAACTGAGTTTAAGCCATTGCGCTGTCTGCTGAATTTTCTAATACCGCATTAGCCACATCGTCTGCGTTAGCACCCAACGCCTCTAACTGCACAGGCACACCATTCACGGCGGCATTACCACTTAACTGATCAATTAAGGTATCGTCTGTTAAGTCATTAACACTCACACCGGCATGCGCTTGCGCAATCTTTTGCTTAACCCCTTTACGTCCGTGACCAAAGCCATGCGGAATGCTGACCACGCCTGGCATCAGCTCATCGGTCACTTCTGCTGCAATGACCACACTGCCTACTCGAGAGGTCACTCTCACATCTTGCCCGTCTGTAATACCGTGCTGCACTGCCGTTTGTGGATGCAGCATCAACGTACAACGAGATTTACCTTTGACCAATCGATAGCTATTGTGCAGCCATGAGTTGTTGCTACGCACATGGCGACGACCAATGAGCAAAATCTCTTGATCATCGTACTGCTGCATCATCTCTTTGACCCGTGCCAAATCTGCCTGATAAAAATCAACATTAAGATTGATTTGCTTATTGGCATGCTTGATAGCCTCTGGCAACATACGATGCAAAGGTCCTAGGTCGATACCATGCGGATTATCTATTAGCGTGTCTAATGTGACGTCTTTATAAGGTCCATATTTGAGACCTTGCTCAAGTAAGAACTTCGGTCCAAAGGCTTTGGTCGCGGCACGTTCTTTTTGCATTGCTTCTGGCGCGTCTTTATCCAAACGATCGGCAAGCTCTAGATAAATTTCCCAGTCATGCTTTTCATTCTCTGTTTTGCTAAATAAGGCGGGCGAGTATTTGGCAACATTGTGTACGGCAAAACCATTAAACGTAATGTCGTAATGGTCGCGCTCGAGTGGCGAGACAGGCGGCAGGATGATATTGGCATGGCGACTGGTCTCGGTCACAAAGTAATCAAGCGACACCATAAACTCCAATCCTGATAATGCCTCATTCAATTTTTCGCCATTTGGCGTGCTGAGCACAGGGTTACCCGCGACAGTCATAAAGCCCTTTAATTGACCTTCTCCTTCTACCAGCATCTCATCGGCCATCGCAACCACTGGATATTCGCCATTAAAATCAGGCAGATTACTCACGCGGCTGTGACGTTTGCCCAAATAACCTGGGCCCGAGCTATTGACCACATCGACAGCAGGATTCGGGAACATGAGTCCGCCTACTTCATCTAAGCGTCCTGTGACGATATTGATGACCATAGAGAGATACTGGCTGAGCAAGCCAAACTCTTGCACTGAGATACCCATACGACCATAACAAACCGAGCTTTCAGCTTCACAAAACTCTTTGACGATACGTTTGATTTCAGTGGCGGTAATGCCTGTAATATCTGCTACTGACTCAGGGGTGAATCCTTCTGCAAATGATTCAATACGATCAATCTCTGGTGCTAACTCTGCCACTCGGCTATCTACCTTGGCGTAGCCTTGGGCGTAGATTTCATTGAGCATGGCCAGTAGCAACAATACGTCTGTCGCTGGGCGAATAAAGTGGTGTTCGCTGGCAATGTCTGCGGTTTCGGTACGCCTTGGATCGATCACCACCACTTTGCCATTGCGAGCTTTGATGTCTTTTAGTTTTTGACGCATGTTTGGCGCAGTCATGATGCTGCCATTAGACGCCAGCGGGTTGCCACCGATGATGAGCATATACTGCGTACGATTCACATCGGGGACTGGTATACGCAGCATGTGACCGAACAGATGCATGCTGACGATATGGTGTGGCAGTTGGTCAATTGAGGTCGCAGAAAAACGACTACGCGTCTTTAGGCTGGTCAGTAACTGTTTAATGGTCAACATACCACCCATGTTATGGACATTCGGGTTACCCAAATACACCCCAAATGCGTTTTGACCATATTTTTGCTGAACGGACTGGATACCTGCAGCAACTTTATCTAACGCCTCTGGCCAACTGATCGATTTCCAACCATCCGCCGTTCTTTCGACAGGTCCTCGCAAACGATCAGGGTCTTCGTACAAATCCTGCAAAGCCGTGGCTTTTGGGCAAATGTAGCCTTGAGAAAAAGGATCGTTTTTATCCCCTTTAATCGATAAGACTTTTTCGCCGTCGTGCTTGATCTCGACGCCGCACATGGCCTCGCATAAAGTACAGGTTCTAAAGTGGATTTGTTCGTTGTCCGTCGCGCTAGCCGCTGTAGTGGCCATAGTCATACTCCCTTTTGTGTTTTATAAATCCTAGCTTTCATGATGTTTATCATGACTCGCTATGGTTGCTTCCTTGCAAAAAATTGGCGAACAGTGCGTCAAAGCTGACATTCAAGGTGGCAATCGCTTGCTCCCTCGAGTAGCGCTGCTGATGACAGCCCAATATCAGCTCATGTACTTGCGCCGCTGCCATATCCACACAGAGATTGACAGCGCTGCGTTCACAAGAACGATTGGATAGCTGCAATCCTTGAATAAATATCTCTGTCCATTCCTCTTGTATTTCGCTGACTAGATTACCCAGTCCATTATTGAGTGAGGATTGGTTCTCTATATCGGCAGTGAATCGAGGACGATCTTCGAGCAAATGCTGAAACAGCGCAATATTCTGAAACGCTGAATCAAAAATCATTATCAGACATTGCTGACACTGCCGATTAAACTCATCCTTAGTCAGTACGTCATAGTCCTTGAGCATATTGACCCATGCCAGCCGCATCGGCGATAGATAGTTGTCTTTTAACTGAGCGCTGAGCTCGTTCTGTAACGCATCCAAGCTTTCAAAATGATTATAAAAACTGGGCTGCGCAATGCCAGCCCCTTTAGCCACTTTATTCATGCTCATACCGCGAGCGCCTTCTAGGCTATAGAGCCGTAACGCACTTTTTAATAAGGCACGCCGCGTCTTGGCTTTTGCCAGCTCACGTTTTGATTCTATAGGTACGGCTTCATTTTGCACTAATGCATTCAATACAGAGGTATCCCTACTCGATAAATGATGATGTCAACACGCCAGTAATTTACCTAAAGTGCTATTGTGCTAAAAAAGTGTGATGATAGGCACATATCGATCACTATTTTTAGACTCGTCATTTTTAAACCCACAATAATTTTTACTAACTATGTTTCAACTATAAGGTTATAGTCATTTAAACGATAAGTCTATAGCCAAATTCATAGTAGAACGCACGCTTCACAAAACAATAATTTTAGGCTGCTATCATGACATCACCTGTTTTTTCACCGTTTATATTGCCTTGTGGTATCACCTTGTCCAATCGCTTAGCCAAAGCCGCCGTGGAAGAAAATATGGCTGATGTTGGTCAAATCCCTGGCTCTACGTTAATGCGCTTATATACAAGCTGGCTCTTATTCCATGTTGCAAAATAAAAAAGCAGTGACCCATTTTTAGGTTTCTGCTTTTTATTCTTAGACCACATATTTTACGTAATATTGGTTTTTTTATCTTATTCTTACTTAATGACAATTATTGATTTGAGCATTTTTATTACGCACGACAGACGTAATTTACGCTTTGCTACTACAGCGAGCTGGCAGGTAACACATAATGCACGCTCACTATAATTAAGTAACACTATAAACATAGCAAATACAGACAGCTGAATTGAAACGTCCTATATTTAATACCACAAGATAATTGGTAACAGCCAACAATACTTGTGAACTACTAAAATAAAAAAATTAATAAATTAGTAGAACTAGTAAAAAGAGCTACTATGAAAAGTAATTAAAAACTATATTACATATATTAATTAAAGAAAAAGGAATATAACTATGAACGAGAATACTCTAAAAGGCGAATGGAAACAGCTAAAAGGCTCAGTAAAACAAAAATGGGGCGAGCTGACCGATGATGATTTAGATCAAGTTGAAGGCAGCCGTGATAAGCTGGTTGGCCGTGTACAAGAGCGTTATGGCCATGCTCAAGACCATGCTGAGCGCGAAGTAGATGACTGGCGCCGCGAAAACAATTACTAATAAATTTTCTTTGAGAAATATAAATAGTGTCTTTTTCAAAGCAGATAAAATAAAAACCGCATAGAAATTTATGCGGTTTTTTATATTATGCAAATCGTAAATTAAAGAAGCAGTATTGTATAACTCTTATTTCATATCTGGCATCAACGAAAAGCTAATATCAGCTAATAATAATTAACATCGTCCAGACACGATAAAACCGCATAGCAATAAATTGTTATGCGGTTTTATTGTTAACTATCCATGTTACCTATCACGACTGCTTTCTATGCATCCTTGCACAAATATTCAGTGATTGTGATACTGGGCATCCTGCCCTTATTACTGCATACAGCATCTAATCTTAACTGCTGCTATCAGCAATGGGTATGTGTCCTTACTTCAACTACTATTATCATCCTGATGCTAATAATTGAATCATTATCCTTAATGCGGTCAACTCAATCCTTGAGTCACATTCCCTAATGCCGTGTAACCATAATGCCTAACTCTCACTCTCATGTTAAGTCGCGTAAACGTCATTGCATGTAAGCATATGCTTACAACGATTTATTTATCCTCAATAATTACAACTTACTAACGCAAATGACACTTAATATAAAGCTTCGTATCCTATGATAGATAATGTAAGAAAACATTTCTAAAAATAGACTTTTCAGTAATGGTGACTTTTAACATCTATCTGAATATGGCTGTATCAACATATTTTAGAATCCTCCTACCTTTGACTCATATGAGCATTCTTATCGCAAGCTCTCTGAAACCTTATAGGATATTGCATCATGAAAACTCTAAAACCGTTCTCCTTTAAGACAGCCATATCTACTGGTCTTATCGTTGCCCTATTGGGTACCACTGTCGGTTGTGCTGTCGTTGGTCCAGGCTATGATAACCAGCCCATATATCGTGGTGATAATAATCGGCAAAACGATAGCTTCAACCGTGTCAGCCAGCAGCTACGCCAAGACTTACGCCGCAAAGGCTATCAAGTTATAGACATTCGCTCTGACAGTTATCGCGGCGATCGCGCAATGATAGCTTTTGCCAAAAAGAATAATCAGCTCTATGAGCTAACATACACTTACCCTTCTCTAAAACTCATCAGCTCAAATAAAAGATCATGGTCAAACAACTGGGAAGATAACAAGTATCAAAAAGACAATGACCGTTATAAAAAAGATAAGCATAAAGATAATGGCAAATATAAGAATGACAAGCGCTATAAAAAAGGTGATATAGAGGACAGCATTAAAAGAGAATCACGTTACCCAGCGATCAAGCGCCGTGCCATCAATAAAGTAAGGTCTATGGGTTACCGTGTCGAAGATATCGAGCTTGAAGAAAAAAACAAGCGTGGTGTCTTTGACATTGAGGCCAGACGCGGTTCACAGGAGTATGAGATATTGCTCAGCTACCCAAATCTAGACGTTATTAGCGTTAAAAAAGACTGATGACGCTGACACTACTGTCAGTAGAGCAGTTCTACACGCCCCTTTACTGAAATATTAGAAAACTATCTTTATCCAACGATAGTGTATTATGAGGACATTTTTATGAAAGCTTTATCATTTTCAACACTAAAGAATGTAATATCCGGCAGTATTGTCGCCACTTTATTAGCGGTAACTACTGGCTGTGTCACCACACCTGGCGGCTATAACGTATATGACGATATCTATGGAGACGTCTACAAAGATAACAAAGAGCATAAAAAGCACAAAAACAAGCATAAAAAAGCGGATAAAAACGTCTACTCAGCTGCTATCGAGCGTCGAGCTGCCAATAAAGTTAGCAGCATGGGATACCGTGTCAAAGATGTTAAATATAAAGAGGGCGACCGTAAAATCAAGGTCAAAGCTGAGCGTGGTCGCGACGATTATAAAATCGAACTGGGCTATCCAAGCTACAATGTCATTAAGATCAAAAAGGATTAATCGATTATTAGGGTCTGATATTCACTGTTAATACTCAGTTGAAACATCAGAAAATTTACAACCAAATAAGTCATCAAGTGGCTTATTTGGTTTTTTTATGAGAACTTTTACACTCAATAAGCTAATATTTTTCTATATAAAACTAAAAATCCAAGACTTTTATCACATCATACGCTGGCGTTTCATACGGGTGCGCCTCTTTTAACGCGATGACAGCAGCAGTAATAAACGCGTCATCGACGACCATCTCTACTCGCCACTCATCGACCATTTCTAAACTATCTTGCTTACCGATATGCGGCGCGCTACCTGCTAACGGCATAAACTGTCCCGTTCCTTGCACTTGCCAACAGCACTGCTCGTAATCGCCAATACTCCCAGCACCAGCAGCAAACAATGCAGCCTTTACTTGCTCTAACGCCTCATCAGGAATAAAAACCGTCAACTTATACATGAACTTACCTCACAAAATAGTTTTAAATCTCAATCTACTAGTTCTTAGATAAAGAAGGATGATCGGTCCATATATAGCGTAGCAACCAGTCTTTGGCATCACCGGCATAATCAATACCGATACGCGGACGCACTGACACGGGCGGCTGGCAACCATCATCTTCGACCCAAACGCCTGAGTCTGGCGTGATAGGCTTGCCATATAAGTCGCGAGTTATCTGCAAGCGCTTGGTCAGCTTACCCGGACCTGCAAATTGCTTGGGGTGAGTCAGCTGCTTATTTGGGCTGAGTTGTTGCTCATCAATCAGACGGTCGCTATCATCCGTCAAAAACCCAGCGCGAATCAATACCGATTCAGGTGACTCTAGAGGGCCGCTAATCAAATTTAGCATATGATGCACACCGTATGTCAAATAGACATAGAACACACCGCCTTGCTCATACATAATCTCTGTGCGCGCCGTTCGTGACCCTGCATGTGAATGGCAAGCGGGGTCATCTTGACCAATATAGGCTTCGGTCTCTGAGATACGCATTCGCAAAACTTTTTCTGATCCGTCGCTGTCGATTAGCTGTCGACATAAGACTTTGCCCACCAAATCGGCAGCGACCACACAGGTCGGACGCGTAAACCAGCTAGGATCTAAAACAGTTGATGAGACAGTAGACATTAGCGAAACCTTTTCTTATTTTTATGGTCTAATTGATATGAGTAAGTACTGACAAATTAGCATAAAAGTAAGATAAGGTATCAAAGACAGTGTTAGCGCTATGTTTGATTTTTTATACGAGCTAAATGATAAGCCTATGGCTGAAGAGTGATACTGTTGATAAATGGATAGGAATTATAGTCTGTTATAAGTGGTTCTATTATAGCGGTCTGTTTTAAGTAGTCTATTAATAGGTTTGAAGGGTGAGATAACTGGTTTCCTTGGGGTATGCCCTATAAAAAATTGTATAGCTAACGTTATTTCAGGAAATTCGATAGGCAAATAAAATGAATAATATAGATAAATTAACTGAGCTAAATCACTATTTTTTAAAATTGAGAGAAATTTTACTTCAGGAGGATGAACACAACTATATAAGAGGAATTAATGTAATTATAAATAGAATACAGTACTCGTTAAAATATAACGAAGACGCTAAAGCAACCATTAAAAGCGTTGGAGACACCTACAGTCTTATGAACTCCGGTAATGGTAGCTTTTCGGATTTCTTCATTTGGAGAAAAGACTTTAACGAAAGAGTTGAAGCAAACAAAGTGTTAACAAAGTTGAGAAGTGATATAACTAGTTTGATAGTAAGTGTTGACAATAATTTATTGAATAGCCGTTAGTATCCAACAGTTCGGTGCCTGTATAGCGCACCGATCATGTTCCCACAACAGAGTTTATGACGTTGGATGTCAGAAATCAGTTCTTACTGGTTCTATTTAGGTATAATTATTTAAAACTAGATAAAAATTATATTTTTAAGGTATATGGTATGGAATCTGATACATCATTCTTATTAATAGGAGCTTTAGCAGCCCAAGCTAACACAACCAAAGATACTATTCGTCATTACGATGAGATGGGGTTACTGAAATCTCGAAAACGCCAAGCGGGATCACGCCTATACACTGAATTTCATCCTGAATGTATTGAGCGTATTAAAATGATTAAAGGCGCACAAGCTATCGGTTTTACTCTTAATGAATTTAAAAGACACCTAAATGATCATTTCAATGGCACTCTCAATATTGATAAAGATTTAATTACTATTTCCAAAAAACTTACTGAAGCGAAACGTCAAAAAACTGAGATCATCAATACTATTAACCGGCTTAGTGCTTATTATATTATTCTAGAAGAAATAAAGTCAGACAATATCGGCTTCATTTCTAAATCTGAATGGGAAAAGCGAATAGCGGCGCAGCTCTGCTTAACCTGAATCGCACCGATCATGAATAGAATATGTATGTTAAGTACACCATGAAGTACACTGTGAATATTTCAGCGATTTAAAACGTTGATAACATTAGCCCGCAGCTTAGCATTCAAGTCCTCACTAGGGTACTACCATTATATAATGACATAAAAAAACTGAGCACAAGGCTCAGTTTTTTATTTTATGCTAAGTATTAAACGCTTATTTTAATGGCACACCGATACGGTCAGCCACTTCTTCATAAGCTTCAATCACATCGCCTAATGACTGACGGAAACGGTCTTTATCTAGTTTCTTCTTGGTGCTCTTATCCCAGATACGGCAGCCATCTGGTGAGAACTCATCACCCAATACGATACGGTCATGGAATACGCCAAACTCTAGTTTAAAATCAACTAAAATCAAATCACCTGCATCAAACAATGCTTTGAGTACATCGTTGACTTGATAGGTCAGCTCTTCCATTTTAGCCAATTGTTCTTTGGTCGCCCAGCCAAGAGAAACAGAGAGCGACTCGTTGACCATCGGATCACCTAGCGCATCGTCTTTATAAAAAAGCTCATACGTTGGCGGCGTCAATGCCTGCCCTTCTTCTAAGCCCAAACGACGTACCAAACTACCAGCGGCAAAGTTACGCACCACGCACTCTACAGGAATCATGTCCAAACGCTTGACCAATACTTCGTCGTCAGACAATTGCTTTTCAAAATGCGTCTCGATGCCAGCATCAGACAATTTTTGCATGATAAAAGCATTAAAGCGGTTATTCACCACGCCTTTACGCGCCAATTGTTCGATACGCTTACCATCAAGCGCTGAGGTATCATCACGGAAGTGTAAAATCAGAAGATCATTGTCTTCTGTTTCATAGACAGATTTGGCTTTGCCTTTATACAGCAGTTGTTGCTTTTGCATTATGGAGTTCCTGTTCGTTCAAGCTTATGTGGTAAAAACGCGCAGCGACCGCTGACTCTTATTACAATATCGATATTATTTTAATCAATAATCATAAAAATCGGCGGTACAAATGAAGAAATAAATTAGTTTGAAGGGCTACTAACAGCTCGCTGAGGCTTTGGCAGCTGATACTGATTACCTGACTCATTCTGTAGTTTAAGCGTGTTCGCGCCCACATTCGGCGTTGGGTACAAAGGCACGAAAGGTGCTGTTTCTTGAGCAGCTGGTAGTTCTATCGGTGCAAGCTTTTTGCTTTGTTGATAGTCTAAGCTGCCATTGTCGCGCTTTCCAAGCAAGCTCTTGGTCGCTTGGCAGCCGCTCAATACCAACGTACTACCCAAAACTAAGGTCAGCATTGCAGGAAGTAGTTTTGTCGTCTTTGATGATACTGTCATCATGTTGTCTCTCTGAGTTAGCAGTTATTGCTCATTTAGGCGATTGACTCATCATGATAAGTTGACTCATTGCTCGCTTGAATATTAATCGTCGAGCAACAAGTCTTAAATCGCTGAAAATCAAGTTATAGTATGTTTGCTCGAACCAACGCTTCATCAATAGTCGCATGATGCTGCTCTGCCAACCAAACGAGTGGTAAGCGAATACCTTTATCGATAATACCCATTTTATGTAGGGCGTATTTCGCTGGGATAGGGCTTGATTCGATAAATAAATCACGATGTAAATGCTTGACCACATCGTGGATTTTGTCAGCGGCTGCGAAATCACCGCGCAAGCCAGCAGCGAAAGTCTCGCTCATGGCTTTTGGCGCTACGTTGGCAGTCACTGAGATATTGCCTTTACCGCCTACTTTTAGTAGATCAAGCGCTGTGCCATCATCACCAGACAATACGACCATTCTATCACCAACGGCTTTAATCAATTGCTCACCGCGACCAACAGAGCCTGTCGCATCTTTGATAGCGACGATATTATCGATATCACACAAACGCTCAACCGTGTCTTGTGCAATATCAACGACCGTGCGCCCCGGTACGTTATAAAGCATCTGGGGAATATTGACGGCTTTAGCAATGGCTTGATAATGCTGAAACAAGCCTTCTTGTGGCGGCTTATTATAATAAGGAGCAACCAACAACGCACAATCTGCACCAGCATCTGCTGCGTCTTGAGTCAGTTTAATCGCTTCCATGGTGTTGTTCGCGCCAGTACCTGCGATGACTGGCACGCGACCTTTAACGTGCTGGATAAAATAGCGAATGACATCGCTATGCTCCTGCATTGATAGGGTTGCCGACTCACCAGTGGTACCAACAGCAACGAGGCAATGTGTGCCCTGCTCTATCTGCCAGTCTATGAGGTCAGCCAGACGTTTATAATCAACTGTACCGTCAGGATGCATGGGCGTTACCAAGGCTACCATTGAGCCTTGTAATCGGGTTTTGATCTCGTCGTATGCTGTGCTCATAACCGTGCCTTACTGTATTATCCTAGCTTTTATCAAAGCTGTCACATGATAGGTCGTTTGCAAGTGCCAAAAAATTATATGCGTTGATAAACGCTAATGGCCAACCCTTGCTTGATGTTAATGCTGAAATTTTATTTATTATCATAACGTTTACATTATAAATTACTGCGTATTCAAGTGAGTATTGGCATTATCTATGCCAGTGACCGCGAATACCTGCTGCGCCATAAAATATAATAATAAAAACGCCTGCTAGTGTAGCATATTTTGATTTGACCGCTATCAATCAATTGAGGCTGCAATCATAAATCAGAGGTCAAAAAGAGACTTTTATATTACCAAAAATCATAAATATAAGCTCAGAGCTTTATCAATAAACAAACGCTAAACTCAATAGCTAGTTTAGCGTAATGAATCAGCACTGATAAGTCTTTTGATTAATGTTAACGAATCGTCAACACATCGATGGTGGGACGATATAATCGAAAAGGCAGGCCTCGCGTGCCAATACCGCTGCTGACGAATATTCAAATATATTATTCGCAGACTACTACAATATCCGTTTGCGTATTATGGCGAGCGATATTTATGATGAACAATTATACTTTTCGGTATTCTTCGGTATGCTGCTCTCCAAATCACTTTTTTATGGTTTTATCTACTCAATACGCAGACCAATAATAGCAGGGATACCTTGACGGATAACCTCTATGGTCACAACGCCTTTCTTTGGTAAAGAAGAAATCGCACCAGAGAAGTCCTTTACGTTTTTAATGGGTTTTTGGTGAAAGTTAGTAATGACATCACCTGCCAAAATACCTGAGCGAGCAGCAAGTCCTGTCGGATCAACAGTCGTCACTAATATGCCTGTTTTTCTATCCTTAGCGACTTCTACTTGCTCCTCCTCGGTTAAATCACGCAAGCGTAAGCCCAGTTGTACATCATTGCTCTGCTGATCCCCACTTTGGGCTCTAACATCATTAGGTGCATAAGCGAGCTTACCGCTAATGATCATTTGCTTACCATTGCGCTGAATCTGTGCGCGAAATGGATCGCTTGGCTTTGCTCGATTGAGAAGATTCAATAAGTCAGATGCTCGCATGATTTGTACATTGTTGTACTGCAAGATAATGTCACCAGGTTTTAGACCTGCTTTTTGTGCTGGCGAGTCTGGAGAAACGCGAGTCAGCAAAGCGCCTTGTGGTTTATCCAATTTATAAGCTTCGGCCAGATTACGGTCGATATCTTGGGGATAGATACCCAAATATGCGCGAGCGACTTCACCACTGGTCTTTAATTGCTCATAGATATCCATAGCAGCGTCAATCGGGATAGAGAACGATAGTCCCATGTAGCCGCCCGTCCCACTAAAGATACGCGAGTTGATACCAATCACTTCGCCGCGCTGATTAAATAGAGGGCCACCTGAGTTACCAGGGTTCAGTGCCACGTCGGTTTGAATGAACGGCACACTGGTTTCGCGTGAGAAACTGCGTGATTTGGCACTGACGATGCCAGCGGAAGCCGAATAATCAAAACCAAATGGTGAACCAATGGCTAGTACGGGCTCCCCTACTTTTAAGCTGTTTGAGTCGCCAATCGGTAGCGCGGGGAACTGAGTGCCTTCAACTTTTAGCACCGCCACATCTGAGCGCTCGTCACTACCAATCAAAGTTGCATCAAGCTCGGTTCTATCGTTAAGTGTGACGGTGATTTTGTCAGCGCCCTCAATGACGTGATGGTTGGTCAGCATGTAGCCGTCAGATGTGACAAAAAAGCCCGTACCATAAGCATGCTCTATCGCTGGCGTGACTGCTCGATCAGGAATGCGCACCCGATCGCCAAAAAACTGCCGCAACACTTCAGCCGTTTGCGCCTTAGCAAGCTCAGCCTCACTGACTGTCTTGGTGACGTTGACACGTGCCACTGCGGGCGTCACTTGTTGAACTAGGCCAGAAAAGTCAGCCGTGGTTACAGCCGCATGGGCATTGCTCATTGTGGTGACATTAATACTCGCCACCATCGCCGTACTCACAGCGAGTGCCAGCGCACTACGCTGTAACCAAAGTCGTATATCGACAGTGGTTCGTGATTTAAACATATTGATAGGCATATTGTCCCCCATATGAATGGTCATTATTATTGTTGGTAATTAGATGATGGTGGTACTCGATAACGTCTTGCCTGACGCACATAACCTCAATCGTTATTGGTCAGCGTTCTTATATTTGCTTACATCGTTATACTCATATTACACGATGGTATTCGTACTATGCATCGATTTCATATATGTTTTATCGCTAGGCTGATATAGTAACGATCATATCAGCCCCGTTTTTATACTTATTTAGTAAAAATTAGAATGGGTGGCTTTAGCGAACATAAACCCTTAGCACCAATATATGGTCTCTGATTAACGCCATATTATTGTCGTTTTGGCGGCGTGCATGACCAACGTAGCTACTGTATGATGAACAAAACGTTATCTTGCCATTATTTCCATAATGCAGGATAACCCAAGGCATGGTTATTTCATACTGACTTTGTACAATTTTGTGGCTGCGCGCTGATATCGTGGCAGGCGCTATATACATGTATATGAATCAAACCATGTTATGATAGCAAGCAAAGCAAAACAAATCACAAAACAAACAAAAGTCAATTAGTAAAAATACTATCGACTACTCGTTTATCAAGCTGGCTATCATCACCCTTATTTTCCATCTTTTGCATTTCTAGACCCACATTATTTGTCTAGGACTGCTTTTGTCTTTGCTACTTTATAGTATATATATCATATCTAGCTCATGTTGTGATTCATGATGGCTATCAGTGCTATGACCCAGATAAGATAAGTAATGATAGCAACTTATTATGAAGTGAACGGTAGCGACTATCTTATGGCAGCTATTTGATAGATATAAAATATGACAAGATTACAAAAGGATTAATTTATGGATACCGCCCTATTGCTATCCGGCGTGGTTGGGATTGGCATTGCCGCCCAATGGCTGGCTTGGTATTTGAAGCAACCGTCCATTTTATTTTTATTATTGATTGGTATTATCGTCGGACCAGTACTAGGCGTATTTGACCCTGATTTGGTACTGGGCGAATTGATGTTTCCCTTTATCTCATTAGGTGTCGCGATTATCCTATTTGAGGGCTCGCTAACCCTAGAATTCGATGAGATCAAACAGCACGGTACCGTGGTGCAAATGCTGGTATCGGTTGGTGTACTCATCACCATCGCTATCGTGGCGCTGTCGACTTATTTGCTATTCGATGTCGATCCATTGATTGCACTCCTGTTCGGTGCGCTGGTCTGCGTGACCGGTCCGACGGTCATTATGCCGCTGTTGCGTAGCGTGCGCCCCAATAAAACGATATCCAACATCCTAAAATGGGAAGGTATTATCATTGATCCAATCGGCGCAATCGCCGTCGTATTGGTCTATGAATATATCATCTCAGGTGGCGAAGCCAGTAGTATCTTACTATTTGCCAAGATTGTCGTATTGGCAACCGCACTTGGTATGGCAGGCGCTTGGTTGCTTGCCTTCCTCATGCGTCGTCATATGGTTCCTGAGTTTTTGCGCAATGTTTTTACCCTCGCATTCGTCTTGGTCTTGTTTTCGGTATCAAATCACTTAGAGCATGAATCAGGACTATTGACCGTGACCGTACTAGGTGTGGCACTGGCAAACTGGCCAAAATTCCCACGCGAGACAATTTTGGAGTTCAATGAGTCTTTAACCGTTCTGCTGATCTCTGTGCTATTTATTATTTTGGCCGCTCGTGTAGAGCTGGCAAGTTTATTGAGCGTAGGATTTGCAGGTCTGGTGCTACTTGCCATCGTTATGTTTGTGGCGCGTCCATTATCGGTATGGGCGTCCTCTATCGGCTCCAACCTAAAAACCAATGAAAAGCTGATGATCAGCTGGATTGGTCCTCGCGGTATCGTCGCTGCTGCTATCTCATCCTTGTTTGCGATTCGTTTGCAAGAGTATGATATTCAAGGTGTCGAGCTGCTTGTACCATTGGTATTTATGGTCATCATTGGTACGGTAATGATTCAGGGTCTGGGTGCAAAGGTGGTCGGCAACTTGCTGGGCGTACGTGAGCCTGAGACCAATGGTATTCTTATCGTCGGCTCAAACCCGATTGCGCTACTCATCGCCACCTCTCTTAAAGAGCAAGGCTTCGACGTCATCGTCGCGCATAATAACTATACCAATATCGCGCGCGCACGCATGAGCGGACTGCGTACTTATTTTGGCAACCCCATCTCGGATCATGCTGATCACCATCTCGACCTTATCGGTATTGGTCGTTTGTTTGCCATGAGTATGGACAAAGAGATGAATACCTTGTCTGAGATTCATTATCGTCATGAATTTGGCGAACGTAAGCTATACCGTCTTAAGTTCAGTGATGAAAAAGTCAGAAGTGAGCGCGACGACAAGCAGTCCAATTTTCACTCACAGTGGCTATTTGGCAAAGATGTGACGTACACCAAGCTTGCTAGTATGCTGTCCAAAAAAGCCCGTATCAAAATCACCAACATCACTGACAGCTATAGCTTTGAGCAGTATAAAGCGGATAACAAGCAGTTTGTGCCGCTGTACACCATAGACAAAGAAGGCAAGCTGCACGTCATTACTGATAAGTTCGACGGTACAGTGCCGCGTGATCGCAAGCTTATCTCACTGGTCGTGGATGATGAAGTACAGCCAAAACCAGTAGATGTGACACCCAAGCAAGAGCAAGCGCGGATGGTCGCCGATGCTAACTTTGAATCGAGCTCAAAAGCACCTGAAAAACGTAAAGAAAAAGAGCTGAGCAGCGACATCACTCAAAAAGCAGAACCAGAGACAACCACTGACACTGCTAAAAACGCTGATAAAAGTACCGCGAGCGTGAGTAGTGGCGTAGATAAGTCATCTAATATCGCGCCAGTAGCGACGGATGATAAAGCTGTGGCACCAAAAGCTGTCTCAACTGATACGGCAAATAAAGGTGTGATGTCAGCAAACTCGACCTCGACCTCGAAAACCAAAACGTCTAGTAATAGTAATACCAACGGTAATGGTAACGCGCCTAAAAACAAAAAAGGAGCGCTTGATCCCAATCGTTTGCCTGATTCTGGTCAAGACAATGCTACTCATTCGACTGCCAAAACTGACACTGACACTTCTAGCGCGGCTGAGAAAGAAGCCGAGCAGAGTGAGCTGAATGACAAAAATAGTGATAAATAAACTCTGTCGTTATTTACTCGCTAACGTCATAATCGGTTAAATAACAAACTGTCATCAATAAAAAGCCCCAGCGACATGCTGGGGCTTTTTACTTTTATCACATCTGCTTGATTATTAAATCTACTTACAAGATAAAAATGCTCACTCAAATATGATTATTTAACATCAAATCTGTCTACGACTGCCTGCCATATCCGCGCGCTCACTTCATCAGTACTGCCTGACGCATCGATACGCTGTATGCGCTCAGGATGCGAGCTTGCAAGCCGACTAAAACCGGTATGTACCCAAGTAAAGAAATCCATCGCTTGCTGCTCAAAGCGATCTGCTGCGCTGCGTTTATTGGCACGTGCCATGCCCTCTGCTACAGGTAAATCAAGCCATAAAGTCAGCTCAGGTAATTGGGTCACAAACTGCTCGATCAGCGTGTCAATTTTGGTCAGCATCGCTTGATCGCCATGTCCGCGTCCAAAACCCTGATACGCAATAGTAGAGTCCGTAAACCGATCACAGATTACCCATGTGCCGCGTTGTAGTGCGGGTAGAATGACTTGCTGCATATGATCACAGCGCGCCGCAAACAATAATAAAAGCTCTGTATCATCCTCAATTTCAGTTGCAGGGTCTAGCAATATATCGCGCAGTCGCTCAGCAAACGGACTACCACCCGGCTCGCGAGTACGAAGGTATTGAATACCATTTTTCTCTAGTTGCAAGCAGAGCTGCTCAATCGCCGTGGTTTTCCCGACGCCTTCCGTTCCTTCAAAGCTAATAAACCGCCCTACAGTAGATGCGTTCGTCGTTTGCGAAGCATTCGATTCCGGTAGCGTGGACGATACTGTACTCGCCTGTGCGGATGGCGCGTTGGTCTGTATAGGTACTGACATGATATGACCTTATGTCATTGATGAGCGCTATCGTTAGATTATAGCGCTCAATAAACGATAAGTTTTATAAGAGATAAGAAGGTGCTTTATTGCGGCGGTGTTTGAGATTTTTTCTCACGCATGACGCTCAGATAGTCTTTTACCGCTTGATTATGCTCAGCCAAGCTATTGGTGAATTTGTGTCCGCCATTACCAGTTGCCACAAAGTAAAGAGCGTCGCTATCGGCAGGATGTAAGGTTGCTTCGATAGATGCGGCAGATGGTAGCGCGATTGGCGTTGGCGGTAAGCCATCAATCTGATAAGTATTATAAGACGTTTTTTCATCGATGTCTTTGCGGCGGATATTACCATCATAACGGCTACCCATACCATAAATGATGGTCGGATCGGTCTGCATACGCATGTTTTTAACCAGGCGATTTCTAAACACGGCAGAGACTAGCGGACGCTCTTCTGGTACGCTGGTTTCTTTTTCGATGATAGATGCCATTACTAATGCTTCGTAAGGGCTATTATAAGGTAGGTCAGGCGCACGATTTTCCCACGCATCAGTCAGCGCTTTTTGCTGGCGTTTATATAGATCAGTGAGCACTTTTTTGTCGCTCGTCCCTTCACCATAATAATAGGTATCGGGCGCAAACCAACCTTCAAGATTATGATTGACGATAGGATCACTGCTGTTGGTCACGCTGTCTGGCAATATACCAGCCAAATCTAACGCTTGTGCGATGCTGGCATTATCACTGTCTGCGGTCAGCACTTCTTTTTCGATATTGTCATTATCACGCAGCGCTTGATACAAATCTTTTGAGGTTTTGCCTTCGATAATTTGCACCTTTACCATGGCCGCTTTTGCGCCCTGCTCTAATATTTGCAGTGCCTCAGCGATGGTTGGGTTCTCAGGTAATTGATAGATACCTGCATGCAAAGGCGCATCGACTTGCGACTTGATATATAGCTTGGCTACGCTGGCCGAGAACAGCGGAATCTGATTTTGCCACTGCGGCAATAGGCCATAATACGTCTGACCTTGCTCAATCGTGACCATTTGCTGCGGCTGCTCGATACGACCAAATAAGGTCTGATACACCATAACTAAGAAGAATGCAGCAATGAGCCCTAGTACCAGCAATACCTGATAACCGCGCTGCATAAAAAACGAGGGGTTGTTGACTTTATATTGACGCGGTTTGCTGTTGCCACTGATCAGCGAGACATTGGTTGCTGGCGTGTCTTCCACCCTATCTACCACTGGTTGTGCGTCCGGTAGCGTGGTGTCTACACGCTCCTCGACTGTGCCATCTTGCTCGTTCGATGGCGACTCATTGGGACGTTCAGGTGGTGTATTGGGTGTGGGCTTGCTCATGGCAACTCGCGAGGCAGATGTTTGCTAGAATTTAGCACTGAACCGTACGATTTTCAATGCTGATTAAGTTTTTTACCTTTTATATCTCTACTCTATCTAATATCCAATTAGTCCAACTAATAACTGTAGAGCATCTCCGACCGAAAGTAGTCGTATCTTTTCCTACTCCGTGTAAATCACAATCTTTTATTAGCAACTTAACCTCGTCTACCGAAGGGCAACTACCATTATCAAGATAGCTTTTCATAACGAGGTTGAATGGTTTATATTTCATAATCAAACTGACTAAATCAAACTGTCTTTGCTCTATTGGCTTTCCTAAAATATTTTTTCCTAAACTTGTAAGACTATATTTTTTATCATTACTATAATTCACTAAACCAAAATACTTAGCGCTATTACCATAATAATCAGCCTGTCTTGGTACAAAACGGAACTCTTCTGCTATTTCTTCTTTAGACATTTCAGCATTTTTATAGTAAAGAAGCTCACAGAGGTTTATTGTCTTATCTATATCGTTAGACTGAGGAAAAGGAACATAAGGTTCTTTTACAAATATTGCGTCGTTCACAATGTTCTGAAGTCGTTCTAAACTCAATGAGTCCTTCACAATACTATATTTACCCTCTCTAATCATTTCTATTGAATCTGGCTTGTTTATATTTTTAAATACGTATTCTCTTAAGTGAAAAATACCATCAGAATAAGTTAGAAATATATTACGTACTTTCTTATTTATACTCCTTTCTTCAAGTTTTTTAGTCCAGACCCTGTATGGATAATAGACTTGTCTAATTAAGAAGTCATCGTGTATCAGGTTTTTAACTTCGACAAGATAAATTGAAGTCTCAGATTCAAACCCTCCATCTATCTCAATTTGCGACTTTGAAACCTCAATTTTCAAATTAGATATTTCAAAATCGAAGTCTCCAGAGCCCATCCTACCGCCTATTACATGGGTTATATTTTCTTCTTCAAAAAAAGAAGTCAGTATTTCACATATATTTGCGCACAGAAGCGCTGTAGTTTCACTACTTATATTTTCGATATCTATAGATTCAATATAATCAGGTTTTTTAGCTCCAATTGTCTTTATATTTTTGGTATTTACTATTTTTTCAAATAAATTAAACTTACCTATAACATAGCTGCCTCTAGTTATAGGGAGAATAGCTAAACCATTATCTTTAAATATTTTAGGTAGCTGATCTTGAAAGTCGAACTTAGTCATCAGTCTAGCTTCATGGTAACAATTTATTTGAGATGACGTGATGCGGAAATAACCCTCATCTTTCACAGCAACGATAATTGGATAATCTTTGAATATCTCTTCCCATTTTAGGTTTTGTATACTCTTACCTTTACTCATAATTTCTTACCAATATCTCTTTAACCTCACCTCTTTTACTCCCCACAGAGTTAATACTCCTACTAGCGCCTACCTCAATTATCTCAAAGTCTTTGTATAATTCTTTCATAAAAGCAGTAGCAGAGTTAGACAAAAGGAAATTAACACCCCTTTTATTTAGATTGATACAAGTATCTCTAAGCCTTACTTGTTCATCATCACCAAAACCACCTTGAACGTATCCTGTAAAGTTTGAGCTTTTCGAGACAGGATCATACGGTGGATCAAGATAAACAAAGGAGCCTTTACGTGCTCCCTTAACAGCTTCCTCAAAATCTCCATTACGCAATACAATATCATTATTCTGTAAGTAATTACTTACCGCTTGCAGAACAGTTTCGTTGATTATATTAGGGTTTTTATAACGCCCAAAAGGTGTATTAAACTCACCTGAACTATTGACTCTATATAGTCCATTGAAACAGGTCTTATTTAGGTAAATAACACGAGATGCACGCTCTATCTTAGTTAACTCAACAAAACCTTCCTGCCTATCTAGAGCTCTTATCCGATAAAAGTACTCGGAGTTATTTTCATGAATAGCTAAGTGTTCAATAAGAGCATCTACATCATCTCTAATCGTTTCGTAAACATTGATTAATTCAGAGTTGTAATCATTGATCACTGCTTTTTTTGGTTGCATGTGTAGAAATATTGCGCCACCACCCAAAAATGGCTCGTAGTAAGTAGATATACGGCTAGGAAGCAACGGCTCAATCTCAGTTATAAGTTGGCGTTTTCCACCTACCCACTTCAAGAAGGGCATGACTAATTTATTTTTCTTTGCCACTCTTAACCTCTTTTTCAAATGATTTATCATTAAATAATACCGACAAGCTGATATCAAAACTATCTGCAAAAACTTTGATATTTACTAAAGCAGGATTACGCTCACCACGTTCAACCATACCTATATATGTGCGATGAAAACCGGTTTTTTCGGCTAGCTGCTCTTGGCTCAAGTCATTTTTTTTACGCAACTGGCGTATTCTTTCACCGAAATCACATAGAACTTTTTCTTTCATATAAGGCACGCATATTGGTTTTTTTGTTTGACTCATGCTATATTTTGTATACAATAAGTCTACATACAATAAGTATCATAGAGGAAAGTAAGTTATGATAAGTATCGAAAATATGACTATTAATATTGAATTCAACTCAACGGCACCTAATGAATTATTAGATACTGAAGACTCTGTAGTAGTGAGAGATGAATTAGTAAATATGCTTCGCATCATTAGCGAAGATAAGAGGTTTATTGGTCAAACTGTTGTTATTCCAGACGATTGCGGGCAGTATGGTTTCGCAAAGGGAGAGTTTAACTTACCCGAACTTCTTTACTTCTTAGCCGATATGCTGGAATAGACATGGAAAGTCATTCGTTTTTTAACAGTGATAATTTAGATTTTAACTTACTGAAAGGCAACTGCTTAACAGTTATTCCTCAGTTAGATAACAACGTAGATATGGTCTTTGCCGACCCTCCATACTTCTTATCTAATGATGGTTTAACAGTCAAAAATGGCAAAATACAGTCAGTTAATAAAGGTCATTGGGACAAGCTTGTCAGTGACAATGATGCTTATGTATTCACCTATGAATGGCTTTTTGCTGTACGAGAGAAAATGGCAGATAATGCAACCTTATGGGTCAGTGGTACACATCACAATATTTTTACTCTGGGTCGTATTTTGCCGCAGCTTGGTTTTAAAATACTCAATGTTATAACTTGGGAAAAAACCAATCCACCGCCTAATTTTTCTTGTCGGTTTTTTACTCATTCTACAGAATTTATTATTTGGGCGAGAAAACATCCTAAAGTGCCGCACTACTTCGATTATGATTTGATGAAGCGACTTAATAACGATAAGCAAATGAAAGATGTGTGGCGCTTGCCAGCAATTGCTAAGTGGGAAAAATCTTGTGGTAAGCACCCTACGCAAAAACCTTTGGCATTATTGGCACAGATGATTTTAGCCTCTACTAAAAAAAATGCTTTGATACTTGACCCTTTCGCTGGATCTTCAACAACAGGTATCGCAGGTAATATCTTAGAAAGACGTTTTATTGGTATTGAACAGGAAACTGAATATCTACAACTCAGCCAAGCACGCTATGAAGACCTACAACTTGAAGGGAGAAAAGAGTTTTTCAAACAACATTTCTATCGTTTATTAAATAAAGAAAATAACAACTAAACGGATTCAAAATCCACAATATCACCTGACAACAGCGTCAAACTGCTCATAGGCATGATACCGCGCAGTGCATTGCAAAAGAATAACCCCGTCAGCCTAGGCAAGTCCTCATCTGATAACGACCGTATCACCACTGGGTACTCTGTCATGGACAGAGCATCAATAATCACCTGCCGCATTACACCAGCTACGCCCGATTGTGTCATAGAGGGAGTGTGCCATTGACCTGTTGTTAGATAATTCTCAGGATTATTATCAGCACCTTCGTATCTACTAGAGTGCGTTTCAGATGCGGATAAAGGCTCATCTGCTAACTGATAGAACACATTGCTCATCGTACCTTCAACCCAGTGACCACTCATATCACGTAGCAACCCTTCACTGAGGCTCCTTGCAACGTTGGACGCCAATGGTTCAGCTTTTATACGCTGTAGCTCGCCACTGGCAAGGACATTATCTAGACGGCTTAGGCTTTTGAGTCCTGCCAGCGGCGGCGGCAGACAGGCAATCTGTGAAGATAAGCATATCGCCGAGGCATTCGGCTGCATGGGTACTAGATTGCCATCAGGTAATGACAGTTGCACAGCAGTAGAGACTCTCATAACAGTCGGTTTTAGCCATATCTCACAAGCGCTTCCTGATTCACTTGGTACATAGCCATAACCGCGAATGTCTTGTGCGGCGCGAGTCACTACGAGCTTGAGCATACCCTGCTCTAGCTGCTGGGCATACATTTTTAATACTGCCAGTAGTTCCTCGCAATCTATATCTAACTGCAAGGCGTCAGCATGGGAGATGAGCCGCTGATGATGATAGTCTGCCCATAGGATGAGTCCGCCCATCACACCCATGGTCGTAAAAAACCCATCCGCATAGGCCAATCCGCGGTTGTCTGGTGACAGTGTCACTGCTTCGCTGGTTGCCGTATCATCTTGTGGATATAGGCAGACCCAACGGTTAGGCAGTGACCTCATATCTATCATCGCTTAGCTATTGTCTATTTGGGCAGCGGATTTATTGATGACTAGCATACAGCTATAAAACTCACATTTTGCCAGCTCTACTTTTTGTCCGCCAATGACTCTGTTTTTGATGATTTGGTTACTGAGCATCTCAGCAACCATTTTGCCACCCTCATCACCCATTAGTCGGCGCGACAGTTGGTAGGCTTTTTTAGCATGGTCTTGGCTCAACGCTTTTTCTTTATCAGAATCGGTCGGATTGGCATAATACCAGCCAAGCTCAAGATATTTTTCGGAGTCGATAATATCCAGATAAGGCGCGTCCGTCTTCATAAAGCGATATTTGGTAGCAGGATTACTGGCATAGTCTAGGCTATTTTCATCCGTACTGATTACTTTACCAAATGCTGACTTGATACCATCTAACTCATCGGTGCTAAGCGGCTCGCCCTTGTCAGCGCCCCATGCCGAGACATCGTATTTTACTGGTGTACCTTGTTGGGCGGTCGCGCCATCTAGATCAGGATTATCTACAGCGCTATCCTGTACAGGGGTATCCGTCACAGTCTGCTCGCTACTCTCAGCGTTTGTCTCTGGATTTTGAGCATCCTCTTTGGTGCTATCACAGCCACCAAGCGTCACACTAACTGCCATTATCGTACCGACTAGAAGAGTCTGAAGGTTATGATTCCACATGGATAATTTACTCACACTTTTAGATTGATCTTACAATAATATTAACGAGCTGGCCCAGAAGCCACCGATAACAAAGGGTTTTTTAATAAAAAATGTATTTAATAAAAGTTATAACCTAACAGTCATTAGAGCATATTATACTAATTAACATACAATCGATAGTTTACCCAACTGCTCAGCGCTTGACTACCTTTTAGGTTACGCACAACGCTCCCAGAGAGTACATATTTGTTAAAGATATCACTCATCAAACTCTGCCCGATACAAGGCTTATGAAGTGAGCCATTGGTTTGTCAATCCTCATTTTATCGCTTATGATAAATGGCCATAAGCGATGCATTTTTAATGATGTCTTGCCTCTTTTAGCCAATGGACCCTTTATGACCCAACATTTCATCGTTATTGGCAATCCGATTGCCCACAGCAAATCCCCTGAAATTCATGAGCAATTTGCGTTACAGGCGGGTATTGATATTCGCTACCAGCGCCAGTACTGTCCTGACGATGCTGCCAGTTTTACGGCGGTCATTGAGGCGTTTTTTCATGGTGGTGGTGTGGGTGCTAACGTGACCGTACCTTTTAAGCAAGTCGCTTATAACTGCTGTGCGGCGCGCGGCGGCTTATCAGAGCATGCCAAAACAGCAGGCGCGGTCAATACCCTCATGATAAATGAGGCGCTATTACAACAAGGCGCGTCGATAAAAGAGGCCATATACGGCGATAATACGGACGGACAAGGGCTCGTCAATCACATAACAAGCTTAGATTGGCCACTAGAAGGTGCTCGCGTTGCCCTTATTGGCGCAGGCGGCGCGGCACGCGGTGTCATACTACCGCTGATTCAAGCAGGTATTGGCTCACTGACTATTGCCAATCGCACAGTGAGTAAAGCGGCAGATTTGGTAGACGAGCTGAGTGCAGCCAGCTCAGTCATTGCAGCGCAGCAGATTCAGGTATGTGCCACTCACGACTTGAGCGGCGACTTTGATATGATTATCAATGCCACCTCCATCGGCTTATCAGGCGACACACTGCCGCTGGATGATAATCTACACTGTCAATACGCTTATGACATGATGTATGGGCGCGACCTACCCTTTTTGCAGCATTTCGCGGCGCGTGATGCCCAAACGTCTGAAGGCTACGGCATGCTCATCGGACAAGCCGCATTGAGTTTTGAGCGCTGGACTAATCATACGATCGACGTCGCAAAAGCGACAGCCGCCTTGAGTCAAAATACTTAATGGAACTCTTAATTAGCAGCATTAAACTGCTGCTTATTATTCACTAAAGCGCAGCAGCAGCCAATGCTCCAAACGCCGCAGTGGTACACGCAATCGTGTAGAGTGGATGGCCAAACCACCACTGAGACCAATCACACAGCCAAGTGCCGTATCAATCATGCGCGTATGGATCACATCTCCTGCCACTGGCGGCACCGGCATCGTGCTGCCATACTCCGCGATAAATATCGTCAATGGCGTAATAAAAATCACCGCCAGCCCATAATGCCGGTCGACAAGCGACTCAATCAATAACATCATTGATAATATAGCCACGGCGACACCCCAAGTCGATAGCCCCCAAGACAGCATCCAACTTGCAACCACCATACCAACCAACGTACCCAATATACGATGCAATTGCTTGATCCACATGGTTCGTAGCTGGATGCCTTGAATAATGATAAAGCAGCTCATGGCGACCCAATATGGATAAGGCATGTCTAACAAAACTGCTATCACCAATGCCAGACTGATGAAACCTACGACAATGAGGCTATCACTGATCATATCTGGCTCATAATGATAACTGGGCGTAGGGGCAATAGGACGTGTGGCGAGCAAAAACAGTGTATACAGTAGCGCCAGCAACATCGAAGACCCGCTACCCAATAGCACAAGCCCTATCGCTGAGAGTACTCGATCTAACGGGACAGGAATAAACAGCGCGATTGCACCAGCCATCAACACAAACAACCCTGCTGGTGGTGGCTGCTTATAATAACGACCCAACATCACCACGCTAAGCGCGACAAGCATAAAAACAGGCAGCCTGAGTATAGGCAATTGCTGCGCCATCAAACCCAGCGCAAAACTGAGTATCATGGCAAACCCCCAAGCCATTACGGTTACCAATCGATAAGGTAACCCGCCCACCAATGGCAGGTTTAAAATAATCATTGACCCCAGCGACGCTTTGATTCCAGCAGATAAGTCACCAAAGTAAGCGCCCACGAATACTGGAAAGCTGATCGCAATTGCAGCAACAATGGGCATATGCCATGGCCTTTGACTACGATTGACTGTCAGTAAATGCCTAAGCTCGCCGTCAATGAGCAACTTAATGCGCATCAAGAATGTGGTCAACCAAGAGGATTGTTTGTGAGATTTTGGGTCGCTCATAGATGGCCTTCCTTATTTATTATGTCTATTCCTCTTCGGTTTTCTGCTTATCATCAATCATCTATAGCAGATGGTTTTTGAGCACATCCAGCACATATATCAGCCACTTCATAAAACTAAAATTAATTAATTAAAATAAAATTCATGAATAATAGTTATCAATTGTATATTTATCGACCTATAAGATTTATAATCATATCAACGCGATAATAGCTGACGCTCAACAAGGACGTCATAAAGCCCTTCACAATGGACTCGCTGTTTATTACTAGCACTCATAACAACAGATATAGTATCTATCTCAATTAAAATAATGACACATCGCTGACATGACTTTTGACTCAAATACTGCGTCGTAAGTCCATGATAGTGAACTAACCAAAGAGAGCGATTATGTTAACTTACAAAGCACCTTTACGTGACATCAAATTTTTGATTAATGATGTATTTGATTACCAAACGCATTATAAAAGCCTAGATAATGGCGAGAATGCCGATCCTGAAACGATTGACATGATCCTACAAGGCATGGCTGACTTTTCTGAAAACGTCCTCGCTCCTATCTATCAATCAGGCGATGAAGAAGGCTGTCATTTTGAAAATGGCGAAGTCACTACGCCAAAAGGCTTTAAAGAAGCTTACAACCAGTTTGTAGAAGGCGGCTGGCAAGGTATCTCGTATCCTGAAGAATACGGCGGGATGAACTTACCGACGTCAATCAACCTGATCAAAGCTGAAATGATCGGTACTGCTAACTGGCCGTGGGCGATGTACTCTGGCCTATCAACCGGTTGTATCAATACGCTACTACAATATGGTACGGATGAGCAAAAAGCCCTGTATCTACCGAAGTTGGTCGAAGGCACATGGGCAGGTACGATGTGTTTGACCGAGCCACAGTGTGGTACGGATTTGGGCCAAGTAAAATCAAAAGCCATCCCGCAGGATGACGGTACCTATAAAATCAGTGGTACCAAAATCTTTATCTCAAGCGGTGAGCATGATTTAACAGACAATATTATTCATATTGTTCTAGCACGTCTACCAAATGCTCCAGAAGGCACACGCGGTATTTCGCTATTTATCGTACCGAAATTCACGCCGAATGCTGAAGGCGAATCTGGCGAGCGCAATGCCGTTGTCTGCGGCTCAATCGAGCACAAAATGGGTATCAGCGCCTCTTCTACCTGTGTATTGAACTTTGATGGTGCTACTGGCTACTTAATTGGCGAACCGCACAAAGGCCTAAAAGCGATGTTCACCTTTATGAACACTGCTCGTATCGGTACTGGTATCCAAGGTCTAGCGCACACTGAGCTATCTTTCCAAAACGCGCTACCGTATGCCAAAGAACGTCGCTCTATGCGTACGCTATCTGGCACCAAAGATCCTGAAAAAGTAGCTGATGCCATCATTCATCATGCTGACGTACGCCGTATGCTATTGACGCAAAAAGCCTTTGCTGAAGGCGGACGTTCAATGATTTATCATTCAGCGCGCTATGCCGACAAAATGGCACAGGGTATCGTCAATGGTGATGATGAAGAGTTCGAAAAATGGGATGACAAGCTAGGTTTCTACACGCCAATCCTAAAAGGTTTCTTGACTGAATTAGGTATTGAAGCGGCCAAACACGGTCAGCAAATCTATGGTGGTCATGGCTATATCAAAGAATGGGGTATGGAGCTGATCGCTCGTGATGCTCGTATCGCAACCATGTACGAAGGTACGACTGGGGTACAGGCATTGGATCTATTAGGTCGTAAAGTTATCTTGCAATCTAAAGGTAAAATCATTCGTGACTACACCTCAAGTATCATGAAATGGTGCGGCGAGTATGCCCTTGATAAAGACATGCGTAAATTCGTTTGGGCACTCACAAAACTGTGCGCTGAGTGGAACACATTAACAGTGCGCTTGATGCTAATGGCTCGTAAAGACCGTGAAATCATCTCAGCCGCATCAGATGACTTCCTTATGTACTCAGGTTACGTTATGATGGGCTACCACTGGGCACGTATGGCAGCGGTCGCTTATGATAAGCTTGAAAATGGCGGCACAGAAGCACCAGAATTCTACAAAGCGAAAATTCAAACAGCTGAATTCTACTTTGACAAGCTGCTACCACGTACCTCGGGACATGCTGAAGCCATGGTCGCACCAAGCAATAGCATGACAGATATGGACATTGAAAACTTTGCTTTTCTAGACTAACACTGTATTCATAATCCACGAAAAAGCGCCTATCATTTAGGCGCTTTTTTGTGTTTAACTGACCGTATTATGATTAAAAACTATCAAAAGCAATCTGTAATTCAGGAGCACATAATGATTTTACCTAACCATAAAAACGCGTCTTTAGCTGCTCGATATATGCGAGCATTGGTGATTAGTACCACGCTTGTCAGTATTGGCATGAGCAGTGCAGCTGCCAAAAGTAGCGATAGTACTCTGCATTTTGCCAAAGGCGCCATCACTAGCGTCGTCACTGGCAAGTTAAACGCCCATGAAAATGAGCGGTGGTATCACTTTCAGGCGGGCAGTTCACAATATGCCGTGATCAATATTTCGCCACTTGCAGGCACGCCCGAGACTGCCAATGTCGGTGTATTGCATATGCCGGATGGTACCCAAGATGGCACCAAAGGCGGTATCATTTATCAAGGTTGTCTGCCAACCACGGGCGATTATCGATTACGTATCGCACGTAACCTGATGGCCACTCATGGCAAAACTGCTGGCTATAAAGTTGAGGTCATGATACTACCAAAATATGCCAGCGAGTCCTTATGCAAGCCCGTTTAACCATATACGTCTAACGCCTTCAAACGACAGCCTTCAAACTATAACATTCAAACTAGAATAAGTCGCTTTGGAAGAGGTTAAAGCGTTTAACATTAACTACCTAGCATCTTCTTATGATAGACCGCACTAATCTCTTCGACTTCTACGCATATTTGCAGTGCCGCGCGACCTGATTGCTCGTCTCCGATCTTTTCTTCGATGGTAGCGACCAGTAGCTCAGCCAGCTGGTTTTGAGTCTCTATATCGCGGCCGCTCATCAATTTTAGATTGGCATAGATAAAGCCATTCGCTTGTTCATCATCTTCCACGCCTACTAAAAACGTCTCAATAGGTAGGATACGTGTTTTGATTTCAGCAGGTTGTTTAAACAGCCCACTGTCCCATAGTGCTTTATTGAGCGACTTTAGCAATGATTCTTCGTGAGGGATACTGACGTTGGGCGTGGCTTGAATGGCTAAATGCGGCATGTGTATGTCCTTAAATATAAAAAGTAATGGATGGTCTGGCTGGTAAGTTTACGCGGTATCTTTAGCCACCGTAAAACCTTTATGCATATTATTCATCAGTAATCGCACTAAAATGCGCATCAAGTGTGTTGGCTAATTGCGCTGGTGGCAATTCAATCTCCAAACCGCGACGACCGCCACTGACATAGACCGTTGTCTGATCTTTCGCACTACTATCTATGACTGTTTTTAGGCGCTTTTTTTGCCCCAATGGACTGACGCCGCCCAACACATAGCCGGTACTACGCTCTACTTGCTTGGGATCTGCCATTTGTACTTTTTTGCAGGACAGCAATTTATTGGCAGATAAGGCTTTGGCCATTTTTTTAAAATTGAGGGTTTTATCTACTGGCAATATCGCAACCGCAAGGGCGCCAGTATCGGTCGACACCACCAAAGTTTTGAACACTTGCGTTACTGCCACGCCAAGCTTTTCTGCGGCTTCTAAACCAAAAGAGGCCGCATGACTGTCATGCGTATATTCGTGTATGCGGTAATCAAGACCGCGTTTTTTGGCAAGATCGATAGCTGGTGTCATAATATTTCGGCTTAATAAAATAGAACTAAAGAATGGGCGTCATACGGATTAGATAAACATGGCGTCAATATATTATTACGCCAAATATCGTAACTTTCAAATACTTGACCGTTTTATATCATTGCTCGCTTACTAGTGAGTAACCCAATAGTATTAATATTAGCAGTATATACAGACACTATATATCGCTTTGGTGGCTTTTATGGCATCATAAGCGCAACATATTTGACTATTTTTGATACTGATTATGATACCGAAGTTCCTAAAAAAACGGATTTTTAAAGCGCCAGTCAGCACTGACCGCACTTCTGAAACTGACGCAGGTCCAATCGTCACCAAGCCATATTCCAATGCTCCGATCAATCAGCTATATCGTAAACTATCGGGGCAGCTACTCGACGTTGCTGTCAAACCAAAACTACTGGGTGAATTGCCTGATTTTGATAGCGACGATCAGGTACTTAGATTTTATGTGCTACAGGATTATTCTCGCTCCAACAGTATTTTGATCGATTTGCAGACGCAAGAGCATAACTTGCCGCCTGCATTGGTTGGGGTCAATGACGCGGCTCACAATATCAAAGAAAATGCAGCCATCATATTTTTAAATCACCCACATGCCAAAGACAATCAGTTGTCTCCGCGCCTTTTTCGCTTAGTCTCTGCGGTATTGCAATATCCAGAGCTAAAGGTGCGCCTAGTACCCGTATCTATCCTGTGGGGACGCGCCCCTGAAAAAGAAGACTCTTTATTTAAACTGTTAACCGCTGACAATTGGCAAGATCCAAGTATCAGCAAGCAGTTATTTAATATTGGCGTGATGGGCCGCGATACCTTTGTACAGTTCCACCCACCCCAAGATTTACGTACTATCATCAATGACAGTCTCAGAGGTGAAAGCGCGGGCCCTAACGTTTTTGATTCAATTTCTAAAGATTTGGTTTCTGAGAATTCAGGTGCTAAAAACTCAACTGCTTTAGACTCACAAGATACTGAATCAGTAACAACGGATAGTGATGTCAAACCTGATGCTGAAACATCACCCAACTATACGCTCGTGGCGGCTGCTGATGGCAATCGTGAACTCGTGCGGATGTTACAGCAGCAATTGACGGTTTATTTAGATAAGCAGCGCGCCAGTATGCTGGGGCCTGATTTGTCAGATAGACGCAATTTGGTTGACAAATTGGTCTACTCGCCAGCGATTAAGCACGCAATAGAGCTGGAAGCTGCGGAAAAAGGCACTAGCGTACGCGACGCTCGTAGTCAAGCGCGAGGCTATGCCAACGAGATGGTCAATGACTATTCTCATTCGATTATTCGTGGTTTTTATAAGTTTTTAACGTGGTTATGGACGCAATTGTATGATGGTGTCGAAGTCCATCATTTTGAGCGTGTACGCGATCTGGCAACTGATTACGAGTTGATTTATGTACCGTGCCATCGCAGTCATGTCGATTATCTATTGCTGTCTTATGTCATCTACAAGCGCGGCTTGAGTATTCCTTACATTGCGGCAGGCGATAATTTAGATGTGCCTGTATTGGGGCCGCTATTGCGCGGCGCTGTCGCTTTTTATATTCGTCGTAGCTTCCGCGGCAATGCCCTTTATACCGCCGTACTGCGTGAATATATGCACACCCTTATCACGCGCAACACGCCGATCGAATACTTTATTGAAGGTGGTCGCTCACGCTCAGGTCGCCTGCTACCGCCCAAAATGGGTATGCTGGCGATGACTGTACATAGCCAGTTACGCCAAACCAATAAGCCTGTGGTGTTCATTCCAACCTATATCGGTTATGAGCGTATTATGGAAGGCGGCACTTATATTGGTGAGTTAAAGGGCAAACCAAAAGAGTCAGAATCTTTGATCGGGCTACTCAAGGTTGGTCGTAAAATTGAGCGTATTTTTGGTAATGTACATCTAAGTTTTGGTACACCGCTGCATCTTAGCGATTTTATGACAAAGTTCGATGTTCCAGCCAACAGCTTGCCATCCGATCGCACCGACTCCCCACTCGATGAAAAAGCCAGTGCCATGGTCGATAACATCGGTGTAAAAGTCATGCAGCACATCAATAAAGCGGCGGTGATAACGCCTGTGTCGCTGCTATCATTGGTACTACTGTCTGCACCGAAAGCGGCACTGGATGAAAACAGTTGCCGTGAGCAAATCGCTTTGTACCAAGGCCTAGCGCAGCAGCTTCCTTATGCAGATGATACTGTCATCACGGATATGACGCCGCAAGAAATCATTGATTACGGTATCAAGCTAAAACTGATAGAGCGTACGCCGCACATCTTAGGCGATATCATTCAGGTCGCTGGCAAGCAGGCAGCATTGCTCAGCTACTTCCGCAATAACATTCTACACGTCTTTATCTTACTGTCTTTCTTATCAGCGCTCGTGGCACGTAATGGCCGTATCAAACGCAGTCGCTTAGATAGTATTGCTGAGCAGCTATACCCGTTCTTGCAAGGTGAGCTGTTCTTATACTATCCAGCGCATGGTTTGGCTGAGACGCTCAACAAAAAGGTCGATAGCTTACTGTCTCACGGGTTGATCGTTGAGTTGGGTGATGACACGCTTAGTGTTCCTGAGTCTAATAGCAAGTGCTATCAACAGCTACAAGTATTGGCCACGCCTGTTGGACAAAGCCTTGAGCGTTATTTTATGACGCTTGCCCTACTCGCTCAGCAGGGCTCTGGTAATCTGACCGAAAGCGAAGTCGTTGACCTGTGCCACCTGCTTGGACAACGCTTGTCTGTACTGTATGCCGATGACATTCCTGACTTCTTTGATCGCGCATTATTCACGAGCTTTATCAGCGCTTTGACTCGTCTTGACTATCTACAAAAAGATGAGGAAACGGGTATACTCACCTTTGACCACCGTATCAATGACATCGCCAGTCATGCCAAATATGTGCTGACGCCTGATATGATGCAAATCTTGCAGCAAGTCGCAAGTTTAAACGAAGAAGAAATCACTCATGCGATTACTGAGATTAGTAATAAAAAGCAGCGTAAATTTGGGCGTAAGCGTTAATCGTTAGTCATTTCTCATAACTTTCAAACAATTAAGCCAAACAAAAAAAGACCGCTAATGATTAGCGGTCTTTTTTATGCAGTTCCAATATACCAAACAGCGGTATTAGTTCGTAATTTTCTTATATTTAGCACGCTTAGGACTGGCGTCATCACCCATTGTCTTTTTACGATACGCTTCAAACTCAGTGTAGTTACCGTCGAACCACACTGGACCTTCTTCTTCGAATGCCAAGATATGAGTAGCAATACGGTCAAGGAACCAGCGATCATGCGAGACGACCATGACCGTGCCTGGGAATACTTGAATCGCATCCTCTAGCGCACGCAAAGTTTCGATATCCAAATCGTTTGATGGTTCATCGAGGAGCAATACGTTTGCGCCTTGCTTCAGCGTCTTCGCTAATTGCAGACGGTTACGCTCACCACCTGATAGTTGACCGACGTGTTTCTGCTGATCTGAGCCTTTGAAGTTGAAGCGGCCAATATAGGCACGGCTTGGCGTGGTGTAATCACCAACGGTAATGATATCAAGGCCGTCAGAGACTTCTTCCCACACGGTTTTATTATCATCTAAGTGATCACGCACCTGACCGACATAGGCAACCTTGACACTTTCACCCAAATCAACCGAACCAGTATCTGGGGTATCACGCTCAGTAATCATGTTAAATAGCGTGGTTTTACCCGCACCATTTGGACCAATGATACCAACGATCGCGCCCGCTGGGACGTTAAAGCTTAGGTTTTCATACAATAAACGATCGCCAAATGATTTGGAGATGTCATTGACTTCGATCACCTTATTACCCAAACGTGGACCAGGTGGAATATAAATCTCAGAGGTCTCGTTACGTTTTTGGAACTCTGTTGAGTTCAGCTCTTCAAAACGCTGTACACGAGATTTCGATTTGGCTTGTTGGCCTTTTTGATTTTTACGAATCCACTCAAGCTCTTTTTTCAACGCTTTAGCAAATGACTCTTCTTGCTTATTCTGCTGCTCTAGACGATTGTTTTTCTGCTCTAGCCACTCAGTATAGTTGCCTTCGTACGGATAGCCATGGCCACGGTCAAGCTCCAAGATCCACTGAGCGACATTATCCAAGAAATAGCGATCATGGGTAATAGCAACGATAGTACCGCTGTAGTTCTGCAGGAACTGCTCTAGCCATGCAACAGACTCGGCGTCCAAATGGTTGGTCGGTTCGTCAAGTAATAGCATATCAGGGCGTGACAATAGTAGACGGCATAGTGCCACACGGCGTTTCTCACCACCTGACAGCTTGCTCACATCCGCATCCCATGGTGGCAGACGTAGAGCATCGGCAGCTTTTTCTAACTGGTTGTTTAGGTTATGCGCATCCCATGACTGGATGATGTCTTCCATTTTGCCCTGCTCTTCAGCAAGTTTGTCAAAATCAGCATCCGGCTCTGCGTATTCAGCATAGATGGCATCTAGACGAGCAAGCGCATCTAATGCTTCGCGCATGCCGTCTTCGACATTACCACGCACGTCTTTACTGTCATCAAGTTGTGGTTCCTGCGGCAGATAGCCAACTTTGGTACCGGCTTGCGCGCGTGCTTCACCGCTATATTCAGTGTCAACGCCTGCCATGATGCGTAGCAAGGTTGATTTACCCGAACCGTTGATACCGAGGACACCAATTTTGGCACCAGGGAAAAACGATAGGTTGATGTTTTTTAAGATTTCACGCTTAGGCGGAACAAGTTTTGACACGTTGTTCATCGTGTAAATATATTGAGCCATTAACACTCCGATAGACTGCATAGAAGAGAACAGCAAATGCCACTCAGCGATGATGCCAAGCGTGCCGTACCTCAAAATCAGGGTTACAAATTATCGTTCATTATCGCATTGTGGCGCATACCCTGCAAGCTAACAGGTTGTTTTACCCCTTGTTTTGCGAGTTTTGTCATACAGCATTGCCGTTTTTGGATAAAAGCGGTCACAAATATTTTGTTGAAATAACAAGTTTAACATTCTGATTCATTGCTGTTTTATAAAAACCACAAAAAACAGCATCAAAACTTTCGCAAATTTAATCAATAACCGTTAGCATGTTAGAGTAGCTTAACAGCGCAAAAAAGGATGGTTTCATATCTTATCAATGAGACTAGCTATAAGCTGAGTCATTATTTCTCATATATTTTTTATATAATATTTATACAGGTACTGATGATATGGCCAACGGCTATCGCCCTGAAATAGTTCAACGTGCATTTGTCGATTTTATCGGATCGCGCTTACATCCGTTTTGGTCTTTGACGACGCCCAAGCTACGCCTTCTCGCTCGATACGAGATGAGTGATGATTTAATCGCACTGCAATTTGAGACCAATCAAGCGTTTAGGCAGCAGATATTTAAAGGGACAGATGATTGGAAAGGCGGTCAATATCTTGACTTACGTGTTTTTATCGATGGAGTTTATCATCAGCGCAGCTATTCAATCGTAGGATTGGCGAATCAACCACTATGGTGGCAAGATGATGCCGTCATTACTGAGACCGCAAAAAGCAAACGTCACGCGGTTACTATCGCGATCAAACCGCAAGGATTGGTGTCTAATTACCTCACCAAGCAACTGCCACTATTTAGCATCGTTGATACCAGTATGCCACTGGGTGATTTTACTTTGGCACAGGCAAAGACAAGTTTAGATCATAGAGGGCCAGATAATCAAAAACTGAACCCTTTATTATTTGTCGCTGGCGGTAGCGGTATCACGCCTATGCTAGGACTTATTACGCAAGCACTTGCAAACGGACATCAGGTGGCGTTGCTACATTATAATCGAACAGAACTTCCCCAGCTTCAGCATCAGTGGCAACAGCTGAGCGATATTCATCCAACCTTCAGCTATCATTTCATCCATACTGATAACCCTACGACTTATTTGGCTGACGAACGATACTTAAGTGCAGAGGGTCTGTTATCACTTAATCTACCTCTGGCAGATACGCAGATATTTGCCTGCGGTTCACAAGCATTATCAGCTGGCTTATATAAAGCAGTAAACGAGATTAGCGTGCTACAAAACATCCAGCTACGTGACAACATTATCGTAGAAAATTTCGGTAATGCATTGACTGATTTTGATGGCGACGGTAATCAGTTATTAGATAATGCACTACAGACAGAGTCGCATACGGTGTATTTACGATCACGGCAACGGCAGTTCGATAGCGACACGACATTACTCGTTGCTGCCGAAAATGCAAGTATACGTCTGGCCTATGGTTGTAGGCAAGGAATTTGCCAGTTGTGCCGCTGCAATAAAATGAGCGGCGTAGTCAAAAACATCCAAACTGGCAAGATAAGTAGTGATGGTTACGAGTCTATCCAAACGTGCATCAATATCGCTATGACAGACGTGGTGTTAGACATCTAGCCCTGCTGAAATAAAAAATACGACCACTAACCCCTGACTATCGACCTCTTAAAACTAAAAAATAGACTGATGTTAACTCATATTGTATGCTAAAACTCAGATGACTCATAAAACCGAACCCAGTGCTGTTTATTCGTGCCGTTTCGGTTAAGGATTTATATATGCGCTTATTACCACCTATTGATACAGCACATTCTGCCGTACCTATCTTGACGCCAGTGTCCGATGCACCGTTGGCAAAAAATGATAGCGAGCAGCCAACCCTATCATCACAGCAAAATCGCTATCCAACAGTGGCCCATGCACCATTAACAAAAGCACAAAGTGATGTCTTGGCAGTAGAATTAAATGCGCTATATAAAGGTGTAATGGACTCATTAGGTAGCGATGACGCCAAATACATTCAGCGGATTTATGCGACTGTGGTCTATAGTGAGCTTGTCGCCCGTGGTTTACTGGCCGCCGCAGGACGCCTGTCATCACGCCGCTCGCAGATAGGTACTTGGCTATTGGGTACGTCAATGCTTAGCTTTAGCAAAATACTCAACAATATGGAGCTTGGGCATAATGTCATGCATGGTCAGTATGACTGGATGCAGCACCCGCATCTGAACAGTCAGAAGTTTGATTGGGATATTGTTTGCCCTGCGCCATTGTGGCAACACTCGCATAACTATTTACACCATACGTTTACCAATATTGTTGGGCGTGACCATGATGTCGGCTATCACTTAATTCGGGTGACCGATGAGCAGCCTTGGACGCCAGAAGATCGCTACAATATGTTTAGTACAGCGGTATTGGCCTTTGGGTTTGAGTGGGCGGTTGCCTTTCATGATATTCAGATTAGTGTCGATGAATACGCCGACTCCCCTGACTTGCATAAAATCATGCAGCAAAAGTCTCGCGCACTCTTTGCCAAAATTGGCCGCCAAGTCGGTAAAGACTATATAGCCTTACCCGCCATAGTAGCAATGACACTAGGCCGTCGTAGTGCCCTAAGCACACTGAGTGGCAATATGACGGCCAATACGGTTCGTAATCTGTGGACGTGGGCGGTGATTTTCTGTGGTCATTTCACTGAGCAAGCACATATCTATACCCATCTCGATGCTGATGAGAGCAAAGGCGACTGGTACGTGCGTCAGATTTTGGGTTCTAGCAATATCAAAGGGAATAAGTGGTTTCACATTTTGACTGGCAATTTATCGCATCAGATTGAGCACCATATCTTTCCTGATATGCCAGCCAGCCACTATGCCAGTATTGCTCCGCAGGTAAAAGCCATCTGCCACAAATACAATCTGACCTACAACACTGGACGTTTTAGCACACAGCTGCGACAAGTAATAGGACGTATCCACCACTTTAGCAAACCTAGCGAACAAGAATGGTATGCATATAATGAGTCGATGTCAGATACTAGTATCGAGCATGAGACTAAACCAGCGGTCAAAGGTGGCCTTGGTCGGTTTTTACCACCAGTTGTCCGCCAAGCCTTATCCTATGCATGGTAATGTGCCAAAATGGTATTTTAGAAATACCTCATTCTTACGCAGACTGGTTAACGCTAAAACTATGTACACAGCCGCTGTCATGTCTACTATTGTGGTAAGCATCTAGATTGTTAAGCGGTAATGCGTCATACTAAAATAACAACAAGTGTTTGATAAATATATGGCTAGAATTATTAGCACGCATAATGGTTTTAGCGCCTGTTAAATAACCTCAGTTCACTATAAAAATTCGATAATAATAAATGGAGTTGTTCAATGAGCAACCAAACGACCAAACCAAACTTAGATATTGCTCATAGCCAAGTAGCAAATCGTTTTGAGACGACTATTGATGGTCAAACTGGCTACATTAGCTATCAAGACCGTGATGACACGCTCGTCTATGACCACACGATCGTCCCGCAACAATTAGGCGGGCAAGGTGTCGGTTCAGCACTAGTTAAGCATGCGCTAGATTATGCCCGTGAACATGACAAAAAGGTTGTGCCGCAATGCTCATTTGTCGCCTCATATATCAACAAACATCCTGAGTACCAAGACCTTATCTAGCTTACTGCTACTCCTTAACGATAAAAGACTGTGTGCAATAATAATTTTAGCAACCTATTTTAGATTAGGAGACCGATCCCAATATAACTTTTAATAAACCAATCCATATAACAATAAAGGTTATTAATATGAGTAGTTTATCTGACAAACAAATCAATCTACAGTTAGAAGAGCTTGCTGGTTGGCAGCGCGATGGTAATAGTATCGTCAAGACCTATCACTTCAGTGACTTTATTGAAGCCATGAGTTTTATGAACCAAGCGGCATTTCATGCTGAAGCACTCGAACATCACCCGGAATGGCGTAATATATACAATATAGTCGAGGTACGCCTGACCAATCAGGATACGGGTGGTATCTCTAGTTTGGACATTCGCCTTGCAAAACGCATGGAGCATATCGTTCAGCCCAAACGTCTATAGCCTTATCCTTATGTTAAATAAGTAACTGAAGTGCTTTAGTAGAACATAAAAAGACCCTCAATTGAGGGTCTTTTTTTATACTGGATTTTTTATAGTAATAAGCTGTGTTTACATTTTGCGACTGACAAATGCCACAATAAATAAAATGACAGCGACTGCCAAGAAAATATATGCAAGATTAGCAGACAATCCTGCGACGCCGCCAAATCCTAATAAACTTGCTAACAGTGCGATTACTGCAAAAATAATAGCCCAACGAAACATAATATTCTCCTCAAATAATTTTTAAAAATCAGATAGTAAACTTTATATAGTATTGATTTGACTTTTTGTTTTTTTAATACCAGTCATATCTGCTTACAAACATAGATTAGCAATATTTCTCTTTAAAGAACGTGCATTTTAGTAATGATGTCAGTAGATTATGTAAAGTTTGTAGCAAGTGTTAATACCTTTTATTTTTTCTTGTCTCTATAAACCTATTATTTAGGATGAAGAGCACCTTATTTGCTAAATTATTGATTACCTTATAGTTGCATATAAATAACATCAAAAATTTCTAAAAAAGCGATTTGGCAATGAAAACTATAGCGACCCCATAAACTTCTAACTTATTTAGACCACTTGGTTTATAGTTTAAAATCACATTATCATCCAATCTATTAAGGACAATACTTATGAGTACCGAGACGGATACCGCAAAACCCACGCAACAAGATAGTAGCGACAATCGCCCTTATGCCGTCATCTTATATGGCGCAACAAGCTTTGTCGGACAAATAACCGCTCACTATTTAACCAATTTTTTATCCAATGCTAAAGATAAAGATGGCTCTAACGTCACTTGGGCAATTGCAGGGCGCGATGAAGAAAAACTCAATGAGCTACAGTCGAAACTTGAGAGCAAAGTAGATATTATCATTGCCAATAGTAAAGACTCTGCAAGCCTTGATGAGATGACCAAACAGACACAAGTCATCATCTCGACCGTCGGCCCTTACCTCAAATATGGCGAGCCTCTTATCAAATCTTGCGCTGAAAATGGTACGGATTACGTCGATCTTACTGGTGAAGCGATCTTTATCAAAGACATGATGGACAAATATCAAGATACTGCCAAGCAAAGCGGCGCACGGATTGTCAACTCTTGCGGCTTTGATTCTATCCCATCAGATTTGGGCGTGTACTTTACGCAGACCAGAGCAGAAGAGAAGTTCGGAGAAGCTTGTAATGTGATTCACATGCGAGTAAAAGCGGCAAAAGGCGGCATATCTGGTGGTACGATTGCTTCGATGGCTACTATATTTGAAGAGGCTGGTGAAGATAAAGCTCGCCGTAAGCAAGTGGCTAACCCTTATCTGCTAAACGATGACACAGATGTGCCCAATATCCGTCAAGACAATGTCAGCAAACCAGAATACGACAGCACCCATAAACGTTGGTTGGCACCTTTTGTAATGGCGAGTATCAACACACGTATTGTCCATCGCAGTAACCAGCTACTCAGTTATGAATACGGCCGCGATTTTAAATATGACGAAGCTATGTGGATGAAAGATGGTGTCAAAGGTAAGTTATCAAGCTATGCGATGAGCGCGGGTCTACTAGCATTTGCCACTGCTATGATGATTAAACCAAGCCGTGAGTTATTGTCCAAGCATGTTCTGCCTAAAGCAGGCACAGGCCCTTCTAAGGATGAGCAGGAAAATGGCTACTTTGATATTCGCCATTTCGGTCAGACAGCTAAAAACGATACCATCACGGTCAAAGTTACCGGCGATAAAGATCCTGGTTACGGCAGCACTTCTCGTATGCTCGCGCAGGCAGCATTATGTCTAGCGCAAGATGTCAGTAAAGAAGACGTTGGCGGCGGATTCTGGACGCCTGCCTCTGCGATGGGTGATAAGCTCATAGCCCGTTTAGAAGAACATTCAGGCTTAAGCTTTGAGGTTATTGAGGGTTAACCGAGCTCACAATGATTAAATAGTGAAATGCTTAAATAGCAATATATTAATACTGATAATTTTTATGACCGTATCTTGATAACAAGGTGCGGTTTTCTAATACGCAAATTTTATATCAATCATCTGTCATGTTAGCGAATACTAATAGCGTACTTTTTCGGTAATCAATGTTGCAGCTTTTCGATTTTTCAATACATTATGCTACACATTCCTAGCTTAATGTCACAGCCATATTCTCACCAGTACGCTAGGATAAAACACATTACGGTTTGGTTATCATAGAGAATATTCATTTAAAGTTTTTAATCAAAGTTCACTTCGAAAAGCATCATCCAATAAAAATATTTCTCTAAAAAATATTATTGATCGAATTGATATTATTCAAAATTTTCCAGTAGTTCGTGTGCCAGATATAGATTCTCAGCAGCCTACTATTGAGACAGATACTGGTAAATATATCATTGTTGAATAAAAAATCCGAATGCTTACTTCAATTGTTAAATAATATGTAGGCTTATTGGTTTCACAACGTCACAAGAATATACCAAGCTGTTAGAACCTTAATGAGTTTACTACTGAAATATCAGCTATATAACTGGTACTTTGTTTTTATAAATTATAGTAAGGTCAAACCAAAATCTGGCTGTTTTTAATTGACTATATTTTAAACCAATCACATTCAAAATTAGCTATATTAAAACAGAGGCAGCCGTTTTTAAACATTGTTAATTTATCAAATTTGGAGTTTTATAATGAAAAAGAATATTTTACCGTTAGTATTGGGCGCGACACTTGTCTTACCAGCGGCAGCAATAGCTGCACCTGTCAACACTAGTGACATTATGCCAGCAGATATGCGTACCATGCCTGTGGACAATACCTTGCAAGCTGAAATAGAAGGCCCTGATGGTGAGCTTCTCGCTACCCAGCCGGGTGTTGTTGATGATAACAACATGGACACGATGAATGACGATATGGATTCTGAAGAAGGTAACATGGACGAAGACATGACCGTTACAGCAGAGAACGAAATGTCTGACGCTCAAACACGTGCCGCTATGATGCGCCGCGCACAGATGACAAATGATGTTCAAAGTAGCCAAGTGACACCTGCTGACATGCGTAAAAAACCAGTCGAGATTACCTTACAAGAAAAGAAAAAAGACCGTCGTGGTGAGCTTTTAGCCACTCAGCCTGGTCAAGTTGAATTCAACGAAAACCGTCGTTTCACCATTCGTTAATAATGACAGCGCTTGATTGAGTAGTATGATTAATAGCTTACTACTATCAATGAGTGACATATAAAAAGGCAGCCAATTGGCTGCCTTTTTTGTTGAACACGGCTATAAATTTTGGCTATTTCTTAGTTTTAGTCACGCCAGCTTCTTGTAATAAGGCGCCAAATGTACCCATTTTGCTAGGTGCTTCCGCTTTATCGTTTTTGATTGGTTTGCTACGGTTACTATTCGTATTATCCTGACGTTTACCGCGTGGCTTAGACGAACGCTTATCAGCAGCGGGACGGCTATTATTTGGACGATCACTATTCGTCTGATTACTGCGTGGACGGCTTACTTTTTTATCATCTGTACTGGTTGTAGTAGACTTAGCAGCCGTACGGACAGGTTTGTCAGACTCAGGCTTCATACTAAATCCAATACGACCACGTTTTTCATCGATAGAAATAACACGAACCGATACGATATCGCCAGGTTTGACACGGTTCATAGGATCTGCGACAAAGTCATTGGCCATCTGTGAGATATGGACCAAACCATCCTGATGGACACCCACATCAACGAAACAGCCAAACGCGGTTACGTTAGTGACTACCCCTTCAAGCTGCATACCTTCGCTCAAATCTTTGATGCTATTGACGTCATCACGGAAGTTGGCCGTTTTAAACTCAGGACGAGGATCACGAGCAGGTTTTGCAAGCTCTTCGATAATTGCTTTTACGCTAACATTATCATCGTTAGCAGCCAGCGCAGTCGTATCGATAGCATTCAGTACACCATCGTTACCGATGACTTCTGATAAAGGCTTCCCCGCTTGTGCGAGTAAGTTATCAACCAAGGCATAACTCTCTGGATGCACGCCGGTTGCATCTAATGGATTGCTACCATTATGAATACGCAAGAAACCTGCTGCTTGCTCAAATGTCTTAGCGCCTAAGCGTGGGACATTCTTGAGCGCTTCTCGGCTATCAAATGCACCGTGCTCGCGGCGATAAGTAACAATTTGCTGCGCTACGTTGCGGTTAAGACCAGCGATATGAGCCAAGATAGCTGGGCTCGCCGTATTTACATCAACACCAACTGCGTTTACGCTGTCTTGAGTGACTTTATCAAGGCTATCTGCGAGCTGGTTTTGATTGACATCGTGCTGATATTGACCGACGCCAATGGCTTTTGGATCGACTTTGACGAGCTCTGACAATGGATCTTGCAGGCGACGTGCGATAGAAACCGCGCCGCGCACAGACACATCTAGATTAGCAAGCTCATCACTGGCAAGCTCACTGGCAGAGTAGACAGAAGCGCCCGACTCGTTAACGATAACGGCTTTGGCTTTCAGACCATCATTTGCGGCTAGAATCTCTTTGATCATCGCATCGGTTTCGCGACTTGCCGTACCATTACCGATTGCTACCAAATCAACATTATAAGTGCTTAATAGCTCATCGATGACTTTTTTGGCTTCAGTCATTTTGTTGTCAGGTGCAAATGGATAAACCGTTGCAATAACAGGTTTTTCTTCACTATCTGACATGACATGACCTTGCGCATCGACGATGGCCATTTTTACGCCATGACGGATACCAGGATCGACACCTAAGATCACTTTAGGACCTGCAGGTGCAGACATTAGCAAATGCTGTAGATTGCTAGCGAATACATCGATCGCATCTGCTTCTGCGGCCAAACGCTTTTCAGTCAATAGGCGATGCTCGATATGCGGACGCCATTTGTCTTTCCATAAGCTGCTGGCTGCCTCTGCCAAAAACTCACGGCGTGCTGCTGGCGCTTTGGCATCGACGTCGAAATGACTGATGATTTTTTCGATAAAGGGTGCGTCCTCGCCTTCAATTTTTAGACCCAAAACATTTTCTTGACGACCACGTAACATCGCTAATAGGCGGTGGTTAGGCAGACGGGCAAGGCTTTCGCTATGCTCAAAATAGTCTTTGAACTTTTCGCCGACTTCACGCTTTTCTTCACTCGCAACGCTCGATACGATACTGGCAGTTTTGGCAAAACCATTGCGTAAGTTATCCAACAAGCCCAATGCTTGTGTCCACTCATCAACGATAATGGCTTGTACACCAGCGAGCTGTTTTTCGATATCGCTAAAATCAACGTCGATCTCATTACCACTATCATCAGTAATACTTGATTGAACTTGATAATCAGCCAGCGCCTCTGTCGGGGTAACTTCTTGCATCAAGACCGCTTGGGCGGCAGCGTCAAGACCAGCAGCACGTGCTTTGGCAGCCGGTGAACGACGACGCGGACGATATGGCAGATAGATGTCTTCAAGCTCAAGCTTAGACGTCGCGTTATCGATACGCGTCTGTAGCTCATCGGTCAGATTGCCCTGTGTGCTCAGTAGCTCAGTGATTTTGATGCGACGTGTGGCCATGTCACGCTCATAATTGAGAGATTTTTCTAAAGCACGCAGCTGCGCGTCATCAAGGTTTTGCGTCTTTTCTTTGCGGTAACGCGCAATGAAAGGAACCGTTGCGCCTTCATCATAAAGCTTCACAAACGCATTGACTTGAGCAGTCTTAATGCCAAGCGCGCGAGCAAGCTTGTCGTGAATATTCGCGTGTGTGGTTGCATCCAAAACCTGTGCATTTGTCGAGGTTTGAGATGACGTTAAGGTATCAGTGCTACTCATATACGTATCAATCGTTGAGAAATGTAGTTTTGCATTATAGCAAAAGCTGCATGAATAAAAATCCTTTTTATCTTTTCGTTAATTATCGCCTGTTTTGCGGCATAAAACGTTTTATATCAAACGTTCTGTAGCCTTGTTAAACAAACGCATACAGCATTTATTCTCATGGGTGATGCAATTCGCGATGCAATCTTATACACTAAAGTATCAATAGCACAAATATTGAGATGTGCTGATATATTGAACAATAGTTTTTGATTTTATGACGTGCTTGTTTTGACCCATCATTAAATAACGATAATTAATGGCCGTGTTTTACTCATCGCTTTTTACTCGTCATTTCTGCTAACAATAATTTTTATAAGAGGATGCCTGTATGACTGATAACAACAGCCCCGATACTTTGACTCAGCGTATTTTAGTTGTCGATGACGACGCTCGCCTGCGCTCTTTGCTACAGCGCTTCCTAGAAGACGATGGTTTCGTCGTTCGTACTGCCCATGACGGCAGTCAGATGGACAAACTCATGCAACGTGAGCTCTTCTCTTTGGTTGTGTTAGATTTGATGCTACCGGGCGAAGACGGTATCAGCATCTGCAAGCGCCTACGTGAAGACAATGCGGATATTCCAATCATCATGCTGACCGCTAAAGGTGGCGATGCTGACCGTATCGCAGGGTTGGAAGCGGGTGCAGATGATTACCTGCCTAAACCATTTAACCCAAAAGAGCTATTGGCGCGTATCAAAGCTGTACTACGTCGCCAAAACCGTGAGCTTCCAGGGGCGCCAAGTCACCAATTAGAAGTAGTTGAATTTGGTCCATGGACACTAGATCTATCGACTCGCACGCTCAAACGTGATGGCAACGTCGTCACTTTGACGACAGGTGAATTTTCAGTATTGAAAGCTTTAGTTCAGCATCCACGTGAGCCGCTCACACGTGACAAGTTGATGAACCTTGCTCGTGGTCGTGAGTGGGGTGCGATGGAGCGCTCTATCGATGTACAGGTATCACGCTTACGTCGCTTGATTGAAGACAACCCTTCACAAGCCCGTTATATTCAAACGGTTTGGGGTGTGGGCTATGTGTTCGTTCCTGATGAAGCTGAGGTAGAAACCGTCAAGAGTGAGTAACTTTTGACTGATGGCATTTCTTTTAATATAGGCCGTGTTTGGTTACTCACAAACACGTGCCGATATGATGAGCATACTTGTGAAAAAGCCTATTATTTTTCAAAACATACCCTGCACGTTAGTGACAGGGTTTTTAGGTGCTGGCAAAACTACCGTCATCAATCAACTACTTGCCACAAAACCTAATAACGAACGCTGGGCTCTCTTAATCAATGAGTTTGGCCGTATCGGTATTGATGGTGCACTCTTGGCAAGCTCTCAAGATAATGATCTTGAGCAAAAGAATATCGCCATTCGAGAAGTCAGTGGCGGTTGTATTTGCTGTACCAGTCAACTGCCCTTACAAATTGCGATCAGTCGTCTGCTTAGTGACCATCACCCGCAGCGACTATTAATTGAGCCTACAGGATTGGCACATCCACGCGAGCTGATACTACAACTCAGTGCGCCGCATTGGCAAACTGCCCTAAAGATGAATGCGGTGATAACCGTACTGAATGGCGAGCAGTGGCAACAGACTAAATATCGTGACCATGAGGGTTTTCAGGCGCATGTTCGTGATGCCGATGTGCTGATAATTAATCGCTACGCCCAACTAAATACTAGCGAAAAACAATCGATGGTGGAGTGGATAGCCAAGCTAAATTCACACGTAAAAATCATTTGGACAGCATCAGGACTAACAGCATCTGAGACAATAGACTCATCAGATGTCCATTCATCAGATAAGTTTGTAGCAAATAAACTTATAGCAGATGCATACTCGTCTACTTTGAACGACCAGCTGAAGAAGCCCAGCTCTATCATTTCGAATCAACGAAAAGTCAGTATCGCTCACCCTCAAAAATCGCTGATTGGTTTACAGTCTCAAGCCAATTCTTTAGCAGCTGCGCCATCATCGAGTTCATCTACCGATGAGACAGAAGCTCAGGCTAGTGCTAATAGTGATCTGCCCTATCGCTATCATGAAGAGCAGCAGGATTTTCAATTGGCTGGATGGAGACTACCTGCACACTATATACTAAACGCTGACGATTTACAGGATTGGTTGTTAGCATTGCCAAACTGGCAACGCATCAAAGGCGTGGTGCATACTTCTGATGGCTGGATGCAGATCAATTTTAACCCTGGTAGTCTAACCACCAGAACTATTGACCCACAGACTGATAGTCGATTAGAAATTATTTTGCAATTAGATGTCGCGGTCGATACAGCTACAGAAACTGAGCATGATGCCAAGGCGTCAGCAGCTTCTATAAATTGGGAGGATTGCGATCGCAAACTGATGGCAATGGTTGTATAGTCATAGACAAAAAAAGGGCGGGCATTACTATATTATCTAGCAATGCCCGCCCTTTTCTCTTCTTCCTTTTTAGCGCAACTGACTGTCTTTACTACCGCGACGGTTGAATAGCTCAGCCGCTTTTGCCTCTTGTTCAAGCTCCGTCTGACAACTGACGCAATGCTGAATACCAGGCACTGCCAGTCGCCGCGCTTCTGGAATAGGGTTACCGCATTCGTCACAAAACTCTGCACTCACACCTGTTGGCAATGATCGTCTTGCTCGCTCCAAAGCATCGTTGACCGTCGCATCCATTTGTTCGTGCTCAGCACCATCTCTTGACCAGCCACCTGCCATAATTTTATCCTATTCGTTTTTTATTAGTCATTATTCTGTATATAATTTCTTTAATAACAAATAGATGGGGCTAGATACGACTGATTGCAACCTAACAATCGTCGCAATATCATAAATAAAACATGACAACCTAAAGCAAAAATATCGCTGCTAATCTTTAGGCTGTAACTCAACAACCTGCCCGCGCACGCCAATACTTGCATCACTCATCAGACAGACGTAACCGGCCATAATATCTTCAGGTGTTTTTAAGCTCATCGGGTTTTCACCTGGATAAGCATGGGCGCGCATATTAGTACGTGTACCACCTGGATTAACACAGTTAAAACGCAGATTCGTGGTATTTTGGGTTTCTTGAGTAAAGATATCACTCATACCCTCTACTGCTTGTTTTGATAGCGCATAAGCACCCCAAAATGCGCGAGGATGCGTGCCAACTGTACTAGAAGTAAAAACGATAGAGCCATGATCGGCATCTTTTAGCAGTGGTAGCAATGCTTGAGTGAGCATAAAGGTCGCTGTAAAGTTGACCTTCATGACTTGAGCGAATGTATCAACGTCATACATCTCAAGTGGCGTCAATTGCCCAAGCACACCAGCGTTATGCAAGATACCATCCAGCTGACCAACTTCTTTATCAATCAGTCTTTCTAGCTGCTGCATTTCAGCATAGGTCGCCCCTTCTAGATTCATCGGCAACATAGCAGGCTGTTTACCACCAAGGCTCTCAATCTCGTCATAGACGTACTCGAGCTTGCTGCTGGTACGACCTAGTAACAAAACGGTAGCGCCATAGCGAGCATAGGTCAATGCTGCAACACGGCCAATACCATCCCCTGCACCTGTCACTAAGATAGTTTTTCCATCTAGACAATGAGTAGGTGGCACAAAGTTGCGAATATCGTCATGAGTCAAAGGTTGAGTAAGACTTTGAACGTTTTTTTGGTTGTTTGTCTGATTAGCTGGCTGATTGATATTGTCACTCATGCTATTGCTCACTACTTATCGTTGAATCATTAAAATATATGCTTATCAGTATGAGCTCAAGATAATTCATACTGACCATTTACTACCCAGAACTCAGTCTATAAATACTCAAATTTGCCAGAAGAAAGCAGCAATTTGCTCAATTGCTCAGGGGTGTCAGTAATATGATCTGCGCCCCATTTCTTTAGCGTTTTTTGATCTTCAGGTGGAATATAACCGTAAGCTGCCAAAATTGTAGACATGCCAGCTACATTGCCCGCTTCGATATCGCGTATATGATCGCCTACATAGAGCACACAGCCAGCAGCACCGCGAGGGATACCCAGTTTCTCTAGCGCCATATACATTGGCTCTGGATCTGGTTTTGAGCGTGACACATCATCAGGACATACCAAGACGGCACAGCGCTCGTCTAATTGCATCTTATTTAGTAGTTTTTCTGCCAGATAGCGAGGCTTGTTGGTCACGATACCCCAAGGTACGCCTTTGCTCTCTAAATCAACTAACACAGCTTCAAGCCCCTCAAACAAGCAGCTGTCGACACAGATATCTGCCTCATAGTCATCTAAGAACTGCTGGCGGAACTCAAGCAATGTCTCTTCACTGACTTCTAGTTGGTCGTTATGCCTGAGCATTAATTGCACCATGGCTGAAGCGCCGGCAGAGACTTGCTCGCGGATTTCTGCCTCAGGCGGCGCCTGCCAATCGTTTTCGAGACTCATTTTACCAATGATACGCACAAAATCTGCAGCAGTATCGATTAACGTCCCATCAAGGTCAAATAAAACAGCTTTTACAAATTGGGTCATAGTGAATGCTCTTGAAATTGATAACGTGTTTAGTAAAATTACAATGGATAAAGAAAGTCGTCTACAGTGTCAAATCTACCGCGTTAAACCAATGGCTTTTGGACAGCTATCATATAGTTCACATCAACATTTTGGGCGAGCCAATAGCGCTTAGTCAGCGGATTATAATGCAAACCGATGATATCTTGGCGTACAAACCCTGTATTGATGGCCATTTTGTCTAGCTCAGCTGGAGTAATAAACTTGGCATAATCATGGGTGCCGCGGTCGAGCAATCGCAGCACGTACTCTGCACCAACAATAGCAAACAAGTACGACTTAGGATTTCGGTTGATTGTCGATAGTACACAAACGCCACCAGGCGCTAAGAGTTCATAACAAGCCTGTACAATCGAGCTAGGATCAGGCACGTGCTCAAGCATCTCCATACAGGTCACTACATCGAACTGACCTGCATGCGTTTTTGCTAGCTCTTCAACTGGAATATGCTGATAGCGTAAAGTGCTTTCTAATCCGCTTTGCTCAGCGTGCAGCGCAGCGGCCTTGAGGTTTTCAGTACCCAAATCGATTCCTGTCACATCCGCACCGCGACGTGCCATAGACTCTGACAATATTCCGCCACCGCATCCTACATCGAGCACTTTTTTATCAGTAAGCCCTTGTTCAGCGGTTTTATCAGTCACATCATTACTGCGAGTATCGTTTTGATAGCCACGTTTGATGTTCTCTTCTATCCAATTCAAACGTAGCGGATTGATCTCATGTAACGTTGCAAATGCACCTGTATTGCTCCACCACTCGCTCGCCAAATTGTTAAATTTTTCAACTTCGCTGGGGTCCACGTTTATAGTGCCAGACGCCGTGTTATCGAGATTTTCGTTGATTTTATTGCTCAAAGATGGCGAAGAAGATAAAGCTGAGCTCATAGCATTTTCCTTGATTGTCATTATAGTTGTTATCGTATACAGTGCACGGTTATGTGCTTAATATTAGCATGAGCGCCGTATATTTGTCGTAGGTACATCGTCACTGATTGTGAATGGGCTTAGCAAACGTCCATTTCTTACCTGCTTTTTACCTGCTTCTTACCTGCAATTTTATGGCAAATAATAGAGAATAGCTGCTTTAGACATACTTATTCGCGTGCTTTATAATTAGCATAAAGTAAGCATAGCGATGAGCCGTAAGCTTAAAAGAGCTAACTATCAGAAATGACAAGCAATACGCCTTAAATAATAGCTAACAACTTTATAACTGTCGGTTAAGAATCCGATTCACAAGTGTGCACGTTTTACGCTATCATAGTCGATACTTCAATATTGTTCGATTATACTTGACGCTGTATCGTTCAGACACTCTGAAAATCGTATATCTCACATATCGATGTTGTAAATGCCATAAATACCCTAACCTTTTAACGAACTCTAAATCCCTACACCTCAAGGATAAAGTATGAAACGTGTCATTACACTGACTGGTCTGGCGATGGCCATTGGACTTGCCTCAATGGGCGCACAAGCTGCGAACTATGTCGCTGGAAAAGATTATCGCGTAATAGACAACCCAGAGACCATCAGCGGTGATGCTATCATTGTTCGTGAGTTTTTCTGGTATGGCTGCCCGCACTGTAATGTGCTTGATCCACATATGGAAAAATGGGCAAAGACTAAAGACAAAGATGTCGTATTCTTCAAAACGCCAGCGGCACTTAACCCTGTTTGGGAAGCCAACGCTCGTGGTTTTTATGCGGCTCAGCTCTTAGGGTTCGAAGACAAAACCCATTCTGCACTATTTGACGCAATCCATAAAGATGGCAAAAAGCTGTTTGATCAATCGTCATTGAGCAAATGGTACGCATCAAAAGGCGTGAATGAAAAGAAGTTCAACAGTCTATATAACTCATTTGCTGTTGGCACAAAAATTGGTCGTTCACAAGAAGGCGCCAAACGTTATCAGCTTTCTGGCGTACCAGCTGTGGTCGTACAAGGCAAATACGTGGTAACTGGTGAAGATGCTAAAGTGCCTAAAGTTGTTGAATATCTAGTCGATAAAGTACGTGCTGAAAAGAAATAACTTAAATCACGTTAGCTTGAACAGCATCATTTACGTGCGATAATGTCTATATGACAGACTAAAAAGCCAATCATTCATTGATTGGCTTTTTTACGTTCTAAAATCTAATTGATATTACTATCGTATATCTATTTTTTCAATTGCGACAAGATCGCCACTTCGCGAATATAGCTTGCCAAGTCTGCTTTGGATTCTGCCATTAGCTCATCGTCTTGCATATGTTTGGCGTACTCAATCCATAGTAGTAATTGATACATGCTATTGTGCTCAGAAGCTTTGTATTGTTTTACAAATTGCTTGAGCGTGCCCTCATCATTGATATTTAAGCGATCATACCAACTTTCAATTTTAGACACTTGCTCTTTAGGAAAAAATGCATCAAACAATGCCTTGACCAACTCGTGGCGATTTTCTTCACTGATGAGCTTGCCGACGCGTTTGGTCTGACGGTTACGAGCATTGGCGCTGGTAATATCGGCCAATGCCATGAGCTCCGCCATAAAATAATCACTGGCTGGCAACGTTTTTAGCTGTTTTTTTGATAGGCCAGCGAGCGGTATAGACAGTTGCTGCAAGCGCTCATGAGATTTTTTGAGTTCTGTGCGCGAGACGCGCATATCTTGTTCTGACCAGTCAATCATAAAAGCTTTCCAAAATAATAAGTAATGAAATTAATAGTGCTGAATATAACTACCAATGACTTTTTTCGCGATGTTTTGCCAGTACCTTTACACCTTCTGGCATTGTATCAGTGAGGCGACGCTGCAAATGATCGGTGATAAATACTGAACGATGCTTACCGCCAGTACAGCCAATCGCAACCGTCACTGTATGACGGTTATTGTGCAAAAACTCTGGTAGCCAACGTGTCAAAAACCTATCAATGTCATTGAGCATTTCAAACACTTCGGGATAATCAGCGAAAAATGCGCTGACTTCAGCATCGAGCCCTGTTGAGGCACGCAGCTCAGGTTTCCAATGTGGATTGGGCAAAATTCTGACATCAAATACAAAGTCAGCATCAATGGGACTACCGTGCTTAAAACCAAATGACAGCAGGTTAATGACAATCTGATTGTCCATGCCAATATGTTCGCGTAACCTGTCTTTTAACTGATGGATATTTAGACTGGTAGTATCAATCTTGATATCGGCATGACCAGAAATTGGCTCCAATAATTCAATTTCTTTCTTAATCGCGGCAGGCAGATTAAATGCAATATGCTTTGCGTTGTCACTATCAACATCTTGAGACATCAAGGGGTGAACACGGCGCGTCGCATTGAAACGTGCTATCAGAGTATTCTCTTGCGCCGTCACATATAGGACTTGTACTGCCTGCGCCCCATAGGTTTCTTTCAAAGAAGCATAGGTGGCGGCAAAGTTAGATAGATCAGCTCGTGGCGTCCGTATATCAACACCTATGGCAATATGATGGATACCGCTTTCTTTTACCAGCTTGTGGGCGGCGCTCGGCAATAAAGACAACGGTAGATTATCAATAGAGTAATATCCTAAATCTTCTAGGATATTTAACACTGATGTTTTGCCTGATCCTGAACGGCCTGATACCACTAGAATACTGAGCTTGTCCGCTGATATTTTTGGCGTTGTCGATGCAGCTTGATTCTCGCTTTGATCCTGATTCATATTCATGATCTACCCATTCTAGTTCAGTGCATCCGATACATTATGTACCAAAGTGTTTACCCCACCACTACTAACTGGTTATCCAATAGACGTGCGCGTCCCAGCCATGCTGCAACCAAAATAACAATGTTTTTATTTTCTATATTGAAGGTTGTAGAGTCACTTACGACAGAATCCAGCGCTTCCGTTTTTACTTCTAGATAATCAATCGTGAAACCTGCCTCACTAATGCGTGTACGCTTATCTGCTAGTAATGACTCAAACGCTTGCTGGCTGATGCCACCATCTTTCAACTGCTCTGCCAAATCTTGTAGCTCTCGATGCAGTATAGGCGCAACTTGTCGCTCAGATTCGGTTAAGTATTGATTACGCGAGGAGAGCGCTAGTCCATCATCAGCACGAATAATAGGGGCGCCAACAATCTCAATTGGGTAGCTCAAATCACGCACCAACTGCTTAATAATAGCCAGCTGCTGATAGTCTTTTTGGCCAAATATCGCCACATCTGGTTGCATAATATTGAAAAGCTTAGAGACAACGATACCAACGCCGTCAAAATGACCAGGGCGTGATTGTCCACATAATTGGTTACTAATAGCGCCGGCCAATACGGTAGTCGGTGGTGGCAATACTGGGTACATCGCATCAACGCTTGGCGCAAAGACATAATCTGCACCAATAGTGGCAAGCTTAGCCACATCTTCGTCTAGTGTACGTGGATAACTATCAAAATCTTCACCCACACCGAACTGAGTAGGATTGACAAAAATACTAACAACGACGATATCCGCATGCTGCTTAGCAATTTTTACCAGCTCTAGGTGACCCTCATGCAGATTACCCATTGTTGGTACTAACGCAATACGCTGCAGACTATCCTGCCTGTCGCTTTGCTGACCACGATAAGGCTGAAGCGCTGCACGTAGTGACGAGATATGACGATGAATGATAGGAGACATGATGTTTTCTTATATTTGCATATTTTATGTGTAAAAGCTTAAACAAGCCTTAGTTAAATTGATGCTGTTCGGTTGGAAAGCTGCCCTCGCGTACTGACTGCTGATATAACGCAAAAGCCCCTTCAATACTGCGTGTACTGTTACGCTCATCGGTCAAAAAGTCATGTACAAAACGTGGCACACGACCATGTACCATACCCAACATGTCATGCATCACCAGTACCTGACCATCAGTATCTGCGCCGGCACCGATGCCAATGACTGGTACAGCGACAGCGTCTGTCACTGCTTTGGCAAGTGCTGCCGGTACACACTCTAGCACCAACAGCGCTGCACCAGCATCAACCACTGCCTTAGCATCAGCGAGCAATTTGTCAGCCGCTTCGTCACCGCGGCCTTGAATCTTATAGCCGCCAAAGACATTGACCGATTGCGGCGTCAAACCAAGATGTACACAAGTGGGCGTTCCTGCTTGCGCTAAAGTTGACACCAATTCACAGAGCTCACTACCGCCTTCGACCTTAATCACATGCGCGCCTGCTTGCATCAATTGGCGACTGTTAGCAATGGCTTCTGGCAACGTCACATAACTCATGAACGGCAAGTCGGCCAATATCAAAGCATGTTTATTACTACGAGCGATATTGGCTGTATGATATGCCATATCATTGACGGTCACAGGCAGCGTTGAGTCGTGGCCTTGCACGACCATACCCAAGCTATCACCAATCAAAATCGTATCGATCTCAGCTTTATCCATCATCCGTGCAAACATTGAGTCATAGCACGTCAAGCAAGTAAACTTAGTACCATCTTTTTTAAATTTATTTAACGTAGATAATGTTGTCATATGACCCTCAATTAACTTGCAATGCCTTTAGTTATTAATGTCTATCATTTTAGCTAGCGTTAGTGAGCTATCATAAAAAGTATCTGATACTCAATCAGTTATGGTAAGCCACTGCAGATCAGTCACTTGATAATAATTTTAAGCCTGTCCAATCATCACTTTGTAGGTAGTCAGCTATTGGTTTGTCTAATATCGTCAAGTGTGGCGCTAATTCTCGTAGTGGTATCAATACAAAATTACGCTCGCATAGTCCAGCGTGCGGAACCGTTAGTTGTGGTTCGGCAATCTGCATATCACCATATAGTAAAATATCGACATCTAGACTACGCTCACCCCAACGGCGCAAACGTACCCGCTTGGCCATGCTCTCTAACTGCTGACAAAAACTAAGCAGCTCAAAAGGCGTCATTACTGTCTCAAACCCAGCAACCGCATTAATAAAGTCTGGCTGGTCTTGTGGACCCATCGGCGCTGACGCATAAAAAGAAGACACGCTAATGTCGCGTATTTTCTCACTGTTTTTCATACTTTCAAGCGCTTGCTGCAAATGGTCTGTAGGCGAGCCCAACTCATTAGATAGATTACTACCTAGGCCCACATAACAGGTAACCCAGTGACTATCATTCGTACTGTTATCCATATCAGGCACTTTCAGTACTAGGCTGACGGCGACGGCGTTTTGATGGCACAGGGCCTTTATCATCGGTCACTTTAACAGCAGGTATCTGATTACTAGCAGCTTGCTCAGTCTTTGCTGTGGTTGCTTTGACTGATTTCTTGGCCTTTGCTGATGTAGCCGCTTTCTTTGTCACTTCACGCTCTACAGATTCTGTAGTATCAGCTGAACTAGCTGATGTCGCTACTGACTTAGGTGCTTTTCTCGCATACTTCGCTGTTGATTGCTCTTTATCACCCTTGCTTTGTAACTCGGCACTATTTGCACTATCAATAGTGGGCTGACGACGGCGACGCTTGTGCGGAATCGGCTCGTTATTCATACTGACTAATGCAGGCGATCTTGCGATCGAGCGAGCTGGTCTAGCCTGACTAGCTGACGCTTGAGCTTCTGACTGGTTAGTATTAGACGGCTGAGTGCTACTATCTACGCGCTCAGCTTTAGCCACTTGTTTTGGTGCATTTTGATTAGTTGATGCTGGCTTTCGTACAGGTGCTTTGCTGCGCTTCGATGTATCATCAGATGACAGTTGCTTCTGCAATGGTGGCACTACGTTCTCGTGCTCTATAACAAATAACGGCTTAGGCTTTGCCTGTTGACTTGCCGATTGTTTGTTATTAGCAAGAGACAGCTGCTGTAGCTGAGCAAGCTCGTTATTGTCTTGCGCTACTTGTTGCTGCACGTTTTGTCTTCCGCTGTCAGTGCGGCCAGCTTTAGTTTGGCTGACAGCGCGACGACGGCGTGCTGGGATATTCGATGGATCGTTTACCATTGTCTGATCCTTTCTACCTTTCTCAGTACTATCATTAGCATTGCTTTGTTTCGCACTGCTCTGATTAGATGATGAATGATCAGTGATATTTTCTTCTGATTTTTGACGATTGCGTCCACGGCTACGTTGCCCTTTTTTGTAGGCACCGCGGCGAATATTTTCGTCGAACGCTTCAATCGCTTGCTGCTGCTCTCGCTCAGACATTGTCTGATAAGTCTGCCACCACTCGCCCATGTCATTCGTCGACTCTGACAATGGATGCTCAGCATCCCCGCATTGCTCACGCAATAATAAAAAGTCAAAACCTGCACGAAAGCGCGGATGCTCAGAGATCTGGACAATTTGCTTACTACGCGGTGCGGCCAGTTTTGGCTGCAATATCCAGATATCACGGATAAACTGCTCAGCAAATTTTGGAATAGCGGTTTTGATACGTTGGCGGTCAATGACTTTACCCGCAGCATGCATTTGTGCTTCAGCAAACGGCATATTGCGCTTTTTAGCTTTTGCCAATTGATGCAGATAGTTCTCCCACAATAGCGCCGCATAAAAGAACGCTGGATTGATGCTTTTGCCTGCCGCAATACGCTTGTCAGTATTGATCGCCACTTGATTAACTAAGGCGCTTGGCTCGGCTGGTGGATAAATGATGAGGCTATCAATCGCGCCAGACTCAAACAATAATGGCAACAATGGCACTAGATAGCCACCTGTAAACATCTTCTGTGTTTCATCATAGAGACGATGTGGCGATATCTGCTCAAGCAGCGCCCAATTACCATCATGGAATTGATCGGACAACGCATCATCAAACTCAAAGCCCAATTTGGCTTTAAATCGAAGGGCACGTAATAATCTTACTGGATCTTCTTCAATACGCACTGGCGCATGACCCAGTAGACGAATGATTCTGTTATCAATATCATCAAGCGCACCGCAGAAATCATGGACGATGCCTTTGAGCGGCTGATAATAAAGCGCGTTGATAGAAAAATCACGACGGGCAAAGTCTTGCTTGATATCGCCCCACACATTGTCGCGCAGGATCATACCATCCTGATTGGTATTGGCATTGCTCGTTGGTGGACCACGGAAAGTAGCCACTTCGATTAACTCGCGACCTGAATATACATGTGCCAATTGGAAGCGGCGACCGATGATACGGCAACGCTTGCCAAAGACGTCTTTAATCTCGTGCGGCTTGGCATCAGTCACGGCGTCAAAGTCTTTTGGGCGCAGACCCAATAAGGTATCGCGCACACCACCACCAACGATATACGCATCAAACCCAGCTCGGGTCAATGTGGCAATCACTTCAGTAATGGAATTGGGTAATTCAGATTTGTTCAGTTCTAACTGCTTGGCGGCACGCTCGGCCATGCATCTACTCCTCGCCGGTATTCTTTAACCACCCTGAATAACACAGCGTTTATCAGGCGGATGTACCCGCTAGTTTAACAAATTTTGCACGTGCTGGGTGTGTTATGACATTTACTTACATGCTATTTTGTCAATATTGGGATTGATTAATGTAAAATACCGCTATTAATCCTGCACACTCAAGCGTCTTCGATTTTTCTCAAGCGTTTTTGCACCAATACCTTTCACCTTTGCTAACTCATCTACTGTTTTGAACTCACCGAACATTTCACGATATAAAATAATCGCCTGTGCTTTACTACTGCCAATACCATTTAGCGATACCAGCTCGCCTTCACTGGCACGATTGATATTTACGGTGGCTTCATCTCGTGCCTGTATTTTGACATTTTCTTGTGCCAACAGATAAGCGTAAGCACGCTGAGGATTGTCAAAACAGGGAGCAGCGTGGGCATTATTAAGCATCAGCAGAGCACATAAAAGACCGAAAATAGTCATTGCTATGTAGCTGCTAGGCAAAATATAGCTGCGAGACGAAATTTTATGATGAGCGTTCATGTTGTTTCGCCGCTTCCCACAATGCATCCATTTCGGTTATATCGCTGTCCTCCAAACGCTTACCGCTTAATGCTAATTGCTCCTCAATATAACCAAAACGTGATTTAAACTTGTGCACGCAGGTTAAGGTAGCGGCTTCTGCATCAAGGTTCAGTTTGCGTGCGACATTGACGAGCGCAAACATGCAATCACCTAATTCCTTTTCGACCTCTCTGATATTGTCTTTAATCTCGACTATAGATTTATCTGTTAGCTCATGCTTTAGCTCGGCAATCTCTTCGTCTAGCTTTTCGACGGCACCAGCGATACCGTCCCAATCAAAACCCAGCGTTGACGCTTTTTTTTGCACATCTTGTGCCTGCATTAAGGCACTACCCGCTTTCACTTGATCTAAGCGACGTTTTGACTTACCACGTGCCTCGCGTGCCTGCTGCTCTTCCGCTTTGATTTCATCCCAGCGTATTTTTACTGCCGCATCGTCCTTGAGCGTTTCGGCTTCAAATACATGCGGGTGACGGCGAACCAACTTCTCTTGTAAGGTCGTAATGACATCACTCATATCAAAGCGCCCTTGCTCAGCGTACATCTGACAATGAAAGACCACTTGTAACAGGACATCTCCCAGCTCGCCTTTGATATCATCATCATCATCGCTTTGCACCGCTTCACCCAGCTCGTAGGCCTCCTCAATAGCATAAGGAATAAGGCTATGGTTGGTCTGTTTCCTATCCCACGGACAATCTGCTCGTAGACGAGCCATCAACGCTAATAAATCATCAAACTCACCGCTAGCCTCTGGTGTGCCTTGCACGGGCTTAGGTATGGTTACTTTATTGTCTAAAATACTCATAGGAAATACTCTTATATCTTATTTATCATGCCATTGTTTAGCTTGGTATAGCGTATAGTTTATCATTCTCGTACGTCAGTGTAGTACGAGGCTTAGTAATCAATCAGCATAAACCTGCGTTATACATATCGACATGTATCTAACTCATTGAGCAGCTAATGTATCATTGAACCCTGATTGGCTTATAATTATGCTATCTACTTTCTTATTTTATCATTGCTCATGCGCAAGGAATTTTATCATTATGTCGACTTCTGCGACCACCAGTTATCAGCCCGCCACGGAATTCAATGCTATCACCATCAACTCGTTTAAAGCTTATGATATACGCGGTGAGCTTGGCGTCAATCTCGATGAAGACATCGCCTACCGTATTGGTCGGGCTTTTGCTCAGATTTTATATCAGCGCTATCAGGTATCTGATCAGATCCAAAACAATGATATGGCAGACCTAAAACCAGCTATCGTCATTGGTAGTGATATTCGCCACTCTAGTGAGCAATTAAAACAAGCCGCTATCAAAGGCATCGTTGATGCAGGCGTCGACGTCATAGATTTGGGCATGAGTGGTACGGAAGAGGTTTACTTTGCTACCAGTTATTATCAGGCACTGGGCGGTATAGAAGTCACGGCAAGCCACAACCCTATCAACTACAATGGTTTAAAACTGGTCAAAGAGCATTCAAAACCAATCAGTGCGGATGATGGTTTGGCGGAGATTCAGGCATTGGCAGAATCAGGACAATTTACCGCTAATAATCAATCAGGACAGTTGCAATTATTGACTGATAAAAGTGCTTATATCGATCATGTTATGACTTTTATTAATGTTGATAAATTAAAGCCGCTTAAGCTCATTATTAACTCTGGTAATGGCAGCGCAGGTCCAGTCGTTGACTTGTTAATCAATAGACTGACGCAAGCTGACGCACCCATTGAAATTATCAAATTGCATCATACGCCTGATGGTAGCTTCCCCAATGGTATCCCCAATCCAATGATTGAAGCCAATAGACTGGCGACTCAGCAAGCCGTGCTAGAAAACAAAGCGGATCTTGGTATTGCCTTTGATGGTGACTTTGATCGCTGCTTTTTGTTTGATGAAAATGGATCGTTTATTGATGGTAGCTACATCGTCGGTATGCTCGCTCAAGCTTTTCTGAATAAGTATCCAAACGAGTCCATTGTTTATGATCCACGCGTCATATATAACACGGAAGCAGTGATAGAAGAACATAATGGTAAGGCTGTCATTAGTAAATCTGGGCACTCATTTATTAAACAAGTCATGCGTCATTCAGGTGCGGTCTACGGTGGCGAGATGTCCGCCCATCATTACTTCCGTGACTTTTTCTATTGTGATAGCGGCATGATTCCTTGGCTATTAACCATTGAGCTATTGTCTATCACGGGTAAAACCTTATCAGAATTGGTCACAGGTTATATTCAGTCTTATCCCAGCTCAGGCGAGTTAAATTTTCGCCTCACGACTCATGATGCCCCAACGATCATCAGTGCCATTGAAGAAAAATTTAGTATCGACAATCCAACTAAATCTCTACTTGATGGCTTGAGTCTGAATTTTGGCGAATGGCGCTTTAATTTGCGTGCTTCGAATACTGAACCACTGATTAGATTGAATATCGAAAGTCGCGGCGATCAGATACTATTGTCTGATAAAACTCAAGAAATTTACCAATGGTTAGCGGCAAAAGGGGCAGTACTAGCATAAAGTCACAAAAAAGCTCACTAATCATGATTAGCGAGCTTTTTTAATAATGAAGAACTTCAATAACATTATTTAGATCGACCAATGCCCACATAGTCGCCTACTAAGCGATCAATTTGCGATCGAGTAAAGGTATTTTGCGCATCAAATACTGGCATGGCTTGCTGATTGATTTTATCAATATCCAATCGATCTCGTGGCGACCAACTGATCAAAAAAACTGCCTGAGCATCATTGATTCTTTGATAAGGACTGCTGGTTAACTCAAGTAAAGGTTGTTGTTCGTACAGTGCAGCAAGCTCACCTTGTGCCTTATCACTATAGACCAGTGTACGGATATTATAAGACCAGAGCAATGCTAATAACGGATGGATGGCTGAGCCTGCGGTACGGCCTGAGCCTGCTTTATAGCTGCCGCCCCAAATCATGACAGTTTTATTATCAATGAAACCATCAAAATACTGCCAAAATTTGCGAAATATCAGCTCTTTTTGGTCTTCGTTAATATGCACGATAGACTGTAAAAGAGGCATGTCTAAACTGTGTATTTTACTCGACTGCTGTAACTTAGCCAGCTCGGTAGGTAGTGTATTACCGCCAAACCCCCACCCTGCCTGTAGATAGCTACTGCCTACGCGCTCATCCAATCCCATAATACGACTCACCTGACTGATATCCACCTGCTGGCTATCCGCCAAGCGTGACATTTCATTCATAAAGCTTACTCGGGTCGCGAGCATCGCCATAATACTACTACGCGCAAACTCTATCGTTGCGATATCGGCATGATGAGCGGCGCGAGCATGCTGCATTAACGGCTGTAACATCTCTAAATGTTGGTTGCTATCTGCTGTTTTTTCACCCAGCAGCCATAATGCAGGGTTCAACATGGAGTTATAAGCATCACCATCTTGTAAAAATACGAACGGGACATAATAAACCCAAGCGCGCTTTAAACGCTCAGATAGCGCTGAGATAGCCCCTAATTGCTCAATACCACTCATAATCACAGGTAATACCTGTTGGTGACTATGATTAAATGCCCTAATCCAGCTGTCGTCGTTCCATGTTGGCTTAATACTGTCTAAAAACAACCAGTAAAGCGCCACTTTATTTTGATCATCACTATGAATGCTCTGACTGACAACTTGGCTATCACCATGATTTGCCGTTTCATAGTATTGTATTAACGTCTCTGCACTATCTGGCAATGCTTGGCTCATAATGACTTGCTGCTGTACATACATTTGCCATAGCGCTTGCAGATGATGCTCAAAGCTGTATCGCTGTATCTGCTGAGCCAATAGATCCATATCTGCATACAGATGAACGCGTTGACCTAAACTTGCCAGCACTACTGCACTGGTAATCGCTTCGATACTATGGCCAACCAGCACACACACATTGGAACTGGTCAATGTGCTTGATGCAAATTCACTATAAGGCATACGTTGATCGTTTGTAGCAGTCCCCATGAGTGTACCCTTTTACATTATTGATTGATCAGTATTACTAAGACAGTTTTTTAATATGCTGTAATAATTGGTCGGTAGATGTGTCAAATTGGTTGTGAGTCTCTTGCTGCATAGCGTCATGCACAGACTCTGCCATTTGCTTGCCCATCTCAACCCCCCATTGATCAAACGGATTGATATCCCAAATACTGGCCATCACGTAAACCTTATGCTCATAGAGCGCAACCAGCGCACCCAAACTATGAGGCGTTAGCTCATCAATAAGCAAGGTAGTTGATGGTTGATTACCACGGTAATATTTGTATTTATCCGCACTAGATGCCGTTTTTTCATCACTATTCGAGGCATCTGTGACAGCGCCATTGCCAAATGCCAAGACTCGACTTTGCGCTAGGCAGTTTGCTAAAGATAACTCATGTTGTTGTTGTAACGAGGCGTTTTGTACCTCGCCACTATAACGGCGTACACAAGCAATAAAATCACAGGAGACTTGCTGTGTGCCTTGATGTAGTAACTGATAAAAGGCATGCTGAGCGTTTGAACCAATCTCGCCCCATAGAATTGGGCAAGTATCATAATCAATATGGTCGCCGTGCTGAGTGACTGACTTGCCATTACTTTCCATTTCAAGCTGGGTCAAGTAGCTAGGCAGATAGCCTAGCCGTCCATCATAAGGCAATACGGTATGGGCATTCACTTTTAAAAACGTACTGTTCCATACAGCTAGCAGCCCTAGCAATACTGGTAAGTTATCTGCAAAATCCGCCTGTGCAAAATGCTCATCCATACTGTGAGCACCACTTAATAGCTCCCTAAACCCATTCATACCAACACGAATAGCAATGGCTAGCCCAATCGCTGACCACAAAGAAAAACGGCCTCCAACCCACTCCCAAAGCTCTAATTGATGCTCAGGATGTATCCCCCAAACGCTCATCTTTTCACTATTGGCTGATATTCCAATAAAGTGCCGACGCAACACACTGTCTTCAGTACCCGCACGCAGCGTCGCCGTCGCAAGCAACCATGACAGTGCAGTTTTAGCATTTGATAAAGTATCAACCGTACCAAAAGACTTAGAAGAGATGATAAATAAAGTGGTCTCAGGATTTAAGTGTTTTAACAGATTATCAAGCTGAGTGCCGTCCATATTAGAGACGAAGTGCACATCGATGTCCGTGTCTGCCCATTCATCAAGCGCAGCAGTTGCCATAAGAGGCCCAAGATCAGAGCCGCCAACGCCAATATTAACCACATCCGTAATGGCCTTACCTGAGAACCCTCGCCATATGCCACTACGGACACGTTCGGATAATCTCGCTACCTGTGCCAAACTATGATGTACATCGGCAACCACATTTTGCTCACCAACTTGTAGCTCTGCATTCTCAGGCAGACGTAGTGCTGTATGTAAGGCCGCACGTTCTTCACTGTTATTGACCATCGCGCCTTGTAGTAACGAGTCAATACGAGCATCCAGCTCACAACTATCGGCCAAACTCAGTAAGTTAGACAATACTGTCTGATCGATACGCTGCTTACTAAAGTCCATATACAGCGCACCAGCCTGCACACTGAAATGTTTAGCGCGCTTGTCATCTTGCGCAAATAACTGTGCAAGCGACCATGGGTGCTTTGCAAGCGTCTGCAGTTGCTGCCAGTATTTAGAATGTCGAGCACTGCTATATGCCTTATCGTCCTTTATGTTATCCATCGCTATTTATCATCTGCTAATTGCTGCTCGGCAAAATAGATAAACGCTTGCATATACGAACGCATGTCACCGGCATCATAACTAGCACCACGCATCGTTGTGACATTTACACCATATTCGTTAATAAGTGCATCAATAGCATCAGTCAGTTGAATCTCACCACCGACTGAGGCTTGCGTATTGGCTAAGTAATCAAAAATTTGATTGCTAAATACATAACGCCCTACGACAGCTAGGTTTGAAGGTGCTTCTACTAGACTGGGTTTTTCTACAAAACCTGCAACGCTAAAGCTAGCATTCACATCTGCTTGGTCATTCATATCACTATTCTCACTGAGTTTAGCGATACCATACTTATGCACGTCTTCGTCTGCTACGTTATCAACCAATATCTGTGAATGACCATCTGTAGCAAAGGCATCTAGCATAAAGGCCAAATTATCAACAGCCATGTCAGTAGTAAACGGATCAAGCACGACATCAGGCAATAATACGGCAAAGTCATGTTCACCGATAATTGGGCGCGCCGCCAATACCGCGTGACCTAAACCTAGTGCCTTGCCTTGACGTATCATTGATACTGTTACATCCTCTGGTAGCCAGTTTAAGCTATCAGCCAGCTCATCTTTACCTTTGTGACGTAATTGATGATCTAGCTCAGCATTGATATCAAAGTAGTTTTCAATCGCACTTTTTTGCGCATGACCGACCAAGACGATGTGCTTGATACCCGCAGCAATGGCTTCTTCGACCACGTAATGGATGGCAGGACGATTGCCAAGCGGTAACAACTCTTTTGGTACAGACTTAGACAATGGCAGCATACGTGTACCAAAGCCTGCGACAGGAATAACGGCGTGAGTGATTTTTTTCATAATAAGAAGACTGTTTCAAGAAAATAGGTTGGGTATAATAATGTTAACTTAGCAAATACTTAGTAGATATCATAGCGATTTGGATGTGTACCTTGTTAATATCAAACGGCTCAGCATATATACAAAACTTATCAGTTCAAGAACCCTGAATCAAAAATTACGAACTATATCATTCAAAATAACATGTTTATGAAAACTGATACAATCTTTATGAGTAATGGCTAATATTTTGCTTTTCATAAAATTTTCAGACATAAAAAAGACACCCCATTGTAGGAGTGCCTTCATATGATATCAAGATAGACTGGTCATTAACGACTCAATCTATGCACTGATTTACCAACCAGTAACTTCTTTTAGCTTCTCACCAAGCTTAGATGGGTCACGTGTATACGCGATACCAGCATCTTCAAACGCTTTGAACTTCTCTTCAGCAGTACCTTGACCACCAGAGATAATAGCGCCAGCATGACCCATACGCTTGCCTTCTGGAGCAGTAACACCAGCGATATAACCAACAACTGGCTTAGTTACATGGTCTTTGATGTAAGCAGCAGCTTCTTCTTCAGCAGTACCACCGATCTCACCGATTAGGATGATCGCTTCAGTCTGTGGATCCGCTTCGAACAATTTCAATGCGTCAATCTGGTTCATACCAGGGATAGGATCACCACCGATACCGATACACGTTGACTGACCAAAACCAAGCTTAGTTGTCTGAGCGACGGCCTCATAAGTCAAAGTACCAGAGCGTGAGATGATGCCCACTTTACCTGGCTGATGGATGTGGCCTGGCATGATGCCGATTTTGCATTCGCCTGGCGTGATAACACCTGGGCAGTTAGGACCAACCAAACGTACATCGCCAGCTTCTTCAAGATAGCGTTTTGCTTTTAGCATATCGATAGTTGGTACGCCTTCAGTGATCACAACGATCAATTTAACGCCAGCATCGATGGCTTCAACGATAGAATCTAGTACAAATGGTGCTGGTACATAGATAACAGAAGCGTCAGCTTGAGTCGCTTCCATGGCTTCCGCCATGGTGTTAAATACTGGTAGGCCTAGGTGCGTTTGACCGCCTTTACCTGGGGTTACGCCGCCAACTACTTTGGTGCCGTATTCGATGGCTTGTTCTGAATGGAACGTACCGTTTTTACCAGTGAAACCTTGTACCAATACTTTGGTATCTTTATCGATTAATACACTCATTATATTTTCCTTGTATTCGGTTGTCTTGTAATGATGGCAGCATGCGTCGGCTGTCATTAGCCTTTCAATATGCCACTGCCGTCATTACGCTTTGGCTATTACGCTTTAACAGCGTCGACAATTTTTTGCGCAGCGTCAGAAAGACCTTGAGCTGAAATCAGTTTTAGACCTGACTCTTCTAGGATCTGCGCGCCTTTCTCAGCGTTGTTACCTTCTAAACGCACGACCACAGGAACTTGCACATCAACTTCTTTTACTGCAGCGATAATCGCTTCTGCAATCATGTCACAGCGTACGATGCCGCCGAAGATGTTGATCAATACGCCTTCAACGCTGCTGTCTTCAAGGATAATCTTGAACGCTTCAACAACGCGATCTTTGGTTGCGCCGCCGCCAACGTCCAAGAAGTTAGCAGGCTTTCCGCCATACAGTTTGATGATGTCCATGGTCGCCATGGCAAGACCAGCACCGTTAACCATACAACCGATGTTGCCTTCTAGAGCAACATAGTTTAGGTCAAACTCAGCCGCTTTAAGCTCACGCTCATTTTCTTGAGTTTTATCTTGTAGCGCTGCGATTTTTGGCAGACGATATAGAGCGTTCGAATCGATGCCGATTTTACCATCAACACAAACGATTTCGCCATTTTCACGGACAGCTAATGGGTTGATTTCCATGAGTGCAAAGTCATTTTCAACAAATGCTTTATAGGCGCCAGTCATCAATTTAACAAATTGATTGATTTGCTTGCCTTCAAGACCAAGTTTGAACGCAACGTCGCGCGCTTGGAAAGGCATTAGACCAACCAAAGGGTCAACGTGTACTTTGAAGATTTTTTCTGGTGTGTTGTGTGCTACTTCTTCGATATCTACGCCGCCTTCGGTAGATGCCATGAAGGTTACACGACGAGTCGCACGATCAACTACTGCGCCAAGATATAGCTCAGTTTGTACTGGATACATATCTTCTGCAACCAATACGAAGTTGACTGGCTGACCATCAGCGTCAGTTTGGAACGTTACTAGGTTAGTACCGATCAGCTCTTCAGCAACTTGCTTGGCTTCTGCACGAGTTTTAACCAGCTTTACACCGCCCGCTTTACCACGGCCGCCAGCATGTACCTGCGCCTTGATTACCGCAATGTCAGTTGGGGTTTTATCAAAAGCTGCAGCAGCTTCGTCGCCATTATGAGCGATGATGCCTTCTTGAATTGGCAATCCGTAGCTTTTTAATAGCTCTTTTGCTTGATACTCATGTAAATTCATTGATTGTATCCTTTATTTTTTACAATTAATAAAAAGTGAAATCAAGTGCGCACATATACATATGAATCATACGTCTGACGCACTCATGATTGTGGCATCACCAAAATAGCGATACCCCAATCAGGTTGTAAATCGATAATAATTAAACAAGCAACTACTTATTTCTTACGCTTTTTGCGCTGGATAGCGTGAATAGCACGGCCATCTGCAGATAGCGCAGCTTCATGCACTGCTTCTGAAATCGTTGGATGCGCAAACGTCATCAACTGCAAGTCTTCGATACTAGAGACAAACTCCATCGCGATCATACCTTGATGAACGATATCACCAGCACCAGCAGAGATAGCATGCATACCTAATAGACGATCTGTCTTAGCATCGGCAACGACTTTGATAGAACCTTGCGCTTCACTTTGCGCTAATGCACGACCGTTAGCAGCTAAGTTGAAAGAACCTGTTTTAACTTCATAGCCAGCTTCTTCAGCTTCTTGCTCAGTCAAACCTACCCATGCGATTTCTGGGTGAGTATAAATGACATTGATGATAGTGTCATAGTTAACTTGAGGTTTTTCGCCATGAATACGCTCAACCGCCATCATGCCCTCTTCCATTGCTTTATGCGCAAGCATAGGACCACGGACCAAATCACCGATAGCATACACGCCATCAAGGTTGGTTTTGCACTGGTCATTGACATCGATAAGGCCACGTTCAGTTAACGTGATACCGCTCTCCTCACCAAGTAGCTTTTCAGAATAAGCACGGCGACCAACACAAACGATTAGCTTATCAAAGCTCTCCTCGCTCGATTCGCCATTGCTTTCGCTAGTGACGACAACTTGGTCACCTTGAACTTCAGCATTGGTTACTTTGGTATCAACGCGGATATCAAGACCTTGCTTTTTGAGCATTTTGCCAGCTTCTTTTGAGATGTCTTTGTCAGCAGCAGCTAGGAAACTAGGAAGCGCTTCATATACCACTACTTCTGCACCTAGACGACGCCATACTGAACCAAGCTCAAGACCGATAACACCAGCACCGATAACGCCTAGACGCTTAGGAACTGAGGTGAAATCAAGCGCGCCAGTTGAATCAACAATACGGTCGCCGTCAGTTTTGGCAACAGGGATTTCGATAGGCACAGAACCTGCCGCAAGAATAACATTCTTAGCAGTGATCGTGGTTTCGCTTTCGTCTTCTAGAGCAGTAAATTTGACTTTTTTGTCAGCGCCTTTGCCGTCAACTAAAGTACCCCAGCCTTGTAGCCAGTCAACACCGTTGCCTTTTAACAAGGCTGCAACACCGCCAGTCAACTGCTTAACGATGCCTTCTTTACGAGCAATCATTTGCTCAATATCAATGGCAACATCGCCAGTACTGATACCGTGCTCATCAAGGTCATGCTTAGTTGCTTCATAACGATGTGAGCTGTCAAGCAAGGCCTTTGATGGGATACAACCAACGTTTAAGCAAGTACCGCCAAGTGCTGGCTCACCTTTATAAACGCGCTTTTCGATACAAGCAACACTCATACCGAGCTGGCCTGCACGAATAGCTGCTTCGTAACCACCAGGACCGCCGCCGATGACGACTAAATCATAATTGTCTTTCATAGTACGTTCCTATTTTTAATTGTATGTGTCATTTAAACTGGTTTTTGTCTCGCTGATAGATCAGCGTTATCCACACTGAATAGTTAATACACCATGTCAGTGAGATAGACTCACTTGTCAATAGCAAGTCACCATTATTAAATTCTTTTTTAATATAATTAGCAGCAAATCAATTGCTGCTTATCAGGTAGAGCTATTGTCTGTACCAAAGCTAAAAAGCTTGTATTAGCGGTTGCCAATACAAGCTTAGAAGCTTACAGGTCTAGTAGTAGCATTGCAGGGTCTTCGACCAACTCTTTGATAGTTACTAGGAACTGTACCGCTTCTTTACCATCGATCATACGATGGTCATAAGATAACGCTAGGTACATCATTGGTAGGATTTCAACTTTACCATCAACTGCCATTGGGCGATCATTGATCGCATGCATACCTAGGATAGCAGTTTGGGGTGGGTTCAAGATAGGTGTTGACATCAATGAACCAAATACACCACCGTTAGAGATAGTGAAAGTACCACCAGTCATATCTTCTAGACCAAGTTTACCTTGCTGTGCTTTACTGCCAAACTCACGGATTGTGCTTTCAACATCAGCCATGCTCATGCGATCAGTATCACGTAATACTGGAACAACCAGACCGCGGTCTGAAGATACGGCTACACCGATATCATAAAAACCATGATAAACAATGTCATCACCGTCTAGTGACGCATTAACTGCTGGAAAGCGTTTCAGTGCTTCAGTTGCTGCTTTTACGAACAATGACATAAAGCCTAAACGTACACCATGACGCTTTTCGAATTTCTCTTTGTACTTAGCGCGCATGTCCATCAATGGCTTCATGTTCACTTCGTTAAACGTCGTCAACATCGCTGTATCTTGTGATGCTGATAATAGACGCTCAGCAACACGCTTACGTAAACGAGTCATTGGTACGCGTTTTTCCGTACGCTCACCCATTGATTCGGCCACAGGACGACCGTTGTCAGACTTAATGCTGCTGTCTGATTTCAATGTTGGGTTAGCCATATCAGTTTTGGTGACACGACCACCGCGGCCACTACCTTCAACTTCTTTAGGATCAACGCCAGACTCTTTTGCCGCTTTACGGACTGCTGGGCTTTGATCTTTGTGTTCTGCTTCATCTTTTTTGTCAGTGACTTGTACTGGCTCGCCACCATCAGCCGCTTGCTCTTCTCGTGCTGGAGCAGCTGACTGCTCTGCAGCTGGTGCTACATCGCCTGCACTTGCACCGGCTTCAAACTGTGCAATCAACTCGTCAGATAATACAGTATCGTCAACTTGCTTAACGATTTTAGTCAATACACCATCATCAGGTGCGACAACTTCTAGTACCACTTTATCAGTTTCGATTTCAGCTAATAGGTCGTCACGGCTAACTTGTTGACCTTCAGTGACATGCCATTCAACGATTGTGCCATCGGCAACCGATTCTGGAAAAACGGGGGCTTTGATGTCAGCCATCGATATACTCCTTAGATTTGGATATTCATACTTATTATTAAGTCGTGATAGGCAGTCAGTAGCATTCTAGTGATGCTACTTAGATTGTACTAAAAGATACTGACTGTCATCGCCTGATTCATTTATCTTCTATAGTCTTTCGATTAGATAATCTGTTACTGAGATAACTCATCAACACTGATACCAAGACCACCAGCAATTAATGCTTGTTGCTGCTGTGCATGCAGTTTTGGTGATCCTGTTGCAGGTGCTGCACTAGCAGGACGTGCCACGGGCTCCATAACTTTTGCTTTGGTTGGATGTGGTACAACGATACGGAACATATGCGGTGCTAAGTAATACCAAGCGCCTTGATTCAATGGCTCTTCTTGCGTCCATACAATCTCAGCTAGGTTGCTGTATTTTTCGATCTCAGCGACCAAACGTTGCTCTGGTAGCGGATATAGCTGCTCGATACGAACGATAGCAACATGATCGAGACCTAGTGCACGACGCTGTTCTAGTAGATCGTAATAAACCTTACCACCACATAGCACCATACGAGTCACTTTATCTGCGTTGTGATCGTCCATCTCTGGCAATACCGTTTCAAACTTACCGTTAGCAAGCTCTTCTAGATTAGAAGTCGCTAGCTTATGACGCAATAAGCTCTTCGGTGACATAACGATCAACGGCTTACGAATTGGACGTACGGCCTGACGACGTAGGGCATGGAAAATCTGCGCTGGCGTGGTTGGCGTAATCACCTGCATGTTGTCTTCAGCACACAACTGTAAGAAACGCTCAAGACGTGCTGATGAATGCTCAGGGCCTTGACCTTCAAAGCCGTGTGGCAATAGCATGGTTAGACCGCACACGCGCTGCCATTTGGTTTCGCCACTTGAGATGAACTGGTCAATCACGACCTGTGCACCGTTAACGAAGTCACCAAACTGAGCTTCCCAAACGATCAAGGCGTTCGGTACTGTCGTAGCATAACCATATTCAAAGGCCAATACCGCTTCTTCTGACAACAACGAGTTGTAAGTAGCGAAACGTGCTTGGTTCTCGCTCAAATGAGCAAGTGGCACATACATGCTGCCATCATTAACGTTGTAGATTTCAGTATGACGATGTGAGAATGTACCACGGCCGACATCTTCACCAGTAATACGTACTAAGACATCATCGTTATCAACTAATGACGCATAGGCTAATGTCTCAGCGGCACCCCAGTTAAGAGGTTCTTCGCCTGTTTGCATCGCTAAACGCTGCTCAACAACCTTTTGAACCTGACGCTGTAGCTTGTAGCCTTCTGGCATCTCAGCCATACGGCGTCCATAACCTTTAAGCTTTTCGATATCAACACTGGTATCCCAATCGTCAACCAAGTCATGACCTAGATAAGGCTTCCAATCTACAAATAACTGCTCGTTAGGCTCTTGGACCAGTGAGCTGACAACGTAATCGCCACGGTCTAAAGATTCACGATAATTATCTTCATACTGTTTTTCTTCTTCAGCATTTAAGATACCTTCTGCGATGAGCTTTTGTGCATAAAGGGTACGTGTCGTTGGTAGTTTCTTAATAACCGCATACATCAATGGCTGAGTGGCTGAAGGCTCATCTGCCTCGTTGTGACCGTTGCGACGGTAGCAGAATAAGTCAATAATGATGTCTTTATCAAACTGATGACGATAGTCTAAGGCTAATTGGGCCGCGAAAACGACTGACTCAGGATCATCACCATTCACGTGTAGGATTGGTGCATGTACCATTTTTGCCACATCAGTACAATATTCAGTTGAACGAACATCTTCTTGACGGCTAGTGGTAAAGCCAACTTGGTTGTTGATAACGATATGTACAGTACCACCAGTGGTATAAGCACGAGTCTGTGACATTTGGAAGGTTTCTTGAACCACACCCTGACCAGCAAAAGCCGCATCACCATGGACAACGATCGGTAATACTGAGTTGCCACCAGTGTTGTCCAATGACGGCTGATCATTACGGCGCACTTGGCGTGCACGTACTGAACCTTGCAATACTGGTGCAACGATTTCAAGATGCGACGGGTTAAAGGCTAAAGCCAAATGCGCTTCACCACCTGGGGTCATCACGTTAGATGAAAAACCATTGTGATATTTAACGTCGCCTGAGCCTTTTTCTGGCTGCACTTTACCATCAAACTCATCAAACAAGTCTGCAGGGTTTTTACCCAAAATATTGACCAACAAGTTTAGACGTCCACGGTGAGCCATACCAATGACCATCTCTTTTGTGCCATAGCCACCAGCACGTTGGATGATTTCATTGACTGCAGGTATAAAGCTCTCACCACCTTCTAGACCAAAACGCTTAACGCCTGTATATTTACGCGCTAAATATTTTTCTAGACCTTCGGCCGCTGTTAAACGCTCAAGGATAGACAAACGCTTTTCTTTATCGAACTTGATATAGCCTAAATTGCTTTCTACATACTCTTCCATCCAGCGTTTTTCAGTGCTGGTGGTCACATGCATATATTCAATACCGATATGGCGGCAGTAAACACGTTCCATGATCTCGATAATTTCACGTAATGGTGCTTCGTCTTTACCGATCACTAAATCATTGGTTGGGAATACAGTATCAAGGTCGGCTTCTGATAGGTTGTGATAAGCGAGAGTCAGATCTTCCACTTCTGCACGTGGATGTAAGTTCAAAGGATCTAGTTTGGCGCGGCGATGACCACGGCGACGGTATGCTGAGATGAGTTGCTGTACACCCATTTGCTTTGGATCAGTACAGTGGTCTGAATTGCTACTACTTGTCCCAGTACTTTCGTTACTAGTTTTGTTCGCCGTTTGATTGCGAGCAAGTAACAAAAATTGATCTTTAATAGCATTATGCTGAGCATCATTTGACGATTTGTACTGTTCGAAGTACGCTTGCCAATCTGTGTCAACACTATCAGGGTCAGTTAGGTATTGCTCATAAAGAGCTTCTATATAGCTGGCATTATCGGCGGCCAGTTCAGTGTGTCCTTGGTCCGCTTTTTCTTTGGTTATACTATTCATAATAATCGTCTATTTGATAGATAAATGAATGGAATCGTGCTTATTATGGTGTCAGTCGTTGTATGCTAGGCGTTCAGACAATTCGTCATACCCCATTGAATACGGTCCGATAAAACACTTTTATCCCTAAGTATTGCCGTCACTATAGAATATTGCTGTCATTGTCTAAAAGAGCAAGTAATGCTAAATAGTGATAACAAGTCTTATTGCAACACCTATGTTAAAAATAAATTTATTTGTGAACACTCAGTTTTCTGATCTGGCTCGTTTCACAACATTAATTTATATATACTTCTTTTAGCCATAACCAATTCATCAATGATAAATTGTTAATCTTTCAGCTAGCCTATAAACTGGCTATTATCGCTGAAATATCCGCTATTTGCTAACAAATCTTATCGTTTCAGATAAACATACATTGCTGTATAGAATATCATGAGCACTTTTTGCGATATAGTTTGTTTGTTCAATACTAAGTATTTACATAATGAATATCTATTATCAATTATAGAAGCATCGTTATTGTATACATAACGTTTTATTGTATTAATGCAATAGCCCGTATAGACGCTACTTCTAATGTACCCAAAACAAACTTCGCAATGTTTGATCAAGTTCAGGATGCAATTATACCAAACTTTACTTGTATCTGATTGTATAGATTGACTGTTTATATAATATGTTTTCTTACATATGACCAACGTATCGTCTATACAGACTTACGGATAGACTAACGTCCTGTTGTTCACCAATCTACTAGACTTTTTGTTCTACCTATTTGGTATAGGTTATTCATTGCTGCAGACAGAAGCCTACTTCGAACAATAGTGATCAGAAAATTAACACTACAACAATCAGTGATTTTGGCTAACAAAAACACCACCTACGAATAGGTGGTGTTTTTTTATGCCATCAATAATAATCAAAACAATTACAAACCATTAACCAGCTTGATCAATCAACATATTACGTAAATGACCGATCGCCTTGGTTGGGTTCAAGCCTTTCGGACAAACTGACACACAGTTCATAATACCGCGGCAACGGAATAGACTAAACGGATCGTCTAGACGCGCCAAACGTGCTTGCGTGTCACCATCACGGCTATCAGCAACAAAGCGATACGCATGTAGTAATGCTGATGGACCTAAGAACTTATCAGGGTTCCACCAAAAAGATGGGCAGCTCGTTGAGCAGCATGCACACAGAATACATTCATACAGACCATTTAGTTTTTCACGCTCAGCAGGAGACTGCAAACGCTCAGTTGGCGGTGCTGGCTGATCATTGATTAAGTACGGATGTACTTTTTCGTATTGCTCGTAGAATTGGTTCATATCAACAACCAAGTCACGAACCACTGGCAAACCAGGTAACGGACGAACGGTTACTTTTTCTGGTAGCGTGTTCATGTTGATTAGACATGCTAGACCATTTTTGCCGTTGATGTTCATGCCATCAGAACCACAAATACCTTCGCGGCAAGAGCGGCGGAAAGTGATTGTTTCATCTTCTTTCTTTAGGCGTAATAGCACGTCAAGCAACATACGATCTGAATCAAGTAGTTCAATCGTATAAGTTTGCATGCGTGGGGCTGCGTCCACATCAGGATCGTAGCGATAGATTTCGATGGTGCGAGTACCTCGGCTCATAATGCTAAACTCCACACGTAGGTGATGGCGGGCATACAAAGATTGCAACATGTGAGTGCTGGCTATCAATCACTACTGATAATCAAATATCGAATATCAATTAATAGCCTAGTAGCACTCCTATGAGCATGTAGCTGGCGGTCACCTTTTTAATAAATTAATAAGGGATAAAACGTTTAAGCTTTCTGTTTATATCGAGCGCATAGTCTAAAATTAATAGACGCGAACTTTTGGTTCGATATAATCAACAGTCAGTGGCACTTTGCGAACTGGTTTGTAAATGATACGGTTGCCTTCAGAATACCATAAAGTATGCTTCATCCAATCGTGGTCATTACGACCGTTTGGTGCGTAGTCATCATCTTCTGGACGATCATAATCAGAGACACTATGCGCGCCGCGGCTTTCGTGGCGACTAGCAGCTGATATCATCGTTGCTTTTGCTACTTCGTATAGGTTTGCCACTTCGAACGCTTCGATACGAGCAGTGTTGAAGACTTGTGATTTATCACCCAAATGAATTTGTTCGACTTTCTCACCCAGCGCTAAAATTTTCTCAACGCCTTCATCCATCATGGCTTGCGTACGGAATACACTGGCATGTGTCTGCATGGTGGCGCGAATCTCATCAGCCACGTCTTGTGCATTGTAGCCTGATGTTGATTGCTGCAATTTGTTTAAACGACCAACCGTGATGTCAAGTACATGCGGATCAAGTGGTTTGTAGTTATGATCGTTTTGATGGAACTCATCAACGATGTGCTTACCAGCAGCACGACCAAACACGACCAAATCAAGTAGTGAGTTGGTACCCAAACGGTTGGCACCATGCACACTCACGCACGCACATTCACCAATAGCATATAGGCCTTTAACGACGTTACCATTAGCATATAAACCGTCTTCATCAGTACCCGCTTCTAGATCCGGCACGATTACCTGACCATGGATAGTGGTTGGAATACCACCCATCATGTAGTGAATGGTTGGAATCACTGGGATAGGTTCTTTAGTAATGTCAACGTTGGCAAAGTTTTTACCGATCTCAAATACTGACGGTAGACGCTTCATGATAGTGTCAACACCCAAATGCGTCATATCCATGACGATATGGTCGGCATTCGGGCCACAACCACGACCTTCTTTGATTTCTTGGTCCATAGAACGCGATACTAGATCACGTGGTGCCAAGTCTTTCACGGTTGGCGCATAACGCTCCATGAAAGCTTCGCCATCTTTGTTACGCAAGATAGCGCCTTCACCACGGCAACCTTCAGTTAGTAGTACACCTGCACCATGAACGCCCGTTGGATGGAATTGCCAGAACTCCATATCCTGTAGTGGGATACCAGCGCGAACTGCCATGCCAATACCGTCACCAGTATTGATATAAGCGTTGGTAGAAGCGGCAAAAATACGACCTGCACCACCTGTTGCTAGGACAGTTACTGGTGCTTGGAATACCGCAACAGTACCTGTCTCTTGCTCAAGGGCGATAACACCGTTGATGTTACCCGCTTCGTCTTTGATCAAGTCAAGCGCAATCCACTCGATGAAGAACTCAGTACCTTGCTGTAGGTTTTTCTGATATAACGTGTGCAGTAGTGCGTGACCTGTACGGTCAGCAGCAGCACAAGCACGTTGTACCGCTTTTTCGCCATAGTTCGACGTATGACCGCCGAATGGACGCTGATAAATCGTACCGTCTTCGTTACGGTCAAACGGCATGCCCATGTGCTCAAGCTCATAGACTACCTTTGGCGCTTCACGGCACATATACTCGATAGCGTCTTGGTCACCTAACCAATCTGACCCTTTAACGGTATCATAAAAGTGAAAGTGCCAGTTGTCATTGCTCATGTTGCCCAAACTTGCACCGATACCACCCTGAGCGGCAACCGTGTGCGAACGTGTTGGGAATACTTTGGTCAGGACTGCAACCTTCATACCCGCTTCCGCTAAGTGCAATGAAGCGCGCATACCTGAACCACCGCCACCAACGATAACTGCATCGTAGTTTAGGGTCTTAATATTACTAATGGTATTGTCTTGTCTAGTTGCCATTACGGTTTTCCTAATGCCTGTTAATGCTTATAAGTAAATGAAAAGCGTGTTTTAAAATCTTCTTATTGCAGGTTTAAAGGCTTTTATTTGGCCGTCACATGCACTTATTAAAGAAGATGATATAACAGTCTTTGAACACTTAATTTGCATATCTATCGTTATACTGAACCAAACCTGCTCAACCTTGTTACTCATTCAGCGACAATCTAAATAGTGGGCGCTGTTGGTTCAATGCTATGACTATTTTTGGCTATCAACGGACACTTTTAAACTGCTCTATCAGCTGACATACCAGCTGCGCGCATCCGTTTTATATATAGATACTTATGTCAATATTAAAGCTGGTCACTCAATGACTAAACAGCAACGACACTAAAGCCGTTACCCCAAAAAATCATGATGCCCCAAAATAGAAATACTAAAATAGCGATAATCATCAATGACTGTAGCACTAAACGTAAACCTGCTGCGCTTGAGCCCAGTTTGCCTGTCGTAATATAGTCAGTAAATACTGTCCACATTCCCACCCAAGCATGGCCAGCTAATGCCAGTACAGCAACTAAGCTGAACAAACGCATTGGCAGGCTAGTCATGAAGGATGACCACTCAAGATACGTGACATCGCCATGGGTCAAAAAGAAGCCCAGCAACACCACACTATAAACGGCTAAAACAACAGCACTAATACGCTGAATAATCCAATCGCGTGAGCCTGAACCTGTCAGACCAGTAGCACTTTTGATTCCTGAATCATTTTTAATCATTAGAACATCACCCATATAAATGACGCGACAACTAAAATCGCTGCAATGACAAAACTGACCATAGAGGCGGTACGGCCAGATTTTAGCTCTTCGTTCATGCCCATATCAGCAAATAAATGTTTGATACCCATCACGAAGTGATATGCGATGGCGGCAACAAATATCCATGCTAAAAAGCGCACAAGTACGTTGTCAAATACGGTCTCAAAACTCTCAGGCGATGCCAATGAGTTCTGTAATAGCCACAGCATTACAGGAATTAATAAGAATAAAATAATGCCAGAGATACGATGCAAAATAGAGGCGATTGCGATCGGTGAGCGATTAACGCTAATCACTTGGCTTAGAGGCAGATCAATAGGTCGGTTGCTTTTCACAGCGGGCATCCTTTTTGCGGTTATACTCCTGTATCTGCTATCAACGCTTGACAAAAATGGTGTCAGTTGAGCATCGAGCAACACACGAGACGAATAAAGTAAGGAAGAGCTAGCTGACTTCTTTTAGTTTGTGCTAAATATGAAGAAAGAATCATGTATATAAGGTATTGATAAGCTGTTTAGTGTCGCTTGTCGAGCTGACAGGCCTACAAAACAACCTATCTATTATACAACAAAGAAAATAAACATGAGTAAGATCGACTAACCAGTCTATTTTTATTGGTCGTATGAATAGCCAGACAACGTTAATATGTCTTCTCTATCAAAATAAGCCTTGTGCTGAGCACTAAATACTGGTGCTGAGCATCTAAAAATAGAGCGGTTAACAAGAACATTTAAACCACAGAATTCGGTTTGGTTTATCAAAACACCAGACAATCGTAAATAAGCATGTATAAAGTAAGCTCTAGACAACACTATATCATGACCACTTATCAATTCGCACAAAGCTAGTGCCAGTTAATTCCTACAATTATAAAATGACTGGGCAATAATTACAAATTTATCCCTGAAGTAATGAAGGCACACACTTAATTAACAAACGAATAGATATATGCAATACTAAATGTGGAAAACGCTTACCTCTGACAATTATGATCGGCACTTAACCTGTCTACTGCTCATGCCCTGTCTGTTTTTAGCCTCGTTTTTTACGAAAATTCTGCTGTGTTTTTGCGATAAACCCAAAAATATAACGTCAATATTGACGTTGTAAATATTTTTGATAAACAGAAAGTTTGGCGCAAAATAACCAATCAGACATATTTTGATACAAAAATTACAGCGAACAGCCACCGCTAGGCCGTGCCAATTGGACCCATGGTCAATAAAAGTTTTTTCAAATCACAAGTAATTGCTGCTAATATACCTTGCGTATTAAACGAGTTAAACACATTCTACCGTTTGACCAATGATGACGTGAGGTGTACGTCTGCAGTAATTTTATTCTAACAAATCAAAAACAATGGAGAGCAATTTATGGCTGATACTAATGCCAAACTAACCGTGAATGGTGAAGAATACGAACTTCCTATTATTGAAGGTACTCTAGGGCGCCCAGTTATCGATGTTGCTGCTTTGCAAGAATCAGGATTTTGGTCTTATGACCCTGGTTTCAAAGTAACTGCTCCTGTTGAATCAAAAATTACTTATATCAATGGTGGTAAAGGCGAATTATTGCATCGCGGTTATCCTATCGACGAGTTAGCAAACCATGCTGAATACCTAGAAGTGGCGTATGCGTTGTTGAATGGCGACCTACCTAACGCTGAGCAAAAAGCCGATTTTTTTGAAAAAATTCGTGAACATACGGCTGTTCATGATCAATTGCGTAAATTCTTTGAAGGTTTCCGCCGTGACGCGCATCCAATGGCTATTATGGTTGGTGTCGTTGGTGCGCTATCAGCGTTCTATCATGACAACCTAGACCTCAGTAACGAAGAGCATCGTGAAATTACAGCTATTCGTTTGATTGCTAAGATGCCTACGCTTGCGGCGATGAGTTATAAATACTCACAAGGCGAACCGTTCATGTATCCGCGTAACGATTTTAGCTACGCTGAGAACTTCTTGTACATGATGTTTGCGACTCCTGCTGATGTAGACTATAAGACAAACGACGTCATCACTCGTGCAATGGACAAAATCTTTACTTTGCATGCTGATCATGAGCAAAACGCCTCTACGTCAACAGTACGCCTAGCAGGTTCTACCGGTGCAAACCCTTATGCCTGTATCGCTGCTGGTATTGCAGCCCTTTGGGGTCCATCACATGGCGGCGCAAACGAAGCTGTACTAGAGATGCTTGATGAAATCGGTACGGTTGAAAACGTGCCTGAATTCATGGAAAAAGTGAAAAGCCGTGAAGTGAAGCTAATGGGCTTTGGTCACCGTGTCTACAAAAACTTCGATCCACGTGCAAAAGTCATGAAAGAGACTTGTGATGAGGTATTAGAAGCACTTGGTATCAACGATCCTAAGCTTGAATTGGCAATGGCACTCGAAAAAATTGCTTTAGAAGACCCGTTCTTCATTGAGCGTAACCTATATCCGAACGTTGATTTCTACTCTGGTATTATCCTAAAAGCCATCGGTATTCCAACATCAATGTTTACGGTAATCTTTGCATTGGCTCGTACCTCAGGTTGGATCAGCCATTTGTTAGAGATGCACAGCGCACCATACAAGATCGGTCGCCCACGTCAGTTATATACTGGTGAAACGCGCCGTGACTTTGTGAAAGTTGAAGACCGTAAGTAAGCAAAAATAGTATCTTTATAATAAAAAATCCCGCCATCGTGCGGGATTTTTTGTTGCTATGGGATAGATGCTATTGAATACATTTCATCCAATTATTGGCAAACTCATTACTATGAGTATCATTTAAACCGTTATTGAAACTCTTTCAAAGTCTGCTCATATTTAGCAATCTGCTCGTCATATCCTTTAATAGTATCGTTGAATTTGGTCATGAGCGTTTCAAATTCTTGCTGCTGTTGTTGCTTCATTTGCTGCATATCAACTACTTGCTGCGCTTCTATTTGCTCCCATACTTGGTGCTGAATAATCAACCGAGCCAGCGCGGGGCTTTTTGCACTGACCCTTCCTGCAATCTCTGCATGTTCAAACAGCTGAGGTACTAAGGTCGCTATATTGATCAGCGTATCAGAATCCTCTGCGCTGAGTGGCGTAGTCACAGGCTGATATAACGCTGCCATCGTTTGCTGATATCGCTCGATGATCTGCTCTTCGGTCAGTATTACAGGCTTACGCGGCTCAAGGCTGATACGCTTTAGCACAGTCAAATCACGCTCACCAACTTCGGTACTTGTATTCATCTCTGCATTCGAACCTTCCTCACTGGTAGCATTAGCTTCTACTGGACTATCAGCTGGTAATGGTTCGGGATTGGCCCTACCTGTAGGCGCGGTATCATTTGCGATATCACTATTGCTATTAGTACTTTTATTGGCATCGTTCGTAGGCATGTTGAGTAATAGCGACTCTTCGCTATCTGAAGCATCTGCCGCTTGCAGTGACTCATACTCCGCTTGTAATCGACGCTGTAGTCCTTGTGCTTGCGCAACATAAATAGGTTGAAACTGCTCTATACGTGCCGCAGCAGAATCACTTTGCTGCATTGGTTGACTGTCTTCTTCGCTTGTTTTTTCAGTTGTCTGGGTCTCATCTGGTACAGGCGGTGCGTCAGCTTGCTGCTGACAGCCGGTTAGAAATAGTACGCCCGTTAGCGCTACTGCAGCCAGATCTGAGCTAGCAGAAGTATCAATATTAGGCTTTACTGGCAAAAGTCGAAGCATGAGAGTACGTATCCTTTAATAAAGCAAAAATATAAAAAGCTAAAATAGTGTCGGGCCGGCGCTATTTGATTACCGTCAGAGACCTTGCTAACCTATCAGTCATGATAGAAGCATAATATCGATTGGTAGCTCACCCTATATCAGAGCAAAACTAAGCGCTAGAAGCGTGGTTAGTATTTTTTATGTCAGTAAGGGTATTTATAGTCAAAAATGGTATACAGGCCTCTAAATCTTGGCAATCTTGTCCACGCTGATGACGAACAAAATAATCTTGAACCATGCGCGCCTGCTGCTCGATACCATATTCAAAAAATGACTTGCCTGTCTCTAGTACATAGTCATATCGCCGATCGATAAGGGCACCGCGTACGACTTTCAATCCTTGCTGTAGCTGCCACACGTGAGTGAGCTCGTGAATGAGCCAGCTCTGCTTGCCCAGCGAAGCCGCACTAAAATCATCGATCCAATCGGCTGGATTAAAGTAAATATTACCATTTGGACTTACTGCATAGTTTTTGAGAACCCACCAGGTAGTTTTTAGTCGTACTTCATCTAATTTGAGACTGTCACCGAATACCAAGCGCGCCAACGCGATCTCACCAACTGTCAGATAACGCGACTGCTGTTTTTTTGCGCTGCTGCGTGAATATCGATTCAACAAACGCTTGAGAGATTGTCCAGACATTGTCAATGTAATACCTTATATTTGCTAGGCCAGTGATAATAAATGTTATGTGATCGACCATTCTGATCATTATCATTGAACCGTTAATATGGATGAATCATTAAAACTAAAGTGCTGAGGACATAAGCTATACGCTTCGTTAGCTTTCATTAACATATTTTTGCGTTAGCCTAGCGTGTGTCATTTATAGCAAGTACCCTATTTATAAATTAGCCTACTTTGACTACTGATGTCTAATACTCATTGTCATGGCGAAATTATCATGGCGAAGTTGCTGCGAGAATCATGCCAAGCAAACAAACGCTTTTCACTTCAATAGAAATGATAACTGTAGACTAGTATGTCGTTATTTAGATTTGACTATAAAATCTCTCAATGTCCGCCCTTGTAGCCAATGGACCGTTTTTTAATTTTTCAATAGAGAAACTTATGCCGCCTAACTTTCATGCCGACACCCCTCTTGCCCAGCGTATGCGCCCTGCTTCTCTCGCTACTATTATCGGTCAAGAGCATCTTTTGGCCACTGGCGCACCTTTACGGCGTTTGGTCGAGCAAGGGCATCTGCCGTCTATTATTTTGCATGGCGAAGCAGGTATCGGTAAGACGACAATTGCGATGTTATTGGCTGATGCGGTTAATAGACCTTTTCACGCACTCTCAGCATTGAATACTGGGGTCAAGCAGTTGCGCGAAGTCTTGGATAGTAAAGACTCACTGGCATTTGAGTCACCTGTGGTGTTTATCGATGAGATTCATCGTTTTAATAAAGCGCAGCAGGATGCATTATTGGGCGCGGTAGAATCTGGTGATATTACGCTGATTGGCGCCACCACAGAAAATCCCTCATTCAGTGTCAATAACGCGCTCTTGTCACGTTGCCAAGTGTATCGTTTAGAGCCGTTAACGCCTGAGCAAATCAGCGCGGTATTACGGCGGGCGCTCTCGGAAGACCATGTACTCAAAAAACTCACCATCGACTTGCAAGCACAAGATACTATCAGCCAACTGGCTCACGGTGATGCGAGAAAAGCGCTAAATTTATTAGAGCTGGCGATTCAAACGGCTGATGCCAAACAGTCACCAATAATCATCGATGACGAATTGGTCAGCCGAGTAGCGCAGACCGCATTGGTACGTTATGACAAAGATGGCGAGCAGCATTACGATATCATCTCAGCCATGATCAAATCAGTACGTGGCTCAGATCCTGACGCAGCGCTTTATTGGATGGCGCGGATGCTCGTTGGCGGTGAGCCTGCCGATTTTATTGCTCGCAGATTGGTGATTTCGGCCAGTGAAGATATCGGCAATGCCAATCCAAACGCCCTACTCCTTGCTGATGCAGCCTTGCGCAGTGTGCAATCTATCGGTATGCCAGAAGCACGTATTATCCTAGGGCAAGTCGTGGTCTATCTTGCCACCAGTGCCAAAAGTAACAGCACGTATAAAGCGATCAACGCAGCGATGGCGTTGGCAGAAAAAGACGCCTCCCCTGTGCCACTACATCTGCGCAATGGCGTGACCAAACTGATGCGCAATCAAGGCTACGGTCAAGGGTATGCTTATCCGCACGATTATCCTAACCATTACTACCCTCAGAGCTACTTACCAGATAATTTAGCAGGTACGAGTTTTTACGAGTTTGCAGATAATCAACGCGAGCAGCACAGCAAACAGTTTATGGAGTGGTTAAAAAACCAAACCGCCAGTAATGACTAAAACCAGTAATGACCAAAGATAACACCCAACTTTGCAAAAAATATTTAGAAATGACACGTATGAGCCATTAATAATATTTAACCCTATTTTTAAAAGACTAAGCGTGATAGTTCAGCTTTGTGTCAGCACGCTGGGGTAAAAACCGTTAAAATGTATTTAGAATGATATATAAAAGTCATGAACTACTTCTATATTTGATTACTGTGATGGTCATGTGATTTGCTCAACAGCAACAGCGCGTGATACCAACTACTGCTACAATAGGCAGACAACACTTTATATTCCAAATCACACATATTTATTAATAATAAAATATTGAGACTTACTATGAGTTTAAATACGATTCCTGAGATTATCGAAGACATTCGTGCCGGAAAAATGGTCATCTTGATGGATGATGAAGACCGCGAAAACGAAGGCGATATCATCATGGCAGCGACGCATGTTCGTCCTGAAGACATTAACTTTATGATCACCCACGCGCGCGGCTTGGTGTGCTTGACGCTATCACAAGCGCGTTGCCAGCAATTAGCGCTACCGCTGATGTCGGATCGCAATGAGGCAAAATTTAGCACCAACTTTACGGTGTCGATTGAGGCCGCTGAAGGCGTTACCACTGGTATCTCTGCTGCTGATCGCGCTCGTACTATTCAGGCAGCGGTTTCATCGGCAGCGAAGCCAGAAGACATCGTGCAGCCTGGGCATATTTTCCCTATCATGGCACAAAACGGCGGCGTTCTTCACCGTGCAGGTCATACAGAAGCGGGTTGCGATTTATCTAGACTGGCGGGTTTAGAGCCTGCCGCAGTGATTGTAGAGATTATCAACGCTGATGGCACCATGGCGCGCCGTGATGACCTCGAGATATTTGCCAAAGAACATAACATCAAAATGGGCACGATTGCTGACCTCATCAACTACCGTATTGCCAATGAGCAAACCGTAGAAGAAGTTGAAACCCGTCCTTTCGAAACTGAGCACGGCACCTTTACTTTGCATCGCTTCCGTGAGTTTGGTGCTGAAGAAACTCATTTAGCATTGGTCAAAGGTGATGTGAGCGAAGGTGTCAGTACCGTACGTGTTCATGGTTTCCACCCATTACGTGATTTATTTGCTGCCAAAAATGACATGACAGGTCGTAGCGGCTGGAGCGTACAGTCAGCATTAGAAGAGATCAGTGCCTCAGAGCGCGGTGTCTTGGTCTGGGTTGGTAATCATCAACCCGTCGATTTAGGGGATGCATTAGAGCAAGCCGCGAATAATGAATCGCAATCGACCATCACCCAGCAGCCTTATCGCAGTATTGGAGTCGGCGCACAGATATTACGTCATTTAGGCGTTCGTGATATGCGTCTATTGTCATCACCCATGAAGTTTTATGCGTTATCAGGTTTCGACCTAAATGTTGTAGATTTTGTGCACGCCCCGCAAGACAACTAAAACCTGTTTAAAAGATTGACTAAGACACAGTCATAAAAAAAGGCATGCTAATATAACATTAGCGTGCCTTTTTATTTTTAACTATTGATTAGGTAAAGCTTTATCTAAAATTCAGGGGTATGACCAAATTTTGCCTCTAATGCTAGTAAGCGCGCGCGTTCTTCTGTCGTCCATGGTAACTTACCTTTCCCATCACTATCGAGACGTACTACAACGGCATCAGCAGTCGCAACGATTTTGTTTTGTGCTGTACTATAGTAGCTATATTCCATCGCAATACTGGTATTGCCCAGACGCTGGCAGCGAACGCCCAATAACAAAGTATCAGGATAGGTCACTGGATGCAAATACTGGCAGCTCGACTGTGCCAAGACGGTGACCATACTGCCATCGAACATATCTAACGCGTGCAAATAACCAATGCGCGCTGACTCAGAATAACGATAATATACCACGTTATTTAAATGATTAAAGGCATCCATCTCGCCCCAATGAATCGGCTGATAATGAATCACCGGATAATGCGCCAGCACTTCAGGTCGATCGATTGCTACCTCAGACATAAAATCTGATTTTTCACTCATATTGGTCATAACTTACCTTGTGTCTCATGTTGTCTATATATAGCTGTTTCGAACCGTATCGATTAAGGTTGTGGCTTATCCAAAATCTGTGTGGTTAATAACGGTGTTGGCTTAGGAGCGTTGGCAATCAGTTGGTCAAGCCAAGCAATGACTTCTGGTATGTCACTAGGCGAGTTCATGGTTTCTAAATTATTTTCTGCGCCAATTGATTTTTTGTCTACTGGTGCTATTCCAATGGCGCCAACTTGCGCGGAGTTTTTGCCATTGCTAGTCGATGATTTAGGTAGTAAGGCTTTTAGCTGTTTGCGCGCTTGGGTCAAATAATTGATGAGTTGATCCTGCTCGCGCATATTGCTCGCTTGACTTGCCAGATTCAATGTCATGATGACTTCGTGAATCGTCAATTGTCTACGCGTCAATGTCATGTCGTTACGCGCTGACGTTTGAGCAGGTGGGTTCGCGACTGCTCGCTTCTGACCACCCTCAGTCGCTGCATCAACCAGCTCTCGGCGCTGAATATCAGCACCCTCGTAGCTGCCGAGACGCTCATGACTATGCAAAAACTCTTGAATGTTTTGAATCGCAAGATTTTGTATTTGCCATGGGCTAGGTTGTGAGCTTTGCGCTTGTAGTCGTTCGATGTCTTTGAGCAAACTTTGCTTGATTACGACGGTCAATGCAGGTGCAATCTCATTGCTGCTTTGCGCCAATTGCCAATGCAAACCTCGCAGCAACTCGATCGCGGCACTATCATTGTTGTCTGCTAGCAATCTATCAGCGGCTTTTATTTGAATACGTAGTAAATCTAGCTGGTTTTGCGCTTGGCTACTGGCTTTGACTCTAGGCTCTGGCAATGTCTGCTGGCTCATGGCAAATAAACGATCGTCCATCTCGTTTAGGCGACTGACAACCTGCTCATTGCTCTGCAACCGCTCATTGACACTGTGCTGAAAACGCTGCTGACTAATATAGAGCCAGAGTAATGCCGCGATAAGCAGCAAAATGACCAACCACTGCATCCGCAGCAGCAAGATATTTGCTTGCCGGCGCTGCTGTATAGCAGAAGGATCCTTAGATAAAGACTCAGAATTCATTGGCATAAGACAGTACCGTGATGGGTAGGTATAAACATATTTAAATCAAATAGAAATTATGAAACTAAGTGATGGCTGAAAGAATGGTATCTGGCGCCAAATCTTCTACACGCCAATAGCTCAGGCGCTGCGCTGCAACCATATTGGCTAAGCGTTCACCCAATACGACATAAGAAAAGTCCGCTAGTGTGAGTGGCAAACTATCTCTCGCATCGTTCACTGTGTCATTACTACGTTTTGGTTCTGACATTTTTTCTCTTACACCTTGGACGATGCTCGTCCAATGCTCAAAAGCAGCGCCACTACTCACGACGACGATAGGTTTTTTCGCGGTATCCGCTATTTTATGGTATGAATGAAAATCTTGTTGCCACTGCTGATACTGAGTCATTGCCTCGGTAGGCATCGAGCGCTCATACCACGCAATACTATCGATATGTACACCGCGTGCTTGTAAGGTATCGACCAGTAAGCGTCGTCCACCCAGTCCGCGCCATATCAGCAGCTTATCACCCGCTTGCAAACGATTTATCTCAGGCATTGCTAGCATACCTTCATTATTGGCAACTTCAGGCTGTCGCACTTGATAGTTTGCCGCGTCTATATTGGCTTGAGTCAATGCCGCAGCGGTTGCTTGACCGACTGCAATGATTTGACTTGGGGCTACCAAAACTTCAGAAGCTATATTGGCTGCTTTATTGTCCGGTTGCGCATCACCACTATCGTCATGCTCACTATGCACAAGTGACTGCCAAACATTCAACCCCGAAGTGGCCGCCGTTGGGCTTATGATGACCAGAGCCTTATATTCACCTGCTAGCCACGCACGCATCAGTGCTAGGTCATTGTCAGTCGTTGGACGCGGTTGCAACGTCAACATCGGTATCTCAACCACCGTGAACCCTACTGCTTGCAAATGATTCGTCAATGGCGCAGCGCGTGCTATCGGTCGTGTATTGATGACAATTTTTGGCACTGACCCATCAGTGGATTGATTTGTATGAGTAGACCTAGCTTTAGTTGACGTTGATGACATAGATGTACCACGACAAAAGGCTTGTAGAATTGATTGAATCATCGATCAAACAGTGGATATGTGGATCAATGACTCAGTATGACAAAGCGAATACGCTACTCAGCATGATAAATCGCTGACAAGATAGCCCCTGCACCATCAGCAAGTAATATATTGGCAACATCAATACCGAGCTGATTTGCCTGCGACTCTTGCTCGTCTTGCGTACCAACCAATGTCATTCGCTTTTCTGCTTTTAACAGCTTACTACCATCCGCTTGACCCACTCGGCCACGTAACCACAATACATTACCGTCATCGTTATTGCCGTTATTGCCGTTTTCACCATTGTCATCGTTATTCGCACTGGTTTCATCCGCCATCTGCAACACTGCGTAGGCTGCAATCGGGACTTGGCAGCCACCCTCCAAGTGACGGTTCAACGCACGCTCAGCGATAAGGCGAATACGCGCTTTATCATCGTTCAGTGGCGCTAATAGTTTTAACACCTCGTCATCACCTTCACGGCATTCAATAGCTAACGCACCTTGACCAACGGCAGGCAAACAGGCATCAATATCTAGCTGTCCGCGTATCCGCTCATCTAATTCGATACGCTGCAAGCCACTGGTTGCCAAGATAATGGCATCGTACTCACCAGCATCTAATTTGCTCAAACGCGTCCCAACATTGCCGCGCAAGGTTTTGATCTGCAGATCTGGGCGGTAGGCTTTGATCTGACATTGTCGACGCAAACTTGAGGTTCCAACGACTGCACCTTGCGGCAACTCATCAATACTATTATAAGTATTTGAGACAAAAGCATCAGTTGGTGAAGCACGCTTACAGTAGACACCTAACGTCAAACCTTCGGGCAGCTGCATCGGTACGTCTTTTAGCGAATGTACCGCAATGTCTGCTTGCTTGTCATACAATGCTTGCTCAAGCTCTTTGACAAATAAACCCTTACCGCCAATTTTGGCCAAAGGTGTGTCCAAAATCTTGTCACCCTTAGTGACAATTTTTAGTAAATCAATGGTTAGCTCAGGATAGAGCGCCAATAAGCGATCACGAATATGCTCCGCTTGCCATAGAGCCAAAGGACTCTGACGCGTGGCGATGGTTAAGGTAGTCAAAGCAGGTTGCTGCGGATTGCTCATAAAGGGCCTCAATAAATTCGATACTATAATCTCAATGCTACAATGTCAGTGCTAAGTTGGTGCTAAGCGATTGGGAAAACTTGCCACAAAAAATGATCGACTCACATCAGAGATAGTAAAAGCTGGCGCAAAAAAATACCCCTATTTAAGCATAAATAAGGGTTTGATGATATGGGATGATTATGTCGCTCCGAAAACATCCTATTACATGCTTTGAATTTTGTCACGTAAGGCTGGCAGATGACGACGACTCACGGCTAACGTCTCATCGATTCCTTTAAAACGTATCTGATATTGTCCAGCGTCTAGGGTTTCTAAAAAATCTAAAAAATTCAGATTGATAATGGCGTTGCGATGCACACGGAACAAACGATCGTCAAACTCTCGCTCTAGCTCTTTTAGAGTTTCATCAATTAATACAATGCCATCTTTGTGACGTACTTTGACGTATTTTTGATCTGCCGCAAAATAGTAAATATCTTTAAGTTTAATCAGCTCTACACCGCGGTGAGTACGAGCAGCAATATGCTCGCGTATCGGACGCGCCGTTGGGTTTGCAAGCTTGCGAATTTCATTTAATTGCGCCGCGTTTAGGTTTTTTGCTTTGTTCAGTGCTTCTAATAGCTCGTCTTTGTTTGCCGGCTTCAACAGATAACCGATTGCATTGGCTTTTAGTGCCGCTATCGCATAATGATCGTAAGCGGTGACAAATATAATGGCTGGTGGATGATCAAGTTTGTCCAACTCTTGGGCACAGCGCACCCCATCCATCTCAGGCATACGAATGTCTAATAATATAATGTCAGGCTGCTGAGTTTTTACGGCGATAATAGCTTCTGCCCCTGTGGTCGCTTGAGCAACCACCTCATGACCCGACTCCTGTACGATTCTGACCAAACGCTCACGCGCTAACGGCTCATCATCACAAACTACAATACGCATGTAAACTCCCACCCCAAACTCTACTGAATATGTTTCGACGGTATGACGAATGTACTGGTCAGTTCAATATGATGAGACTTTCTGCATCATATTTTTTTATAGTAACCACTCATTGTCAATAATTGCCAGATAAAAATTGCAATAACCATGTAGATGTAAAAGATAATGCAATAAATATGCCACAACATCTTATAATAGGAACATAGTGTCTGAGAACATCATAAAAAATGGTAAAAGAGGAAAGATTATAAACTGACGTCTTGTAAGGGATAGTCAATAATGGTAGTGATGTGGTTACCGGTAACCGTGCTTTGAATATCAGCACTTTGACCAAAGTACGCGCGTAATCGATCCGCTTGAATATAAAAATTCATATGCTGACGCAAATCATGGTTAATGATTAAGGTCTTTTTGGGAAGTTCCACGTCGATCTGAATAGTCACTCTGTGCTGCTGCCAGGTGACTTTAATATTAAAATAAATGGTTTCAGTGGTCATCTCAACGACATTGAGTAGCATTTTCTCCAACACACTTTGTAAGGTTAACGCCGTAATCACCATGTCATACATAACATTTTCATCAGGCAAATCCCAATGGACCTCAAGTTTGTCTGCCAAACGACTAGACTCGATCGCTAGATAGTGCTCACACAGCGCCACTTCTTCTTCAAAGCTAATCTCACGTTCACCGCTAAAACTGGCTCGATATAAGACCGAAACGTTTTGTAATAAAGCAGAGGCTTTTGATGGATTGGACTCAATGAGTGAGACCAGTGTGTTAATGGTATTAAAGAAAAAATGAGGGGCGGTTCGCGCTTTGATTAAGTCATTTTGTGCGGTCAACTTGTATTCAAACGACAGCTTGAGCGCATTAAGCTCACGGTGGCTACGCAAAAAGTACAATAAAAACACAATGGTAAAACCGCCCGTCAGTACGGTATTGAAAAACAGATTGGTCATAAAAGCTTGACGATTATATTCCATCAACCCCATATTGATCAAAATTAAAACCACTAAAGTCATAGAAACCGTAGCGGCAAACATCATCAGCATGACGATACGCACACTTACACTAGGTATACTGGCATTTTTAAAAACAGGACGTAGATAATCGACCAAATATAGCGATGGAATAACAGTCAGTGCATTCTGTAGCACTCGAGAAAAAAACTTGATAATAAAATCAGACCAGCTTGACAGACCATGACGCTCAATCACCGTGAGAAACAGTGACCAAAAAGCAATATATGTCAGCCACTGCCAAGGCCTCATGATCTCCATGAGTTTTGGAATAAAAAACTCTAAGCGCTTAGCTAGTAAGGCAACCTCATCATTTGCTATACTCGAGTTCTTATTCTCTTGACTTGTCTTGTACCGATATGAACGCCAATTCTTCAAACCTTAGTAATCCCGAATCAAGTAAAAGTTCATCTGTTGCTGATTCTAGCACGAATGTCTCAGTAACAAACAAAGATGCACAAAATAGCCCTGCCAGCACTCAGGGCCAGCAGATGTGGGGCGGACGCTTCAGTGAAGCGACTGACAGCTTCGTGGCTGCCTTTACCGCCTCTGTTGGCTTCGACCAACGTTTTGCTCGTCACGATATTCAAGGGTCGATTGCCCATGCAACGATGCTCAAAGAATGCGATATCTTGACTGCTGATGAAGTAGCCACCATTATCGACGGTCTTCATCAAGTATTACGCGAGATCGAAGCAGGTGAGTTTAACTGGTCAATCGCCCTCGAAGACGTGCACATGAATGTCGAATCACGCCTCACTGATATTATAGGCGCAGTTGGCAAAAAACTACATACAGGGCGTAGCCGTAACGATCAGGTCGCGACTGACATTCGTTTGTGGTTGCGTGAAGAAACCGATAATATTATCGAACTGCTCGTGCGCTTACAAAGTGGCTTGCTTGATCTGGCTGATCAACATACCGATACTATTATGCCTGGTTTTACGCATTTACAAACCGCCCAGCCTGTCAGCTTTGGTCACCATGTAATGGCGTGGTTTGAGATGTTGTATCGCGATACCGAGCGCTTGGTTGACGCCCGTCGCCGTATCAACCAGATGCCACTTGGTAGCGCCGCACTCGCTGGCACGACATTCCCGATTGATCGTACCATCACCGCTGAGCTATTGGGTTTTGAAGGTATCTGTCAGAACTCGCTAGATGCGGTTTCAGATCGTGACTTTGCGATTGAGTTCACCTCAGCCGCTTCTATTCTGATGATGCACATGTCACGTATGAGTGAAGAGATTATTCTGTGGATGTCAGCGCAGTTCAACTTTGTGCAGATACCAGATCGCTTCTGTACTGGCTCATCAATCATGCCACAAAAGAAAAACCCTGACGTGCCTGAGCTGGTACGCGGTAAAGCGGCACGTGTCTTTGGTCAGCTGATGACATTACTCAGCCTGATGAAAAGCCAGCCACTCGCCTACAACAAAGACAACCAAGAAGATAAAGAGCCTTTGTTTGACTGTGTTGACACGCTAACAGGCTCTCTACTTGCCTTTGCTGATATGCTCCCTAACATTGTCCCAAACAAAGAAAGTATGCGTGCTGCAACGATGAAAGGCTATGCCACTGCCACTGACTTGGCAGATTATCTGGTCCGTCAAGGCGTTGCGTTCCGTGATGCGCATGAAGTCGTGGGTAATGCGGTTGCACTCGGCATTAAAGAAGGCGTGGATCTAAGTGACTTATCCTTGGCACAATTGCAGCAATTCAGTGATGCCATCGGTGAGGATGTCTTTGACTATCTCACGCTAGAAGGCTCACTAGCAGCTCGTGACCATCTGGGCGGTACTGCGCCAAATCAAGTTAAGCAAGCCGTAATCAATGGCCGCGCTCGTTTAAAAGCCTTTGCTTGATCATATCGTTTTAAGCATAAGTTAACTGACCGCGCTATATCTGACACCCGCTATTGATGCGGGTGTTTTTATTTTATTAACCATTCGCTATTCGCGCTTTTTCGCGCAGGTTCATTCGGCATCATATGAAACCAGCAACGATAAAAGTAGAATGTACGGATGACGCCTTGTAGATTGATGTCTGTTTAATAAGAGACACGAGATACCCTTTGCTAAATTGACCAAGACCGTTATCATAGGCTCATATCATTACTCAAATTCACCGCTTAATAGAATAAATAAGGAACACCTGATGACTGAGACTTTTAACCCCCAAGCCAATACCGTGTTTTGCCGCAAATATAAGCAAGAACTGCCAAAAATGCCGCATCCGCCTTTCCCTAACAAGAAAGGCCAAGAGCTGCAAGAAACCGTATCTGAAAAGGCATGGAAAGAGTGGCTAGAGCATCAAACCATGCTCATCAATGAGAACCATTTGAGCATGATGGATCCTGAAGCCAAAAAATTCTTGACCGAGCAGCGTGATAAGTTTTTGGATAATGAAGACTATGAGCGTGCCCAAGGCTGGACACCAGAAAGCTAATCTTGTCTTACTATGTATTGGTAATAACCACAAAAAACGCGCTAATTATAGCGCGTTTTTTATCATAAGTAGACTGTGCTGACTGAGCTATCAGTCGTCATTACTCTCTAGTGATTCAAAATCAGCGACTGACATCGTACTAACCTGACGAGCAGCCAAACGATCATTGGCTTTTTGTACCGCTTTTTCGACCATGGCGTAGTCTGAATGACGTACATCTTGACCACTGATATAGTTGATGACTAGCTCGGCCACGTTTTGTGCATGATCACCGATGCGTTCAAGCGAGCGCAAAATCCACATGATATTGATGACCTTTGAGACTTGTCTTGAGTCTTCCATAATATAAGTCATCAACGCGCGAATGGCAGACTGATATTCGTTATTGACCACACTGTCATTGCGCATGACCTCAAACGCTTGCTCAGCATTCGATTGACTAAAGGCCTCTAATGCGTTATTAAGCATCAGTCTTACCTGATTACTCAAGTGCTGTACCTCAGCATAGCCATAAGACGATTTGCCTTGTGCCGCGATTCTGTTTGCCATTTTTGCGATTTTTACCGCTTCATCACCAATACGCTCCAAATCTACCACGCCTTTACTGATCGACATGACTAAACGCAAATCTCCTGCGGCAGGTTGACGCTTAGCAACCAGCAATAAAATATGTTCATCGAGCTCAACCTCCATTCGGTTGATATCAAAGTCCATCTCGATGACCTCTTGCGCCAGTGTCTCGTCTCTATCAATAAGTGCATGGATCGCTTTGGCCACTTGGTTGGCAGCACTATCACCCATATATAAAAACAAGCGGATGGCTTCATCAAGATCTTGGTCAAAACTTTTGGAGATATGCTTATCACTTTGCATAAGAGGTATTCCCTGAAATCTATATTTTAGTAGCGCGGTATGCTGGTTGAGTGAAACAACTCGGCTGACAGTACCCTATCAAAAACACTATGTCTGACCCAAACTCAGTATTAGCTCTTTAGTACTAATTAATCAGTCTTAGCCATAGCGACCAGTGATATAGTCTTCTGTCGCAGTTTGGGTAGGTTTGGTGAATATCTGATCGGTCTCCCCCATCTCGATCATATCGCCTAGATACATATAGACGGTATAGTCTGACACACGAGCTGCCTGCTGCATGTTATGGGTAACGATGGCGATGGTATAGTCGTTTTTGAGATCTTCTATCAGATCTTCGATAGCGCCCGTCGAGATAGGGTCAAGCGCAGAGGTTGGCTCATCGAGCAACAACACTTCAGGCTTGGTCGCGACACTACGAGCGATACACAGACGCTGCTGCTGACCACCTGATAGTGACAGGCCGGATGCTTTTAGTTTGTCTTTCACTTCTGGCCATAGCGCCGATTTTTTTAGTGCCCACTCCACGCGATGATCCAGCTCGTCTTTGCTAAGCTTTTCATAGAGTTTGACACCAAAGGCAACATTGTCATAGATCGACATGGGAAACGGGGTTGGCTTTTGAAATACCATACCGACCTGCGCGCGTAGCAAGTTGACATCGATGTCTTTGCCCAAAATATTGCGCCCATCAAGGTTGATAGCGCCCTCTGCACGCATTCCTGGATACAGATCATACATGCGGTTAAAGGTACGTAGCAGCGTCGATTTACCACAACCTGACGGACCGATAAAGGCGGTCACTTTCTTTTCTGCGATATCAATATTGATGTTTTTTAACGCCTGAAAATCATCATAATAAAAATTGAGATCGCGAACTTCCATTTTTGCCTTAGGCATATTTTGGGGAATATCATGAATGCTTTGCTTATTGAACTCAGCAGTATTTGGTTGCTGTGATTGCGAGCTTTTGGACATGGTTCTATTTAACAGACTGTCTGTTGCATTATTAAAGCGATCAGCAGTCGTTTCTGTGCGGACCTTGCTTGCGACATCATTCATAATATTATCCAACCTAGCTTAGTGTATTTCATATAAGTATAAGTAAATGCTTGGTATCTATGCAGCGATATCGGTCTTTATTTGACCTGACCTCGATTGCCAATAAATCTTGCCAGAATATTCAATACCAAGACAGATGCTGTAATCAGAAGCGCTGCCGCCCATGCCAATGTATGCCAGTTATCATAAGGACTCATCGCAAACTGATAAATGGTATTGGGTAAGTTAGCAATCGGCTGACCCATGTCGGTACTGAAGTACTGATTGTTGAGCGCCGTAAATAGCAACGGTGCTGTCTCACCAGTGATTCGAGCAAATGCCAATAACACCCCTGTCGTCAATCCCGCTTTGGCAGCTTTGACCGTCACTTGCGTGACCATTTTCCACTTGGGTGTACCAAGTGCATAAGCAGCTTCACGCAAACTATTAGGCACCAGATTCAGCATGTTTTCAGTGGTACGTACGACGACTGGGATAACAATCAATGCCAATGCCAATGCGCCTGCCCAACCAGAGAAACTTTCGCCTTTTACCATTAAAGCATATATAAACAGACCAATGACAATTGATGGTGCTGATAACAAGATATCGTTCAAAAAACGGGTCACTTTGCCAAGCATGCTGCCTTTAGAAAACTCAGATAAATAAATACCAGTCATCAGGCCAATAGGCGCACCAATAAATAATCCTGAGAATGCCAGCATTACCGAACCGACGATCGCATTGCGTAAACCACCCGGGCTCATAGGCGGCGGTGTATCAGCGGTAAAGATTGGCAACTCCATCATGCCTTGAAAACCTTCAACAAATAGTGTCACCAAAATCCATGACAACCAGAATAGACCAAACACCATCGCTGACATGGCAAAGCCCAAACCCAGCTTGTTGGTCCAGCGACGCTTGTTGTACAAGCTTTTGTTATAACGCCCAGCACTGCTTGGCTTCGTAGACATTGGCGCATTCATCACATTGTTTGCAGGCATACTATTTATTTCCCATATCTTTTATCAATATCTATCAAGGTCTCATAAGTCCTTCTCAGACTTATCGATTACCTGCTTTGTGATCCATGCGCATGAGCATTAATTTGGCCAAAGACAGCACAATGAAGGTGATGACAAACAAGATTAAGCCTAGATGTAGTAAAGATGCCAAATGCAGCTCGCTCGACGCTTCGGCAAACTCGTTGGCCAATGCCGAGGTGATGGTCACACCAGAGGTAAATAGGCTTGGGCTGATATTGAACGCATTACCGATTAAGAAGGTCACTGCCATGGTCTCACCCAATGCACGACCAAGACCCAAGATTACGCCACCAACGACACCCGCTTTGGTATAAGGCAGAATAATCTTGAACATCACTTCCCATGTCGTCGCACCCATACCGTAGGCAGATTCTTTGAGTAGATCTGGCACGACAGAGAAGACATCACGCATGGTGGCCGCGATAAAAGGAATAATCATGATGGCAAGTACCAACGATGCGGTGAACATCCCTAATCCCATGGGCGCGCCTGTAAACAGCTTACCGATGATAGGTAGCGGGCCAACATGCTCAATAAACCATGGCTGAATGTGCTCACCAAAGAAAGGCGCAAATACGAACAGACCCCACATACCATAAATGATAGAAGGAATACCCGCCAATAGCTCAATGGCAATACCAAGTGGTTTTTTGAGGAACTTTGGGCACATTTCGGTCAAAAATATCGCGATACCAAAACTGACTGGTACAGCGATAGCGATGGCGATAAATGACGTTACTAAGGTGCCATAAATAGGCGCTAGTGCACCATACTCATTGGCGACCGTATCCCAATTATTACTGGTATAAAACCCCAGACCAAACTCTTGAATGCTCGGCCATGCCCCAACAATAAGAGACACCAAAATGCCCCCTAAAGATAGGAGGACGAGTATGGCAAACGCTTTGGTAGAGTTGACAAATAAAGCGTCGTAACGTTTTTGTTTAGCCAGTTGGGACCTTAAGTCTGTCATAAGTGTCTCAGCATTGAATGGGTGAATTCAAAAAACCAGAATGTTTATTTCGTTTTATGACAGCAAACGCAACTTGTATCATTACTAATGGTTATCGTGAAATATCGCGATTAGTCTTTTGGTCAAATTTGCTGTGATAAAACCTCTCAAACCACTACCGGAGAATAGTGGCTTAAGAGAGAATTAAAGAGATTAGTAAACAATGGCTAGCATCGGGAGATTACTGAGCAGCCTTATAAACTGGCTGACCATCACTACCTTTTACTTCGTTCCATTTCTCTTTGAATAAGGCCACTGCTGTATCAGAGAATGGGACATAATCTAATGCCATAGCATCATCATCACCTTGGGTATAAGCCCAGTCAAAGAAGTTCAACACACCAGCCACTTGCTGAGGATTCTCTGGTTGCTTATGAACTAAGATGAAAGTAGCAGCAGCGATAGGCCATGCTTGATCCGTCTCAGAGTTGGTGATGACTTTATAAAAGCCTTCTTGTTGTGACCAGTCGATATCACCAGCGGCTGCAAAGGTCTCAGCAGATGGCTGAACAACGTTACCCGCTGCGTTTTTCAATGCCGTGTGTGACATATTGTTTTGCTTGGCGTACGCATACTCAACATAGCCGATAGAGTTTTTCATACGGTTGACGTAGCTTGAAACGCCTTCGTTACCTTTACCACCTGCACCAGTCGCAGAGGTTGGCCACTTAACGGTTTTATCAACACCAACGGTATCTTTCCAATCTGGTGATACTTTGGCTAGATAATCTGTGAAGTTAAACGTCGTACCTGAACCGTCTGAGCGGAATACTGTAGTGATAGCGGCATCTGGCAAGGTCAAATCTGGGTTCATGGCTTTGATCGCAGGATCATTCCAGTTATTGATTTTACCCAAATAGATATTTGCTAAGGTTTCGCCATCTAATTTCAACTGACCTGGCTCAACGCCATCGATGTTAACGATTGGCACAACGCCGCCGATAACGGTTGGGAACTGAATAAGACCAGACTCTTCAAGCTCTTCTGGCGTCAATGGCGCATCAGAAGCACCAAAATCGACGGTTTTTGATTGGATTTGTTTGATACCGCCAGATGAGCCAATCGACTGATAGTTGACTTGGCCGCCTGTGGCAGCGTTATAGTCATAAGACCATTTGGCATAGATAGGCTGCGGGAATGACGCACCTGCACCCGTGATATTCATTGCGATATTTTCAGCAGATTTAAAACCGGTGTCAGCAGAAGGCGTTGCCTGAGTCTGAGTGGTTGTTTCAGCCGTGGTAGCGGCACTACTGCTAGTATCAGCAGCTGGTTCTGTCGTCTCTGTTGACTTGTTGCACGCCGTAAGCATTAATGTACAACTGACGGCCACTGCTAATAACGAATAACGCATGTAGGACTCCTGAAGTTTAACAACGATATAAAAAAGCATTGTTTGTGATATGCGTGCTATCTTGCCAAATCTTTATGACAGTTTAATGACAACCTCTATAATCTTTCATCCGCTTTACATAATATTCAGATAAGCACTCTAAGTCTCAGTAATATCAAGTAATTTTGATAATTATTACTAAGAGTCTGTACTCATCACCAGACCGAACAGCAAACTCAAAGTCTGATGTTTTCATTCAAATATCATTAGCCGTTAACGCAGAATTTTGTTAGTATGAAAGGGATTTACAACACTGACAGACTCGGGGTGCGGTGTAGCATTGGCCTACTTTATTAAACGTTTATAGTTAAACATTGATAAAAGTAGCCGCCTATCTACATTCGCTGAGAGATCACCCGCCGAACCTGATGCGGTTAGTACCGACGCAGGGAAGTCTTAAGCACTTTGTTATTGATGACAAAGGGCGCGTAGAAATACCTTTTTATCATCGCTATTGTCTAACTATGCATGTCGCATAAGTAGATAACAAGAGAAGATAGAAAGCTGCGTCCACTATTTGATGACCATTAGCCGCGGCAATTTTTTGCTAGCTGTTAGGTGTTGATAATATAAATTTGTCTGAATGACGACTGCTTGTCCCCGCAGCTACTGGCGGTGTTGCTTTTATTCAAAAACCAACACGCTAGGACAGCATATGACTATTTCAAACAGCAGCTCTTTCGACAGTGCCTCAGCGGCATCACAAGCCCAAACGCACAACCCAGCCGATAACATTCTTCCTGTATCAGACACCAAAGCCGATAAAAAAGCAGACGCATTAAAAACGCCTGCCCACCGCGCTGCCAGTGATGCGCGCTTCGAAGAAGATGCGCGCGACTTACACCGTATCCTACCCGCCTCGCGCAAAGTCTATATCGAAGGCTCACGACCTGACATCCAAGTACCGATGCGTGAAATCAGCTTGGCTGATACGCCTGTTGGTGGCACTGGAGATAAAGACGGTGAGCATAATCCGCCGTTTTATGTCTACGATACTTCAGGCGTCTATACCGATCCCAATGTCGAGATTGATCTGACCCGCGGTCTACCAAAACTGCGTGAAAACTGGATCGCTGAGCGCGGTGATACCGAGCAACTAAGCGGTCTGTCTAGCTCGTACGGTCAAGCACGTGCTCGCGATATCAGTACTGCAAATCTCAGGTTTGCTCATATTGACAAACCGCGCCGTGCCAAAACCGGGAAAAACGTCACGCAGATGTACTACGCGCGTCGCGGCATCATCACCCCTGAGATGGAATATATCGCCATACGTGAGACGCAAAAACAGCATGAACTGACCGATATGCGTCAACATGAGGGTGAGAGCTTCGGTGCCAATACGCCCAAAATTATCACCCCTGAGTTTGTTCGTGATGAAGTGGCGGCTGGTCGCGCCATTATCCCCAATAATATCAACCACCCTGAGTCTGAGCCGATGATTATCGGGCGCAACTTTTTGGTAAAAATCAATGCCAATATCGGTAACTCAGCGCTGGGTTCTTCTATCGATGAAGAGGTGTCCAAAATGACATGGGCAACACGTTGGGGCGCGGATACCATCATGGATTTATCGACGGGCAATCACATTCATGAAACTCGTGAATGGCTAATCCGTAACTCGCCTGTGCCAATTGGTACCGTACCGATTTATCAAGCATTAGAAAAAGTCGATGGCGTCGCAGAAGATCTAACCTGGGAGATATTCCGTGATACGTTGATTGAGCAAGCAGAGCAAGGTGTGGATTACTTCACCATTCACGCAGGCGTCCTGCTTCGCTATGTACCGCTCACCGCAAACCGCTTAACAGGTATCGTCTCACGCGGCGGCTCTATCATGGCGCAGTGGTGTCTGGCGCATCACAAAGAGAGTTTTTTGTACACGCATTTTGAAGACATTTGTGAGATTATGAAGCAGTACGATGTGGCGTTCAGTCTAGGTGACGGCCTACGTCCTGGCTGCTTGCAAGATGCCAATGATGAAGCGCAGTTTGGTGAGCTACGTACGCTTGGTGAATTGACCAAAGTCGCATGGGAGCATGACGTACAGGTTATGGTCGAAGGCCCTGGACACGTGGCGATGAACCGCATCAAAGAAAATATGGACTTGCAGCTTGAGCTGTGTGCTGACGCGCCGTTTTATACTTTAGGGCCATTAACGACTGACATCGCACCGGGTTATGATCATATTACCAGTGCCATTGGGGCAGCGATGATTGGCTGGTTTGGTACTGCGATGCTGTGCTATGTCACGCCAAAAGAACACTTGGGTCTACCAAACAAAAAAGATGTGAAAGACGGCATCATCACTTATAAAATTGCCGCTCACGCTGCTGATCTTGCCAAAGGCCATCCTGGTGCACAGGCGCGTGATAATGCGCTATCCAAAGCGCGCTTTGAATTCCGCTGGGATGATCAGTTCAATCTGGCGCTCGACCCTGATACCGCACGCGAATATCACGATGAAACGTTGCCAAAAGACGCACACAAGTCGGCGCATTTCTGCTCCATGTGTGGTCCGAAGTTTTGCTCAATGAAAATCACTCAAAACGTGCGTGAGTATGCAGCAGGTTTGGACAAAGGATCAGCCAATCAAAAAGTGACTCCGCAATCAGGTGACTTAAGCGATACCGATCACTTGATCAAAAAAGTCGTTACAGAACTGGTCGGACAAGTAGGCGAAGCCAGTGCTGAGGAAGTCCGTCGAGGCATGGCTGAGATGATGGAAAAATATAATAAGGAAGGACGTCAGTTATATAAAGAGGTATAAGCTTTTTAGCTTTAATAAAAAAGCCCGAACCTGATAGTTAGGTTTGGGCTTTTTTATATTTATAGAAGCATGTTTCTGTATTTATGAAAAAATCATCGGCAATTATGCATAATTAAAAATATAGCCATTATTGTCATTTGGTGTAGTAAATACAATAGTGCCGCCTTCCTTATCGATCAATCGTATGCCTTCTGCTTCACCATTTTCTAGTGGGCATCTTTCTGAACTAGCATCGATAGTCACATTAACAACAGTAAACTTAGAGTCCGTACTATTATCTAGAGTGCCTTGAATCATACACTGTCTCGTATCAATGATACTAAATGTGCCATTAGCATTGATTGTTAGCGTACCTAAACCAAGTCCAAAACGTCCATCAGATGCACCAATTAATGTGCCTGTATACTGTCCAATTTGCTGCTCAATGGACTCTTTCATTGGTATATCATTTTTTATCAATGACGCATTGCTATTGATAGTTGTAGAGTTTCCACTACTATATTGGTACATCAGTTTCAGAGTATCATCATTAACCGTTTTTGCACCTAAGTTAAATACACTCCGCATACTGTTAAAAGCCGTGAAGTCAGTTATAAAATCTGTGGAGAGTGATGGATAGTAACCATCTGCCATTTCTTCACCAAACTTACCATGAGTGAGACCGATGACTGATTTGCTAGGTAATGGATCAAGCTGTTCGCCATTGGCATCAATTGTATTATTGTTGATCAACCAATATTCACCACTAGTGTCTACCACTAACCGCTGTACCACAGCATCTGTGCCATATAAATTACTTAAATCTGTCGTGCCATCAAACGCAAAACCAAATACTTGATTCTCTGTCTCTTCAGGTAATGGCTGTTCTGGATTGGGTTGTTCAGGTGTGGTCGGTTCGTTGACGCTTGCGTTGCTATCGCTATCACTACCGCAACCAGACAATGCCAATATAGAAGCTAAGAGCAAACTTGAGTAACGTATATTCATGAGTATATATCCCAATATTAAAAATATTTAAAACAAACTTAATTCGAGAATATATTCTAATTGTAATATTATAGCAACAAAAATAAAAAACCTAGCAGACACATTTGTTTGCTAGGTTCATGGAGTAGAATCTTAAAAATAGATAGGCTAGTCAAATATCCTCAAACCTTCGACGCCTGATAAATCTCTTCAATCGACGTATTAATAGTATCAGCAAACTCTTCATCGCTTTGCTGTTTACTTAACCCTTCGGTAAAGGCACGCGAGAAGCTAGCAATCATACCAGGGTTTTGCTTGAGCTTCGCGCACGCATCAGTACGGCTGTAACCACCTGATAGCGCCACTACTTTGAGCACTTTTGGATGGTCAACCAGTTCCTGATAAAATCCTGCTTCTTCAGGCAATGTCAGCTTGAGCATCACTTGCTGATCGTCACCCAAACGCTCAAGGTTACGCAGAATATCGGCTTTTAACAGTACTTCGCATTCATGCTTTTGGGCACTGTCAATATTGACCTCTGGCTCGACGATTGGCATCAAGCCTTTTGAGATGATTTGCTTTGCCACATCAAACTGCTGCTGTACAACCAGCTCGATACCATCGACGTTTGGTTCATAAATGACTGAGCGCATCTTGGTACCAAATACCGGATAGTTTTTTGCTTTATCTAGCAACAGGTCTAAATTAGGCATCGGCTTCATGACTTGTACGCCGCTCATCTGCTCTGCCAAACCTTTATCTACTTTTAAAAATGGGACGATTTGCTTGTCTTCCCACAAATAATTGGCGGCAGGTTTACCATTGACGTCGCGCTCCATAGTATCTTCAAATAAGATCGCACCAAGCACGCGCTCATTGTCAAAACAGTCGCAGGTCATGATACGGGCACGCATCTCATGCACCAAATCAAACATGGCTTCATCATTATCATACTCATTGCCACTGACGCCATAGTTCTCTAGCGCTTTTGGCGTGCTGCCGCCACTTTGGTCGAGCGCGGCGATAAATCCTGAACCGTCTTTTATGCGCTGTAACTGATTATCGTATTCCATTAAAAGTACATCCTATTTTTATTGAGTGAAATTAAACATTATAAACCAAGCTTTTTATGACCTATGATAAGGTCTGCTATTTGTAGATGACCTTATCATAGGATGGTAAGTATGCCTATATGGAAAACGTGACAACATTGCTAAAAACTCTACTGAATTCTTCTTTGGACAACATATCTCACGCTAAAAATAAGACGCCTACACAGCATACTGCGAGTAACAACCCCAATATATTGATGCGATTGAGTCGTTCTTTAAACACACCCACACCGATCAATGTCGCCACTGCAATGACACCCACGTTCATTCCCGTGAATACAATACTGGGTGAATCGTGCAGCATTTGATGAGCCCTGACATAAGCATAAATATTACCCATGTTGAGCGCGCCCAGTAGCAAACCTGCTATGAGTGCGTCCTTTTGCCAGCGCACCTGGCTGATAAGTAGATAGATAAAAAGCAGTGTGCCTGCCACACCAAAGCTCACAAACAGTGTCAACGGAAAAGCGGCACCTTGTTTGGCAACCTGTTTGAACAAAATATCAATGATACCGTAGCCTGCCCACACACCAAACAACCATAATGGTGTCTGCTTTGCTTGTGTGGTCATGGTTTGATGCTCTGGTCGATAGACCAATGCGCCTAATGCCAAAAACCCTAATGCCAACCCCAGTATACGAGTACCCGTCAACACTTCACCAAATAATAGAAAAGCGGCGACGATAGGGATAATCAATGATAAGCGCTGAGACGCATCCGTTGCTACCATGCCGACTGATTCAATGGCACGGCCCAGAATGATAAATATCGCAGGCAACAGTATCCCAAGCGCAATGATAATACCCCAAGCATTATCAAGCGCATGTATGGCGCCGACATCAGGCTTCAATAAAAACCAAGTCAGCAAAAAAGCGACCGGATAACCCGCAACGATGGTCTGACGAATATCCATTTTCTTTTGGCGTAGTATTTTCAAAAGTACTGAGACGGCGACGCTACACAACACCGCAATGGTTAAATACATCATTAGCTTCTACCTTTTGGATTGCGATATCAGGTGTTTATTACTCACATATTGGCAGCATAGTGCTAAGCAAGTCGCTTTTTATCCAGCTGATTTTTGGAGAAATATTATTGTAAAGATAATATTTGAATGTCTAAAGAAGTTGCGATCTAGAAGGTAACAAAATATATTTTTGACAGCAATCTATTTGTCATTATCTCTACAGTTATCATGCCTATCAACGCTGCATTAATGAGTTTCATATTTGGCAAATTACAATTTACTGCATGCCTGATTGCCAAGTTTTGCTAAAATACCCTGCTATTTTATTAACATAAGTAACGACTCAAAACCGCTCTGGTTTGACGTATTATTGCCGCCTATGAACGCTCTATTTCGCTTTTTCGAATCCCGTCTCCCCGCCTTTCCTGAAACGCCTATGCCATTACCTCGTAAGGGGTTATTGAGATTTTTGTGGGCCTGTACGCATGGTTTGCGCGGCTGGCTGTTCTTATTTATGATCCTCTCCGCTGGCGTCGGGGTCTATGAAGCCATGCTGTTTGCATGGATCGGTAACTTGGTGGATTGGCTGGGTGCTTATACCCCGCAGACGTTATGGGCAGAAAAAAGCGATATGCTGCTGCTAATGTTTGCCGTCTTGATCCTCAGTCCCTTTTGGATCGCTCTATCCTCATTAGTGCATTTTCAGGTCATTCAGGGCGTGTTTCCGATGCAAATGCGCTGGCGTTTTCACCGCCGCATGCTCGGACAGTCCATGCAGTTTTATCAAGATGAGTTTTCAGGACGTGTCTCAGCAAAGGTGATGCAAACTGCACTTGCGGTGCGTGATACGGTGATGACCATCACGGATATGATGATGTATGTGGTGGTATATTTTGTCACTACTGGGGTGATTTTATTTAATCTGGACAGCTTGCTGCTCATTCCGTTTGCGGTTTGGTTTGTGCTGTTTGGGCTTGCCATGTGGTACTTTATTCCAAAGCTCAAACGTACGGCCATTGTGCAAGCGGATGCCCGTGCCTTGATGACCGGGCGCATCACCGATGCTTATGCCAATATCATGACCGTTAAGCTGTTTAGCCACTCGCAGCGCGAACTGGGTTATGCCAAATACGCGATGAATCAGTTTTTGGGTACGGTACACGCACAGATGCGCTGGGTCAGCTATCTTGAGGTCGTCAACCATGCCATCAGTGTGACTTTGATTGGCTCGACTGCAGCTATTGGTGTGTATTTGTGGCAACAAGGCGATGTTGGTGTCGGTGCGATTGCCGCAGCGACTGCTATGGCGCTGCGTTTAAATGGTTTGACACACTGGATCATGTGGCAGACTACTAGTTTGTTTGAGAGTATCGGTACGGTACAAGACGGCATGCGTACTCTATCAGCACCGCAAAAAATCGTCGATAAGCCTAATGCGCAAACATTAACGGTCACCGACGGTCATATTGTCTTTGATCATGTCGATTTTGGCTATGAAGATGATGCTGGCGTTGCTGATGATGAAGGGGCGCGTGTCGATGAGGCAAAAACCGCAGCTACCGCATTGGCAACCAATCGCGTCAAACTGTTAGACGACTTTCATTTGGACATCAAGCCAGGTGAAAAAATTGGTCTGGTCGGACGTTCAGGCGCTGGCAAATCAACCTTGGTGAATTTACTACTACGCTTCTTTGATGTCGATAGTGGCAAAATATGTATTGACGGACAGGCAATTGATGAGGTCACCCAAGAGTCTCTGCGTCAGCAAATTGGTATGGTAACCCAAGACACCTCACTGTTGCACCGCACCATCCGTGAAAACATCGCTTATGGTCGTCCGGATGCCACCGATGCTGAAATTATTGAAGCCACTAAGCAAGCCCAAGCATGGGACTTTATCAAAGACTTAAGCGATGACAAAGGCAACACTGACCTTGATACCCAAGTCGGTGAGCGCGGCGTCAAACTCTCAGGCGGTCAACGCCAGCGTATCGCCATCTCTCGTGTGATGCTCAAAAACGCACCAATTTTGCTGCTTGATGAAGCCACGAGTGCCCTTGACTCTGAAATCGAATTTGCCATTACTGAAAGCTTAAACGACATGATGACTGGCAAAACCGTGATTGCCATTGCCCATCGTTTATCGACCATTGCGGCACTGGATCGCTTAGTAGTGATGGATAAAGGGCGCATCATTGAACAAGGCAGTCACGAGGCGCTGCTCGCACGCGATGGTGTCTATGCTAAATTATGGCAACGTCAAAGCGGTGGTTTCTTAGGTGAAGATAACTAAGACCCATCAAAATAAACCACAAGGAAGTGTTTATTTTATGGAAGCATTTACAAACAGCATCAATCTTGATGGTAAAAAAGCACGTTACTATCATCTTGGCCAGCTCAATCAGTCAGTTCAGTCAGATAACTATCCCCGCACACCCGCGCATTTTTATGGTGGTAATAGTTTCCCCGTTGGTACCTATACGCCATTGCTAAATGAGCTGGCAACTGAGTTTGATATCAGCTCACTTGCCCTACGCGGCTATTGGTATGACAAACCGCACAGCCGTCGTCTGACGCGTGAGCAAGATGCTGACCTGCTTATTGAGTTTTTAGAAAAAACACAAGATAAGCCTGTCGTCGGTATCGGACATTCACAAGGTGCAACCGCCACAGCCATGGCAGCAGCCAAACGTCCAGAGCTGTTCTCGCGGCTTTATCTGATAGAGCCTGTCACATTCACTAAAAACCAAGCCACTTTGTATAATCTGTTACCGCGCTCTATCTTGCTGAGCCGTGAGCCTTTCAAAAGCACAGTAAATAGGCAATCTACGTGGCCGAGTGTCGATGCTTATTATGAAAACTTGCGTGCGCAGCGTGCTTATAGACGCATCAGTGACGAGCATTTGCAGGTCTTTGCCGAACAGAGCTTAAGCAAAAATCCAAATGGAAGCTACACCTTAATGTTTGCTCCAGAGCAAGAGCTGGCCAACTATTTTGGCGCGCCTCATATCGATTCCGCGCTCAAAAAACTGCGCTGTCCTTATACGCTGATTACCGGTAAGCCTACTTTATTTATCAATGATAAGGTACGACAGCAATGGCAAAAGTTTGTGCCTGATAACAGCATCATCTCCTTGCTAGACTATGGTCACCTGCTGCCGATGGAAGCGCCCAAACTGTGTGCTCAGATCATTCAAGAGCATTATCAACGCAGCAAATAATGAGAGATAACTATTGATCTATGACTGACCTTTTTGCGCCTGCACCCACAGATAATGTATTGCCCTATGATGGTGATGTAAACGATTTAGGCATAGTCATAGACGATGCCAGTGTCCTGTATAATACATTGCTAAATGAGTTGCCTTGGCAATCAGATATGGTAACGTTATTTGGTAAAACTCATGTGACAACTCGCCAAATTGTCTGGATGGGAGATACAGAGGCAGATTACCAGTATTCAGGGCACACGCGACAGACAATACCGTGGTCAGATATAGTGTTCCACGTGAAACATCGCATTGAGCAAGCGTTAGTAAACATTGGTATTACGGCTCACTTCAACACCTGCTTGCTCAACTACTATCCAACTGGCACTGATGGTATGGGCTATCATGCCGATGATGAAAAAGAGCTCGGTCATCAACCAATCATTGCGTCTTTATCCCTTGGTGCCACGCGTAAGTTTGTCTTTAAGCACAAAAAAACCCAAGATAAAGTCGCGCTTTATCTTGAGTCTGGTCAATTAATTGTCATGCACGGTAATACACAAACCTTTTGGAAACATACTATCACTAAAACAAAAACTGTCGATGCTGGACGAATTAGCCTAACCTTTCGGCAAATGCTTGCACGCTAAAACTGCCATGGTCATGTTGAGTAAACGATTACCTATATAAGACGATCTAAAAAACGTTCACGGTAGCATTGGTAGGCCGCTTCGCAGACATTGGCCGTATAGTTGGCATTAACACCGCCTGCCACTACTGCACCCACCGCAGGAATGATTTGCGCGGCTTTCGTTTTGACCATATTGGTGGCCACTTTGGTTGCTGTTTGACGCAGTACCCGCGACATGACCTCTTCATTAATCTGATTAAATGCCTGCGTTTCTGGATCTTTAATCATCGCACGGGTATCATCCAACGCTGCTTTGCGCGCTTCAGCAGAGGCAGAAGTAGCCACCGCCAATAAAGACATGGCAAACAACTGCTCGCCTTTGTCGTTCATGTCAAAGCCATAGTAAGTCGCATACTCTCCAATGGCACGTAGATTGGCAGTGATAAGACCAACAACATCAGCAGGAATACCTACCCAGCCAACCACTCCTGTCGTCACACCTTGCGCACTGGTGAGCGCGACATATTTACTTTTGAGAAGTTTGACTTGTTTATCGACAACCGCAATTGGTAGATGTTTAATATCAGAAAGCGTCTTGATTGACGAGCCTTCAATATCAGGCTCCTCTTGATAGCTCTCGATAACGTCTTGAATGTTCAATGTCCAATTGGCAGCATTACTCAAAGTACTGATGGTTTGCTCAGTTGCTTTTTTTAAGGCATCGCCAAATTGCGGCACATCCATTAATGCATCACCTGCCGCGACAATAGGCGTATTAAGTACCGCAAAAGCTTTATCCAAAACACCTTTATCAGGGTTTTTCCATGCTTCTATTTCTTCACGCACTTGCGCTTCATAAGCGACATGGTCCGTGACTTTTTCGTCTGTTTTTTTATTCTCAATGTCTTTATTCATAGTCATATAACATCCTTTGTTATTACTTCATTTATCAATGTGTCTCTCATCATCCTACAGCAGACAACACTAGAGAGTAGGCCTGTTATGTTGTCAAAGACGCCATTCTTGTAGAGTTTTATGAAGTACGTAAAGGATCCTATAATTTTTAAAAAACAGGTGAGCAGCGCCCCTTATTCAGAAGCAGCAAGGACGATTTTTCCGAATGCATCGCCCTTCTGTAATTCATGATGAGCGGCCACAATCTCAGAGAGTGGATATATTTTTTGGATTTTTAAGGTTAATTGACCATCAGCGACTTGCTGTAAAACACGCGCCATATCATCACCACTACGCTGCGCTTTATACCCGGATACTTCTAGGTTTTTCTCCTTGCCAGCTTCTTTGAGCTTATCGACCCAAATGGTTGGCAACACATTCACGCGCGCGCCCGATTTAAGCACACTCAGCGCGCGAACACCGGCTTCATCGCCAACTAAGTCAAGCAGCACGTCGGCTTGCAAATCAGGAAACGCTTCATCTTTGGTATAATCAATCCAACCTGCCAGCTTGTCAGTATCGATAAGCTCACCGAGCTTGGCATATTTTTCTGGTGAGCAAATAACGGTGACCTTGATATCATCACGGCTCACTTTGTCCATTAATAGCTGTATCAGTAAGTGACCGACGCCGCCTGCTGGTGCATTGATGACCACATGCTCACCTGCTTGAATATCAGCAAAATCTACAAATTGTATCGCCGTTTGTCCAATACAAGGCAGCGCCCCTGCTTGCTCTAATGTGACATTCTCTGGCACTTTCGCAAGCATTTTGGTGTCTACCGCCACATACTGCGCATAACAGCCACCAGTAAAGGTCAAGGCGGCGACGCGATCTCCAACAGCGAACGCATCGCTATTACTACTAACCACTGTACCTGATACATCAAACCCTAAAATAGCTGGCTGGTCGTTGTCGAATTTTTGTTTTTGGATATTTTCTGCGCCCCAGCCTTTGCCTTGGCGGGTCTTATAATCGACAGGGTTGATACCGGCGTAGGCGACTTTTACCAATACCTGATCGTCCTGTAATTCAGGAATATCGACACCATCCTGATATATCATTACTTCAGGTTCACCGAATTCACGTATCAGCGCAGCGTGCTGGGTACTGGGGATGGGGAGTTGAGGTTGCTGATTGTTGTCATTAGTAGCTGGCGTTGCCATTGCAGAATATCCTTATATTTTGTTTATTAGGGCATGGTTACTATTTATCTTACGTTAGATGACTATTTCATAAGGAGCGATTTTAGTCGATAGTATTTTTGCTAAAAAAATGTTTTAGTCTCGATAGATTATCAAGGCAGTGCATCCGAGCAAATCATCACAAAGTATTAAGGCAGCATCAGTTCTGCACTAATTGGCAAATGGTCTGACAGTGATGACCACGGCTTCCCACTATGTACCCATGCGTCTTTGACGACCAAATTACGCAGATAGATACGATCTAAACTGAGCACTGGCAGTTTTGCTGGAAACGTCGGTAGCAGTTTGCCATGGCAATGTTTAAATGCTTCTACCATACCAAGCTCGGTAGCCAGTTTGTCGCAAGACATTTTTTTCCAATCGTTAAAATCGCCTGCCAAGATGAGCGGTTGATCAGGTGCAATCTCATTTTTTACATAATCGCTGATGGCCTGATATTGCTTGATACGATCGCGCTCAAATAAATTCAGATGCGCACATAGCACCACAACAGGACGATCCCAACCGATAGGCTGCACCTCACAATGTAGGACGCCGCGCTGCTCAAGCCTATTGACGGTAATATTGACATTGTGTTTTGGGTCTAATGGGAATCTGCTTAATACGGCATTGCCGTGATGACCATTCTCATATTCTGAGTTTTTACCATAGCTGTTTTCTAGATCTAAAAACTCACCAAACCATTCATGCTGAGACTGATTAGGGTACTCATTATATTGCATGTTGCGTTTGAGGTTTTGTCCCTGCACTTCTTGTAGACACAATATATCTGCACCCACAGCTTCTAGCGCTTGAGCAATGCCTTGCATTTTCACCTGACGGTTTAGGGGTGACATGCCTTTGTGAATGTTATAGCTGGTTAATACGAAAGAGGTGGTAGTCATAAAAAGGTCGATAAGCAAATGAATACGCTACTGAGTATAACAGCAGTCGTATTTATCAGCAGCAGTTAATCAAATATAATCGGTAATCGTCTTGCTAAATGAGACTGATATCGTATGACGCGGTCATGCACAATAAAGAGGATACGAGGATACATAACCGTAGCACGGTATCACTGACAACGATGATAATTAGTAACTATATGATTTTTTTAGCCGTTAATATTAATGATTGATCTGCTGATCTTTTTTATCCAAAGGTACCATACGCGGGATATCTGGCATCTCAGCCAAAGCAGGATCGAAGTCCGGCTGTGGCTGCGGATTGTGAACGATATTGTTGATACGAGCTTTCAATTGCAAAAATCGGCTGTCCGTGACGATATCAGGGTCACGCGGCCGTGCAAGTGGTACTTCGATAATGTCTTGCACCTCACCTGGATTGGCTTTTAATACCACAATGCGATCTGAGAGCAGCACTGCCTCGTCCATATCATGCGTGATAAACACAATAGTAATGTCGATATTGCGCCAAAGATCTAGCAGATGCTTTTGCATCTTTTGGCGAGTATATGGATCGAGGGCACCGAAAGGCTCATCCATAACTAATACTTTGGGTTCATTGATGAGCGCTCGTGCAATAGCGACACGTTGCTTCATGCCTCCTGACAGCTGATGCGGATAGTGATTTTCGTATTTACTCAGACCCACAATATCCAACCATTCACGGGCGCTACGCTCGGCGTTTGACTTGCTACGGCCTTCCATAATGGGACCAAACATAACGTTTTGTTTGACGGTTTTCCAAGGAAATAAGGTATAACCCTGAAAGACCATACCACGGCTAGCGCTCGGCCCTTTGACCACTTCTTTATCAACGATTACCTTGCCGCTAGGATAAGCATCTAGGCCTGCAATAATGCGTCCCAATGTTGACTTGCCACAACCTGATGGACCAATCACGCAAACAAACTCACGCTCATGAATCTGCAAACTGACATCTTTTAGGATCACTTTTTTGCTGCCGCCTTGGTCGAATGATTGTGTTAGCTTATCTACCTGTAACACCACATCTCGCTGATAGAGCGCTTTAAAATAATCAGTTGTATTGTGGGAGCTAGCATGAGCCTTGTCTACCGAAGCACTGCTTCTTGAAGCACTGTTTACCAAGCCTGAAGCGGTCAGATTATTAGTCATCATTTAAATACTCGCTTTCCATTTGAAGAGTTTTTTACCAAGCTGGTATAACAATATATCTGTTCCCAACCCGATAAACCCGATGAGAAGAATACCTGCATAGACATTATCAAACTGCTGATAACGGGCTTGTTGGACGATGAACCATGTGATACCTGAGGTCGTCCCTATCAGCTCGGCGACAATCAGATATGTCCATGCCCAGCCTAATAGCACACGCAAGTCTCGATAGACGTCAGGCAGTACAGCAGGCAGTAGCACATAAAAAAAGCTTTTGAGTTTGGTAGTACCAAGGGTATATCCCGCTTCAATCAAGCTAAGATCCATCGTACGTGTGGTATTAGCAATAATTAAAATCTGCTGAAACAAAGTCCCAATCACAATGATGGCAATTTTAGGACCATCGTAAATACCCAGTATGGCGACCGCTAAAGGGCCAAATGCAGGTGCTGGCAGGTAGCGAAAAAACTCGACAAAGGGCTGAGTAATCTGAGCGATCTTTTGAGAAAACCCACACACTAGCCCTAGTGGGATACCAACGATTGATGAGAGAAGAAAAGCAATAAATACGGTACGTATACTTTGCCACAGGCTCTCATGTAACCACGGACCATCCGCTTGCGCAGGCGGCGTGACAAAGGCGGTAAACATTGCTGTGGCCACCTCGTCAGGCGCTGGCAGATAGATTGGGTTGACTAGCTTACCTTGTGGCGGCGGCGTATCAGATGCCATCGCGTCCTGCGCTTCTTGATAGAATACCGACCTATCAATGCGGCTGCCTTCTTGCAGATAAGTGCTCGCACCTGCCTCGGTAATTTCAACTTGCGGATGCCAAATAAAAGGCAGGTAGCTGACCGCACACCATAATAAGATTGGAATCAAAAATGAGAGCACATTGAGCCCAAGCTTGGTTTTCTTGGTGAGATGTTTATTGATATGACTCATGAGTTGCCCTCTAAGATGATGATGACGACACAGTAACTACTAGATTAAATATCGCTTAACCTTACTGAGTAATTAGGTTGGGATAGATCAATTTATCAATATCTAGCTGTTGATCATAAATCTGATTGTCGATATTGAACTGGTTGACGTGATAGCTTGAGCCATAGATAGAGCTCAGCGCATCAGACTTTTCAAAAACCTTTTTATTGTCTTCTAAACTCATGAGCTTCGTCCCATTCAAAAAGTCTTTATATTGCTCAGCAGGAACATTGACCTTGTTGGACATAATACCAATCGCATCTTCTCTGGTAGCAGGATCATTGATATAGTTAACAACTTTGCCCCACACTTGGATAATTTTGGCGTATTCAGCTTTGTGCGCAGATAAACTGGCGGGACTGACCGCTAAAGTGTCATAAATAAGCCCCGGCTTGTCCGCTGAGGTATAGATAGCCTTTGCGCTCGGTACGTTTTTTAGCGCTTGATTAGCGTTGGGCTGCCAGATAGAAACGGCATCAATACTGTCATTGGTAAAGACTTGTGGCAGCTCGTTAGTGGTGGCGTTCACCAGTGTCACGTCCGCTTCCGTGAGGCCGTTGTCAGTCAGCGCACTATTGAGCAGTAGATGATCAACCAAGCCTTTTTCAACCCCAATCGATTGACCTTTTAGGTCCGCTATGCTCGTAATACCGGGCTTTGCAATGATCTGATCATTACCTGCCGAATAGTCGTTGACCAAGATAATGATACCTTCACTACCGCTCGCTGCGTTGACAAGGTTGTCGCCATTGGTCACAGAAATAGCGTCTAATTGGTTGGAGGCAAAAGCAGATAACGAGGCCGAGTAATCAAACCACTTAAACTCAACATTCACACCAGCTTCATCAAACCAGCCTTTATCAATCGCAATCTGCCAAGCCACCCAGCCAGGCCAATCACTGTAACCGATAGAAATCGGATCGTCGTTTGCGGCAGTGACTTTTTCTGATGCCGCCTCGCCTTCAGGTGCAGATACGGTGGCAGTATTGTCACAACCAAATAGCATAAAGCTTGAAAGAACGGCAAAAGTAAATAAGCGTCGATTCATGAGTCTTACTCCTTGAATATAGACCGTCTCATTATGAGAGTGTCTGCTGATAAGTGTTTGCTATGCCATCAGGGAAAATGATATGGCGAGCGCTGCTGTTTTAGATCATGCATAAACTTGTGCATCTACTATCTGGTCTAAGCAATAGGTTCAAACTGCTTGGCGATGTACGCCCTCCAGCCACCAAATGCCGTCACATCTGTACTGCCTTCAAAGCCATATGGTTCGCAAATAAAGCTTTTCACCCAGCGACCGTCTGCCAGCTCAACGTTGCCGATTCCTAATGGCGCAGGTACCTCGTTAACGATTTCGCCAAACCTTGCGTTAGGAATACGCCAGACTTCTACCTCAATGGCGCGTCCGTCGCTATGGCGCATGAGTCCTGGTTTGGCAGGTGTTGCTCCTGCTAAGGCAAACAGCTGATAGGTCGCTGCCGTTTGAGTTTGTTCGGACAACACACCGCCGCGATCGGTCAGCTGATAGTTAAGCGGCATACCGCTCAAATGCGCACCAACCACTGCTAGATCCACACTATTATCACTATCAAGTGTTGTAGTAAGTGAAATGAGCGATTGCGGTTTATCAGATTGAGCTGGGTCAGATTTATAATGATGCTGAGACGTTCCTATCGGTATATTGAGGGCGGCTTGCCACTGATGACCAAAATTGGCCAGGGCTTCATCGTGCCAAGCGGGCGCAATAAAAGTGACACCGCGCGGCAATCCGTCATCAGCAATCACATTCGGTAAGGCAAGTGCCGATAGGTCAGCCAAATTCACAAAATTGGTGTAAGCGCCCATATGGCTGTTCTTGGTTAACGGGTCAGCATTAACGGCATCGATGGTATAGATGGTCGGTGCGGTGGGTACCATTAAGGCATCAAATTCAGACATCACTTGCTGAATTTGGCGGCTGAGTGCGGCGCGCGTATACTCAGCGCTCATCGCATCGACGGCGCTATAATCATCGGCTTGACTAATGATTTGGCGAGTAATGGGTAGCAGCTCATCACGCGTCACAAGCTGCTCGATTGCAAAGGTGCGCTCACTAACCCAGCTGTCGTTATAGAGTGCATCGGCTAACTCATTAAAGACCGTAAAGTCTATCGGTGTAACCTTATAACCCATCGTCTGTAGCTGCGTGATGGCTCTCTCAAAAGCCTGTTCTGACTCGGTATCGCCATAGAATTCTAAAGTGTCAGGGATGGCGATTTTGCCAAGACTAAAGGCAGCTGGCGTAGTGGCAGGATGGACACGGCTATAATCATCCTTGGCATCGTAACCCTTCATTATCTGAGCCACTTGCCACGCATCATCAACGCCAAGCGCGAAAATAGAGATAACGTCATGCAAGCGACAAGCGGGAATGAGACCCGTACTGGAGAACCAGCCTTTGGTTGGCTTCAAACCCACTATATTGTTGTGCCCAGCAGGCACACGTCCAGAGCCTGCCGTATCTGTACCTAGAGCGAAAGGCACATTGCCATTGGCAACACTTACTGCAGAGCCTGAACTTGAGCCGCCACTAATATATTCAGAATTAAAACTATTGCTCACTGCCCCATAAGGGGAGCGTGTACCTACCAATCCTGTCGCGAACTGGTCAAGATTGGTTTTACCGATAACGATTGCACCTGCAGCTTTGAGCTTGGCAATCACATACGCGTCGCTCTCAGCCATGTACAAAGGGGATGATGAGCCTGCCGTGGTATGAAATCCTGCCACATCGATGTTGTCTTTCACGGCAAACGGTATGCCGTATAGCGGTAAGTCTTTGGCGTTTTGCGCTGCGATACTTTCAATCTGTGTGGTAAGTTGCTCAAGCGTTGCAATTTCAATCCAAGCATTGTCATCATTGTCAATGCTTGCCACGTACTCTAGCAAGTCGCTGAGCTGAATGTGACCGTTGCAATAGCCGCTTTGCCAATCGTTAATCGTCCAATTCTTTTGCATGAGTGTTCTCTCTTATTCTCAAATATGATTGTCGGTATTTTTTGACTATCGACCAGATGCATCCTTAAAAAACCTGCTAGATCGCAATGTCTGTTACCTGCGCTTCGTTAACAGCAACGGGTGCCAGTACAAATAAAGGCTGCTCGGGTTTCACCGTCATGCCAATCTCAATCTCGATACTCACGACCTGCATGGCAACAGGTGAGACAATCGGTATCTCAATTTTCATCGCTTCTATGATCGCCAGAGTCTGGCCTTCATCGATGACATCGCCTACCGCACAAGAGATTTTCCAGACGCTACCCATCATGTGCGCGTTGACGACTATGCCGCCTTCGGGCACGGTGATATCTGATAACACCTCCACTGTGTCAATATTGTCGCCAATATACTGATCCAGCCCTTGTTGCTTCCAGCGTTGTCGTTCAGCATCAAAGTTAGCCTGCTGCTGATCTTTAAATGTCTGGATACTGTCTTTGTTGTCGTTTAGCATCGCGTAGTACTCAGCGAGATTGAGCACGCTGTCCTCAACCTCAATCGCCAGCTCACCTGCTTTGAATGCCGTACGCATCGATAGCAACTTTTCTTCACTGACTTCATAAAAGCGAATTTGATCAAAAAATCGCAATAGCCAAGGTTTTTCGGCTTGAAAACTCGGATGCGAGCGATAACGGTTCCAGATTTGTAGCGTTCTACCAACGAACTGATAACCGCCTGGGCCTTCCATGCCATAGATACACATATAAGCACCGCCGATGCCCACGGCGTTCTCTGGTGTCCACGTTCTGGCTGGATTGTATTTGGTCGTGACTAAGCGATGTCTCGGATCGAGTGGCGTGGCAACAGGCGCACCGAGATAGACATCGCCGAGTCCCATGACGAGATAGCTGGCGTCATAGACAATGTCTTTGACTGCTTGAGCAGAAGCCAAACCATTGATACGTCTGATAAATTCGATATTGTCAGGGCACCAAGGTGCGTCAGGATAGACCAGTTGCTGGTATTTCTCCGTTGCCAGCTTGGTCTGTGAGTCCGCCCATGCCATGGGGAGATGGACGATTCTAGAAGGTACTTGCATGTTCTTGATATCAGGTAACGCGTTTTCTGCGTCTTTAAGCATCGCTAGCAGGTCGGTTTGTGACAATTTTAATGAGTGGTAGTGTACCAACAATGAGCGAATGCCCGGGGTCAAATCGATGATGGCATCAATCTGCTGCGCTTGTAGCCATTCCATTAATGCCTGAACGCGAAAACGCAATTGCAAATCAAGCACCTGCTCACCATATTCAACCAGCAGATAACTGTCACCTGCAGGACGATAGACCACTGCTGGCTGCTCACCATTGATAGGGGATGTGTCCAATATAGCTGTCTGTAATGTGGTCTTATCTGTCGTGATGGGTAAATCATAATCCACCAAATCACAGTGATCAGCACGCAGCATATCGTCATAGCGTTGATGGAGCTTTGCGGCTTGCTCGTAGTTAATAGGGACGAACTGTACTCGATCACCCGCTTTTAGCTGGCCCATTTTCCAACGCTCACCGGCGACGATGACGCTCAAGCAAACAAACCCGCCGAGGCTTGGCCCATCAGGACCCAAAATAATTGGCATATCACCAGTAAAGTCAATCGCTCCAACCGCATAGGCGTTGTCATGGATGTTTGATGGATGTAACCCCGCTTCACCGCCATCTTCACGCGCCCATTCAGGTTTAGGTCCAACCAGGCGGATACCGGTACGGCTAGAGTTGTGATGCACCTCCCATTCATGTCCAAAGAACTGCGTCACATCAGCATCGGTAAAGAAATCCGGCGCGCCGTGTGGTCCATACATCACGGCGATTTGCCACACCCCATCGAACTTTGGTCGCTGAGCAATAGGCAATACGTTGATATCATTAGCCATGTCGTACTGTTTAATCGGTAACATATCGCCGATGAGCAAATTACGACCAGCGTGTCCACCAAACTGACCTAAGCTAAAGGTCGCCTGACTGTCCAAATATTCAGGAACCGCTATTCCTCCTTTGATAGCGATATAACTGCGACAGCCTGAGGTGATATTGCCGCAAACAAGCGTTTGTCCTTTATTCACTGTGATGGTTTGCCACATTTGCTGTACTTCACCATCCAGCGTACATGCCATTTCACCGCCTGTGATCGCGATTTGACTGTTACAATGAAATCGTAGGGTCGGTCCGGTGACCACACACTCAAGACCTGCGGTGTTAAATGGATTGTCCAAAAGCTGGTTGGCCGTGTTGAGACTCAAACCATCTATCGCCCCTGATGGTGGTACGCCCACATCCCAATAGCCCTGCCGACCGAGCACATCTTGTACGGCCGTCTGTACGCCTGACTGTATCACTTCAATTTTTTGGCTAAGCCAAGCAAAGCTATTCAAAAACTGAGTCGTTTGCGTACCTTCACCAAACGTTTCTGAGGCTACGATCTGCTGCAAATACTCGAGATTGGTTTCAAGACCTGCCATGCGTGACACTGATAAGCATTGACTCATCTTCGTCAGTGCTTGCATGCGATCAGGCGCTGTGACGATAATTTTTGCAAGCATCGGGTCGTAAAAGGCTGATATCTCACTACCCGTTTCTATCCAAGTCTCAACCCGCGCTGCTGTATCAAAATAGGCATCCGTCAAAATACCCGTGCTCGGCTGAAAGCTTTTGATAGGATCTTCAGCATATAGTCGTACCTGAATCGAATGTCCTGACGCCTGTAGTGGTAGTTCTGGCGATACAAACTCGCCTGCTGCCAGATCAATCATCCAGCGCACCAAATCTACCTGATAAATCTCTTCGGTAACCCCATGCTCAACTTGTAAGCGGGTATTCACTTCCAAAAAGTAAAACGCTTGGGTCGATACATCCATCACAAACTCAACGGTACCAGCAGAGCGGTAGTTGACCTGCTGCATCAACTGGGTCGCCACCCGTTGTAAGTTTTGTCTTTGTGCATCGGATAATAGCGGCGCTGGCGTCTCTTCAATGACCTTTTGATTCCGCCTTTGGATAGAGCAATCACGCTCACCCAAAGTGATGATATTACCTGCCCCGTCACCGAATACTTGCACCTCGATATGACGGGCGTGTTCTACAAACTTTTCAAGATAAAGACCTGCATCACTAAAGTTGCTTTGCGCCAAATGGTGCACAGAGTCATAAGCATCTTTTAGCTCAGTCTCATTCCATACCAGACGCATGCCAATACCACCGCCGCCTGCCGTACTTTTTAGCATCACAGGGTAACCAATACGCTCAGCCTCACGTAATGCCTCGTCTATATCTTGTAGCAGCTCGCTACCTGGTAATAAGGGCACTTGGCTCTCAATAGCCAGCTTACGAGCCGTATGCTTGAGTCCAAAGCTCAGTAGCTGCTCAGATGTCGGCCCAATAAAAGCGATCCCAGCATCACTGCAGCGGTCACAGAAGGTCGCGTTTTCTGACAAAAATCCATAGCCGGGATGAATCGCTTCAGCACCTGAATCGATCGCTGCTTGTAACACTTTGTCCATATTTAGATAGCTGTCACTGGCAGGTCCAGAGCCGATATTGATGGCTTCATCCGCCTGACTGACATGTAGTGAGCCACGATCCACATCGGTATAGACAACGACTGAACCAACACCCATCTCTTTTAGCGTGCGTATAATTCGGCAAGCGATAGCACCGCGATTGGCAATCAATACTTTATTAAACATCACAGTTTCCTCAATTTTCTATTCGTATACAGGGTCGTTCACTCTACAAACGATTTACTCATAGATCACAAGCTCAATGGGCGTGGGGTTATAGCCATTGCAGGGATTGTTGAGCTGAGGACAATTTGATATGAGGACAATCATGTCCATGTGTGCGGTGATATCGACATATTTGCCCGGTGCTGAGATACCATCATCGAATGCCAAACTGCCATCTGGGGTGATAGGTACATTCATAAAAAAATTGATATTGGGTCCAACATTACGTAGGGTCAGATCATATTTTTGTGCGATTGGGTGCGTTGCTATGGTGTGCATAAAGTTGTTGCGGCAGCTATGCATGGGATAAGTGTCATGCGCGTAACGCACGGTATTACTCTCACATGAACAAGCACCGCCCAAAGTGTCATGGCGACCACAAGTATCATCGGTAATGGTTGCAATAACGCGCCCTTTATTGGTAAACAGCTGGCTGCCTTTTTCCAAAAATAGCTTTTGGCTTTGTGCCAACGTATCCGTGGCGCTATAGCGCTCGGCCGTATCCGCACAACTGATAAATAACGTATCAACTGCCTGATTGCCTTCGGTATCTATAATCCGTAATGTCTGGCCTTGTTTGACCTCTGCCATCCAGCCCTCTCCAGCCGCGCAAACCTCGCGCTGTTTGATCTGCTTGAGATCGGTTGACTCTAAAGCTATTGATACCGGACTTTGCTTAGATTCATTTTTGTTCTTGATGTCATTATTTATTGTCATGAGCGTGCTCTCTTATCTTAGTTGGCATGACTGTTTTTAAACGTGATGGGTCCAGATATAAATCAAATGGATCTATATAAAGGCGTTTTGTCAGTCAAAAATTCGGAATTTATAATTACTGAATCAGCGTACGCGGCTACTAAACATAACGCTGATTAAGCATTCTCATAGTCACCAAAATAACGGGCATTATTTTCAAACCCACGCTGGTTTTGCTCACAAGAGTCGCGGCAGACATCTGATTTGCCTTTTGGCAAAATAGGGGCTGCATGACTGATGGTAAGCTCAATATCAGCTGGATCGTAAATGTGTGAGGGATCAAGGGGGTGTGGAGCATTACAGATAAATACTAAGCAGTTCATCTCAAAGCGTAAGGCAATGGACTGGTCAGTATTGTCAGTTGTGATATAAGACAGCTGCCCTTGTAGATCAGGGGTAACCTTAGAAAAGAAGTTTACCGTTGCGGTAAGATCACTCTCGTTCAGTGCAAACTTCGACATCTCTGTCAGTAGTCCATCGAGGCCGTTTTGATAGCGCTCATTGCGAGCATCTTGAAAGGTTTTTTTGCCATACTTGGTGCGGATGGTAGTGGCATTGCTAGGGCCACAAATGGCATCGTTCCAGCCATGATCATCGCTAATGATAGAGGCGAGCACTCGGCCCATATCCGAATACAGCACATGACCTTCTGATAGGTACAGCGTGTACTGCGCTTTTAGGCTGTCTGGCATATTGAAGCGCTCAAGCTTCTCATCAGCATTGACCACATATAGGCTGGCATTGGTATTGGCTGCCAGTGATTTAAGCGTGAGTACATGGTTTTTGTTGATGCGGCCACACCAATGATGACCACCTGGTAGCAGCGTGATGAAGCGATCTGAAGACAGCGTATTGGAAGTAGTGGTTGCAGGATATGACATAAAAAAACTCCACAGTTATGAGCTTAAGTGATCAGTGTCACTTAGAGTCTCCCGGGCTTTTATCCCTCCGTGTAGTTCTTTCGAACCGCCATCTCTCGGACCAGTCATATAGTGTAGGTAGATGTACTTCCTCTACTGTATCGGAACCCTAGACAGCATTTTTTTAGCTCTCAGATTAGTAATAAACGGTAGTTAACCGTGTATTATCTACAGTGCAAGCCTTATGCCAAGCAAAATTGATAGCTCTCCAATTGTTTATTATATTTCAAAAAAATAAGCGCTATTAATCCAAAATTTGATAGCATTAGCTGCATTTTCTTATTTGACAATCTCTCCTATTGGTTCGCTCATAGACTGATATATATAGGCTGTAATAAACATTAGTGATATTTATACAGTACTCAAAATAGAGAGTCGACATGATATATAGTAACCCCATATATTAATCATAAATGAATTTATAGAAGAAATAAGGTACGCACTATATTGAAACATTGTGCACCATAGTGATAAACAATGCCCTATTCTGAACCTTACAAAACTTACGTAAGCTCACTTTTATTTTGTACCATACGAATAACAGACACTAAAAAAGCACTGGTTCCTATTGAACCAGCGCTTTTTGTTATATCTATACGATGTCAGTTATAAGGTATCAGTGACTCGATTTATAAATTCATTTAATCAAATGATACTCATCAGTATATGACCGAATTAGTAACGAGTAACCAACGCAATTGGTTGATCTTCGCCCATAATATCTTGTGGCATAAATACAGCTTTACCACCATTATGGATGACATGCTCGATGATTTCACCGATCGCATCATCAGTCACGCCTTCTGCGCTAGCGTCACTTACAAGGCTTAGAGTTTGCGCTTTTTCATCAATTTTGGCAGATTGGATATAGCCACGACGTACATAAAGGGTCTCGCCAGCGCCTTGGAATGCGCTACGGTATACTTCCTGTAGGTCAGTTTGCAGCATATTTGCACCGCGGGCTTTATCGATTTCGCCCAAAGCAGCATGATGTAATGATGTACGATATGCTTCTACTGCTTCTTGTACACTATCAACGATATGTTGAGCGCTTCCATCTTCTAAATTAGTAACATTTGACACGGTAGCAATGATGTTGTCTGGACGATCACAGACTTCTTTATAGTAACCGATATTTTTGGCGTCCCCAACGATCACGAGTGGCATTTTATGCTCACCCCATAGCTCTTGTACGCTTTTATCGACTTGGTTGAAGTATTCTTTTAAGTGGCTGCTTTCATTATTCGATGAGCGATCTGAACCTCCGTCACCTGTAGTATACAGCCCATTATTTTCAACAGGGAACTGGATGTTTTCCATGTTGTTCTGTATGTCATCATCTTTATCAAATTCTCTGATGACACGGTCATTTGAGGCTTCAATCAAACGAGAATTATCACGGGTTAGGACTACTGTATAATAGTGTACTGCACTGGCCATATCACGCACCAAATCACGGGTAGCAAAGCTGTTTGATATCACAACGCGCTCGGTCGTATCGATTGGCATGCGGATGATTTGCACATCATCTGTACTAGCAAATATCGCTAAAGTATCAAGATTATAGTTATGATTTAATTCTTTGGTCTTTGCATGAATATTATCTAAAATAGTCGTCGCTGTACTCTTATCATATTCTTTATTTAAGCGGTCTTCGACAACTTTCAACTGATTTTTCAGAGCGATAGGATCTTGCTCGTTGGCTGGATGTGCTCGGTGAGTCTTAACAAAGATACTTACCGCTGGATTTGCTTTGGTTTCACGTAAGCTTTTAAGCGTCGCTTTCATATATTACTCCTTGTTTTATTATCATTTACTTTCGATTTTATGCATTCTTTTATGAGTACCATGTTAGGGCATCTTGCCTTATCTTTTACTCATAGCAGCTCTGATCATTGTTGGTAAACAACAAACCATGCTGTAATTTATCAATATTTTTTGTCCATTATTTATATGCACACCTGATCAGCGTACAATTTTTGAATTCCTTTACATTGATGCTAACAGCTACCCCTCATTCGCTATAGAGTGAATTTGCAAGCAAATGATAGCGCTTTGTAAGTAGAGCAATCTATATTGTTAAAGGTTTCTACTATCTCAATTTACTATATTATTTGTCGTCTCCTTTGAGTATTCACTTTTAGTTTGAGCATTCACTCTTAGTTTATAAGTAGTCAGGTTGTATTTTGACTAAATGAACCCATCTTTTATATAACTAAATATAAATTTTAAATAGCGCGAATCGTAGTACGTCGCAAATTTAGCTCATATCGAGCGCGATTTAAAAGCTACGTTCGCCCAATGTTTTTTTAATAATAATCATTAATATCGGATACCTTTATGACTCTTCCTTCTTCAGATTTGCGCCTTGTTGATTTTACCAATGCTGCGCCAAATACATTACAAACCCAAGTCATCAATGCTATCGACGATGCCAATAGTTTTTTAGATAACTTGACGGCGGTGACTGACAATAGCACTGACATTGCAAAATTAAGCGCTGAGCAAGCACTGGCAGATGTGATGCAGTTTGATCATATCAATCTGGCGCTAGATCGTAGTTGGGGTATCTTATCGCATCTTAATGGCGTGATGAGTAACGATGAGATTCGTCATGTCCACCACGAACTACTGCCCAAGTTATCGGCTTACGGAACACGGGTTGGTCAACATCAGTCACTTTTTACCCGCTATCAAACGATCGTTGATGATACCGAGTTTTTTGCGGCACTTGAGCCTGCACGTGCGCGGGCTATCAAGCTGGCACTACGTAGCTTTGAGTTATCAGGGGTGGCGTTACCTAAGGCGGAGCAAGAGAAATTTGCTGCTATTCAAAGCGAGCTATCCACTTTATCTGCGACCTTCTCAGATCATATCTTGGATGCAACCCAAGCATTTGCATTGCCTCTAAAAGACAGTCAGTTAAAAGGCTTGACGGAGAGCGGTCTGGCATTGTTGGCAGATGCAGGTGAACAGTACAAGATTCGTGAGCTTGCTAATGGTACCCTGAGTCAAACCGATATAGATGCGCTCCCGACGCCTTATTATGTCGCAAGCTTGAACATTCCTGTATATCTAGCGGTGATGACCCATGCTGATGACCGCAGCTTACGAGAAACGCTGTATCACGCTTATGTCACGCGCGCCTCTGAATTTGATACGCATACCAATGCTAAAGGTGAGTCACTAAACAATGCCGACATCATGAGCCAAATTCTCACTTTACGTGAGCAAAAGGCCAAGTTATTAGGCTTTGATAATTATGCTGAAGTATCCCTATCGACTAAGATGGCAGATAGTGTCTTAGAAGTAGAAACATTTTTACGTGACTTGGCGGCCCAAGCGACCCCAGCCGCGCAGAAAGATTTAGCACAGTTACAGAGATGTGCGCAGGATTATGGCATTGATGAATTGCAACCTTGGGATAGCGCCTATATCGCTGAAAAAGTAAAACAAAGCGAGTTTAGCTTGTCGCAAGAGGAGATTCGTCCTTACTTCCCACTGCCAAAAGTGACTAGCGGTTTGTTTGCCATCGTCGAACGTCTATACGGTATTACAGTACAAGAGCAAAGCTATGAGGGTACAGATGGCCATTCCGTATCACGCTGGCACGATGATGTGCGCTTTTATCAACTGTTTGACGCTGATGATCGCTTGATTGGTGGGTTTTACTTTGACTTATTTGCGCGCAGCGGTAAGCGCGGCGGTGCATGGATGAGTGGTTTTCAGTCTCGTTATAGCTATGAGGAACAAAACCATCAGCAGCTACCTGTTTGCTTTATGGTTGGCAATTTTACGCCCGCACTTGATGGCAAGCCAAGCTTATTGACCCATGACGAAGTGTTGACCTTGTTCCACGAGTTCGGTCACGGTCTGCATCATCTACTAACGCAAGTGACGGTCGGTGATGTTGCGGGTGTCAATGGCGTCGAATGGGATGCCGTCGAGCTTCCCAGTCAGTTCATGGAAAACTGGGCTTGGGATGCTGAAGGCATTGCCCTTATTAGTAGTCATGTCGACACTGGCGAACCATTGCCTAAAGACAAACTTGATGCGCTATTGGCTGTCAAAAACTTCCAAAGCGGCCTACAAACGCTGCGCCAGATCGAATTCGCGCTGTTTGATCTGCTGATTCACGCCCATACACCAGCACTTGATTATGAAGGTATCTTGACGACACTGAATACTGTGCGTAGCGATATCGCTATCATGCAAACACCTGATTATAACCGCTTTGCCAATGGCTTCAGTCATATATTCGCAGGTGGCTATGCCGCAGGTTATTACTCGTATAAATGGGCTGAGCTGCTATCAGCTGACGCGTTTAGTAAGTTTGAAGAAGACGGTATTTTTAACCCAGCAACGGGCAAAGCTTTTCGCGAGTCGATCTTGTCTGTTGGTGGCAGTTTTCCAGCCAAAACCAATTTCGAAAACTTTCGTGGCCGTAGTGCCAATATCGACGCCTTGCTACGCCATAACGGTTTCACTGATGTTAAAAGTATCGATGCCGCAAACACTCAAACGACTCGCGAGGTCATTTAAATGCGTTATCAATCCTCTAGTTCTAAGCGTCGATTTTTAGCAGGGGTACGCTGTCCAAAATGCCAAGAAATGGACGCTGTGGTACAAGTAAATATTGTCACGCCTGCGCCAGATGAATACATCGAATGCACAAAGTGTGGACATTCGGAACATCGCCCTGACCCTGATGCCATCAGCGCCAAAAACCATCTTGAGGATCAGCTTGCTCGCGATGCCATGACAACAGGCACCAGTGGTACAGTCAAGTTCAAACCCTAGTTATCCAGTATCGGCTCTAGACTACCACCTAAGCAACTCACTATTTAATACTGATTTAAGCCTATCTATCAATAGATAGGCTTTTTATTTTGAGTTTGCTATAGTAGGTCTACTTATATTCTTGCCATCAATTGATCACAATATGAACCGTAAAAAAATGCGCCCTGTATCGACCAAGTCTTCTAAAGCAAAAACTGCGCAAGCAAGCCGACGCGTTTGGATAGTACTTATTTTTGCGGTGATACTCATTGCTATTGGTTACTTACTTTGGGCAAAACCCGAGCCAGAGGTGGTTTCACCTATCAGTCAGTCACCTACGATGAATGAGCAAACTGAGGCCGCTCAAGCGGCTTCGAGTCCAGACATCGTAACTGATGAGCCTGACACTGTACTCACTGACAGCAGTGTCACTGATGAGAGCGACCGTGCAGACGGCGATAGGCGTGTTGAAACGCCAAATCCTAAAGCTATTTTAAATGCGCCTCTGCCAAAGACGGATAGCTTAGCTAAAGAAGAAATTGATCGTTTAGAGGACGAACGTAAACGCTTAGCTGAACAAGAAAAGTTGGCTGCGGAGCAACTGGCAATGAATAAACAGCTAACCGATATGAAAGCCGAACAAATCGCTCTACTTGAACAGCAGATAGCACAATTAGAAGCGGATAGCCCTGCTAGTACAGAGACACAATAAACGCAGGATTTTCACAAAGAGGTCTATAATGGCGATTCTGCAACTCACACATACCTCTATTTTAAATAGTAATGCACAGCTGCTTGTTTTACCTGTCAATAACGCTGGTGTCATTCTAGACCCTGTGCTTGCACGAGCCAAAACATTATTTCCTGATAACTATCATCGTTATCATAGCGCGTGCCGTGATGGCAGTCTGAGTGTTGGCAGCTGCTTACTGCATAAGCGTACACGTGAGCAAGCTGGTCTTGGCGTCAGTAGTAACGGCAATCAGCCAAGTTATATCGCCAACCTTGTTGTATCAAACCACCCATACCATCCTGCGCGGTCGCGTTGGCTCATCGCGGCTTTAATCGACCTGCAGCAGCAATTAATACCGCTCATACGCTACCAAGGCATACGTAGAGTTGCACTACTCACTCGTCCGATTATCTCTGACAATCCGCGCGATGCTATATCTAATACAAATGAGAGTATAAATTCGCTACCTCTAGATTGGCAGACTGATACGTTGCCATTATTGACCACGTATTTACAAGACCTACCAAAACTTCGTATCGATATACATATGCCCAAAAGCATTGATTTATAAATGGCTCTCTAGCCAGTCATCATTTTTTTGCGCCCATAAAAAAACCGCCTTGGGCACTCATAAGAGCATCCCAAGGCGGTTTTTTATTACTTAAACTATATCGAATACTGAGCCTTAGTTCTGCTCAACACCTTTCATAGTTAGTTTGATACGGCCACGGTTGTCAACGTCTTGTACAAGCACTTTAACGACCTGACCTTCTTTTAGGTAATCAGATACATTTTCTACGCGCTCTTCTGCGATTTGTGAAATATGTACTAAGCCATCAGTGTTTGGTAAAACATTCACAAATGCACCAAAGTCGACGATACGAGCAACCGTACCTTCATAAGTTTTACCAACTTCAACTTCAGCAGTTATTGCTTCGATTTTACCGATAGCGGCCTTAGTCGCTGCTTTGTTTTCACCAAAGATACGAATCGTACCAGCGTCATCGATATCGATAACCGCACCAGTCTCTTCGGTTAGCTGACGGATAGTTGCGCCGCCTTTACCGATAACGTCACGAATCTTGTCTGGGTTGATTTCGATAACAGCATAGTTCGGTGCATGAGCGTTGATTTCAGTACGGCTCTCAGGCAATACTTGGTTCATTGCGTCCAAGATATGGATACGGCCCGCGTGGGCTTGCTTAAGCGCTTGCTCCATGATGTCGGGGGTAATACCTTCAATCTTGATATCCATCTGTAGTGCAGTGATACCGTTTTTAGAACCGGCTACTTTAAAGTCCATATCACCTAGATGATCTTCATCACCCAAGATATCTGACAAGACAGCAAAACGCTCGCCTTCTTTAACCAGACCCATCGCGATACCAGCAACTGGTGCTTTTAATGGTACGCCTGCATCCATTAACGCTAAGCTTGCACCGCAAACAGATGCCATAGAAGATGAACCGTTTGATTCAGTGATTTCTGATACTACACGGATGACATATGGGAAGCGTTCGCTATCTGGCAGCATCGCTTGTACACCGCGGCGTGCAAGGCGACCATGGCCGATTTCACGACGCTTTGGAATACCTTCGCGGCCTGTCTCACCCACTGAGAAATGCGGGAAGTTGTAATGCAGCATGAAATGGTCACGAATCGTGCCACCTAATGAGTCAATCATGTTGACGTCACGGCTGTTACCAAGCGTGGTAGTAACCAGTGCTTGCGTCTCACCGCGGGTAAACAGCGCTGAACCATGTGTATATGGTAATACGCCCACTTGTACGTCAAGCGCACGAACCGTCTCAAGATCACGACCATCGATACGTGGCTTTCCTGACAAGATATTGTCACGAACAGTACGATATTTAAGGTCGTTGTAGATTTCTTTTAGCTCAGACACAGTATCGGCATAAGTTTCTGACTCAGCATCACCAGCAAGCGTATCAATGATTGATTGTTTGATCTCATCAAGCTTCGTGTAGCGCTCTTGCTTATCAGTGATGGTGTATGCATCTGCAACTTGCTCACCGAACTGCGCTTTCATGCTGCTAGTCAGCGCTTGATCACGCTCAGGCGCAGAATACTGCTGCTTAGCAGTACCAATTTCTTCCGCCATTGACGCGATATTGTCGATAACGATTTGCTGCTGCTGATGACCATATAATACCGCACCTAACATCTGATCTTCTGACAGCTCAGCTGCTTCAGATTCAACCATCAATACCGCAGACTTAGTACCAGCCACGACCAAATCTAGATCACTGGTTTCAAGCTGCTCAGTCGTTGGGTTTAGTACGTATTCGCCGTTAATAAAACCAACACGAGCGGCAGCGACAGGGCCATTGAATGGCGCATCAGAGATAGCCAATGCGGCTGAAGCACCGATTAATGCAGCGATGTCTGCAGACTGCGTTTTATCTGATGATACAACTGTCGCAGTGATTTGAATCTCGTTTACATAACCTTCAGGGAAGAGCGGACGAATCGGACGGTCGATTAAGCGAGAGGTCAGCGTTTCAAACTCGCTCGCGCGGCCTTCACGTTTGCCGTAAGCACCTGGGATTTTACCCGCTGCATACATTTTTTCTTGATAGTTTACGGTCAATGGAAAGAAGTTTTGACCTTCTTTGGCCTCTGATTTTACGACTGCTGCGACAAGTACGGTCACGCCGCCCATGTGTACTAAAATAGAGTTTGCTTGACGAGCAATACGTCCTGTCTCGATAACGATCTGCTGGTCGCCGTACTGAAATTCACGCTTAATGGTATTAAACATTGTCATATAATCTTCCTAATGTTGACTGACAAAAGTGATATCAGCTTCAAAAAACCTGATATCTGTCATTAAAATTCTGTGTATATGGTCATTAACTGACAATCTCTCTATTAGAAATCATCTCAATCAATACCAATAACTTTACCTAATTATTTCATATATCTTTTCGTGCTAGACATCGTACTATTATGTATATTTGGTCGTTCAATTTTGGCTTTACTATAAATACTATCAAACAGACATTAAGTCAAAAGGCTTCGGCGCTAAAAACCGTCTAGGCTATTTCTACGCTCTTAAGAATCAGCTATTTACGCAGTAAGCTAAGAGACAAGTACTTTATCAGTAGTCGCTATATATTCAGTAGATATACTATCGAACTCACAAGGCATTATTTTACAGTGATTTATAGCCATTGACCAATTAATTGCAGAACAGAGCCGTTATCGATAGGAAATACGGATTTTAACGCCCAATCAGTAACATTATCACTATTTTTGGTCGCTTATGTTTGTCGACCTTGATGTGTTTTAGACAAATGATGCTATCTAAACATAGCTTCCAAAATGAATAAGCATAAAAAAACGGCGTGAAACTATTCCACACCGTTTTTAGAAAAATCTATTTTATCGATAACAACAAACAAGTTCCAAGCGGTTAGCAAAGATTTTAAGATTCTGCCATATAATAGCGTCTTTAGTTTTATCACCCACTCGTACTATTGTCGTTAGATTAGCGACGTAGACCTAACTGGCTGATAAGAGCGGTATAGCGACCAAGATCTTTACCTTTTAGGTAATCAAGCAATTTACGACGCGTGTTAACCATACGGATAAGACCGCGACGGCTATGATGGTCAGCTTTATGTGCTTTAAAATGGTTTTGCAAATCGTTGATACGAGCGCTCAACAAAGCTACTTGAACTTCTGGAGAGCCAGTGTCGTTTTCGCCACGTTGATATTGAGCGATGATTTGTTCACGATCGGTATTAGTTAGCATAAATATCTCCGGCAATGCTAAAAACTTTAAAAACAGACTACAATCTGAGTCAGATTAAAAGCAATAGAATAATAAATAAAATAACTTGCGCGCAATTCAGGACAACCCTGCATTACTAGAGTTGACCTAGTGTACGACAAATTCAGTTAAAGATAACGAGCATTTAATACGTTTGAACGTATGCATTATATCAGTCAAAGCCAACACCTAATCAAGGTGTAGATCTAACCAACATACATTATTCAAAACTTGATTTAAATGCGAGGGCAATTATAACAAAAAACTGCTGAACTATCAGCAGTTTTTCATAAAACTTGTAAATTTGGATTTAGCCTTAATGGGATGACAATTCATCAACAGATGACAATGTTTGCTTATTTGTTAACATCATCTTGTGTTGCATTGCCACCTAGCTCGTCATCGTCAAGTGGTGACGCTGTGGTGACTTCTGCCAAACTATCAGGAGTAGCATCCTCACTAGGATTAATGTCTTCTGATAATTGCTGAATCTCTTTTTCTTGCGCATCCATATTATCTGTTGAGTTATTCATGTTAGCTCCTACATTATTATTTTCCGAAATATCTACTTTACAGTTACTAAGATAGTTATTGCTACTAAGCTAAAGCCAAATGTAGCTGTGCCATCCTAGAGTGAATGACACACAGAAATACTATTTGTCTTCTTTAGCATCTTCTACATTGCTAGCGATGCGGTCTGCAGCTGCTTCGCTGTTTTCAGTATGGTTATCTTCAGTTTGACTCTTAAGAGCGGCAGTTGCCGATTCAGCACGTTGTTGCTCAAGCTTGGTATCGTTTGGGTTAGAGTTAGACATAATATTTTCCTTAATTGTAGTTATAAATAATTGAAATGTTTTGATAACCCATCTTTCAATAAATGAAGTAAAAGTTAAGACAATGCTTTGTCAATGGCATCGACGAAGTTATTGATGTCGTCTGGATTACGTGAAGTGATTAAATTGCCATCGACTTGTACAGTCTTGTCGACATACGTTGCACCAGCATTTTCTAAATCTGTTTGCAGCGTATGATAGGCTGTCAGTGTTTTGCCCTTCGCAATGCCTGTGTTGATAAGAGCCCAAGAAGCGTGGCATATCACAGCTAATGGTTTGCCTGCATCATTGATGGCATTGATAATGTCATGGGCTTCTTTGTTACCACGGATCGTATCCGCATTAACCGTGCCACCTGGTAATATCAGTGCATCATAATCAGAAACATTTGCGTCTTTCACGAAGATATCAGCAGTAAAGGTATCACCTTTATCTACATCTTGCTGCATAGCTTGCACTTCTTTATCTTCATTAGTAGTAATCAGAATAGTCTTGTAACCTTTGTCTTTTAGCTGGTTATTAACGTCTTCGTATTCTGCTTGCTCAAAATTATTGTGTAGTAAAAAAGCGATCGTTTTCATAATATTCCTTTTCTGTCTGTACTTGTTTCTGTTTATTTTTACTTGAGTTTTTATAATTAAATTTATTATTATGCGATAATTTTGTTATTTATTATTAGTTGATAAATGATTGTTGCATTAACGACAGTCATCCTCTGACGTATTTTTTCTTATTAAAGAATATCCTTTCTGTATGCTTTCTTATTTTTATTTTCTATTGTTATATCATTCTTCCATTTTTTTTGATCCAGCTTTCCCTAGCTGGTGTATATACTGTACAAAAAAAACAGGTTTCACCATAGGTGAAACCTGCAATAAAATGTGACGGTATGTGATTAGTGTAAACTATTAGTAAATTGAATAGGTCTCAGTTGACAGATTAGTTATAGCAATCACTCTATTATCAGCGTTGAATCAACTTTTTAGGCTGTAATCGACCATTAAGGCTGACAGCCCCTAATCCAAGAAATGCTCCTTGCTCATTTAGCAAACGTATATCAACAGGTAACTCGTGCTCTAAAGGCTGCGAGATATCAATGCTGCCTTCATTACAAATATCAGAACCGACAGTACTAGTTTCTGCTTCACTGGCATTGGATATTTGATAAGCAGCATTGCTTGCAACATAATCTCTAAGCTTACCTGTCAAGCTATCGGATACGTTTAAGCGCTGTCCCATATGTACGCGCGCGCACTGTTCTTCGGTCAATATCAACTCAGCATCGATATCAATACACGCATCGACAGGCAATAACTGAGAGTGTCGGCTATCTAGGTCTTTGTCTTCTAAAGCCGATAGTGCAATAGAGTCATCAACACTAAAATTACCGACTTGCGTGCGACGCAATGCCGTTAAATGTCCAAGCGTACCCAATGTTTTCGCGATATCCTCTGCTAACACACGTACGTAAGTCCCTTTGGTACAAGTGACTGTCAAACAAATCTGTATATCATCAATCGCATGCAGCTCAATCGCCTTAATAATGATATCTCTCGGTGGCCTATCGATTTCAATACCAGCACGGGCATACTCATACAGTTTTTTGCCATCTTTTTTTAATGCTGAATACATCGGTGGTATTTGCTGCTGAGGGCCCAGAAACTGCTGTGCGATAGTAGCCAATGAAGCATCATCAAATGCTGGAATAGCCGATTGTGCCACCACTTGACCGTCTGCATCACCCGTATCGGTTTGGCTACCAAGAAGAATCGTTGCTTGATAAGACTTGTCAGCATCCAGTTGATAATGACTAAACTTGGTCGCTTCGCCTAGGCAAATCGGCAGTAAACCAGTTGCCATCGGATCAAGCGTACCAGTATGACCAGCTTTTTTACTATCGTGTATCGGTGACTTAAACAAATACTTCACTTTCGACACAACTTGCTGTGAAGTCATACCTTTGGGTTTGTCCACCAAGATCACCCCTGAAACTTTTATTTTTTCAGGTGCTTTGCTGGCTTTTTTGTCAGGTTGCTTAGTCGCTATAGACATAATAATAACTTACTCGTCATTCTCGTTTTGCTCAGTTTTGGTGACGGCTTTACTGATCAAGTCCATCATGTAGTTACCATGAGCAGTCACTTCATCATAGTGAAAGCGTAGACGTGGCGTAGTACGTGTTTTTAGACTATGGCTTAGCTCCGTACGCAAAAATCCTGCTGCTTTGTTCAGTACTTTGACGCTTTCTTCGTGATTGGTCTTAGTCATGGCATCATTGAGCTCAGGCTCCATGATAGTGACATAGATATCTGCATAGCCTAAATCTGGGCTCACTTTGACACTGGAGATTGTGACAAAACCTGTCAGACGAGGATCATTGACTTCATCACGAATAAGAACAGCAAGCTCACGCTGGATCTGATCGGATAAGCGTTGTAGACGTTGGTTCATGTTGTTACCTTACTTTAATGGGCTTATTGTTATTAATATATAGAACGGTTTGCTAAAAAATGTAGTAATGATATTTGCTAAAAAAGGCCTAGCAGGGTGTACCTGATAGGCCTAAGTACAGCTGAATATCGACAGAGTGTTTAGCATGCTCAGCACATTTGGCATATTGCATTGCTACATACTCTGCTATCGAACAGCGGCTTTAGATAGTACGGGCGAACTCTTGAATTTCAAAGACTTCGATCTTATCGCCAGCTTCGACATCATAGCCACGAACGGCCAGACCACATTCCATACCAGTACGTACTTCATTAACGTCTTCTTTATAGCGACGCAATGATTGCAATTGACCGGTAAAGATAACTTGGTCATCACGCAATACGCGGATAGGTTTGTTGCGATAAATTGTACCTTCAACCACCATACAACCAGCAGCCGCACCAAACTTACTAGAGCGGAATACTTCACGAACCTCTGCAACACCAAGGATTTTCTCACGATGTTCAGGAGCTAGCATACCGCTCATTGCAGATTTCACATCATCGATCAAACCATAGATGACACTATAGTAGCGAATATCCATGTTAGCAGTATCTGCTTTACGGCGTGCGGTGGCATCTGCACGGACGTTGAAGCCCAACAATACCGCTTCGCTAGATTCGGCAAGTGTTACGTCAGACTCAGAGATAGGACCAACGCCTGAACTGATGACTCTGACTTTGACTTCATCAGTAGACAACTCGTTCAATGCAGCTAGTAGTGCTTCAAGTGAACCACGTACGTCTGTCTTCAATACTATGTTCAAGAATGACACATCGCCTTGACCCATTTGATCGAACATACTCTCTAGACGCATGGCGTTTTGACGTTCAAGTTGACGCTCACGCTCACGGTTGGTTCTAAAGTCCGCAACTTCGCGCGCTTTTTTCTCATCCGTCACAACTAGGAATTCGCTACCAGCAGCAGGTGTTTCAGGCAAGCCCAAAATCTCTACAGGGATAGACGGACCAGCCGACTTGATACGTTGGCCATGCTCGTCAGTTAGTGCACGAACTTTACCATAGTGCTCACCGGCTAAAACCAAGTCGCCTTGCTTCAATGTCCCTTTCTTCACTAGGACACTAACAACAGGACCACGACCCTTTTCAAGTCTTGATTCGATGACCACACCCTGTGCAGCACCATCTAGTGGAGCTTCTAGCTCCATTAGCTCAGCTTGCAAGCTAATAAACTCTAGCAACTCGTCGATACCTTCGCCAGTTTTGGCAGAGATACGAGCCATTGGTGTGTCACCGCCCCATTCTTCTGAGATGACTTCTTTCGTTGTCAGTTCATTGAGAACACGGTCAGGATCAGCACTTGGCTTATCCATTTTATTAATAGCAACAATGATTGGCGTACCAGCAGCACGCGCATGATCAATCGCTTCTGCCGTTTGTGGCATCATGCCATCATCAGCTGCGACGACAAGTACAACAATATCAGTTGCCTGAGCACCGCGTGAACGCATTGCGCTAAACGCTGCGTGACCTGGAGTATCAAGGAAAGTGATAACACCGCGATCGGTTTTTACGTGGTAAGCACCGATATGCTGAGTAATACCACCCGCTTCACCATTCGCAACTTTCGTTTCACGAATTTTATCAAGTAGTGATGTCTTACCATGATCAACGTGACCCATGATCGTCACTACTGGTGGACGTGTTTGAACGTTACTGCTACGCTCATCAACGGCATCTTGTAGATCGTCTTCCACTTTGGTATCACTGACTGGTACTGGATTGTGACCCATCTCTTCAACCAGCAAACTTGCAGTTGCTTGATCAATCGTGTCTGATTCACGAGCCATTTCGCCCATTTTCATGAGTAGCTTAGTGACTTCGCGAGCTTTAACCGCCATACGCTGAGCAAGATCAGCAACTGAGATCTGCTCACTAATCTCAACATCATAGACGATTTTTTCGACTGGTTTTTCAAACTTATGCTGTGAAGCTTGTGTTGAACGCAAACCGTTTTTACGGTTTTTGATTTCACGCTCATCTTGATTCTTACGGCGACGACCGCGAGTACCCGTGCTATTTGCACCACGTTTGATTTCGCGACGCTCTTTTTCAAATGATTCTTCTAATGCGTCACCGACCAGACCTTCAGCCAATGGTTCATCTTTACGCACTTCAGTAACAGGCTCACGGTCGGTATATTTACCAGCCATTTTACGCATTTGCTCAAGTGTACGTTTTTGTGCTTCTTCAGCTTGAGTACGGCGGGTCTCTAATTCGATTTCACGCAGACGCGCTTCTTCTTTCTCACGCGTTTCGCGAGCTTTACGCTCAGCAGCGGTTTCCACTTTAGGCTTAGTAGCAGCAACTTTTTTCTTTGGCTGCTCTTTAGGCTTAACTTCAACAGTGGCTTTGCTCGCTTTACCACCTTTTTTAACGACAACTGAGGTGGAGATATCATCGTTTTTGTCGTCTGATTTTTTACTAGAGCCTAGACTTGCACGCATCGCTGCTAAAGTTGCCGCTTGACGCTCTTCCGCTTTTTTCTTAGTAGCGGCACGTTCTTCAGCTTCTTTGACGGCACGTTCTTGAGACTCAATGAGAGCCTGCTCACGCGCTGCTAATTCTTCAGCCATTTTTTCTGGATCAGGCTTTTCGAATACTTTCTTTTTACGCACTTCAACATTGACGCTCTTAGATTTGCCCGAAGAGCCAGTCACACGCGCGGTACTAGTGGTCTTAGACTTCAGACTAATACGACGCTTTTCTTGTTGACCATGACTTTGTTTTAAATACGTCACCAGCTTTTCTTGCTCAAGCTCGGTGACTAAGTCATCCTCTGCGCGAGCAGGCAGGCCAGCATCTACTAATTGCTGCTTTACAGCACTTGTAGTTTTGCCTACCATTTCTGCCAGTTCTTTGACGGTCTTATCTGCCATTTATTATCACCTACTGTCTATTATTTGCTATATGTTCAATTCAGTTGTTGGCTACAAATGATTGGGTTAAGGCTGATATTTATAAATAGATATCAGCACTTTATTCTCAATAGCATATCACCAAAAGACAGCGATATGCAGTTACCGCTTATTCATCGAACCAAGATTCCCGAGCTTTCATGATGAGTTTTCCTGCAGTTTCAGAGTCTAATCCTTCGATATCTTCTAGATCGAAGACGGCTTGTTCTGCCAAATCATCAACGGTAATAATGTCTTTTTGTGCCATTTTATAGGCCCAGCTGACTGTCATCCCTTCAAGCTCTTGGAGCTCTTGACTTGGCTCTTTCATGTTCTGTTGTTTGACCAGCTCGTCAGCAATGACGACGTCTTTAGCACGTTCTTGAATCATATCGATTGCTTCATCATCTAAGCCTTCGATGTCATAGAAGGTCTCAACGGGCACATAGGCGACTTCTTCGATGCTGGTAAAACCTATATCAACCAATGCCTGTGCTAAGTCTTGATCAACTTCTAAGCGCTCATAAAATAATTCGATGAATGCTTTTGATTCGTTTTCTTGACGCTGTTTGTACTCTTCTTCAAGCATCATATTTAGCTTATAACCAGTCAACTCAGAAGCTAGACGTACGTTCTGACCTTGAGAGCCAATAGCACGCGCCAACTGATCATTGGTGCTAAAGATAATATCTGCTGTTTGAGTGTCTTCATCTAAGATGATGCTGCTGACATCAGCTGGCTCTAAAGAGCTGATGATGAACTGAGCAGGATCATCTGACCATACCACGACGTCAATACGCTCACCATCTAGCTCTTGCTGTACTGCTTGGATACGTGTACCACGCATACCAATACAGGCACCGACTGGGTCAATACGATGATCGTTGGTCTTCACGGCTATTTTAGCACGGGTGCCAGGCAAGCGAGCGACATTGCGAATTTCAATAATTTGTTCTGCGATCTCAGGTACTTCTTTTTGCATCAATGCTGATAGCATTTCAGGATGCGTGCGAGACAACAATAACTGTGCACCGCGGTTTTCGCGGTTTACATGGTATAAGATGGCGTTGATACGCGATTTTGCACGTAGCTGCTCACGTGGCAACATTTGATCGCGTGACAAGTAACCTTCAGCATTGTCGCCCAAGTCAATAATATAGCCATCACGTGTCTGTTTCTTGACTTCGCCATACATCATTTCACCAACACGTGGCTCGAAAGCGTCTGCAACAAGTGCACGCTCAGCTTCACGGATTTTTTGGATGATGACCTGTTTTGCTTGAGTAGCCGCAATACGACCAAATTCAATCGATTCGATTTGCTCTTCTTTGATATCACCAATTGACCATTCTTCTTGATCAAGATCTGTGATAGCAAGCTGACAAGCAGGCATTTCATGGTCTTCATCTGCAACCACGGTCCAGTAACGATAAGTGTCATAATCGCCAGTTGCACGATCGATAGCTACTCGCACAGCCACTTCTGGCTGCTCGGTATATACTTTTTTCTTGGTTGATACCACCAAAGCGTCTTCTATGGCTTCAAAGATATCTTCAGGATTTAAGCCCTTTTCATTACTGACAGTTTCTACTACCGTTAAGATTTCACGACTCATGCTATACCTGTCCTATCATTTTTTAATTGACTTAAATTTTATAATTTGGGTGTTGCTATTATATAGTTGCTATAAGCCACATAAGCTATTTGAAGATGACACTGCTACTCTATGAGCAGTTGCCTAACAATATATTTAGGCATCTTCGTAAACTAAGTTGGCTTTATCAATATTACTTAATGCAATCTCAAACTGCTCACCATCGCTTGACGTCAGTTTTAAAGCTTTATCATCGATACTATCTAATGTACCTGTTGCTTTACGACGTTTTTGATCACCTGTGCCGATAGCTTGAATCAAACGCAAGCTTACTGTTTGACCCACATAGGCATGCATCTGCTCATCTGAGAAAAATGCACGGTCAAAACCAGGTGAAGACACTTCTAAAATATATTCACCAGCGATAGGATCATGAACTTCTAAGATACCGCTTACTTGATGATTAACTGCGGCACAGTCTTCGATAGTGACGTGCTTATCTTGAGCTTGCTCTTCTGGCAATGCCTCAATATAAATACGCAATAAAGAGCGGCGGCCTTGTGGCGCAAATTCTATACCCCATAGCGACACATCGCAAGCGGCCACAGCAGGGGCAATAATATTAGTCAGTTCTGCAACTTTAGTCGAAAGCTTCATAATCTCTTTGTATTTTCCTATTCGCTTATCTATCGTACTTAGTAAACCGTATCAAAGCTTTGCTCTTTTCGTACTTATATATAGTAAGAATTACGGTCATTATATAATGGTAAACCACAAACATATAACAGGTGTTGTGCGTTTATATAGGGACGAGCCTAAAAAACATCAAGCTCAGCCAAACAATGCTTTTATTAGTTATAAAGCACTACTATCGATAAAAACGTGAGGAATAAAAGATAGTGTTGCTTAAGGAGCATCGTGCCAGTGGCGGCCGATGATGACCAGTGACGAGTAATATCGTACTCTATAGACCTAGAGCTTAGCATAAGTAGGATAGATACCGCGATAACACTGACCTTCAGATACAAAAAAACCCACAAACGTTATGGTGGGTTAATCGGTACTGACAAATTTAGTGTACAAAACATCAGTATAAAAAGTGGTAGCGGGGGCTGGATTTGAACCAACGACCTTCGGGTTATGAGCCCGACGAGCTACCAGACTGCTCCACCCCGCATCAATCTAGAACGCATATTATAGGGAGATAATGTAGAAGTGTCAACACTTTATTTAAAATAAGTATAAATTAAGTGGTTACTACTAAAAATCCAACCTGACGCTATGCGGCGTCCGTGAAACTTGGTGCGATTGGGGGGACTTGAACCCCCACAGCTTTCGCCACCACCCCCTCAAGATGGCGTGTCTACCATTCCACCACAATCGCATTTTATTACCCTGCTCTCTAACTTCCTATCTACTATATATAATGCGTAAGGTAGGCATTAATAGATAAGGACTTGCGAAAACAGAAAAGCATTGTAAATGTAACCTACCAAAATAGCAAGCGCTGACTACTCAAAACTACTTATTCGGGATTTTGTGTCAATGGACGCGGCGTTTGTGGTGCTGACACTGGCGCATCTAGACGAAACTGATCTTCAGCCTGCTTACGCGCATGCACCGCCAGCGTCATACTGGTAATAAAGAATATGACCGTTAATACTGCAGTCGCACGCGTCAAAAAGTTGGCGGTTCCCGCTGCACCAAATACCGTACCTGATGAGCCGGCACCAAAAGAAGCCCCAGCGTCTGCCCCTTTACCATGCTGTATCAAAATCAAGCCGATCATGGCAATGGCCACGATAATATGCAGGGCTAATATAAACGTAAACATGGTGGCCTCTTTTGCCGCGTAATGACGACTGATAACGGAAAATAAAACGTAAGGTTAATAAAAATAAGGACTAGCATCTGATAATGCCAAATCGATTATATAAATAAGGCGCATTGTACACGATTGCAAGGGTACTGTTAAACCTACTTTTACCAACTGATAAAACCATACTGTCTATCAGCTATGATACTGATATCTGAGCATTATTTATTTGATTCAGCATTCGCTTGACTAAAAGCACCAGCGATCGCTAAGAAGCTATCTGCTTTTAATGAAGCCCCGCCAACCAAAGCACCATCAATCATAGGGTCAGCAGCAAAGCTATCGGCATTACCAGCATTGACACTACCGCCATACAGCACGGTAATCGTATCTGCTATGTCAGCAAAGCCCGCAACGGTTTGCTTGATATGCTGATGAGTCTTACTCACTTCTGCCACAGTCGGCACTTTGCCAGTACCAATTGCCCAGACAGGTTCGTAAGCGACGAGTAGCTTTTCAGATAACGATGCTGCTAAATCTGGTTGCTGAACAAGCATATCTTTAATCACTAAGAGTTGTTCATTAATAACGTCAAGTGTTTGACCATTATCATACTGTTCTTGCGTTTCGCCGATACAGAACACCACGCCAAGATTCTGAGAAAACGCATGAGACAGTTTATTTATTAGACAGTCATGAGATTCTTTATGATACTGGCGACGCTCAGAGTGACCAAGTATTGTCCAAGTGGCTCCTGTATCTGCGACTTGCTGTGCTGAGCAGTCTCCCGTATAAGCGCCTGTGCTTGCACTATGAGCGCTCACGTCTTGAGCGGCACTGATTATTGAACTATTTGCTAAGCGTGCACTGACTGCGGCCAAATGAATACAGCTTGGTGCTACCATCAATTTGCATTGACTACTAGAGGTTGGCGTTTTAGCTTGATTTTTAGCATCAACCTTAGTTAGCAGGTCATCTAACAGCACATCAACATCATGGCTAGTTGCTGGATTCTGTTTCCAATTACCGATCACCCAAGCTTGCATACTTATTTACCTTGTCTCATGTATTCGCGCCAATTCGGCTCATATGCGCGCCAGTATAACAAATAATTCGTAAGTGCTATAGTAGTGTGCTGCCAGAAGCAGCAGCGCTTTTCAATACCTATGTTCAAAAATGACAGCTAAAAGCAGAGATTTTGATGTATTGATTGTTTAATCGTTTGTAGAAAGCCTTTAAACTAAAATCAATTAAAATCGTATGTTGTGTTTAACAGAAATTAAATATTATTAAACGCTTTCTAAGTTATTACGAAAGAAGTAAAAATAACTTGCTGAATCAAAATACGTATCGATTACCGCAAATATATTAAAACATATATAGTAGTCTGTATTCTAAAGCGGTGTACAAACCCTTTATCAAGGAGAGGTCATAATGTCTATTACAACCAGTAAATATGGTGGTCTGGCGCAGCAGCTCATCAGTGATGGTGTCGTTAGCGAAGCAAATATGAAAACGGCACAGATTGAGTCGCAGCAGCAGCAAATAGGATTGGTGCCGTACCTTGTAGATAATAAACTGGCGGATTCTTATCACCTTGCCCAAATGTTATCACAAGCCTTTGGCGATCCCTTGTTCGATCTTGATGCGCTCAGCACTGATGTCATTCCAAAGGATTTAGTCGATGAAAAAATCGTCCGTAAGTTTAATGCATTGCCACTATTTAAGCGCGGACAACGCTTATTTGTAGCGCTCAGTGATCCAACTCGTGTTGATGCTATTGATGCCATTGCCTTTAATTCTCGCTTGTCTATTGAAACGATTGTTGTTGAAGAAAACAAGCTAAAAAAGCGTATCGAAAGCGTTTACGCTGATACGATGCAGAGCTTTGACAGCTTCTCTGACAGTGACTTAAATGTTGGTTTTGAAGATGGTGATGAAGGTAACGATGACGGTGAAACGAAGCTTAGCGACGGGGTAGATGAGGCACCTGTTGTAAAATTCGTCAATAAAATGCTGGTCGATGCTATTCGCATGGGTGCTTCTGATCTGCATTTTGAACCTTACGAAAAATCTTTCCGAGTACGTTTTCGTGTTGATGGTGTTATGGAAAAGATAGCCAATCCGCCAGTCCAACTGGCCAACAAAATCGCAGCGCGTTTAAAAGTCATGTCACAGATGGATATCTCAGAGCGTAGGGTACCGCAAGATGGACGTATCAAGCTCAAAATCTCTAAAACTAAAGCCATTGACTTCCGTGTGAACTCGTTACCAACTTTGTTCGGTGAAAAAATCGTTTTGCGTATCCTAGATCCTTCATCAGCCATGCTTGGTATTGATGCGCTAGGGTATGAACCCGATCAGCAGGAGATGTTTTTAGAAGCGCTGCACAAACCGCAAGGTATGCTCCTAATTACTGGTCCCACTGGTTCTGGTAAGACTGTCTCTCTTTATACGGGTATCAATATTTTAAACACTGGTGCTACCAACATCTCAACCGCCGAAGACCCTGTGGAGATTAACCTTGAGGGTATCAATCAGGTCAATGTCAACGCTAAAGTTGGTCTAACCTTTGCTAATGCGCTCAAGTCTTTTTTGCGTCAAGATCCCGATATTGTCATGGTTGGTGAGATTCGTGACTTGGAGACTGCCGAGATCGCTATTAAAGCGGCACAAACAGGACACATGGTACTCTCAACCCTGCATACCAACTCAGCACCCGAGACGTTGACGCGCTTGCGTAATATGGGTGTGGCTTCTTTTAACATTGCAACGTCAGTCAACCTAGTCATTGCCCAACGTTTGGCGCGGCGGTTATGCAAGAACTGTAAGAAACCGATCAATATTCCACGGCAAAGCCTACTAGAGATCGGCTTTACTGATGCAGACTTGGACAACTCAGACAATGTGATTTATGAGCCAGTAGGCTGTAATGAGTGCCGTGAAGGTTACAAAGGTCGTGTGGGTATTTATGAGGTGATGAAGGTCAGCCCCGACATCTCACGTATCATTATGGAAGATGGCAATGCCATAGATATCAAAGATGCAGCGCTCAAAAATGGTTTTCGAGATCTGCGCCGTTCTGGGGTTTTAAAAGTTCTGCAAGGTGTCACCAGTATTCAAGAAATGATGCGTGTTACTTCTGAATAAGTAGCATAAATATTCAGTCGTATAATAAACTATTAGCCTTCTAATATGTTTCTTTCTAAAAGCTTCTAACTTAGAAATATTGTCTGATAGATATACCTAAAAATAAAACAGATAGTCACTGGTTTTTTGCGCTAAAATAAAGTATGCCAGCCAACAATTCTGCCTGGTATCCTGCTTCATGTTTGCAATATCTATATTAGACAATTTCGAGGGTAATAATATGGCAAAAGCTAAGACTGACATGCTATTGGACTTTGTCTATGATGGCGTGAATCGACGCGGGCAAAAGGTAAAAGGTGAAACCACTAGTCGTAGCTTAGAGTTAGCCAAAGCAACTTTACGCAAGCAAGGGATCACGGTTAAAGGTATCAAGAAGAAACCAAAACCGCTCTATACCTTCAAAAAACCAATTAAAGCCATTGATATTGCGATTTTTGCGCGGCAATTGGCAACGATGATGAAAGCAGGTGTCCCGCTGACTCAATCTTTTGAAATTGTAGCAGATTCGCTTGATAATCCGAGTATGAAAGACTTGGTGCTACAAATCAAAGCTGATATCGAAGCAGGTGGTACCTTTGCTTCCGCCCTACGTAAACACCCTCGTTACTTTGATGATCTATTCTGCTCACTCGTCGAATCTGGTGAACAATCGGGTGCACTAGAGACCATGCTTGAGCGTGTAGCGACTTACAAAGAAAAAAGCGAACTACTAAAAGCAAAGATTAAGAAAGCAATAAAATATCCGATTGCTGTCATCATAGTTGCCATTGTCGTTACTATGATTCTACTAATAAAAGTCGTGCCTGTATTTTCAGACCTATTTGAGTCATTTGGCGCAGAGCTACCTGCTTTTACTCAAATGGTAGTTGGTATGTCTGAGTGGATGAAAGCATGGTGGTTTATTTTAATTATCTTTATCGGTGGGGCTATTATCGGATTTTCAGAAGCCAAAAAACGCTCTAAAAAATTCCGTGACTTTTTAGATCGTGCGGTACTAAAAGCACCAATTTTTGGCAATATTGCTTACCAAGCAATTATTGCGCGTTTTGCTCGTACGCTATCTACGACTTTTGCCGCTGGTGTACCTCTCATTGATGCGCTAGATTCTACTGCTGGTGCGACCAATAATGTTGTGTTTTATAACGCCACTCAACAGGTCAAAAATGACGTTTCTACTGGTCAACAACTACAGTTCTCCATCCGTTCAACTAATTTATTCCCAAGTCTCGTCATTCAAATGGTGGGTATCGGCGAAGAATCTGGTAGCTTGGAAGAAATGCTAGATAAAGTCGCTGTCTATTATGAGAATGAGGTCGATAACGCCGTTGATGGTTTGACCAGCTTAATGGAACCTATGATCATGGCTGTACTGGGTGTATTAGTTGGTGGTCTGGTCATTGCGATGTACTTACCAATCTTCCAAATGGGCTCGGTCGTAGGATAATGATTTAATGCAATTCATACAGTTACTACAAGAAAATATAGCTCTAGCCTTGGTCGTATTTGGTTTGTTAGGTCTTTGTGTTGGCAGTTTTTTAAATGTTGTGATTCATCGTATCCCGCTTATGATGATTTATGGTTGGCGACAAGAATGTAGCCAATTTATGATCGAACAGGCAGATATGCCACGCGAGCATACGCTACCTATAGCGAATGTCGTGGCTGCTGACCAACCCATTACTTTGAGTCGTCCTGCCTCACGCTGCCCCTATTGCGCTCATAAGATCAGATGGTATGAAAACATCCCCTTAATCAGCTGGCTGGCACTAAAAGGGCGCTGCTCAAACTGCAAAGCTGCTATTGGTTTGCGTTATCCTGTAGTTGAGTCAGTAACCGCTTTACTATCGGTGCTCGTGATCTACAAATTCGGCGTCAATGCAACTGGATTGTCAGCGCTCGTTTTAGTGTGGACACTAGTGGCTCTAACAGGTATTGATTTTGATACGCAGCTATTACCCGATCGCCTGACTTTTCCACTAGCAGGTCTAGGATTGGCGGTCAACTCACAAGGCTGGTTTGTCTCGCCAACGCAGTCGATATGGGGATTGCTCTTTGGATTTTTATCCCTGTGGATCGTCGTCAAAGTATTCTATTTAATCACTAAGAAACATGGAATGGGACAAGGTGATTTTAAATTACTATCAGTATTAGGTGCTTGGCTCGGGCCCATGATGTTGCCATTAATTATTTTATTATCATCCTTGCTTGGGTCAATCGTCGGGATCATCTTGATGAAAAAACAAGGTGAGAGCAGGCCTTTTGCCTTTGGTCCTTACATTGCTATCGCGGGTATTGTTGCTTTGTTATACGGCTCAGATATCGTCAGCTGGTATCTTGGTATGTATACTTACTAAGTCTTGATAGTAAGTTTTTTACCCTAATCTATAAGCACAATTATTGATAAGCAATTTCTTCACTAGTCACTGCTTTTACTATCTCTGTCAAATAAGCCATCATTATGTCAAATAAAGTCGCACAATCTTATTCGCGTCAACCACAAAGTCTACAGACAAAAAACAAGACGCTCGTCGTTGGTTTAACAGGCGGGATCGGTAGTGGCAAATCCGCTGCTAGTGCTTGGTTTTCTGAGCAAGGGATCGATATTATCGATGCCGATGTGATCGCTCATGAGATCGTTACTAAAGGCAGCGATACTCTGCGCAAAATCCAAAAAAGATTCGGTGATTGGGTATTGAATGGTGATGGGTCAATGGATAGAGCCGCTGTACGCTCGCATGTATTTGCAAACCCTGAAGCGCTTATTGAGCTTGAGGCGATCACGCATCCAGCGATACGTGAGACAGCGAAAGCACAGTTAGAGTCTAGTACCTCACCTTATGTGGTATTGTCCGCACCTCTACTCATTGAGGGAGCAGAAGCGGGTCTTGCCAATTTGTGTCAACGTATCCTTGTGATGGATGCCACCGAAGACACGCAACTTGCGCGTGCCAGTCAGCGTGATGATCAAAGTATTCAAAAAATTAAAGCCATTATGACCAACCAGCTCAGTCGTGAAGAGCGCAATCGTCATGCAGACGATGTCATACTCAACGAGAGCGACCTTGCCTCTCTATACTTACAGCTAGAACCTCTACACCAAGAGTACCTTACGCTTGCCCAGCAGCTAAAGTTCGCTGGCGATTAACCTCATATAGAGCCATACCAGTAGCGACGCTTACGTTTAAGCTTTGTAGGTTGCCATGCTCGTTTCCTGACATTGGAATATAGACCAGCTCATCGCAGCTCTCCATTGTTAGGCGGCGCATCCCTTCTCCTTCTGACCCCATGATGATGGCGGTTTTGCCAGTCAGATCAGCGGCATGGATGGGCTTCGCATCGGCATTGAGTGCCGTACCAAACACAAATACTCCTGCGTTTTTGATTTGCGACAGTGTACGTGCCAAATTGGTGACACTAATAATTGGCATCATTTCTGCGGCACCAACGGATACTTTAGCCACTGTGGGCGTTAGGCTTGCTGCATGGTGCTTCGGACAAACCACGGCGTCCACACCCATTGCTACGGCTGTACGTAAGCAAGCGCCAAAGTTATGTGCGTCTGTGATTTGATCTAGCACTAATAATAAGCACTGTTCGCGCCCAATAATGGTATCAAGCAGACCTTCATCAGCAAAACCTAGCGGACGAGCATTGAGTACCACGCCTTGATGCTGCGGGCTACCACATAGCTGTGTCAGCTTATCTTTTTGGGTCGGCTGGATACTGATACCATTAGCTTCCGCCTCAGCCATAATGGCTTGTACATGGCTGTCACTCTCGCGGCCCTGTTGCACAAACAAGCTAAGACCATCCAAAGGGCGGTGTTTAAGTAACGCATCAATGGCATGAATGCCGTAAAAATAAAGGGGTTTTGCCATAATAGGCCTATTAAATATTAGGTGGATATCGCGCTAAGCGATGGAATAAGAAGAATATTATCGACGTTGAGCACTGCAACTTGTTGCCAATGAGGAAGCGATTAGGTCAGCACTAAAAACAGAAATAAACAATACCAATCTGATATTGTTTATTGTTTGGTCATTAAGATTTGATGGCGTTAGCTATTCACTGATGGTACTAGCTTAATTGCAGCCAATGTTAACTTAATCGCATTGTTGATAATATCAACCTTCTAAATGGCAAACATACTGGACGATTTCTTCGGTACGTAGATTGAAACCGCTATTGCCTTCGACGACAAATGATTGACCAGCACGGTAGTAGCTGAACTCGTCATCACCATTAATTTTCACTTCACACTCGCCGCCAGTAATTTCGATACGCTCGGATGTATTGGTACTAAAGTGATAATGCTCAACCAAGTTATCACAAGGTAAGATCACGCCCAAGGTTTTGTGACGACCGTCTTCAAACATAATGGTATGGCTGGAACAGCGACCATCATAAGATACTGTCGCTTGGGCATTAACTGTTACGTTAGTAAATTGCGCCGCTGTCATAGTGGCTTCCTTATCAAATAATTATGGTAAAACTAAAAAATAAGTAACTGGTTACCGCTAGAGCTGCGTCATCGACACACCTCTCTGCACTAAGTACGGTATCCTTCTCTACTAGATATCTGCGTGCTAAGAGTAGCCACAGGTTCTATGAAAACGCTTTGGAATAATGACTGATTGGCATATTCTTCTCACTATACGCCTGTAATTTTACAAAATCATGACTCGTTGTCATGCACCGTATTTCATCAATATAACAAGAAGAGTTTATCATTATGTGAGATTATGCTACCACATTATCTCTATAAAGTTTGTTAAAGCGACTAGGAAAATACTGTTTAATGCTTAGCTCAAATAGACTTATTTATCTGCTTTTGTACCATTAACGCATCGTGATACTGGGTCTATTTTTATGAATTTTGTCCGAAATCGCGCTTAGTATATAGACATGGTTTTGCTATAATCAACCCGCTTAATGATTGATATTACAGCGATTACTCATTGCCAGTTTTTGATGACTTTGTGGTAATCTTCCAATCACAAATTTGATTATACACTCCCTTAACGTTTGTATTTACGCACATTTAACACCATACTGTTTGCCTACAATATTTATCTAGTTATTGTCGTTAAATAGATAAATTCATTTCTTTATTTACCTTATTTTATAGATGACTTCTTAATATTTATACGAAGTTCATTGTCTGTCATGAGAGGCGTTGATGCTAGTATCATTAACTTTACATCAGTTTGCGTTGATCGCTCAGCATGAGCTGAGTGTCGCTGAAGGCTTCAATGTCATCACTGGTGAAACAGGGGCTGGCAAGTCGTTATTGCTGGATGCACTATCCTTGTGTGTCGGCGCACGCGCAGACAGCGCGATGGTCAGACATGGCGCAGACAATGCAGACATTTATGCTCAGTTTGATGTAGCAAACAACAGCGTCATTGCCGAATGGTTTGCCAAAAATGATCGGGCGCTAGACGAGCCTGAAGTACTTATTCGGCGGCAGCTGAGCAATACTGGTCGCTCAAAAGCATGGTTGAATGGTTCGCCCGCCAGTTTGGCTGAGCTAAAAAGCTTGGGCGCATTACTGGTCAATATTCATAGCCAACATGCTCAGCAAGCCTTACTCAAGCCGCAGTTTGTGGTAAATTGGCTCGATGAGATGGCACAGATAACACCGCTAGCCATCCAAACTGCGAGTAGCTATCAGCAGTATCAGCAGCTAAAGCGTCGCGCTGATGATATTGCAAGTCGCGAGGCTCAGCGTCAAGATCGTATTCAACTTTTACAGAGCCAACTGGCAGACATCACCCCTCTATTGGCTGTGGACTATGCAGAAGTTGAATCTGAGCACGAGGAGCTCTCTAATATTGAAGCCTTAATGCAAGAGGCCAGCCATGGCTTGCATCTGCTCGACAACGATACCGATGAGCCAGATGTGATGACGTTGCTTGGGCAAGCAATCAAGCTTTGCGATCACCAAGTTGGTGTCAGCCAAACCTTTGAGCAAGCCTCTGAGCAGCTGCATTTGGCGCAGCAACAAATCACCGAGGTGACGGCGCTACTATCAGATTATGCCGAGCAGCAGCTACCTGACCCTGAGCGCTTGCAAGCACTAGACAATCTCATCAGTTTGGGTCATCGCTTATCACGTAAGCACAACTTGCCAGCAAGCGATTTGATTGATGAAGCAAAAGCGTGGCAAGAGCAATTAGAGCAGTTAGAAAACGAGCCGAGCAGTGATGCGATGGCCGCGCAAATTGAGCAAGCTTGGCAGGACTATCTAGCACTGGCCACACAGCTAAATAAAGAGCGTACAAAAGCGGCACCAACCATTAGCAAACAGCTTATAGAACAACTACAACCGCTTGCTTTACCTAATGCGCGCTGCGAGTTTGTTTTTACCAAAAAGACAGAGTCTAGCCAGTACAATGCACACGGCTGCTACGATATTGATTTATTGTTCAGTGCCAATGTCGGTATGCCCATGCAGCCACTACATAAAATCGCCTCAGGTGGCGAGCTGTCGCGAATGGCGCTGGTCATGCAAGTCTTGCAGGCAACCAACGCTGATAACAATGCCGCTAAGCCTATGCTGGTATTCGATGAAGTCGATGTCGGTATCAGTGGCGGTACGGCGCAGGTGGTCGGCGAGTTGCTACGCACGCTTGGGCAAACGCAGCAATTGCTCGCGATCACTCACCAAGCACAAGTCGCGGCGCAAGCGCACCAGCATATTTTGGTACAAAAGCACCATCAAGAACAGACCGAAAGTGAGCTGATCATCCTGACCAACAGCGCGCAGGTAGATGAGCTGGCGCGTATGTCTGGTGGCGTTACGATCACTGATGTGACTCGCGATCATGCTCGTAGCTTGCTATCTGATGTCAAATGACACATTAATTGTCGTTAAATTATCCAGCACTATTAATCAAAAAAAGTACTTGTTAAATCTTTGTGGCTATCAATAGTAGTTGGCGTGAATCTTGCTTTTCTATTGGTTATCACCATATAGTGGTCTCTCACCCTTATTATTCGGTTGCGTTTGTTTCTATGTCTAAAACCAATTTGACCCATCATTTCTTAATTGCGGCACCAGAGCTGTCAGACCCAAGGTTTGAACAGGCACTCATTTATATTTGTCGCCATGATAATCGCGGTGCACTAGGTCTAATGGTCAATCGTCCGTTAGAACAGGCGCGAGTGGGTAAACTGCTAGAAGATTTGGATATTGAGGTGACCGATCCGCAAGTGATGGAAGATGTGGCTTTAGAAGGTGGCCCTATGTATCCTGAGGTGGGCTTTGTGCTGCATACAGGTCAGCCTGAATGGGCGTCTTCTTTTGCGATTTCAGAGAATGTCTGCATCACCACTAGCCAAGATATTCTAAAGCGTATCGCGGCAGGTCAAGGCGTCGGTCACTATCAACTGTGCTTGGGTCATGCCAGCTGGGGCAAAAAACAGTTAGACCAAGAACTAGGTAATGGTGATTGGCTCGTCTGCCCTGCCGATCTGACTTTATTGTTTGATACGCCGTTTGAAGAGCGCTGGCAAATCGCCGCTGACAAAATCGGCGTCAACTTTGACTACCTTAGCAGTGACATCGGTCATGCTTAATAGCATATGCTCTATGAATTGCGCTCTATGAATACAGATAAAGAAATAAAGGATAGCCGTCACTATGGTGGATAGTACTTTTACAGTAGATAGCACAGAAGATACAGATCATGATCTTGATATAAATGGCATTGACAGTAATGAGTCTAACGTCAATGGTCTTAGCGACTCTGAGCCAGAAATAAAGCCGCATCTTATCTTGGCTCTAGATTATGGCGTCAAGAAAATGGGCATGGCGCTTGGTAATACTCTGACCCAAACCGCACGCGCTTTTGATATTTTGGCGATGAATAATGGTCAGCCAGACTGGGACAATCTCATCGGTATTATAAAAGTCTGGGGCGTGGCACAGGTGGTGGTCGGCCTGCCACTTAATATGGATGGTAGCAGCTCCATGCTCTCAAAACGCGCACATAAATTTGCGCGGCGTCTAGCTCATAGAATTATGGAGCAGCGCTTGCCAGTGACCGTATCATTATGTGATGAGCGTTTAACCTCTATCGAAGCAAGAGAGATCGCCTGGGACAACGGCTGGATCAAGCATGAACGTGATCCGATTGATGATATCTCTGCTTGTATCTTGATGTCGACCTACTTTGCGGATCCAAATAGTAGTATCGCTATTGATGCGGTCAAAGCAGACTGATTAGGCAAAATAGGTAAAAGACACTGTTGTCTCTATCGCACCATTTTGCTACATCGTACCTATTCACAGATAAATGACTGATTACTATGACCACTGCCCTAGACCAAGACTTGCACACTAAGTCGCAACATGGTTTTGCTCCGCTTGCTATTGCTCGTATTAGAGGCGCGCAGCGTGCAAATCAGATAGCGATCTATCTCATTTATGCGGCCATTTTGGCCTTTATAGTATTTGGCACCATTGCCAGTATCAAGATGTTTCATGACAATCAGCTGCTGTATCAACTGTTTTACAACCTGCCCTACGCCTTGGTTGCGTTGACCATTCCAATCACACTTTATGATGCTTTTGTGGTTTATCGTTATCGCTTAAATCAGCCATCGATGATTGCCATGAGTATTGGCGTATCGACCATCATATTGATCGGCGGCTTATTATTTGCCGATACGGCATGGTTAGGGCTGTCCTGTTGGCTTGGGGTGGCATTTTTATTCAAGGTCAGTTTCAAGCGCTTTTTTAACTTTTTAGACGTAGCAAATACTGACGAAGAGACAGCAGCAGTAGACGATCTAGACAGTACACCTCAGTAAGCGATTGAACAAACGATCCATTCTTTAACCTATCTACTTAGCTTTACGATAATGACTATGACTACTTCTATACCAGATACGACCATCGACCATCACCTAGATACGCAAGGGCTGATCTGTCCTGAGCCTGTCATGATGCTGCACCGAGTCATCCGCAAAGCAGATAGCGGTGAGGTGATTGAAATACTGGCCACTGATCCTGCTACCACGCGCGACATTCCAAATTTCTGTCGTCATCTGGGTCATGAGCTACTCGGTCAAGAGACACTGGCTGAAAATATCAACCTAGATACTGACCCCGATGAAATCACTGTTGATAGTGATGACACCACGCCAGCAAGCGTGACGCTCTATCGTTATGTGGTGAAGAAAAAAAGTGGTTAATTTATATCTGACCTATATCCGAGCATCCTATGAGCCGTGACCGCGCTGTACAGCAAAGGCAACCTAAAGCGCTGGCAGTCGATGATGAACCGTCTTATATGACGGAGTTTCGTCAAGCGATGCTGGCACGTGGTTTGGCAACGCGTACCCGTAATGCTTATGTGCGCGACTTGCGTTCTTGCGAGTTGACCAACCCTATCGCCCTGACACGCTGGCAGCCTGATGATGTGCTGCATTGTCTCTCAATACTCGCTCAAGATAACAAAACCCCGCGCACGCAAGCACGTATGCTCTCAAGTCTGCGTCAGTTCTATTTATGGATGATAGCGAGCAATCTGCGCGAAGACAATCCCTGCGAGCGTATCAAAAGTCCAAAGCTCGGACGCCCGTTACCAAAGGATTTAGCCGAGGCTGATGTCGATAATCTCCTTGCCGCACCTGATACCAGTACGGCGCTTGGACTGCGTGACAAAGCAATGCTAGAGGTACTCTACGCTTGCGGCCTACGTGTGAGTGAGCTAATTAATTTGTCGCTAGAACAAGTCAATCTAAACTCTGGCTGGCTACAAATCACTGGTAAAGGCAATAAAACCCGACTGGTGCCACTTGGTGAATATGCCAGCGATGCACTAGAAGACTACCTGTCTCATGGGCGCGGCGATCTAATTGCCCATCTAAAATCTGGCAATTGCCAAGCGGTGTTTTTGACTGCGCAAGGCGGCTATATGACGCGGCAGAACTTTTGGTATTTGCTTAAGAAATACGCTCAAATTGCTAGTATTGATAAGGAACTATCACCGCATACCTTACGTCACGCCTTTGCCACCCATTTGCTCAATCATGGCGCCGACCTGCGTAGTGTACAGCTGTTATTAGGGCACAGTGACTTGTCCACGACGCAAATCTATACACATGTAGCGACGGCAAGATTGCAGCAGTTACATGCAGCGCATCATCCGCGTGGATAGCTTTTGGGTAGCTTGGTGAGTAGAATTGTCATTAAATATTGATTCATGATCGTCAGAGGAATACACCGTGTCGCAAGCTCAGCTATCTTCCAAGCCTACTCTCACCAAAGCGCAAGCATTTGCGCTCAAAAAACTGACCATCATGGGTTATTTGGAAGGCACGTCTTTTTTGCTGCTACTGTGTATCGCGATGCCACTCAAATACATGATGGATATGCCTGAAATGGTGAGCTATGTCGGGCCTGTGCATGGGGTGTTGTTCATCGCCTATATCGTTGTGCTCTTTATCACGGCACACAAAATCAAAATGCCACTGTGGGCGCTGCCTGCAGGCGTGGTTGGCTCGTTCCTACCTTTTGGGCCGTTTGTATTTGACTATGTATTAAAAAAGCGGTTCGGGAATTCGCCATGACAGTTAGCGCTATGAACCCAAATACTATCTTCACCAACAAAATAAGTATGAGTATTTTCAACTGTAATATTGTATACCGTTGCGTTTAATCTCCTTTCTTCGTAACTGTCCATCCACGTCGTATCTTCAGGTGCATAGTCCCAATAACTAACATACTCATAGTCCTCCCAATTGTCTAAATTGAATGGCGTTGTTATTTTATTATGTGAAAAATCTACCAAATATCCCGTATCAGTATTATCTCCTCGATTCTGTAAATCGGCAGCGACCCAACCAACGTTAGTGTTACTAGTTCTTAGTACAGGTGACCATTCAAAAATAATTGCTTTATTACCATTAGCTAATATGACTTCATCGCCGTGTCTAAGCAGATCAGCTCGAGTCCAACCAACATCTACCTTCCAAAATGGATGATTTGGTGTTGAGAAAACTTCTGATATTGTAGTGGCATCATTTTCAGAAAATTCTACTAAGCGCAAAAGATAGATAGATTTATTCTCAAATTTATGCGTTTCAGTTATTTTTTGATAGCCTAACTTACCATTTGGATCGCCTTCTGACTTAGACAATACCTTATCACCAACCTTTAGGTCTTGAATAGGTACTAGACCCTTGTCGGTATGTACTAATGTACCTGCAACGAAACAACCTTTAGTATCTGTAGCTGCTCGGAATACTCTATCAGCATAGAAGTTTGTAGCATTTCTATTCATTGATTTTTGACCTTGAGTTCCATTAAGTACGGTTTCAATGTAGATGATTAAAATACCATGCTAGTCATCTGCCAGATCTATCACTATTTTGGGATTACGTGCTTGTATTTCTTGATAAAAACTTGCTCTATCTTTCGGTGATATCAATACTTCTTTATTCCGATATTCTATTTTAAGTCTATCCAATGATAGTGCTGTTGCAGACGTCATGCTTCGAGTTGGCGTAATATGTATGATATCTGCCAACTCAATGGTTTGAGTGGACAGGCCACTATCCACATACAGCTGGCTATCGGTTAAGGTGTGTTTAGTACCAAAAAACGGCATGAGCATTAGCACGGTGAAAGGCAGTAAGATGATCATCAGCAGTATGTTTCGCATACGCGAATCTCTTTTGCCCCGTCGCCATTCCCATAATGGAATGAGGATAAGTGATAAACTACCGACCCATAAAATCAACGCGATCCAGAAGTCGACTTTAGATACAAATATAATGTCTGCCATACATACTACTTCAGAGCTATCGGGTTAAAGTTGAGTGTAAGCCTCTCACCTAATCTTGCCAATATCTTTTCTTCTATGTATTTTCTACATGCTAAATTTGGCAACCATAATGATTCCCGTAATACGATGCTGCAAACCTACCCTTTTCTCGTTACAATACCAATCACACGATGCGCACTGTCCTAATTGGACAACGCACCTCCTTTTAGCTATCTATTATCTGAGAATCCCATGAGCCATAGACCACCTGCTGACCTCCTCAAAAACGCCCAACACTGGCGCGAAGACATTAACTTTCGCCAAGACGTACTGGGTAAGCCGTTTGATTTTGCGACCACGTGGGGTATTTTTTCACCGCAAAAGCTCGATGATGGCAGCTTGATGCTGCTTGATTATGTGGATTTCCAAAACGATGATGATTCAATTGACTTGGGCTGTGGCTATGGTGTGCTTGGTATGACGGCAGCGCGTGAATGTCCAAATGGTCAGCATACGCTAATTGATAAAGACTTTATGGCGGTAGAATATGCACGCCGTAACTGTGAGAAAAACGGTCTAAAAAACGTTGATGTGCATTTATCAAATGGATTTAACCATGTCGCAAAAGACAAAGACTTTAGTTTGGTGATGTCGAACTTGCCCGCCAAAGTTGGTAAAGAGCAACATTATCTGTATTTCCTCGATGCTTATGCCCGCATGCGTAAAGGTGGACGTTTTTATGTGGTGACCATTAATGGCTTGCGCCAATTTATGAAGCGCTCGTTTACCGAAGTGTTTGGCAATAGCGAAAAGATCAAACAAGGTAAAACCTATACGATTACCATGGCGACCAAAGAATAATCTTTAGTATCTAGCCATAAAAGATCGTCATAAAAAAGCACGCTAAAATAGATTTAGCGTGCTTTTTTGTTGGCTCATTTACGTATTCAAGAGCATGTCTACATCTGCCGCTTAATTAAGTAGCCACCGAGCGCTGCACTACCGATAATCGGTAACAGCACCATAAGCATGGGCGAGAATCCTGTAGCAAGCGATATAAAGCCAACCAAGTCCTGAATGTAGCTAAAGAGCAGACCGAACAGTAGCGCCACTACGATACGCAAGCCCAAACTGTGTGTCCGTAGCGAGCCAAAGACGAATGAGCAAGCAACGATGACGAGCGACAATATTGATAAAGGTGACAGCAGTTTTTGCCAAAATGCCACTTCATGATCTAAGGATCGATTACCTTGTTGGCGCATAAAGGTGCGATGCTCGTACAGCTGCGTCAATGACAAGTCCTCTGCCTTGCGTGTCAGCAAGTAAACAGACTCTGGGGCAAATGGTAAGCTGAGGGTATCTGATGGTGAAATGGCTTGGCTACTCTCAAAGCCCTGATTGATGCTAAGCTTGACCATATCATTTAGCTGCCACTCATAGCGATACTGCTCGCTTGGCTTGTCACTGGTCACATCGATAGGCTCACGCCCCGTATACTTTCCACCATTAGCATGAACGGCGGTTTGCAAATTGCCATTGTTATCCAAATGCCAACGTTTTACCTCACCGATATTACCCTGAACATCGGCATAATCGATATATAAGATATCACTGCCATCAGGTGTCGCGCTGCCATCTTCTGCGTTCTCAAATCGTGGCTGTATCGTCCAATAGCCGCGCACCGAAGTGACTAGGGAGGTGTTGTCCTCATCGTTGATTTGCTTTGCCAATTGATTGGAGTGCGGTAAGACGAACTGATTGATCGCCAATGACAGTAACACAAAAATCAAAGCAGGCTGTAGCACCCAGCTAACGATTCGATAGATGCTGACCCCAGCCGCACGCATGACGACCAGCTCACTTTTATTAGCAAGTAAGCCCAATCCTATGACAGCACCGAGCAGCGCACCCGTTGGGATGAATTGCTCTAAAAAGTAGGGCGATCGATAAAAGATATATTTAAGTGCCTGACCCATTGTATAACTGTCATCCAACGAATCCAGCTCTGACAAATAAGAAAACACCAGCTGCAATGCCCATAAACCGACGACGGCCGCAATAATAGCAAGCAAGGCGTTGAGTTTGACATAACGGCCAAGGACCTTTAAATTGGCAGGTTTTTTGGCCAGCTGACCAACCCCTGTAGACTTAGCAGATAAAGAGCGCATTAAGACTGCCCTCCTTGTGAGCTATTGTGTTGATTATCCATACCATTGCTAGGCGTGGCGACGGCTAATCTATTTTCTTGTTTACGAAAGCGCAATCGATGTTGCACACGGCTACCCCAATTCAAATAAAGTGCTAGTGCCATAAAACCCAAGACCAGCCATGCATACGCCCATACACTAATGCTACCTTTGCTCACGGCGTTCTTAAGCGAGATGATGCCTAACGCGCAGCTGACAAATAATAAGATAGAGGGAAATAGACGCAGCCAACGCCCTTGACGTGGACGCACTTGCGCAAGCGGTACAGCAAGCATCGGTGCGATAATCATCAGCCACGGTAGTGCCAGACGGTAGCCAAGCTCACCTTGGGCAGCACGCAGCGCATTATTGGTGCCAGCTTGCGCGTCACCTGTTGCCGCCTGCCATAGAGGCCCAATTGCTTGGGTTTCGATATTGTCTTCGGTGATGACGTCTTGCGAGGATTCAGTGAGCGTGATGCGATAACGATCAAAGGCGACTTGATTGTACTTTAAGCTGCCTGCGCCCACTTCGTAACGACGACCTTGAAACAAATCCAACTGGGTCACGCCACTATTGCCAGTATTGACCTGCTCAGCACGCTTGGCAAGCGTAATGGTATCTTTACTGATGTCTTTTATATCTCTATTTATAATGTCTTTTGGCATATCAGAGATGCCCATTTGATCAGCGGTTTCTTGATCAATCGTATTATTCATATCAGCACTTCTGCCAGCATTGCCCTTTGGCGTCGGCTCAGATTGGATCAGTATCACATCTTGTAGTTTTTTCTTATCATCGCTGAGGCTACCCACGTATAGATGATAATTACCGCTACTGATAAACTCATTCGGGCGAATCAGATCAAACGCACTGGTCAAAGCTTGCTGCTGCCACACGGCCTCGGATGAGCGCACGCCCCATGGTTTGCCAACGATAGATAGCGCCGCCTCACTAACAAACAACACTAATATCAATGGTGTCATCAAGCGAGCCAGCCTACCGCGAGACACGCCGCTGGCATTGATGACAGCCATTTCTTGATCAACATATAAACGACCAAACACCAGCATCAACGCGATAAAAAAGGCTAGCGGTAATATCAACTCTAGAAAATACGGTAGGTTGTACCCAATAATCGTGAATAGCAGGCTGACATCCAAGCGTCCTTCAGCCGCAATGCCAAAATAACGTATCAAACGGCCGCCAAGCATCATTACTACCAAAAACCCCAATACCAAAGCAGTGGTCGAGGCAACTTGTCGAGTCATATAGCGGCGTAATATCACAATGGGTACTCTTAAACAGTTGGTATGCGCATGATTGATTGAGAATCTATCGTCATATTTGAGCACAATAACAATGCATCATAGGCATCATATACGGTCAAATAAACAGTCAAATAATAGTGACAATTACTGAGTGACTAATTAGTCCTACTCAACAAATACAAGCGACAAATATAACCGCTAATCCTAGCATGTTTTGCCTAAAAATGGCTGTGAAATGTGTTTGCAAACATTACTTACACCTTACTGATAGCGCATTACCATTGGCAGACGATAAATATATCAAATATTGGATAAATCGTTAGTGAAATTTTATATGGAATTGGTTTAACAGTGTTTTCTCCAATACGTTTTTTATTTATTTAGTTTGGAAAGGTTTGTTTGTCATTCGTATCATCGAACCTCTATCTCTATTATTAATTGCTAGACTGACTGATGGATAAAAATAATTTTATGTCATCTAATGTAATGGAGAATACCAATGACTAATACCACATCTACGCCCGCGACCCTACTTGAACTTGCTGGTGGCACATTTGATACACTTGATTGGTCAAATTGCGCTATCGTACTTATCGATTATCAAAACGAATACGTCGATGGCGCCATGCCACTGGGACAAGCGGGCGCTAAGGCCATCGACAACGCACGACTATTGCTGGATAAAGCCCGTCAGCAATATGTCCCTATCTTTCACATCACCCATCATGGTGCAGAAAATGGTAATGTCTTTGATCCTTTATCATCTAACGTCGAGATAGTCGAGCAACTACAGCCGCATGATGGCGAAACCGTGATTGTCAAAAACCATCCCAATGCGTTTTATGATACGCAGCTACAATCACTACTCTCGTCTGCAAACAAACAACAAATTATTTTTGCGGGTTTCATGAGCCATATGTGCGTCAGCTCAACTGCCCGCGCCGCATTCGATTTGGGTTTTGACAGTTTTGTCTGTCACGACGCCTGTGCCACTCGCGATCTCCCAAGTGCTACTAGAAAAACCATCAGTGCTGAGGTCATGCATGACACCGCGATGGCAGCGCTACAGGACAGATTTAGTGCGTTAGTGACGACTGCCGAATTGGTTAATGATTAATAATTAATTCGACACATTAATAGCAACTGTAATAAGCGCCGTATCTCATCATTCAATGCGCGTCATGAGCTAAGGCTCATTATGAACTAGGCATAGCCACATATATCGTCGTATTGTAGTGTAAATTGACACAGCAATTTTGTTCGGACTTATTACCTAATCTTTGCAAACTGCGCACTATCATCGCAATATGCTACACTATCGTGATTGCTCTATAGGCCAAATAATCTAATAATCTAACAGGCATAAGCAATTGCGCTAGATTTTTCATTAGCTCTGTAATTCTCATAACTCTAATAAGGATAACTATATGAATATCAAATTATCTCAGCATCTGCCAAAGACTCATACGCAAAAAATTCTCAAAAAAGAAGCCAAAAGCAAAGACGACGCTTGTCTGGTAGTCCTGGTTGATGACAAGAAAAACATCCTAGCCGACTCTGTGTTGACTGACTATACCGCTCGTATTGAGCAATTGATTGAAGTCTCTCATTTTAAGGGAACAGCATGTGAGACCGTTGCTGATTATGCATTGGCAGGGGATAAAAAAACCACCAAACAAAACCCTGTACAGCTGTTGTTGGTTGGTGTCGGTAACACGGACAAATTCAACAATACGGTATTGCAAAAAATTGCCAAGACCATCTATAGCAGCACGCAAAAGCGGGTATCGTCTATTACCGTTGCACTAGGTGATGCGCTAGAAGAAAACCATTTTGGTCAATTTGCCCTAAACCTATTGGCAGCCAGCTACCGCTTTGACAAATATAAATCTGAGCAAGCAACGCCTGTATTGACTGATGTTTATCTGTTAGCTGATGACTCACTACAGCCTGCACTTGCATTTGCTGAGGCAGTATTCGCCGGTCAAAGCCTCACTCGTGACGTCGCTAATGAGCCAGGTAATATTTGCTTCCCTGCGTATATGGCAGAACAAGCACAAGAACTTGCAAAAACCTATCCTGACCTATTGACCGTCAAGGTACTCGGTGAAGACGAGATGTCAGCATTAGGAATGAACTGTTTCTTATCAGTGGCTCAAGGCTCTACCAAAGAAGGTCAGCTCGTCATCATGGAGTACCGCGGTAAATCCTCATTTAGTGCAAACGCTGGCACCAATGAGCAAACGATTAGTAATGCCAAAGTGACTGGTCTAAAAAAAGCGCTCACTGATAAACTACCAACCAAAAAATCCGCTAAGAAAGCCGACAAAGCTAGCGACGATAATGCACAAGCTAGCAATGATGATTCGCCTATCGTCTTGGTCGGTAAAGGCGTTACCTTTGATTCAGGCGGTATCTCAATCAAGCCAGGCGCGGCAATGGATGAGATGAAGTTTGATATGGGTGGTTCAGCTTCAGTACTTGGTACTATCAAAGCATTATGTGAAGCACGTCTACCGATCAACGTTGTCGGTGCGCTCGCCTGTGCTGAGAACATGCCATCAGGTGATGCCACACGTCCAGGCGATATTGTCAAAGCCATGAATGGTAAATCTGTTGAAATCTTGAACACCGATGCCGAAGGTCGCTTGGTATTGGCTGATACCTTATGCTATGTACAGCGCTATAATCCAAAAGCCATCATTGATGTTGCAACGTTGACGGGTGCTTGTGTGGTTGCGCTAGGCCATGTACGTTCAGCAGTCTTTAGTAACGATGAAGATGTATTGTTTGATCTCGAGAATGCGAGCAATTTATCAGGTGATCTTATCTGGCACATGCCACTAGACGACGAGTATCAAGCACTGATTGACTCACCTATTGCTGATATCCAAAACATCGGTGGTAAAGGTGCGGGCGCAGTGACTGCCGCTTGCTTCTTATCTCGATTCATTGAAGAAGGTCAGGCATGGGCGCATTTAGACATCGCTGGTACCGCATGGAACTCAGGTAAAGATAAAGCCGCGACTGGTCGTCCAGTACCGCTATTTATGCAATATCTGAAAAACAGCGCAGATATGGCTTAATCGATCAATGGCAGTGCAATTAACGACCGTCTATTGATAAATGCTATTTTATAAAACACTTTATGAAAACCATTCTATGAAGATCAGTTTTTATGTATTAAGTGAGAGTAAAGCCCAAGATTTCTTGGGCTTTATTTGTCAGTTGACTCAGACAGCACTGAACAAAAGCACACAGTCCTTGCTAATTCTTGTCGACGATGAGACATTACTGTCAACGCTAGATGAGGTGCTTTGGGCACAAGATGCCACGAGCTTTATCCCGCATCAATGCTTGTCGGATATTCATTCTAAAGCCACTGACTCTGATGCCAACAAATCGTTAGCACCCGTATTGCTCGGCAGTTATATGCCAACAGACTTTAATGGTATCGTGCTCAATACGACGATACGCCCTGTGACTGATTTTATGGCTGCGACCAATAATGCCAAGCCCTCTCGAGTCCTTGAGCTCATCAGACCTGATGCCACCAGTACCCAAGAAGGTCGCCATAAATATAAAGCCTATCAGCAATTAGGCTATGAGTTGACCCACTTTAAGGTATAGCGCTGCCGTTCACTTTTCTCTACGCTTCATCACTACTTTTAATACCTCGTTAACTAGCCATCTGCGCTAATTGGCCTTCATCTATACTTGCTCCACATTTGAGCACACTCGCTATATTTTGCCTGTTACCCTTCGCTTTATACATCGCCTCCACTGCTATGAGTGGTATGCGAATATGTCAAAAAATGCTACCATCCCTCGATAAATTTTTCGCTCAAACAATTCATTTACTTTTGACAAACGTCGAGGATGTACAAATGCGTTCATTGATTGCGATGTATCAGCGTATCGGGCTGGTGCCGCTCATTATTATTGGTTTGGTGTTGGGAGTGCTGATCGGTTGGCTCGCGCCAAGTATCGGTACGGCCATAGGCCTTCTTGGTACGCTATTTGTCGGCGCCCTAAAAGCAGTCGCTCCCGTACTGGTATTCATTCTGGTCATGGCAGCGATTAGCCAGCATCGCAGTGGCAATGAAGTCTACGTAAAGCCTGTTCTCATCATGTACATGTTCGGCACTTTTTTGGCAGCGTTAACAGCAGTCGGTGCCAGCTTTTTATTCCCGACTGACTTGGTATTGATCAACGCTGATATCGCACAAGTACCACCTGCCGACTTAAAAGAAGTGTTGACGAATTTGTTGATGAATTTGGTCGCCAATCCGGTCAATGCCATCGCAGAAGCCAATTATATCGGCATCTTGGCATGGGCCATCATTATTGGTTTTGCCTTGCGTCAAGCCAGTGACACGGCGCGCACTGTCGTTGGTGACTTTGCTGATGCCATCTCACAAGTGGTTAAGTGGATTATTGCTCTAGCGCCGTTTGGTATTTTGGGCTTGGTTGCCAGTACGGTTGCTGAGACAGGTTTTGCTTCTTTAGCAGGTTATGCTCGTATTTTGATGGTACTCATCAGCTGTATGCTATTTATTGCTTTGGTCGCAAACCCGCTTATTGTCCTTGTTAAGACAGGTAAAAACCCATATCCATTAGTATTCAAATGTCTACGCGAATCAGGAATTACGGCATTCTTTACGCGCAGTTCAGCCGCCAACATCCCCGTCAACATGAACCTTGCACGTAAGCTTGGATTGCACGAGGACACTTACTCAGTAACCATTCCATTGGGTGCGACCATCAACATGGCAGGTGCTGCGATTACTATTAACGTGTTGACGCTTGCCGCTGCTCACACGTTGGGTATCGAAGTAACATTTGCTTCAGCGCTGCTACTCAGTCTGGTCGCGACGATTAGTGCTTGCGGTGCTTCTGGTGTTGCTGGTGGTTCGTTGCTACTCATTCCATTGGCAGCGAGCTTATTTAGCATACCGAACGACATCGCCATGCAAGTGGTTGCGATTGGTTTTATTATTGGCGTCATTCAGGACTCGGCAGAGACGGCTTTGAACTCTTCAACGGACGTGCTATTTACCGCAGCAGCTGATCCTATTTATTCACGTTAACTTTTAGCAAAGCAGTTCCTGTAAATATAAAAAAGGGCCTTTAGCGGGCCCTTTTTTTATGCGGTATTTTTAGGTTTTAACTACTTTAAATTGTCTGCATCAATTTCTATGACTGGTGTTTGCATCTCTATTTGACGTTTGAGTTGACGAAGCTGCTCAACCTCATCTAACAGCTCAAGTATCAACCCAATGGCAGGTACGCTGGCATCAAAATCACGGCTGAGTCGTGAGGCACGGCGCACAGTTGTCAGCTGGTAGCCAGTGAATTGCTCACGTTCTGGCACATCGTATTCAATAATACTTTCTTCAATCAATTCAATGACCCATTGGCGCTCTTGGCCACAAGCAGAGACAAGCTCATCTAAGCTCATAATGATATCGGTAAATTCAGGCGAGTGGTTCATAGCTATTATCCTCGTTTTCTCTTTATTTCATCCTTAGTACATTCATCTTTATGACTGACTATAATGATAAATGTCGACCATCAAGCGCATGGATTAACGGTTGATAGTGGTGTCGGCAAAGGCTTGCTTGAGCTGCTCATAAGCCTGTCTTGCCGCATCGCTACTGACATCAGGGTTGATGATATTTAAGGTTAAGTATAAATCGCCCGCTTGCTTGGCAGGGATACCTTTACCCTTTAAACGTAGATTGCTACCCGACTTACTGTTTTTGGGAATAGTCACACCAAGCGTGCCAGCTGGCGTGCTGACATTGATTTTTTCACCCAGTGCGGCTTCCCATGGTGCGATATTGACAGTCTGGTAAACGTCTGCGCCCTCTATACGAATATTGGCATCATGGCGAATTTTAACTTTTAAAAACAAATCACCATTTTTGCCGTTGCTACTGCCAGCAGCACCTTGCCCGCTCAAGCGAATTTGCTTGCCATCGGTGATGCCTTTTGGAATTTTGATTTTAAGCGTCTTATTGTCGTAGCTCACCTCACCATTAGGCTGACGCACAGGGACGTTTAGCTTGATGCTATAGTCGTCACCTTGATAGACCGAAGAGAGATCAACCGTAATCTCTGCATGCTGGTCTTGGCCTTTGCTGTCTTTTGCCCCAAACCCACCACTGAACTGATCAAAGCCACTACTTTGAGAGCGACCACCTGCCTGTCCACTAGCCGACCCACGCGCCCCGCGACCAAACGCTGAGAAGATATCATCGAAGCGAAAACCACCGTCGCCAAACGCTTCACCATCGCCGAACTGACCTTTGATGTCTTCCCAACGAAAGCCGCCTTGGCCTGCACCAGCCTGTCCACCAAAACCACCCGCACCGCTTTGTCCTGCAAATGGGTTGTTCAGCATCGCATCGTATTCAGCGCGCTTGTCTTCATCTCTAATCGTTTCGTAAGCGTTATTAATTTCCGCAATCTTGTTATCAGCATCTGGATCATCGCTGACATCAGGGTGAAACTGGCGTACCAGCTTACGGTATTTTTTTTTGATATCAGCGGCTGAGGCGTCTTTTTTAACCCCTAAAATGTCATAGTAGTTTTTCTCTGCCATGTTATTTTTCCTCAAAATAAAAACGCATTAGTGATATCGGTCTACCAGTTTCGAACGATACGCTATAAACTGCTACTGGCTCTCGATACAACCATTTTTTATAGTCCATACTTTATGATAGCAATAATAAACATAAATACCGTTATATAAATATTACCAGTCATGACATGAAGTTATGCTAAGACTTTAAAATGCAGATAAATAAGTATTTCTACTTTGAGAAGGATCTTTTTAATTTATAAATATTTTTTATAAAGCGCACGAAATAGTATTTAATTCTTTATATCAGCATATTAGAAACAATTTAGAAAGTTTTAATTACATTTACTTATCAGCATTTTGATAGATATAAACCGACTTAATGATGCTATATCGATAGTCTTTGTATTTATATATTACTTATTTACATTATATTATTCGCTTTCTGGTATTTTGTTGACCTCTTTATAAGAATCACTCTCTATAAGCGCATTTGCATCAATTATGGCATCAATTTTTTGACCAAAACTGTCTTTTTCTTCTTAAAAAACAAGTATTTGACCTGATGAGTTTTTTACACAGCTGTAATAATATGACAATCTCATTCTTGTAAAATCCCCTCATTATTCATACTCGTAGGGGGTATGACAACATAGGCAAGAGTAGCTGTCTATCTCATAAACTGCTTAAAGGTAATGAATGTCTTATTTAATCAAGTCTTTGGTTGTCACACTATCACTGTTACTGAGCACAACTCTTTTTGCTGCTAACACCAGTTATTATGGTAGTAAGTTTCATGGCAAACGCACTGCGAGTGGTAGCATATTCAATATGAACTCTCTCACCGCGGCACACAAAACGCTGCCGTTTGGTACAAAAGTACAGGTGACCAACCAAAAAACAAAAGAAAGTGTCGTGGTAAAAATCACAGACCGAGGCCCTTATATCAGAGGCCGTATTCTTGATTTATCAAAAGCTGCTGCCAGTCAAATTGATTGCCAACTTTGTACAACTACGATGAAAATACTCTCTTATGGTGATGGTAAGTACCGTAAAGAATAATGTTGTAAAAAACGATGTAAAAAAAGGGAGGGCTGACGCCTTCCCTTTTTTATATTTGATTACTTACGACGAAAATCGCTTAACAGCCAAATCTCATATAACTTGCTACTAAAATTCAGCTTCCACTTCTTCTAACGTCGTCATCGATAGCAATAACTTCTCTTCCTTATCGCTATGCTGCTGCTGTAGCGCCGTTTGCTCATTGAGCAAGACAAGCAAGTCAGATTTACGACTTTCTTCATACAAATCCGTATCGGCCAGCTTTTCTTCTAGCGTTGCAAGCTGCCCTTCAATTTTGGCCAATGCTTTTTCAGTCTCTTCAATCTCGCGACGGATGGGTGCAGTGCGTTTGCGCTGCGCTGCCGCCAGCTTGCGTTGTTCTTCTTTACTAAGTGCAGGCGTCGTCACTTTACTTTTTGATGCATTATCAGCTGCTTTATTGCTCACCTGATTACTTGCTTGACCATTATTTGTTTCACGTGGAACAAATTTTTTGCTCTCTTTTTTACTTTTCTTCTTGCTGGTACTTTTGTCTGATGCGTTTTCTTGCTTGCGCTTTTCTGCTAACCATTTGCCGTAGTCGCTGATATCACCATCGAACTCATCAATTCTGCCATCATGTACCAGATACAACTCATCACAGACGTTAGCGATCAACTCACGATCATGCGAAACCAGCACCACGGCACCTTTAAAACCTTGCAAGGCAATCGTCAATGCTTGGCGCATTTGTAAGTCCAAATGGTTGGTTGGCTCATCGAGTACGAGGACATTTGGACGTTGCCAAACGATCAGTGCTAAGGTCAGACGCGCGCGTTCGCCACCAGAGAATAGCTCACTTGGCGTATCGATACGATCTCCGCGGAAGTCAAAGCTGCCCAAAAATGAACGTAACAGTGCATCAGAGGTTTTGCCTGCCAGACGGCGCAGCATTTCTATAGGCGTTGCTTTGGCATCCAAAATATCCATTTGATGCTGGTTAAAGTAGCCAAGCTTTAGGGTATCAGAGACACGATAAGTCCCTGTCAACACACCAAGCTCGCCGACCAACGCTTTGATAAGTGTTGATTTACCTGCACCATTCATGCCGAGCAGACCAATACGCGTATCCGGAGTCACTTGCACGTTGGCATTGCGTAGCAGTGGCGTCTCGCTATAGCCAATATCTGCGTGGGTCAGCTCAATCAGCGGTGAGCTCATGTTTGCTGGCTCATAAAACTGGAACGAGAACGGATTGTCCGCCATCATCGGTGACAGCTCTGCCATACGCTCTAGCTGTTTGATACGGCTCTGTGCTTGTTTGGCTTTACTGGCCTTGGCGCGGAAACGACGAATGAAATCATCTAAATGTGCCTTGGTTGCTTCTTGCTTCTCAAACGCTTGCTGCTGCTGCGCCATACGCTCGTGACGCGTACGTATAAACTGCTGATAATTACCCGTATAAAGGGTGATTTTTTGCTGCTCGACATGCAAGATATGACCGACCGTGGCATCCAAAAAGGCTTGGTCATGCGAGATGACGATGACCAGACCCATATAGGTATTGATCCAGGTCTCAAGCCACAAAATAGCATCCAAGTCCAAATGGTTGGTCGGCTCATCGAGCAGCATCAGATCAGCGCGGCTCATCAAGGTTTTGGCAAGATTCAAACGCATGCGCCAACCACCAGAAAACCCTTCTACTGGCAGCTCATGCTGGCTGGTATTAAAGCCAAGGCCTGCCATGATTTGCGCCGCCTTAGTCGGTGTGCGATAGCCATCAATTTCATCGAACTGCTGATGCAATACCCCGATTTGCTCATCGCTGACGCTACTTAAATCATTGAGTGCCGCATTGATCTCATACCACTGCTCATCACCGCTGAGTACATAATCGACCGCAGACTGGGTCGTCGCACCCACTTCCTGCGCCATATGTGCGACATGCCAGCTATCTGGGATACTGACCTCACCTCTATCGAGCGTGACTTCGGTATCACCCTTACCCATTTGCGTCAACAATAAGGCAAACAAAGTCGATTTGCCGGTGCCGTTGTTGCCTGTTAAGCCAACTTTATGACCCGGATGTAGCTGAAAGCTTGCACCTGCAAACAATTCACGACCATCACGGCGAACACCAACGTCTTTAAATTCGATCATATAATTTCTTCATCTCAGCAATAATATAAATATGGGGCAATAAGAAACACACATAGGGTATGCCAACTGGCGGCTATTATTTCAAACGCTTGCCACATAGGCAAACAATTAAATAACTATTTCAAAACGAAGTGTTTTAAAATTAAGTATTTATACCAATAACCCTAGATTATATAATCCTTATCAGCCTATCGATACGAATGACTATCATAAGACTTTTGGCAGCCATATACTCTCGCACAAATAACGAGTACAGCCTTTATAGCTATAAAAGTTTTGGTTTATCAGTTCTGGTAAGGACGATGACTCTTGACAAGCGAACGAATACCCCCATTATGATATACTGCTAAAGATAAGTGCTCACCATTAATAAAGTGTTGTGATAGCACAAACACCGTATTGATATTGCACAAACAGCTTATAATGCACCAATAGCTTTGCCATAACGACAGCACCCAATTAAATCAAACGCCGTGCGTATCTTTATTTGCAATCATTTTATTGCAAACCCAAACAGGACGACGACCGCATTTGATCCTAGCAACTGAGGTAGATATGAACGAATCAGCCAACCAATTTAATCCAAGCTCAAATCAGCCAGTAGATCCTACGGTATTAAGCCTAACCGACAGTGCGGCACAAAAAGTGCGCCGCCTGCGCGAAGAAGAAGGTGATAGCGAGCTTATGCTACGCGTCTATGTGACGGGTGGCGGCTGTTCAGGGTTCTCTTACGGATTTAACTTTGCCAACGACTTAAATGAAGACGATGCCAATTTCGACAACGGTGATGTGACCTTGGTCGTCGATTCACTAAGCTATCAGTACTTGCAAGGGTCGACCGTTGACTACACTGAAGGGTTAGAAGGCGCACGTTTTGTCGTGACCAACCCAAATGCAACCACCACTTGCGGCTGTGGCTCATCATTTTCTATTTAAACTGACGACAACGCCATTACTGTATGGATGATGCCATGGTGCGTTGGCACTGTGTTTGATGGATTAGAGCATGACCGTCAAAGCATCTATCTCTTGGGTAGATGCTTTTTTTAGCTAACGAATTTGACTTAAAATATTAAGTAAAATCTAGACCATTCGGCTCGCCTAAAGCTTATCGTATTTGTAATTGTTCGTGGTTTTAACCACGGCTTTGAGCTAAACTGACGGGATTATTGACCGAACATTTACCTCTTTTATGGACAAACGCCCATCGTGTTTTGATCCGCCATAATGAATAACAATAGATGACTATTATGAGTAATTTTGCGAGTAGCTTTGTTAATTTTGACATTCCCAATTGGTTTAACAGCCAGCATTTAACGGGTATGCTCCGCGGTATCGAAAAAGAAGGCCTGCGCGTGAAGCCTGATGGTTTTTTGGCACAGACACCGCATCCAGCCAAACTCGGATCAAAATTGACCCATCCTTTTATCACGACCGATTATTCAGAAAGCCTACTTGAGCTTATCACCGAACCAAAAGCTTCGCCAAAAGAAACCCTCAATATGCTGCGCCAATTGCATGTCTTGGTGTATCAAGGTATGCCGGAAGGCGAGCTGATGTGGCCACTATCAATGCCTTGCATGTTGTCTTCTAAAGATGAAGATATCCCACTGGCTGATTATGGTAGCTCTAATACGGGCAAGCTAAAGACCCTATATCGCAGTGGTCTTGGTATCCGTTATGGTCGCCGTATGCAGACGATTGCAGGATTGCATTACAACTTGTCTTTTGGTGATACGCTCTTTGAAACGTGGCAAGCACAAACCCCAATGGCGCAAGAGCAGACACTAACAGAGTTCAAAAACGAAAAATACCTAGGGCTTATTCGCAACTTTAAGCGACTGACCAGCCTTGTGTTGTATTTATTGGGTGCAAGTCCAAGCGTGTGCCCTTGTTTTGTTGCTGGGCGTGAGCATGACTTAGAGCTATTGAACGATTCAACCTACTATAAACCGACTGCCACCAGTCTGCGTATGGGCAAGCTTGGCTACACCAATAGCGTGCAAGAGCAGCTAGATATTCGTTATAACTATTTGCCAGAGTATGTCGCTGGACTACGCCGCGCGATCCAAACACCGCATGAGAGCTTTGCCAAGCTTGGTCTGGAAGATGAAGATGGTAATCCAATTCAGATCAATAACCATATCCTTCAGATAGAAAATGAATACTATAGCCCTATCCGTCCTAAGCAAATTGCGATGAGTGGTGAGACACCAACCGAAGCGCTTGAGCGTCGCGGTATTGCTTATGTTGAGTTTCGTGCGATTGATCTCGATCCTTATAGCGATGTTGGTATTCGTCTCTCTAGTGCTTGCTTCTTAGAAGTGATGGCGCTCTACTGTCTCTTCAGCGATTCACCTGATCTGTTGCCTGAAGAAGAAGAGGCACTCGCTATTAACCTAGAGCGTGTGGTCAATGAAGGTCGCCGTGAAGGTTTGCACATCATCAATAACGGTCAAGAGCAGTCACTTGAAGACTGGATGCTCAAGCATTTAGAACGTATGCAGCCGCTTGCTGCATTGCTAGACGCTCATTACGGTGGTAACGAATACCGTGCAGCAGTCGCGCTAATGCAAGGCAAAGCAGGGCACTCTGAGTCGACGATCTCCGCGCAAGTGAACTCTGATAGCCAACGCTTAGGTAGTCTATGGCAGCTTGGCTTTACGTTGGCACAGCAGCATCGCGAGTCATTATTGCAGCAGACCCTCAGTCCAAATACCCAAGCGAAATATGAAGTATTGGTAGAAAAGTCCATCCTACAGCAGGCTGAGATTGAACTGGCTGAGACAGAAGACTTTATGGACTTTTTACAGCAGTATCGCTAGACCTGACTGCCTCCTAACCTCTGTATAGATGAAACCATAAGAGTAACGCACCATGCGACAGCTGACCACTTACCGTAACTTGCAAATATTTTTAGTGATAATGGCCATAATAGGCATGAGTTTTGCGCTGTTTTATTTACAGCGTCATCTAGGGCTTTCCCCTTGCCCGCTCTGTATTTTTCAGCGTATTGGTCTAATAGTGATGGGCGGTTTTGCGCTGATATCAGCATTATTTAATCCAAAATCCAAAATGGTGAAGTTACTATTATGGCTTGGTAGTTTGGCAGGTATTGGCTGGTCTACTGCTGTGGCTATACGCCATGTTTGGCTACAGCACCTACCTGCTGATCAAGTACCGTCATGCGGCCCAGGCTTGGACTATTGGCTAGATACCTTGCCTATGTTGCAAGTGTTCAAAGAAGTATTTGCAGGTTCTGGTGAGTGTGCTTCTATCGATTGGACGTTTGTCGGACTTAGTATCCCTGAGCTGTCATTGATTCTCTTTAGCGTACTTCTTGTGGCGCATGGGGTGATATTGTGGCGTATCGTACGACCTATTACCAATCAGTCTATCGCTCGATAGTTCATTAAAATCGCTTTATATTTTACCGTTATCATTTCTTTCTAAACAGACATTCATACTCTGCTATGCAATGTCTGTTTTATTATCTGCGACTGTTAAACCTCTCTTATTACCTATGTTAGACAAACCGATAGAGCTTACTTTGCTATACCGAGCATATTGAACACAACAAAAAGTCCACAGATATATCTGTAACCCTTTGATACCTTTAGACAGCCTATTTTTTTAGTGGGTAGTTTTAGTGAGCAGTTATGAGAGCTCCGTCGCTTTTGAGCGATAAATTGTCTATATTTCAAAAATCAGATACGCTCTCAAATTCCAATATTTATATTATCACAAATTTTATACGACCCATTGTCTCGCGTTTTTGGTAACGATATTTGCTTAATGTTACCGATAGCATGGGTGATTTTTAGACACACTATTTAAAAAACTGTTTTGGTATGACCATGATATATCTTGCACCTATTTGCTCTACCACATCTACTGTCATTAGACGCTGGGGACCGTCATTATTAGCGGTGCCACTCTGTGTGCTATTGATAGGCTGTGATAGCGCCTCCTCGAATTCTGATCAAGACATGAGGACCAAAGCTTCATTTGTCGATGCGTCAGCAAAGTCTGATCCGCAGAGCACATCAGAAGAGATAGAAAGCGACAGTATGTCTGAATCAAATCCTGACGACAGTTCGAATGAATCTGCAGAAGGGCAATCGCTTATTGCTGCTGCCCAATCCAGTAATGAGGGGCATATGCACCCTTCTACTATACACTCGGAATCGAATAGTAGTGCGCTACAAGCCACGCTAATGGGTGATTATGGTGGTATGGTGCCTTGTGACGACTGCGATAGTATCGATGTCACTTTGAACCTATTTTCTGATGGTTCTGTATTAAAATCTAGCACCTACCACGATGCTAAGCAGCAGCGCGCACCGTTGCTTGAGTCTGGCGTCTATCGTCAAGATAAGGACAAAATCACCATTGTATATGAAGACAAACATATTGAGTCTTATTATATTCAAGACAATCATCTGATCTTGATGGATGAGCAAAAAAACCTAAATAATGACTATACGTTGTCACGTAAATAGACAGCAAGTGCTTGGTAAGCTGTCAAATAAAACAGCATTTACCAGCTAGATAACGCCTACTTGTTAGGCGTTTTTTGTTGGTCATCGAACAGCGTTTACTTTACAATGATCGCTTGTCTGCCAGATAACTGCCATGACAACGACTGATTAAAACGTTGATCACGACTGATAACAGCTCAGCATCCAAAAATTTATTTTTACCCTCTCTATTTCACTTATTCAAGCTCGTACGGAACGTCTATGCATATTCATATTCTTGGTATTTGTGGTACTTTTATGGGCTCGCTGGCATTATTGGCGCGTGAACTTGGGCATACCGTTACTGGCTCAGATACCAACGTATATCCTCCTATGTCTACCCAACTTGAAAATGCGGGCGTCACTATCGAAGAAGGCTATCTCATAAAGCATTTGCAACCAGCGCCAGACTTAGTCGTTGTTGGTAATGCGATGAAGCGCGGTATGGATGTGATTGAGTATATGCTAGATACGGGGCTGCGCTACACGTCAGGTCCGCAGTTTTTGTCAGAGCAAGTATTGCAATCGCGCCACGTGATAGCGGTTGCTGGTACTCATGGTAAGACAACAACGACAACCATGCTTGCTTGGATACTGCACTATGCTGGTATCGATACAGGGTTTTTGATCGGCGGTGTGCCACTGGTCAATACCACTGATGAGCACTTACAGCAAGTATTCGCACACAGCAGCTATCTAGGGGCAGAAAAAACTGACGATGATACGACAGCCCCCTCTGGTTATTTTGTCATTGAAGCTGATGAGTACGACTCTGCGTTTTTTGATAAGCGATCAAAATTCGTTCATTATCGTCCGCGCACCGCTATCTTGAACAACCTAGAATTTGATCACGCTGATATTTTTGCTGACTTGAATGCGATCCAAACGCAGTTTCATCATATGGTACGTATGATTCCAAGCACTGGAAAAATCATCATGCCTGCAGCAACTATTAGCTTAGAAGACACTTTAGCAAAAGGCGTTTGGACCCCTATTTGGCGTACCGCTGTCATCGATACCACTGCGTCTGATACCAGTAAAAACGACCGTACGCTTAAAGACAATAGCGACTGGCAAGCGGAACTCATTCGCGAGGATGGCAGTCAGTTTAAAGTCAGTTTTGCTGCTGGCGAAGAAGCAGCCGTCATTGATTGGGGCATGAGTGGTATTCATAACGTCAACAATGCCTTGGTTGCCATCGCGGCCGCTTATGATGTCGGTGTTAGCATCTCTACCGCTTGCGCCGCATTATCGGCTTTTGCTGGTATCAAACGCCGGATGGAGTTGATCGGTGATGTAAACGATGTCTTAGTCTTTGATGACTTTGCCCATCACCCCACTGCGATTACCACAACATTAGACGGTGCCAAAAAGAAACTGGCTGGCAGACGTATTTGGGCGATTATTGAGCCACGCAGTAATACGATGAAAATGGGCATTCACCAAGACAGCTTGGCTGAGTCAGCTGCCCTCGCTGACTATACATTGTGGTATGAGCCGGCGGGACTAGAATGGGGCTTGAGAGAAGTCATCGAACAAGCCACGGCGGCAAATAACTCCATCGGTAACCAGCAAGTAATGTCTAGCGTCGATACTATTATCGAGCATATCAGTAGTCATGCTCAAACAGGTGATGCGATTGTCGTGATGTCCAATGGTGGTTTTGAGGGAATTCATCAGCGTCTGTTAACGGCATTGCGCGATAAATAAACGATGGTTTGAACCCTAAACTCTATACTTAGTATCTAAACAATTAGTGTCCAACAAATCAGTATTAAACAAAAGCGTGGCTGTCTCATAGACGAGCTGCGCTTTTTTATGCGCTTTCCTTTATTCTTACACCAATTCTCTTATCACGGCTTGCCTGCTAATAAGCAGCTCGTTAGCACCACGGCTACCTTTGTAACCTCCCGTTTACCTATTGCACCTACGTTATAGCAAATCTGACTTTTTCCTCACATAGGCCCTACACAGGTAACATTTTTTGCTTACTCTTGCGTTTGGGGAACCTTTACAATGGAGTTATTAAATTAGCAACATATTATAAATATTAATAATTTAGGAGAACAACATGAGCTTTATTTGGATGATTATCGTAGGTTTGGTTGCAGGTTTATTGGCACGTGCTATTAAGCCAGGCAGTGACCCTATGGGTTGGATCATGACGATCGTATTGGGTATCGTCGGTGCCATGTTAGGTGGCTTCCTAGCGAGTTTAATCGGTATCAATGCAGATGGCGGTTTCACTGGTCTTATTTTCTCGGTCATCGGTGCTATCATTTTGCTATTCTTGTATGAAATGATTGTAAACAAACGCCGTGCATAATGGCTAATCAGATAGAATATCTACAAAAAAGCCTTGCGTTAAGTGAGGCTTTTTTTTGTCCAGATATCTATCACAATCTTTAATTTGTGAATGCATGAGAAGTGATATAGACGGGAAAGTATTGATAAGCATTACTTTTGTCCCCATTTATCTTATAATATCAACCCTATTTTGTCCCTATCATTGAGGTGAGCGTTATGGCACTACTCCCTATCTTAAGTTACCCAGATCCCCGCTTGCGCACGATTGCCAAGCCAGTCAAGGAAGTGACTGCTGAAATCAAAACCTTAATCTCAGACATGATTGAGACAATGTATGATGCTCAAGGTATTGGCCTTGCCGCAAGCCAAGTCGATCGTCATATTCAGCTAATCGTGATGGATTTGTCCGAAGACAAAAACGCGCCAAGAGTCTTTATTAACCCAAAAGTCACGCCATTGGTAGAAGAAAAACAATCGTACGAAGAAGGCTGTCTTTCAGTCCCAGATGTCTACGACAAGGTTGAGCGCCCTAATAAAGTACGTATCGAGGCACTAGACGAGAACGGCGACGTTATTGACGAAGTGGTAGAAGGCTTGCTTGCCGTCTGTATCCAACACGAAATGGATCATCTCAATGGCGTGATATTCGTCGACTACCTGTCTCGTTTGAAACAGACACGTGCTCGTGATAAAGTTCGCAAAGTCCTCAAGATACGCGAAAAGCAAGGCGCATCATCAGCTGAACAGCAGCCACAACCGATCAATTCTTAATCTCTTTCTCCTTTACATAATGATGCATATAGTGGATGTTACTCTCTGATATCCACTATATGGCGCCAATTTTTAGCAGATACTGTTCTCACCAAAGGTTTACTACTATGACAATGATCAAAATTGACCAATATTTTGAACCTGCCAGCTGGCAGAAATTTACCAAAGCTGCTGAAGGTCGCGAGACCCCGTTTTTAGTGGTGGACCTAAGTCGTATCGAGACCAAGTATCATGAGATGGTCAGCCTGTTTCCGAATGCCAAACTGCATTATGCGATGAAGGCAAGTCCTGCAGTTGAAGTAATCAATCTGCTGGCAAAGCTTGGCTCTAACTTTGACTGTGCCTCTATCTATGAGCTGGATCGTGTGCTTGATTGCGGCGTTGAGCCATCGCGCATTTCTTATGGTAACACCATCAAAAAAGCCGACCATGTTAAGTATGCCTTTGAAAAAGGTATCGATCTGTACGCGACCGACTCAGAAGCAGACCTAAAAAATATTGCCAAACATGCACCTGGCTCTAAAGTATTTGTGCGCATATTGGTACAAGGGTCAGAGACAGCAGAATGGCCATTGTCACGTAAGTTTGGCTGTCACCCGAATATGGCTATTGATTTGCTCATTCAAGCGCGTGAGCTTGGCTTGGTACCTTATGGTATTTCGTTCCACGTTGGCAGTCAGCAAAAAGACGTTGCGGCATGGGATGATGCGTTAGCCAAAGTTAAGTATATGTTTGACTGGATGAAGAACGAAGAAGGCATCAAGCTACAAATGATCAATCTAGGTGGCGGCTTCCCAACCAACTACATCAGCGAAGTCAATCCTATTAAGGTCTATGCAGAAGAGATCACCAGCTATTTGACTGATGATTATAATGATGACGAGATGCCTGAGATTATTCTGGAGCCAGGCCGTTCATTGGTCGGTGGTTCAGGTGTCTTGGTGAGTGATGTGGTACTGATCTCTCGCAAATCAGATACAGATTTGGCGCGCTGGGTATATACGGATGTCGGTTTATTCCAAGGCTTAATCGAGACGCTAGGCGAAGCAATCAAGTATCCTGTCTATACCCCGAAGATGGAAACTTCTACTAGTGAAGGGACAGTCGTACTGGCAGGTCCAACTTGTGACTCAACCGATATCATGTATGAAGAAGCAGGTTATCAGTTGCCAGAGGAGCTTGAGATTGGTGACAAAATCTATTGGCTCACTACGGGCGCTTATACCAACTCGTATTCATCGGTAGAGTTCAATGGTTTTCCGCCGCTTGAAGTGGTTTATATTGACTAGTCTTTGAGGCTTATCTATAGAGAAGCGCAGTGCTATTAATAACAGCACCGCGCTTTTTTGTGTTTGGCTATCTAATTAATGAGCTATTGCACCAACAAAGCAATCGGTACACTATTGTTGCTATTGTTCGTTCGACTGCCGCTGCTGGTTGAGCGTTGTGAAATCTTACCAATCGTCACCCACTGTCCACGCCGCACAATGATCGTACTGTTCAGACTTTGACCTTGGATGCTATTATTGCTCGTGCCGTGCCTATTGTAGGATGAGTTGGATCGTGCCAGTCGCTCTTCAACTTGTGACAATCTCACTTCGACTTGACCATTCGGTAGTAGACGCGGTGTCACGCTAATGCCTTGGGTCGTTGGTAGTAGTACTTGCTGCTGGATGATAATCTGCGTGCTTGGCTGACGGTCAATGGGATAATGATAATTTGGTTGAATAGTGGCACGATAGTTTTGCGTCAAGGAATAGAGCGTGCCCGTACTGATACTAGCAGCACTACCAGACAGCGTTTGTACTTGGTACAAGCTACTACCTTGTTGCTGGCGGTTATATTGATTAATTACGCCTGTACCTTGGATACCGCGATTGGTAATGATGACTTGACCCTGCCGAATATTATCCTGAACACTGCTGCTATTGCCAACACGCACAGCGACCGTGAGCGCTTGTGGCTGACGGTCAATCTGCGTGAGGAGCTGCTGTATCATTTGATAATTGCGAGGTGTTGTTATTAGTACCAACTTATCTTGGTATACGCTGACGGTGCCACCATCAGCGCTACTATTCAGTTGTTGCCTCACTGTTGGCAGTAGCGCGGCACCGCCATAAGTGTCAATCACATAGGTTTGGTCACTACTGGCTTGTACTGCTATCGGCAAAATTGTCAGGCTCAGGGCAAACGCTGGCAAGCATCTATTGTTAGTAGTGCTGATCGCAAATACAGTGCTCGTTAACTGATGCTTTATATAACGCTTAACATTATTCACATGCACTCTCTCATTTTTCTTGAGCCTTACCAGTGCTACCTAATCATTCAGACCCAGCACATCTTGCATATTGTACTGCCCGACTGCTTGCTCGGTCACCCAAGTCGCGGCACGTACGGCACCTGCGGCAAAGGTCATGCGCTCACGTGCGCGATGGGTGATCTCGACTACCTCACCATTAGCGATAAACATCACAGTATGGTCGCCGACGATCTCTCCACCGCGTACGGCATGAATGCCAATCGTGCCTGACTCACGCTCGCCCGTCTGTCCTTCACGTCCGTAAATAGCAACGTCTTTTAGATTCTGTCCGCGAGCGTCTGCGACGGCTTCTGCCATCATATATGCCGTACCAGACGGTGCATCGATTTTGTGTTTATGATGCGCTTCGATGATCTCCACGTCAGCATCATTGCCAAATGCTTTGGCTGCCATGCCAAGTAGTTTCAATGACAGGTTGACGCCGGTTGAGTAATTACCCGCGTAGACAATGGCGATTTTTTCGCTTGCTGTCGCCAGAACCTGCTCTTGCGCCTCATTAAATCCTGTCGTACCGATGACCATCGCGATATTATGCTCGGCACAAACTTGCATGTTCTTTTCAGTCGCATCAGGCAAACTAAAATCAATCAGCACATCGATGTCATTAATTACAGCTTCTAGCTCGTCAACGATTTGCACGTCTAAACGTCCGATAGCAGCCACCTCGCCTGCATCCGCGCCGACGAGACTAGATCCTTGGCGTTCAATCGCTGCATTGAGCGTGGTCTTAGGATTATTTTGTACCGCTTCAATAAGCATACGGCCCATGCGACCACCTGCACCGATCACACCAACTTTGATGGCTTGTTCTTTTGTTTGTTGACTCATATCTCTACCTTACATACTTTATATTTGGCGGGGTTATTTTCGGATATCATTTATCGTCAGTTTAACAAATATCGTTAACTGAGTGGTTTTTTATCAGCACAAGAAAAAGCCCAAAGGTTTCACATGAAACCTTTGAGCTTACTTTCAATATAGCTATCTAACAACAGTCTGTCTTAGTCAAATAATCAGTCAAACAAATCGCCAATCTTTTTAAAGAACGATTTTTTATGTGGCGACTGCTGATGTTTACTGTCATCATCCAACGTATCTTGGAACTGACGCAATAGATCTTTTTGCTCACGAGTTAGGTTGACAGGGGTTTCGATGACCACACGGCAGATCAAGTCGCCTTTCATCGTGGTGCGTACTGGCGTCACGCCCTTACCGCGTACACGTAGCAATTTACCACTTTGCGTACCTTCTGCCACTTTGATTTTTACTTTGCCATCTAAGGTTGGGATCTCAACTTCTTTACCGAGTGCTGCATCAGTGATGCTGACTGGTACATCCATATATAGATCGGCGCCTTGACGAGTAAAGACGTTGTGCGGTTTGACGCGTACTTCGACATATAAGTCGCCATTCTGTACGCCTGCGCCGCCAGCCTCACCTTCGCCTGCCAGACGGACGCGATCACCATCATCGACGCCTGCCGGGATAGATACTTCTAGCGTGCGTGACTTGTCTTTGACACCATTACCATGACAGTCAGGACAAGGGTTTTTGATTTGCTTACCAGAGCCGCCACACTGTGGGCAAGCTTGCTGCACGGCAAAGAAACCTTGCTGCATACGCACTTGGCCTTGGCCATGACACATCTGACAGGTCACGACATCAGAGGCATCTTTGGCGCCTTTACCATCACAAGTGTCACATGGCGCCGGCGCGGTAAAGCTGATTTCTTTTTTGCAGCCGCGTACTGCTTCTTCTAATGTCAGCTCAATCACATAACGCAGGTCAGAGCCACGACGCGAGCGTCCACCACCGCCGCCACGTGATTGACCAAAGATGTCACCAAAGTTACCGAAAATATCGCCAAAAATGTCTTGGAAGTTGCCGCCGCCTGCACCGCCAAAGCCGCCGCCACCCATGCCATTTTCAAAGGCAGCATGACCCATGCGGTCATACGCTGAGCGCTTTTCTTCATCGCTCAGTACTTCGTAAGCCATTGAGGCTTCTTTGAATTTGTCTTCAGAATCAGGGTCATCAGAGTTGCGATCTGGATGATATTTCATGGCAAGCTTGCGGTAGGCTCGCTTAATCTCCTTGCTGTCAGCGGTTTTGCTGACACCTAATACTTCATAAAAATCGCGTTTACTCATGGTTTCTCCTATCGTCTTCGTAGCACCACCAGCTCGTCAGTTCATTAGCTTTGGTCAGCTTTGACCATTAACGGTCTTTATCTCATACACAATCACACAGCAACGTTTCATGTGAAACATGGCAAACCACAATGTCACAGGATGATAATATGTGCATGTAACGGACAAATACGGTGGGGGCTACTTAGCCAAATCAATTATAAAAAGTTTGCGCTATTTATGGAGATGGTCTGCTGATTTATCAAGCGCTTAAGTCATGAAATTCGTAGTTAAGGTAGTTAGGTTGCGATATACACGATTTATTAAGATTACTACAAAGCTTTTCATACCTGAATAATGACGAGTCGTGCTAGTATTTATCGCCATATCTACGGTCATTTATACCCATGACGTTTGCGACAAGGTACCAAGTCTTATGAAAAAGCTGATTGTTTTATTAATCGTGATTGCCGTAGCAATCTATGCAGGCTCCCCTTATTACAGTGCTTATCAGCTCAAAAATGCTTATGACGCCAAAGACGGTGCCGCTATCGCAGCGACCATTGATTACGAGCAAGTGCGTCCAAGCATCCAAAATCAGCTAACTGATCAATTTGCGACGACAATGACTAAGTATCCATTAATCGCTGAGCTCGGCGGTGAGCCATTGACTGAGGCTGCCAATGGCTTTATCACGCAAGCGGTTGATGGCGCGATTACCCCGCAAAATATCGAAAAAGTCATTAACACTCAGGGTCAAGCCAATACAGCAACCAAAGAGCTGGCCGCCGCATGGGCAATCGCTAGCGATCAAGTTGACTTGAGAAACCTGATTCAAAGCTTGATCATTCAACGTGGCGACGTCGATGCTGTGGTCAAGAGCCAAATCCAGCAAGTCATGAAAAAACAAGCGGCGGAGCTTGAGCAGCAGGCCGCCCAAGGCACAGACAGTGATAAACCAACCCTGAGCTACTGCGGTATCAATTGCTTTAATATCAGCGGTCAGGTTAAGGGTTATCCGCTGACTATCGAGATGCAGCGCCAAGGGCTTGTTCAATGGAAGATCGTCGATATTGTCTTGCCATAAACAAGTTGAAACCGTTTTTGACACTTGAAATGTTGATAAGTTAAACGATAAAAATCGCTTTATGAATCAGCTCATAAAGCGGTTTTTTATTACTCTCTTCAAAATAATGATGAATAAAGATCTTGAGCAGTATCAATATAATTATTCGATGCCTAAAAATTCTAAAAACTCGGGACTCTCGAAACTTGCTTGATACAGCACACCGTCCTCACGGTAGATAGCAGGGGTTGCTATCACCGCCAGTCCAGCCGCTTTGTCACGATTGGGCGTCACGTGGTCGGCGGTGCAGCTCGCTGATGCGGGGGTTATCTCACCTTGTAGCATCGCCTTATCGAATGCCTGACGACGACTGTTCTCATCAGTTTGACACCAAATACCTCGCATTTGCGCGGGCGACTGCTCGTATATCGGATAGCCAATCACGTTGACCGTCACGCCTTTGGCATTGAACATAGATATTTGCTGATGAAATCGACGGCAATACGGGCAGTTGACGTCATCAGCCACATATATCACGGCTCTCTCAGGACTGGTCGCTGGATAAATAATCAGTTGGCTTTCATCCAATGTCACAAACACCGATTGATTTTTACGTGTTTCAAAGTTCTCATCGAGCCCGACAAACTGACCGTTTTCGATCACAGATATCTCGCCATCATTGATGTACTGTGCATCGTCCGATAGCAAAAAAGGTACTCCTTCGAGAGTCGCACCCCAAATCACGCCGGGTACTGCTGTATAAAAAAGTGGTGTTTTGGTACTCATATTTTTGAGCGCACGCGTATTGGCAAGCATTGCTGATTTCACAGCGGCACTGACAGGCTTGCCTACCTGCGCACTCGTGCTGCGTACTGGTGTTTTGGTCACTACCCGCTTACTTGGATTCTTTTGCAACTCACCTTGGATGACATAGCGACCATCTTCAGTGATGTGTAGTGGTGGCTGCCCAGCCAAATTCACCTGATACATATTGGGTAATTTGGACGGCACAATGGAGGTAATCTGCGTTTTGATGCCAGCTTGGGTCAGCACTTGGCGCAAATGGCTATCGATGGATTGGCTCATCGTGCCAGTGGCTTGACTATTTACCGTATTTTGACGGATGCTTTTGCTCGTTGTCTCTTTGGGGGTAAGCTGAGCACAGGCAGTGGTTGCCACGATTAAAGTACCAATGAGAGTAGTAGAGGTTAATAGAGAGCGTTTCACAGAGACAGTCCTATCTGGTTTTTCATCATGAGTATGTTTTGGTCATCAACATAATACCCATATCTAGTTTCTAAACAGCGTATGAGCGATATATTATGCAGAAACATATATTGAAAAGAAAAATAGACTGTAGCATGTAGAAGACGTCTGCAAAGGCTTAAAAACGCAGTTTTGCAAAATTGCTACCCAGCTTTAAGAGATAGGCAACACAAGCAGACCGTAAAAATAGCGAATTAGAATCACAAACATAAATAGCTGACAGCAAAAAGCAGCACACGGTGTCGTGGCTGCTGATGAATTTAAAATAATAACTTAAACAGTCGTATGGATGCGCATACTACAGAAGTCAGAGACTAGAACTTGGCGACTTCTTCTGGCGCTAAGAAACGACTGTCGCCTTTCTCTAGGCCGTCTAGATTGATATGACCGATACTGGCGCGGTGCAGCTCCGTGACTCTATTGCCAAAGTAACCCATCATGCGTTTGACTTGATGGTACTTACCCTGCTCTAGCGTCAGGCGGGCATGGGTTTCATCAATGAACTCAAGAATCGCAGGCTTGGTAGGCTCATAATCGCCTTCTAATAAAATTCCTTCAGCGACTTTTTTCACGGCTTTTTCTTGGGCATCGCTATCCATCGGCGATGCTAGGGTCAGCTCATAAACCTTGGCGTGCTCATGCTTAGGACTGGTGACACGGTGTAGCCAGCCGCCATCATCGCTCATGAGTAGCGCGCCAGTGGTATCGACATCGAGACGTCCAGCGATACGCAAGCTACCCAACTCTGGTACGGCGATCAGCTCGGTGACGATTGGGTATTCTTTGACTTTTAACGTACATTCAAAGCCTTCGGGCTTATACAGCAAGATATAGCGATTGCCCGCAGCGACTGACAATGGCTCGCCTGCCCACATCACATCATCGTTGACGACATCGACATGCAGACCTGGGTCTTTGACCACTTGATCGTTTACAGTGATTTCGCCCGCGTGCATGATCTTTTTGGATTCTTTGCGCGACAGCTCGGTGGCTTTACTAATGAATTTATCTAAACGCATACTATTTACTACCATCGGTTTTATGATACCAGCCCTAAATCAGAAACTAACGACGCCAGCACTCAGCCGTGAGTAGCTCGTTATCTTCGATGGTTAGAAATGGTACTATAATGAAAAATGAAATGAACACTGCGCCCAATACGGACGACAGTGAAAGTTAGCTAAGTTTACCATATCCAACCTAAGCCTGATGAAATATGAGCTATCAAACGCTAAAACGTGCCGTCACCGCGCGCCTAGAAATTAAGAAATCTGAGTTTATTGCTTACGCGTATCCGGTGAGCTCGCGTGAGCAAGCCATATTTCACGTGGAACAACTACGCGAGCAATATCCTGATGCGCGGCATTTTTGCTGGGGCTACATCATTGGTGACCCTGACAATACTACCAGTGCAGGTTTTGACGACGATGGCGAGCCAAGCGGCACCGCAGGCAGGCCGATATTAAATGTATTGCAACACAAGTCGATCGGCAATGTCATCATTATCGTGGTGCGGTATTTCGGTGGTGTTAAGCTGGGAGCTGGTGGTCTGACGCGCGCTTATGCAGGCGCGGCTCAAGCAGCGGTCGATGAGATGACATTGAATCCCTATGTACCCATGGCACAGATTCAGATACTCGCAGAGTTTGCGACCGAAGCACAATGCCGCTATATGATAGAGAGCCTTGGCGGTCACATCGATGATGTCGCCTATAGCAAACAAGTCACGCTGACTGCGACATTGGCTGAGGCAGATATCGACAGCTTAAAAGAACGACTTGCGATGGATGGTCGCGTATTGGATCAGCCAGAAGTCTAAAAAACCTGATTAACCTTTCTCAGTAGCCGCTTAGATATAGTAGAACCTCAATAAAATTGATACAACATAGGAAACGCGCTTGATTAAACGCTACTTTTCTTGCTTGCTGTGACTGCGCCTCCAGAGGCTGCGAAAAATAGCGTTTAATCTTGCTATACCATTTTTATAATGGTTTCACTATAGTTGTATTCAGTCGCCATTTATTAGCTCGTGAGCCATTTTCAGTAATCATGCGTTCACTGAAAATCATTGGTTTTCATAGATACAGGCGCTATGATAAAAAAACCTTATCACGCTACTTTTCTGTTTTTCCACGATCATTAAATAAGACCAAAATATGTCAACCTCAACCAAACCTTTCTCTCCAGCGCCGTTTAAACCGCCCTTTTGGCTGACCAATCCACACTTGCAAAGCATCTTGCCCAAGTTCTTTGCGCCAAAAGCACCAACTTATCGCCGCGAAGTCGAAAAAGACTCTTTGGATGAAAGTGATATTGCTTACGATTTTTATGATGCGCATCCAGTAGACGCATCAAAAAACGGCGCGCTTGAGCAAACGCCATTGATTGTCTTATTTCATGGCATGGAAGGCAGCAGCGACAGCCATTATGCCCGCGCATTGGCTTACCAGATGCACGCGCAAGGTTGGCATTTCGTGGTGGCACATTTTCGCAGTTGCGGCGGTATTCCTGCTAATGGCAGAGTTTTTTATAATGCGGGTGATACCGATGAAGTGCATCACGCGCTGCAAAATCTAAAGCAACAGTACGCCAATATCTACGCGGTCGGTGTCTCTTTAGGGGGCAATGCCCTAGCAAAATATATGGGCGAATACGAAGACAAGGTTCTTTGTAAAGGTGCCGTAGTTATCTCCGCTCCCGTCGATATGTCATCAGCGGCGCTTAGTATGCACAGCTTTTTGAGCCATCGCATTTATACGCCTTATTTGCTCAACCCGATTATCAAAAAAGCCTTAGCCAATGACATTACTCAAGAGGAGATCGACTCGATCAAAGCCGTCAATCGTATCAGTGACTTTGATGATATTTTTACCGCGCCGCGTCATGGCTACCGCTCTAACAACCACTACTATCAAGCCTCATCCGCGCTTCCCTATTTGATCAAAGTGACCAAGCCTTTATTACTCATCAGTGCAAAAGATGACCCGTTTATTGGCTTTACCGCGACACCAAACGATGTCTCCGATAGCGTCACTATCTTAGATACTGAGCATGGTGGACATATCGGTTATTTGCGTTATCGCTCAGATAAAGGTCAAGCCAAAAACAATACTAATGGCAAATCTTCAAAATTTGATATCAACTGGATACCCGAAACGGTGAGTGCGTACTTCAATTGGATTGGGGTCGAGTCACATAAAAAATAGGCCTAAGTAACTCTGACAATAGCTCCTAATCTAACGACTTTTAATGCTGTCCTTTAAACCTTCGAGACGACTTTATGTACCCATTTATCCGTTATGCCAGCACCATCGCTCATGCCGCCTTAAAAGCAAAAAAGGGCGATACCTTAACCCTAAAAGAGACTAGCGAGATTCAGTTTCGCTGTCGCTTGTCAGACATCGATAATTTCTTAGAGATGAATAACGGTCGCGTATTCACGCTGTATGATTTGGGGCGTATGGATTTTGCGGTACGGAGCGGACTTGGCACGCAGCTGCTAAAACAGCGTTGGGGTCTGGTCATCGCTGGCAGTACCATCCAATATCGCAAGCGCATTCGTGCGTTTGAAAAAGTCACGCTAAAAACCAAAATGGTCGGTATCGATGCGCGCTGGCTCTATATTGAGCAATCCATGTGGGTCAAGGGCAAGCCCTGCTCCTCTGCGCTACTGCGTACGGGCGTGACCAAAGGCGGTCGAGTGATCGACACCGCACAAGTACTGGCCGCATTGGGACAATCTGATTGGGCTCTACCGCCAACTGGCTATGTCGCCGAATGGATAGAGAGCGATGCTGATCGTCCATGGCCACCAACGGAGTGATAATCAAACCGCTTGGCTTAAAACGACTCTTACTGAGCATTCATTCAAAGTGCGTCAAAAGTAAGTAACCTTATGGCTACTATTTCATAACAACTCATTATATAAATACATATAATAAATGTTAGGATAGTCGTGAGTGATATATTTGACTCAACGAAATATAGTCTGATAAGGAGAATAATATGGCTAACACGACGGATTTTGTCGGTACGTTATTTGATAATAGTGAATCAAACCCAAGCAAAATCACTCTAGCTTTCACCATGGCTGGCGTGGCACTCAAAAAAGGCCACTCTGCCACGGTGATATTAATGGTGGATGCGGTACATCTGGCAAAACCAAATGCGCTAGACGATGTCAATATTGGCGCGCCATTTGAGCCTGCTGGCGAATTGCTAGAAGCTTTTATCGAAAAAGGCGGACAAGTACTGGTCTGCGGTGCATGCATGAAGCACAATGGCGTAGAAGAAGCAGACATCGACAAACGCTTTGAGGTGATTAGCGGTGATGATGTGGTTGAGCTGCTGATGAATGCGAAAGGGTCGTTGCAGTTGAATTAATCATAAAAGTTAAAAAGCAAAGTTATAAAAATGGGTCAATTTTCTTAGTCATCTTTTTGGTGGCTTGGATGATTGGCTTTTCTATCTTCTGAGTAAGTAACATTCATTTAGAATACAAATTTTAATTATCTTTTCTCATTTCATGCGTTTCTAGTAGAATATTTAGTAATCTCAAGTATATGCATTAATAAGTTTTAATTACAGTTTTATAGTCAACTATTTTAACTACAATTCCGTAGTCAAAATCCATCACCTTATTCAGCAACTAAATAAACACTATCCAACACGCGCACCGCCTTCCTCTGCTACAGTAAGTCATGAAAACATCCTAATAAAAAGGAGCCAATCATGAGCTTACTTAATACGCTTAACCTCACCTACCCGATTATCCAAGCGCCAATGGCAGGCGCAACCACGCCTGAACTCGCAGCGACAGTGAGTAACTTTGGTGGACTGGGTTCATTGGGCGCTGGTATGACCGCGCCAGACGTTTTGGATAGCCAAATCGATACGATTAAAGCCCTGACTGACCGTCCTTTTATGGTCAATCTGATGGTGTTATCTGAGCAGGAGTCGAGCAGCTTTGATACCGCCATGCCGACTTGGCTAAGCCAGTATTATGAGGACAATGATATTGAAGTGACACTACCCGAGCACCCCGCACAAAACTTCGTAGACCAACTACAAGTGCTCTATAACAACCCTGTGCCTGTCGCCAGTTTTACCTTTGGTATTATCAGCGCCGAGCAAGTTCAGCGTCTGCAAAGTGTCGGCACACGCGTCATCGGCACCGCCAATCATCCACTAGAAGCCAAAGCATGGAACGATATTGGGGCAGACGCAGTTTGTGTACAAGGCGTAGAAGCTGGCGGTCATCGCGGTGGCTGGTTGCCACAAAGCGAAACCGATCCATTGGGACTGCTGACGCTGATCAGCCAAACGCGCGCTTGCACAGATATTCCGTTGATTGCAGCGGGTGGCATTATGACGGGAGAGAATATCAAGGCAGTACAAGCGGTAGGTGCTGAGCTTGCGCAAATGGGGACGGCGTTTTTGACCACAGATCAGTGCGGTATTAATGATACGTATAAACAAGCGCTTATTGAGGCCAGTCAAGGAGCGCGCAGTAGCGAGACACGCTTAACCAGATTATTCTCAGGTAAGCTTGCGCGTGGTTTATTAAACGATTATTTGCGTGATTTTGCTCAATTTGAGAGCGCAGATGCGCTACCGCCCTACCCACAACTCAATGCCATGACCAAGTTTATGCGGGCGGATGCGACCAAGCGTTTGGACGCCGAGCATCTGTCGTTATGGGCAGGACAAGGCGTCACGTTGGTCAGAGACGAAAGTACAGATACCTTACTGACGCGATTAATAAAAGATTTGTGAGTTACTGACCCTTAAGCGTTGCACGAAACGCTTTGTAATCACTGGCCGTCTCTTTTACTGCCTCGATCATCGGCACATGGCCGACCTCAGACATCATAATCAGCTGTGCTTGCGGCATCAGTTTGGTCATGATGACGGCGGTCTCAGGCTTAATAATTTTATCCTCAGTACCCCAGACGACGAGCGTGGGTATATCACGCTGCGCGATGATTTTGGCACGTGCTTCCACATTGTCTGCGGTAATCTGCTTGAGAATATTGGCGTGCAGATCTCGGTTGGCGATATTGGTCTGAGCAAAGACGGCTTGCACGGTTTTGGGAATATAAGGCGGCTTGTACATCACGAGATTATACAAAGCAAAATAATCCTCTGTGTTTTTGACCAACAGCGGGCTGTTGTCGAAGCTATCATCATCAAACCTATCTTTTGGAAACCCTGCTGACCAAAAGCCGCCACTGTCGAGTAGCCACAAGCTTTTGACGCTATCAGGATACATAGCGGCATAAGCAACACTGATGGCACCGCCCATTGAGTTACCACCGACATGAATATGAGACGCGACCCCTTTTGCTTGTAGCAGCTCATGTAAACGCTGCGCCTGAGCATCGGCACGGTAGTCAGCTTGCATCGGTTTGCTAGATTCACCAAAACCCAGCAAGTCTGGAATGATCAGATGATAATCGCTCAGCTCTCTAGCGATACGGGTAAAGTTGTCTTTGTTTGCCCCAAATCCATGGATGAGCAGTAACGGCTCGCCGTTAATATTGCCGCCTTCTAGATAGGTCATGGTATCGCCGGATGCCAGCGTCAATACCTTTTTTTCAAGCTTGGCTTTATTGCGCTCGAACTGTATCAGCTTTTGGGTGGCATTCACCGCAAGCGTGTTGGGCGCAGTGGTGCAGGCTATGACGGAAAGACTAAATAGGGCGACAAGGCTTAAACGTTTTAGTGTCATCGAAACATCCTTGTTAAAAATATAGCCAATCCACTCTTACATCGGATCAACGATAGTATAAAAAGTATCCACGCTATGATTCTAACGATAAATGGGGCTTTATATTTATAAATCTCTTACTTTGTAGTCAAATCAGCGTCATCCTTTCGAGGATTTTTATAATAATCAGGATTTTATAATTAGTAAAAACCAAGCTAGCCTCATAGAAGATATAACTTCAAAAGGACAGTAACAACGTTAGTAACACATTTCGTACTAGGGCTTATGTCAGCACGTGGTTTGCTTACTGTTCTAATAAAAATGGCACGGGCATTGTCATTTATAATAAGCGTTTTTATGCAATCAGTTTCAAGTTCGTTACCTACCCTCTGTCCTAAGACGCATTTTTATCATAAACCAACGCCCATTTGAATGGCACAAAAGGAAAGACATTGAGCGACACCAGTATTGCCACTGACAAACGGCGTGACCTCACCGAAGGGTCAATTGCCAAAACGATGCTCCTATTTGCCTTGCCAACCCTTGGATCGTCAGCGCTACAGTCGTTGAACGGCTCCATCAACGCCGTCTGGGTGGGGCGCTTTTTAGGAGAAGAGGCGCTCGCCGCGACAGCGAACGGCAACATTTTGATGTTTATACTCATCTCCTTTGTTTTTGGTTTTGGTATGGCGTCTACTATTCTGATTGGTCAGGCCATGGGCCGCCGTGATGAGACTATGGTCAAAAGAACCATGGGCACGGCGCTCGGCAGTATTATTCCGATCAGTATAGTGGTGTCAGCAGGAGGATGGATATTTGCGCCAATGCTACTGGGTTTGCTTGGGACGCCAGCCAGTGCGGTGGATCTGGCTCTGACCTATCTACGGATGATTTTCGTTGCGATGCCCGTCACGCTCACGTTTACGCTGATCATGATGGCACTGCGCGGGACGGGCGATTCTACGACGCCGCTTTGGTTTATCATTATATCGGTGATTATCGATCTGATTTTGACGCCGACGCTGATTTTGGGTCTAGGTCCTTTTCCCGAATGGGGTATATTTGGCTCAGCCTTCGCCACCGCCGCCGCAAACACGCTCGCGCTTATTGGTATGGTTATCACGATGTACCTGCGTGGCTCAGTGCTAACACTTAAGATGCCAGAGCTACGCTTTTTGCGCGCAGACCGAGCCATTTTAAAATCAATGTTCTCAAAAGGCTTGCCGATGGGCCTGCAGATGATTGTTATATCTTCGGCGGCATTGACGATGCTGTCACTGATCAACCGTGAAGGGGTACAGACTACCGCTGCCTATAGCGCCACCCAACAGCTGTGGACATACGTGCAAATGCCTGCAATGGCGCTAAGTGCCGCAGCCAGCGCGATGGTCGCACAGAATATCGGTGCCAATCAATGGGCCAGAGTCTCAGATATCACCCGATGGGGACTCATCTTTAACGTGATATTGACAGGCGCAATTATCGCGGTGCTGACGATGTTTGATGGCACTATTTTGGGCTTTTTCCTTGGTAGTGATAGCGAAGCGTTGCCAATCGGAGAACATATTCAACTCATGGCGACATGGGGTTTTATCTTTTTTGGGATAGCGCAAGTGCTGTTTGGCACCATGCGGGCGAACGGTTATGTGATTTGGCCATTGGTCGTTATGGCGATCTCGATGTATCCTGTGCGCCTTGGGTTTGCGTTTGGGCTTTATCCCCTACTCGGTGAGGACGCGCTTTGGCTGTCATTTCCAGCAGGCATGGTAGCCACGGCTCTGATGGGGGCAGGACTATATGCACATGGCGGATGGCGCAAGGGTAAAAAACTGGTTGCCGAAGAAGCTGCACAAGGGAGTGAGGGATATCGTGTGCATGGTGGCACTTCTGCATCATGTCGTGATATTACCCCGACGACTGTATGGAAACTGCTCCCTTTGCGCCGTATCACAAGGTTACATCGACGACTTCGTAGAAGACTCTACAGGCACCGTATGATTAGAAACAGTAAAGGATCATAGCGTGGTTTATATACGTTTAGCTTGACGGCTTTTGATCATTACGGCTTTTGTTCGTTGGTATTTGATATTTGATATTTGGTGTAACTTTGACCTAACAAAAATCACCGCATGTAAAAATTTTTGCTGGGCTAAGTTTTGATTACTAACACATTACAACGTTGCATCAGCCAATAAAAAATCTACTGCGGCGGCGGCATGAATGGCAGTGGTATCAAATACAGGGATTGGGCTGTCGTCTTGCATGATCAATAGACCAATCTCAGTACAGCCTAGTATCACACCCTCTGCCCCTTGCTCAGCAAGCTTGCTTATGACATCGATATAATATTGGCGTGAGCTGTCTTTGAACTCACCGACGCACAGCTCTTTTTTGATGATACGGTGTACCTCGGCACGCTCATTCTCGGCGGGTATCAACACCTCTAGCCCTGCCTCAATCAGACGCTGCTTATAAAAATCCTGGGTCATCGTAAACTGCGTACCCAATAACGCTATTTTGCTGAGATTTTGTGCTTTGATAGCATCGATAGTGGCGTTTGCAATATGAATAATGGGCAGATCAGTCGCTGCCTCTACATCGCCAAATAATTTGTGCATGGTATTGGTCGCAATTAGCAATCCTTTTGCGCCAGCCGCTTGCAAGCGTTTACCGCTACTCGCCATCATCGCGCCCAGCTCATCCCATTCACCCGTTTCTTGTAGCGTATTGATAGGACCAAAATCGACGCTATGAATCAATAAATCTGCTGAATGTAATCCACCCAATTCAGCTTTGATACCTTCGTTAATAATGCGATAGTAGCTCTCGGTACTCTCCCAACTCATACCACCGATGATGCCGAGTGTTCGCTGTGCTTGGTCTGCCATTTTATTGTCCTATTTATCGTTTAGTCTTGGTTATCATAGATTATCGTCGCAAAATAGACTATAAATAATGAACTATTTTTCATTATTATTTTTAAGATACCACCTGCGAAACGAACGCTTTCGAACGGAAAATGCGAGACATAATCGTTATGATCAGGCAGCTATCAAGATATAACAAACCTAGCCATTGATAATAACGATTTTACCCGTCCGTCATCACGGAGTATCATAAGCACTGCTATCACTTGTAGGACAACCAAACATATGGCTAATTTTCCCACCATCAGAATCCGCACTCGCCGCAAATACTATCGCCTAATCTTTACAGGTCTTATGGCATTGATGATGTCACTGATCATATCGACGGCACTGATGCTCATTAAGGTGGGCTTTATTGATGGTTTCTTTGCTGAGCTGCTGCACTCATGGGGACTGGCCTTTATCGTGGCGTGGCCCAGTGCGTATTTTTGTGCTTATATGGTGCAGGAGCATGTGCTGAGTAAGATTGAGTTTTATTAAATAGCGGGCTGATATCACGTGCTATTGACATAAATTTTGCTTGCTTGCTGTGCCTTCGCAGACAGAGGCTACGCAAAATTTATGTCAATCTCGCTATATTTGCTTTATCGTGGTTTATGGTATTTTGAATATTCGATGTGCCCTAAATATATCAACCCTCAAGCCCAAAAAAATACCAAAGATGATGTTATCCACCTTTGGTATTGTTTTATAAAGTAACTTAACACAGCCGTCTATTATTAAAGGACTGCTAACTTACAATACCGCGTCGACTTTGTTTTTTAGGCACGCCACTCGGTGGTTTATATTCCCTTCCAGCACCGGTTTGATCTGGGCACATTCCTCATCTGCTAATGGACAGCGAGTTCGAAACGCGCAGCCTGAGGGCGGATTAATGGGACTTGGCAAATCGCCTTCCAATAGTTGAATGGTTTTATTGCGCTCAGCAATGGGATCAGGTAACGGTACCGCTGACATCAATGCTTGAGTGTAAGGATGGGTCGGATTGCCATACACGGCTTTATTCACCCCAAGCTCGACGGCGTTGCCCAAATACATGACCAGCACCCGATCAGCAATGTGCTTGATCACCGACAAATCATGGGCAATAAAAATAAGCGCGAGTCCCATCTCTTCTTGGATGTCTTGCAACAAATTAATGACCTGCGCTTGAATAGACACATCAAGGGCGGAGACTGGCTCATCACAGATGATAATTTTGGGCTTTAAGATTAAAGCTCTCGCAATACCAATCCGCTGACACTGTCCACCTGAGAACTCATGTGGATATCGGTTGATCTGATTGGGCAGTAGTCCAACCTTTTTCATAATCTCGCGTACTTCGCTTTGTACGTCGCTCTTTTTCATTTTTGGATAATATGTACGTAGCGGTTCGGCAATGATATCGCCCACGGTCATGCGTGGATTTAGGGAGGCGAGCGGATCTTGAAAAATCATTTGAATATCTTTTCGCTTCATTCGCATGGTTTTTTTGGACGCGCCGACTAGCTCTTCCTCATTGAACAGAATGCTACCAGAATTGGCTTCAATCAGGCCCACGATAGTACGAGCAAGGGTCGATTTGCCGCAGCCCGACTCACCCACCACGCCCAATGTCTCACCAGCAAATATCTCAAATGAAACGCCATTGACGGCTTTTAACGTCGCAGGCTTTTGCCAAAAATAAGTGCCTTTTTGTTTGATATTAAAGGTGGTATGAACGTCACGCACTTTGAGTAACGGTGTTTTAGGCTGGATCGCGCTGCTATTAGAAGTCTGTGTCATCATCGTCTACCCCTCTATCTCTGATTGATGATTGGCATGAATATCTGCCGAGGAATCCGTTTTTGCTTCAGGGTGCCAATGACAAGCGCGCTGACGATCGTGCGGCAAAAACTCAAGCGGCGGCGGTGTATCACGGCAGATATCCATCGCATGAGGGCAGCGCTCATAAAAAGGACAGCCTGCAGGCAAGTCCAATAAGTTTGGCGGACTACCAGGAATCGTCTCAAGTTTGCCGATCTCATTATCAAGACGCGGAATGGCTTTTAATAATCCGATGGTATACGGATGGGTTGGCGTATAAAAAATCTCCTCCGTTTCACCATAAGCCATCGTGCGACCAGCATACATCACAAGGACGCGATCACAGATACCCGCCACGACGCCCAAATCATGGGTAATCATGATAATAGTTGTACCGAAGTCGCGTTTTAGCTCATTTAATAGCACCATGATTTGCGCTTGAACCGTGACATCGAGTGCGGTGGTAGGCTCATCAGCAATCAATAACTTGGGGCGACAGAGCAATGCCATCGCAATCATCACCCGTTGACGCATACCGCCTGAGAACTCATGCGGATACATACCAATACGCTTTTTCGCTTCAGGGATTTTGACCGCATCTAACATGCGTATCGACTCCGCCCACGCCTCCTTTTTATTCATGCCTTTATGCAAGACCAATACTTCGGCGAGCTGATCGCCGATCTTCATATAAGGATTGAGTGACGTCATAGGATCTTGAAAAATCATCGCCACCTGTTCCGCACGGATTTTATTCAGTGCCTTTTGCGGTAAGCCTAGTAACTCATTGCCTTGAAAGCGTACTGAGCCTTTGGCATGACCATTTTTTGCCAATAGTCCCATAATGGCAAAAGCGGTCTGCGACTTGCCAGAGCCTGATTCGCCAACGATACCTAAGGTTTCACCCTCATGCAGATCAAAATTTAACCCATTTACCGCGGTCACCAGACCATCCTCAGTCTTAAACTGAACGGATAAGTCCTTTACTGCTAGCAAGGTGTTGGGAGGGGTAATGAGCTTGTTGTTGAGACTGTTATGAGAACCCTCATTGAGAGTGTCATTAACGGTGTTACTGAAATCTTTAGTTACCACGATGTCACTCTCCTAGCGGTCTTTAGGGTCAAACGCATCGCGTAGACCATCGCCAATAAAGTTAAAGCAAAATAGCGTAATGACCAAAAAAGCCGACGGAATCAAAATCTGCCAAGGTGCCACTTGCATGGTGCGAGAGCCTTCTTGCAGTAGTGCGCCCCAACTGGTCATCGGTTCTTGCACACCCAGTCCCAAAAAGCTCAAAAATGATTCAAACAAAATCATCGTCGGTACCAGTAATGAGGCATAGATCACGACCACGCCAAGCACGTTAGGAACGATATGACGCAGAATAATATTAAAGCCTGACACACCGCCAACGTGCGCCGCCTCAATGAACTCTTTGCTCTTGAGGCTGAGCGTCTGACCACGAACAATCCGAGCCACATCCAACCAAGACACTAATCCGATAGCGACAAAGATTAAGATTAGGTTACGCCCAAAGATCGTGACCAATAAAATCACAAAAAACATAAACGGAAAGGCGCTTAGAATCTCTAAGAACCGCATCATAATCATATCGACTTTACCGCCAAGATAGCCTGACGTCGCGCCATAGACAGTACCGAAAAGCACGGCAACCGTCGCGCCAGCAATGCCAACCATCAAGGAGATACGACCACCGACGGCAGTACGCACCAATAAGTCTCGGCCGAGAGAGTCGGTACCGAAGTAATGCTTATTTTCGATAGACGGCGCGGCTTGCATAAAGTTCCAGTCGGTTTCGGCATAACCAAAAGGGGCAAACAAAGGGACAAATAGGACAAAAGCGCCAATCAGTAATAAGATAAAGAAGCTGGCAACGGCTGCCTTGTTTTGATAAAAACGTCGCCACGCATCTTGCCAAAGACTGCGACCTTTAATCTCTTTCGCTGGCGACAGGATGATGTCGGTTGGCTGGTCTACAATAAGGCTCATAGTTGTCCTTGTAATAATCTACTTAAATAATAATTCGCCATATTTAATACTGAATCTTTGGATCAATCATGGCGTATAAAATATCAACAATGGCATTGAACGTGATGGTCAGCACACCCACCAAAATCGTCAAACTCAGCACCACGCCATAATCGCGGTTGAGGGCGCCATTGACGAATAACTGGCCGATACCTGGCAAACCAAAGATCGTTTCAATCACGATAGAACCGGTAATAATGCCGACAAAGGCAGGACCTAAATAGGAGATCACAGGCAGCATCGCTGGTCTGAGCGCGTGCTTCATGACAATCCGGCGCATCGGTAAGCCTTTGGCCCTCGCCGTGCGAATATACTGGCTGTTCATCACCTCAATCATCGAACCACGCATGATCCGCGCGATACTCGCCGTATAGGCCAGCGCTAAAGCGGTGACGGGCAATATAAGGTTTTGTAATGCGCCATCGTTCCACCCACCTGCTGGTAGCCAATGCAAAATGATCGCAAAGATGAGCACCAGTAATGGCGCTTTGACAAAGCTTGGAATCACAACCCCTGTCATTGCAAACGCCATCAGTACATAATCGAGCCATGAGTTTTGCTTAAGCGCTGCCAATACCCCAAATATCAGCCCCAAAACCAATGCTAATATAAACGCATAAATCCCAAGCTCCATAGATACTGGAAACGACTGGGATAATAGTTCGTTGACCGTGTAGTCTTTATATTTAAAAGAAGGACCGAAGTCGCCAACAGCAAGCTGACCCAAATAATGGACATACTGTAACCATAGCGGATCACTAAGATTGTATTTGGCTTCGATATTGGCCAGTACGGCTGGTGACAAGGTACGCTCGCCTGAGAAAGGATTGCCTGGCGCTAAGCGCATCATAAAAAAGGAGACAGTGATCAAAACAAATAAGGTCGGAATGGCCTCTAAAATACGCCGAAAAATCAGTTTTAACATAAGACCTCTTTATGGAAGTGCCCCTTCATAAGCCCAATTAAAGCCGGAAGGATACAACAGATATAACATGTAGTAATTGCTTACTAACAATAGCAGCGCGTGCGATAAGCCCGCCGAAGCGGTCTACATCGCACTCACCTATTAAAATCCTGATTTATCAGTGTTTGGCGATGGACAGATCTTTTGCCTGCCAGTTGTCTAAGGCATCTTTTGTAGAAAAGCCAATGACATAAGGCTTAATGAGACGAGGGCTGACATAGTGATAGACATTCAATAAAGGCATGTCTTTATCTAGCTCAGCCTCAGCTTTGTTGTATAAATCAACACGCTGCTCAGGCGTCACACCTGGTTTTAGTGTTTGTGCCATGAGACTGTCAAAGTTGGCATTGGAGTATTTGCCGTGGTTATTACTATTACCTGTTTTTACGATATTTAAGAAGGTTGAGGCTTCGTTGTAATCACCACACCAGCCCGCACGAGCGATTTGATAGTTACCATTACGGCGCGTATCGAGGTAAGTTTTCCATTCTTTATTGATCAAACTGACATCGACAAAGCCAAGCGATTGTTTCCATAGCGAGGCGACGGCGAGCGCCGTTTTCTTATGCAGGTCATTGGTGTTGTATAGCAGCTCAAACGTTAGTGGATTGCTCTCGCTATAGCCTGCTTCATTCAGCAGCTTTCTGGCTTCTGCAAGACGCTTCTCTTTATCCCACGTTGACCACTCTGGCGTATTTTTTACATCACCATTGGTCGCAGTTGGTGTCAGCTGATAGGCTGCTGTCTGTCCTTGACCGATGACTTTATCGACCACCGTGTCACGATCTAATGCCAAGGCGAGCGCACGGCGCACTTTGATATCATCAAATGGTGGTTTGACGTTATTAAACTCGTAATAGTACGTACATAGATAAGGAGAGACGGTGAGCTCATCACCAAGCTGTTCTTTGAGAGACGCAAACTGCTCAGTCGGAACTTCATTGTAGGTCATGTCAATCTCGCCTGCCTGATAGCGCGCCACATCAGTGGTACTAGAAGGAATCGCGAGCATCGTGACAGTATCAATTTTGGTATTGGCGTCATCGTAATAAGCAGGGTTACGCGTTAGGACGATTTGATCGTTGACTTGCCACTTACTGACTTTGTATGGGCCGTTGACCACGATGTTGGCAGGGTCAGTCCATTTATCACCGAACTCTTCGACATTCTTTTGGTTGACGGGCTTGACCGAGTTATGGATCATCATATCTGGGAAATAAGGCACTGGCTCTGATAATGTCACCTGCAAGGTTTTGTCATCGAGTGCTTTTACCCCAAGCGTGTCTATGCCCGCTTTGCCTTCGACTATTTGCTCAGCACCCACGATTTTGGCATCGACTAAATAGCTCGAATAAGGGGAAGCAGTATTTGGATCGACTAGACGACGCAGGCTATAAACGAAATCCTCTGCTGTTACAGGATCGCCATTTGACCAATTGGCATCACGCAGTTTAAACGTCCATACTTTATTGTCAGGACTCTCCCAACTGGTCGCCATACCCGGAATGGTCTTACCATCTGCATCGGTATTGGTTAGACCTTCAAACATCTGTCGGTCAATACCAGCTTCAGGAACCCCTGATACTTTGTGTGGATCCAGCGACTCTGGCTCGGCGGCATTATTGATAACCAATTCTTGCTTATCAGCCAATACATTCGGGTCAATATTTGAAGATTGAGTGGTTGTGCCATCGCTTGCAGACTTATCACTGCAGCCCGACACAAACATAGTCAGCGCTATAAAAGTAGGCAAAAGTGCATATTTAAAAAGGTGGTTAGAGGCAGGTATCATATAACATCCTAGCGAATAGGTGGCTGGGCAGATTTACTCAGTTTTAGTAAGTCCATTTAATTTATCCGTATACTGATACTATCCACTTCATCAATCGCTATCACAATAGTCACGGCAGGCAATGATTATCAAAGGCAAAAACTACCTTATCTTTCCTGAAATCATTGTTTTTCATAGGTTTAAAAGTTATATCTTCCGTTCTGTTTTCACAGTCTACTTTTATATCGTTCATCGCTTGATTCAACCACTGAGATATAACCATTGAATCAAAATTGAAACTTAATACTGCTAATATGCATAAATATGGATAATATTCGGTAATATATTGGATAACCATTAGTAATGAAAAACAATATAAATGTCAACAATTTTTGGTGCGCTCTAGTGGCATATAGACGTGACAGGAGCATGAAAAAATCATTTTTTCTAGACAAAAATCAAATAGAATCCCGATTGTATTATGAATTTTTTGATCATAATTTTACCATTCATCAGCAATATAATACCGCTCATAAACTTATTACTTAGACAATTTATTTGATATTTTTGCTCAGTGTTTACTATTATCAATGCTGATATTAAAAGGCTGCTAGATAAAATCTCCAGAAAAATGTTGTAAATTTTACTTATAATATTGTTTCTAATAACTAATCACTGTCTATAAAATTGATATAAAAATAACGGTATAGCGGCAATGCTAAGACAGTCTGTATATCCGAACTTATTTTCTATATTGCAGTCTTCTGATTATTTTATTTTCTCTCTATTTATTTTTGTAAGACTGAGACAAAATTACGATGGAAATGCTAAATGGCAAAATATGTATATGCCAATATCTGTCAAGGTAATGACTGAGGATTAAATCCATCTGAAACAAAACCCTACATAACGTCATCATCTATTTACTAGACGACCAGTCTATTGTTATCTATAGTATGACCCATACTGATTATATTTAAACCAGATCACACAGTACGATAGCTATACCACAATGTGGCGGTCTGGGTCTCACACACATAACAACAAATAATTGATTAAGGATAATTTATGCGCGTTGCTACTTATGATCATTTTGGCAAACCCTCCGACGTACTGAGCGTGGGCGAACGTCCTATGCCGCAGCCTGCTGCCAACGAAGTACGTATCAAAACCATCCTCTCCCCCATTCATAACCACGACATGCTAACGGTCAGCGGGCAATATGGCTACAAGCCAGAAATGCCAGCGGTTGGCGGTAGCGAAGCGTTAGGAATTGTTGATGCAGTCGGTGACGAGGTTACAGACCTAAGCGTCGGTCAGCGCGTGGCCTGTGCCAGTGTGCATGAAACATGGGCAGAGTATTTTGTCGCCCCTGCTAACATGGTGTTTGTCATCCCTGATAGCATTGAAGACGAACTGGCCGCGCAGCTGATTGCCATGCCCTTATCTGCGTTAATGCTATTAGAGTTCCTAGAAGTAGATAGCGGTCAATGGATTATTCATAACGCTGCGAATGGCGCTGTTGGTAAAACACTAGCCATGCTGGCAGCGGCACGCGGCGTGAACACCATTAATCTTGTGCGTAGCAAAGACTCGTTAGAAGAGCTGACCGCACTGGATATCAAAAACAATGTCGTCACTGCTGATGACGACTGGCAGGACCAAGTCCGCGCTATTGTCGGTGAAGACAAGATCACCGCTGCTGTGGACTCGGTCGGTGGTGAGTCAAGCAATGAGCTGCTATCACTACTGGGTAGCAACGGCACGTTAGTCTCGTTTGGTATTATGTCAGGCAAACCAATGCAACTAGACGCTGGCAGCCTGATCTTTAAACAAGCGATTGTTAAAGGATTCTGGGGCAGTAAAACCAGTCAGGAAATGGATCTGGACAACAAACAGCGTCTGATTGATGAACTACTAGAGCGCGCGACCAACGGCAATCTAAAATTACCAATTGAAGCGGTTTATGGGCTTGATGAGATTACTAAAGCCGTCTCAGGTGATGTGCAATCTGGCAAAAAAGGTAAGGTACTATTAAAACCTTAGTCCTTTTACAGTATCGTCAAAACTATAATTCACACACTGACTTTTCAATGACTGTTGTCATTAGAGGTAGCATAAAAGAAGAAGCCCATTTGTATTTATACTAAAGTACAGTGGGCTTTTTTTGCTTTAGTGGCTTTTCAGTCATGAGATAATTGAGCATGCGATAGTTAAGCCATGACTTATGAATATCAACAATAAAACGTAATAGGGATATCACTATGTCAAACGAGAAAACGTTTAAAGCCTTAGTCGTCGAAGAAACTAACGACGGCGAATTCAAAAAAAGCATTCAAGAACGCAATGTCAGTGACTTGCCAGAGAACGACTTACTCATCGAAGTGCATTATTCATCATTGAACTTCAAAGATGCCATGTCAGCCACGGGTAATAAAAGAATCACCAAACAATACCCACATACTCCCGGTATCGACGCAGCTGGCGTGGTCGTCAGTGACAAATCAGGCACGTTTAGTGCAGGGCAAAAAGTGTTGGTATTCGGCTATGATCTCGGTATGAATACCGACGGCGGTCTGGGTCAAATGATCTCGATACCAGCAGATTGGGCGCTGGCCTGTCCAGAAACACTAACACTAAAAGAAGCGATGACCTATGGTACGGGCGGACTGACCGCAGCGCTCAGTGTGCAAAAGCTAGAGAAAATGGGCGCAAAACCCAGTGATGGTCCTGTTGCTGTGACTGGTGCAACGGGCGGCGTGGGTAGTATCAGTATCGCTATCCTCGCGCAGCTCGGCTATGAGGTGATTGCCTTCTCCGGTAAGCCAGAACAGAGTGATCATCTAAAAGAGCTGGGCGCAAGCGAAGTGCGTCATCGCGATACGATCAATGAAATCGGTAACAAACCTATCGGCCGCGAGCTATGGGCCAATGCCATTGATACGATCGGCGGCGAGTACCTATCTAACTTGCTCAAGCAAACCAAAGCGGGCGGCGCGGTGACCAGTTGCGGCCTAGCGGGCGGTGCTGAGTTTTCGATGACGGTCATGCCGTTTATCACCAGAGCGGTGTCACTACTGGGTATCGACTCGGTCTATATTCCACTAGCTGATAAAGAAGCCATTTGGCAGCGTGTCGCCACCGATATGAAATTGCCGAATCTTGAGAGCTATGGTGAAGAAATTACGCTAGAGCAAACGCCTGAATACCTAGATCGCTTTATGTCGAGTAAAGTGGTTGGGCGTTATGTGGTGAATGTGAAGGGTTAGGTTTTTAAGAGCTAGTTTTATAAATAAAAGGCAGAATCTCTTTTGAGGTGCTGCCTTTTTTTATGTTAGTAGCACGGTAAAATATTTTTAATATTAAAATGCGTAGTTGTAGGCGTGCTATGATCAAATAATAACGAATCTTTGGCTATTCAGTACATTTAAAATCAAGGGTGAATATCTGTATGCTATCAAATGAAATAATTGAACAGATTCGTACTGGCGAATTAGTTTTACACTGTGTCGAAGTAAAAATCTTTCAAGCAGCAGAGAACGGATTCAAAATGTTAGGACACGGTACTATCAAAATTAACAGTGTCGGAACTATTTATTTAGAATTTATTTGTACCGATAGTAAGAATGTACCACGCGCATTCTTCAATGAAAAATTACCTAAAGACCCATTAAACCATGAAGAGAAACTATACCTCCATATTAAAACGTTAGACGGTAACGAATATCAATCTAATGGGTTTTCTATCACAATTAATATTCATTCGTCCTCCTTACCAACTCATTATGACGTAATGTTATCGTCTATTTATTCGCTAAATGATACTGAACTACCCAAGCTAAAAGAGGATAGTTTTCTGTATTTTGAGTTTGCAGATTATTTTAAAATACCATCAAATAAACAAAACTCACTGGTGTCTAGCCTTGGCACTGAATCATACAGTTGGAATCAAACTGTGATAGAAATGGATGGCTACTCCATATCTATGGTAAAACATAGGGGTTATACGGAAGTTAATGTAGCTGGATGTTTTGAGCCTGATAAATTATTGAAGTGTCTCAAGTTTTACATTGGATTTTCTAGTGCCTCTATGCCCCAACCCTATTATACGAAAAGCATTATAAACGGAGAAGAAAAACAAACTTTTTACAGTATATCTAATAAACAGAAACGACAGACCTCATCTAGTCCAATGGTTGATAACGCTGGCGATGAAAAGTATAGAGACTCTACTTACCATTACGCTTTTTTAGAAAATATAATTAGTCTATATACAGAAAATCCGAAGCAGTTTGATAGCTTATATTCACAATGGGAAAGGGTTTGGTACTCGTTTCAATCAAAAAATAGTATTATGATTCTTACTTTGTCAGTTGCTATAGAAGGTCTACTTAATGATATTTATATTCCTGTCATTAAGTCCAAGAATGAGAATACAGAATTGAATGACGAGATCAATAAAATAAAAATACAGATAAAAAATCTTGATTTGACGAATGAACAATGCAACCGACTTCTTGGTAGCGTGAGCTATTGGAAAAATATTACAGCAGCGAAAGCTCTTGATTATTTAATTAAATATGATGTTATAACAGCTAAAGACAAAAAGTTGTGGCAAAAAATTCGTAATGAAAGTGCGCATCCTAAGGTTCGAGAAGAAGACCTAGCTAAAGAGAAACTAGAGCTTGAGCAGGTTTTATCCTGTTTAGATTTATTCCATAAGCTTATCTTGAACACTTTGAAATTCTCTGGTCCTATTAGAATCTTACAGCTTAAACAGAACCATAGTTATATAGAGCTAAAGCATATTGAAGTTCTGGCCTAATAGCATTGAAAATTTGTAAAACTATTGATACTTTTGAACTGTGCTATATACATATAATCAAAAAAAATATATTAGCTCAAAGAGTTTTAACCAAAAAAACACCCAACCAAGTTGAGTGCTTTTTTCTTTACGACAAGTTGTATATCAATTCAAAAAATTTGAGTAGCGAGGAAAACGAGTGATAGCACTACATTAAGTAGGCTGAACAAGTTTGACGACGCTAATCAGGTTTTTAGTTTGATGTTATTCCCACTCAATCGTTGCAGGCGGCTTGCTCGAAACATCATAAGTCACGCGTGAGACGTCAGCGATTTCATTCATGATACGGTTTGAGACCGTCTCGATCAAATCATACGGCAGATGCGCAAAGCGAGCCGTCATAAAGTCTACCGTCTCAACCGCACGTAGCGCAATCACCCATGCATAGCGGCGGCCATCACCGACTACGCCGACAGATTTGATTGGTTGGAATACAGCGAAAGCTTGTGCCGTCTTGTCATACCAGCCTGAGCGCTCAAGCTCTTGCATAAAGATAGCATCTGCCAAACGCAAGACATCAGCATATTCTTTTTTCACTTCGCCCAAGATACGCACGCCCAAACCTGGACCTGGGAACGGATGACGATAGATCATTTTGGCTGGTAAGCCCAAAGTAATACCAAGCTTGCGTACTTCATCTTTGAACAAATCACGTAACGGCTCAATCAGCTTGAATGCCAAATCATCTGGCAAACCACCAACGTTATGGTGGCTCTTAATGACGTGTGCTTTACCTTGATGTGACTTAGCAGACTCAATCACGTCTGGGTAAATCGTACCCTGTGCCAAGAACTCAACGACTTTACCGTCGCTCTGCTCGCTCACTTGACGCGCGCTATCAGCGAATACGTCAATGAACGTCTTACCGATGATTTTACGTTTTTTCTCTGGATCAGACTCGCCTGCTAGCGCATCTAAGAATAAATCTTCAGCATCAACACGGATGACTTTGACGCCCATGTTTTCGGCAAAAACTTGCATGACCTGATCGCCTTCATGCAGACGCAAAAGACCATTATCCACGAACACACAGGTCAGCTGATCGCCAATGGCTTTGTGCAATAACGCTGCAACGACTGAGCTGTCCACGCCGCCTGACAGACCAAGCAATACCTGCTTGTCACCGATTTGCTCTTTGAGCTGCGCGATACGCATATCAGCGATATTGTCTGGCGTCCACTCACCAGCACAATCGCAAATCTGATGGACAAAACGACCTAGCAGCGCTTGACCTTGTAGGGTGTGCGTCACTTCTGGGTGGAACTGTAGACCGTAGTATTTCTTATCATCATTGGCCATAATTGCGATCGGGCAGCTTGGCGTACTAGCAACGATGTCAAAGCCTTCAGGCGCTTCGATGACTTTGTCACCATGACTCATCCAAACGTTTAGCTTGGCAGCCGCGCCGTCCGTCTTGCTGTCTTCGATACCGTCAGTCAGCTGCGAGTGACCATTTACTTCGATGGTCGCTGCACCAAACTCATGAATATCACTGGCATGAACCTGCCCGCCAAAACGATCTGCCATCGCTTGCATACCGTAGCAAATACCCAATACAGGCACGCCTAGGTCAAACACGGCATCGTTAATACGCGGGCTATTGTCTGCATGGACGCTCTCAGGGCCACCCGATAAGATGACGCCTTTTGCGCCAAAATCGATGATGCGCTGAGTGTCGATGTCATAAGGGAACATCTCACAAAACACCCCAGAATCGCGCACACGGCGGGCGATTAACTGACTGTATTGCGAGCCAAAATCGAGGATTAAAATGCGGTCTTGCTTGATAGTTGGCGTCGATGATGCGGTAGTCATAAGGTGAGTATCCATCAATAAAAAATTGGTGCCCTATTTTAACAAGTTTCGGGGCAATGATGGCGATTGACGTGCGGTTTATTCGCAACTATTTTGTTGGTGACTTACATTTAGAATGGGTAATCTTACTGCTGCATACGAAATATGGCATCTCATGATCGTTATATGGTATAAAAAATACAGTACGGTGACATGGACGTTGATATTGTGCAAGTGTGCGATATGGGAGGGACTTCACATTATGTTCGCGTTTGATTTAAACCTTAAACTGCTGGCCTATCACGCCATGCAGCTGAGTATCGCCTTTATACTGTCGCTGCCCATTGCGCTCAATCGTGAGTTTCAAGACAATGGCGCAGGCCTGCGTACTTTTCCTTTGGTTACGATTGCCTCATGCGCCTTTATGCTGGTAGGGATGGATATCTATGATAGCCCCGACGCCCAAGCGCGCATTATGTATGGCATCATCACTGGCATGGGCTTCATTGGCGGCGGCGCGATTGTCAAAAACAAAGATGGCGCAGAAGGCACCGCGACGGCCGCAGGACTTTGGAATACTGGCGCTATTGGTATCTCAGTAGCTTACGCTCGCTACGAAATCGCCATCATCTTATCTGTAGTGGGATTTTTAATTTTGCAGTTTTCCACACCATTTAAAACCAAAGCCAAGCATAAAGACAAATCTTAATGCTTTCTACTCTTCGATTTGCCATCCATCTACTTTAGCGTCATACAGAATATCATCTGCTAACCACCCTTTTTTCAGTGATCTTAACCTTAATGTATCAAGCTACTCTCTTTTGATTGCTTTCCTGCGCGCATTTTAATGCTATTAAATATCATTTATTTTACCCCCCTTACTATTAAGTATTTTTACACAGCTCAGTATCCATAAGGTCTGAAATCCCTTACGAAAACTACGTGTTTTTTGTTGAATAATTCGACTGTAACTTTTTGAAAGCAGACGTTAATTATCAGTCGAACTTTGTTACGTAATCATGTAGATTATAAATGTGGATGCCAAAAACACCAGTAAAACAGATGGACGAGCGGTTTATTGCCTTGTGAAAAAAACAAACGATTTTAGCAGCTTATACCATTGGCATACCCACCCGACTGGTACTATCACAGCAGGGTAGCGAGTAGACTGATTGTGATATTGCTACATTGAAACTCGGTAACACAGTTGAGACTTGCTTGCCTCATCAACAGCAGTACAGGCAGTCAATTGTTGGATTATTTGCAAAAAACAAATGAACAATCTATTCAATAATAATGTTGCTGCCGTATTTTTTATCGACACCATCAAGCCCTAACGTTTCTAAAAAAAGGATGAAGAAATGAAAAAAATGGACTTCTTACCGCGCTCTGCTCTAAAGCTTAGTACTCTCACCTTAGCCATTACCGCCGCTGCGTCTTTTGCCACTACCAGCACCATGGCAGCTGAATGTCGACTTGATGATGGCACTAATGGAGGCGCAACTAGTAACGGCGCCACAGCACTCGCTTGTGGTAATAACGCGGTCGCTGGTGGTACGAACGATACCGTGGCTATCGGTAATGCAGCAAGTACCACTGGCAACTCTACTACCGCGGTTGGCGGTGAGGCTTTCACTGGCACAGTCGCCACAGGTACAGACTTAAATGGAGGCGCTCTGACCTCTACAGGTGGTACACCGGGTGCGACGGCCATTGGTTGGCGTGCTACGGCGACCGCCGAAAGAGCCACCGCAGTGGGGCATTTAGCCAGTGCTTCCGGCGTTCGTTCTACAGCTGTTGGTGAAGACGCTTTTGCTGGTGGTGCCAACGATACTGTCGCTGTCGGTAACAAAACCCAAGCCAATGGTAATTCGACCACTGTATTGGGAGGTGAGGCTTTTACTGGCACAGTAGCGGCAGGCACTGACCTAAATGCTGGTAACCTGACATCGACAGGCGAAACAGCAGGAGCAACCGCAGTCGGTTGGCGCGCTACAGCGACTGCAGAAAGAGCTCAGGCGTTTGGTCATCTAGCCAGCGCTTCTGGTGAGCGCTCACTTGCAGTGGGTGAAGATGCTGCTGCTCAAGGTGAGCGCTCTGTCGCACTAGGTAATGAATCGGTGGCAGGTGGTACTAACGATACTGTTGCTATCGGTAATCTAGCAAATGCAGGAATGAATTCAGCTACCGCGGTCGGTGGTCAAGCAAACGCCGCAGGTCTTGGTTCTACCTCTGTCGGTTGGCAATCAAAAGCAACTGCTGAACGCGCGCAAGCCTTTGGTCACCTAGCCAATGCCAGCGGCGTACGTTCAACGGCAGTTGGTGAAGCTGCCAGTGCTGAGTCAGATAATGCAATTGCTATCGGTAATAATTCAGTCGCCTCAGGTCTTGACGGTGTAGCGATCGGTGGCGATAGAAGTGGCGTACGTCAAACGACTGCTTCTGGTACATCCTCCACCGCTATCGGTGCGCAAGCTCAAGCCACTCAAGCGGGTGCAACTGCGATGGGCTGGCAATCAACCGCAAGCGGTGTCCGTGCTCAAGCCTTTGGTCATCTGGCATCAGCAACTGGCGAGCGTTCTACCGCAGTCGGTGAAGCCGCAGCGGCAGCAGGATCAGGATCAGTATCACTGGGTAACCAGTCAACAGCAGGCGGCACCAATAGTATCGCTATCGGTAATGGCGCAATAGCAGCCGCTGACAATCAGATCGTCTTGGGCAATGCAGGTCAACTGCAAGCCAGTACCGCAGCCCAGACAGGCACGACCAATCTTGTCACAACCGATGCAAATGGCACACTAGGTACCAGTGTCAGCATAGACTCACTGGCGACCTCTAGACAATTTAACGACTTACGCAGTCGCTATGATCGTCAAGAGGACCGCTTAGATGAAGCCGAAGACGGTATCGCCATGGCGTTATCTATGGAAACCCCCGTCATTCCTGCAGGTAAGCGCTATGCCATGTCATTTGGTACCGGCTATTACAATAGCAGCTCAGCATTGAGTACCTCATTTGCTGGCAGAATGAGCGATAGCATGACCATTTCGGCTGGTGCAGGTGTCGGGCTTGATACTGGAAAAGTAGGCGCTCGCGGCGGTGTCACTTTTTCTTGGTAATTCATTTACTTAGTAACTGCTCATAAATATCTACTGCCGCCTTGAGCTTGTATAGGCAGAGCGCAGTAGATATCACTGAAATTTCTCCAACCAATTGAAATGTATATAAACTCGCCTAAACAAGTCTTAATAAGTATCTAACTGGATCATTTTACGAGACTTTAATATTTAAAAAAACAGGATAAAAAACTATGAAAATGGCATTATCATCACGTTCAGCGCTAAAGATCAGTACTCTCGCCCTAGCAGTCGCTACAGCGTCTTTTAGCACGACTGCCGTGATGGCAGCTGATGGTAGCACAATGGCTCTGGCCTATGGTAATCAAGCCATGGCGGGTGGCACCAATGATACGGTTGCACTCGGTAGTCAAGCAAATGCCCGTATGAACTCTGCAACCGCGGTTGGTGGTCAAGCCAATGCCGCAGGTCTGGGCTCCACCTCTATTGGTTGGCAGTCAAAAGCCACCGCTGAACGTGCCCAAGCATTTGGTCATCTAGCCAATGCTAGCGGTGTACGTGCAACCGCCGTCGGTGAAGCCGCAATGGCAGGCGGAACGAATGATACCGTCGCTGTCGGTAATCAAGCCAATGCAGGTATGAACTCAGCCACCGCGGTCGGTGGTCAAGCCAATTCGGCAGGTCTGGGTTCAACCTCGATTGGTTGGCAATCAAAAGCCACCGCTGAGCGTGCTCAAGCATTCGGCCACCTAGCTAATGCTAGCGGCGTACGTGCAACGGCAGTGGGTGAAGCAGCAATGGCAGGCGGAACGAACGATACCGTCGCTGTCGGTAACCAAGCAAACGCAGGTATGAACTCTGCGACTGCTGTCGGTGGTCAAGCCAATTCGGCAGGTCTGGGCTCCACCTCGATCGGTTGGCAGTCAAAAGCCACGGGGGAACGCGCGCAAGCGTTTGGTCACCTAGCCAATGCCAGTGGTATGCGCGCAACCGCCGTTGGTGAAGCCGCCGCCGCACAGGGTGAGGCCTCTATTGCGATTGGTAATATCTCAGTAGCCAGCGGTTTGAACAGTATCGCTATCGGTAATGGCGTAAAAGCGACCAATAAACATCAGGTTGTCTTGGGTAACGCAGGTCAAGTGAAATCCAGTACCGCCTCACAGACAGGTCAAGTCAGTATCGTAACGATTGATGAAAACGGCACATTAGGTACCATGCTCGTTGACTATTATAAGTCTGCTCAGTAGTACTAAAAGAACGCCATTCACCACTTAACCGTAAACAACAAAACCCCGCCATCGTGGGGTTTTTTGCTATCTAACTATGTTACAACCTATAAGTGAAGCATTGAGTAAATTTCTAAACGAGTACATCAGCCATTCACCAAAACTTCATATCTGTTTTATAAACGCTTTTATAGTGTGCTAAACGCACTTTGAATACGATGTAACCCTTCAGTCAACACTGATCTAGGACAAGCTACATTTAGGCGCATTTTAAGATGTCCTTCCTCACCGTATTTGATTCCAGCATTTAGCTCCACTTTCGCCGCACGTAAAACATCATAGAGCACTTGGTCATCTTGACTATATGCTGAGCAATTCAGCCAAATTAGATAGGAGGCTTCTGGACGCATGACTTTGATGCTAGGCAAATGCGTTGCTAAAAAGTCTAGCGTAAAATCAATATTAGCCTCAATATAGGTCAGCGCCTGTGCCAACCATTCATCACCTTGCTCATAGGCATAACGCATCGCTGTATAGGCAAATAAATTTAGCTCATACTCGTCATTTAACTGCTGCTGCTGACTGATTTTTTGGATTAATGCGTCATCTTTGGCAAAGATCATCGAGCCTTTGATACCAGCGATATTAAAGGTTTTGGTCATCGAGGTCAGGCTCACCACCTTGTGCTCATACCCTTGTGCCAATGTTAAAAACGGCGTAAAAGAGTGACCACTCAAGGTCAAGTCTTGATGAATCTCATCGCTGACAATCGCTACATCATGCTTTTTACAAATCGTCAGTAGCGCCTTAAGCTCATCCGCTGTCCACACGCGCCCGCCCGGATTGTGCGGATTGCAGAGTAAATATAGCTTCACATCATGCTCTATTATTTTGGCTTCGATATCGGATAAATTTAAATGATATTTACCCTCGCTCTCTTGTAACGATGAGGTGATGAGCGTGCGACCATTTTGCTCAACCTTACTCATAAATGGCGCATAGATAGGATCATTAACCAATACCGCATCCCCTACTTCGGTAAATACGTTCATCATCAGCGCTAGGCTTGGGACGACACCTGGCGAGAACAAGATATTTTCTTTAGCAAGCGCCAAATCATAGCGACTACCATGCCACTCGATAATGGCGTCATACAGCGCCTCGGTAGGTTTGGTATAGCCCAATATGCCATGCTGCACGGCTTTCTCAATCGCGTTTAAGATGGGTGGCGCGGCCTTAAAATCCATATCCGCCACCCATAGCGGAATCGTATCATCGCTATAGTGCCATTTGAGCGACCCCGTATCCCGTCTGTCGATGACCTCATCAAAGTTATACAACACCCGCACTCTCCTTTATTTAAAATAATGGCTCAGGGTACAACATGAATGGCGTCATCAACAATCGCTTTATGCAGGATATATTAAGTCGCTATATGATTATCAATATCACGCCTATTTCGTCCCTTTCAAAACCTGATACTATTGGCTAATAGTGGTATACACTCAAAGCATCAATCAAGGAGACCGATGATGACGACACCAGACCAACAGCCACGTAAGGACACGCAAGCATATGTCTTGACCAAATCCGATATCGATAACACGCCTGAGACCAAGCATATCCACCAGTTCAATGAGCAAGCCATTCGCCATACGGTGTCGCTCAGTGATATCGTTGGTCTGACGAAATTTGGCTTGCACCTCGTACGGGTGGAAGCGGGAGATGAGACGACGACGCACCACTATCATGAGGAGTCGGATGAGTTCATTTATATGCTGTCAGGCGAGCTGTCGCTGCGCTACGGTGATGAGCAGTATGTGCTAAAGGCTGGAGATTTTGCGGCGTTCCCTGCGCATGGCGCGGCGCACTCGATGCGCAATGATAGCGATGCCGATGCCACTTATCTAATGGGCGGCAGCCGACCACCGATTGACATTACCCTGTATCCAGAGATCAAGCGTAAGATGTATAAGATCCATGGTAAAAAAGAGTATGTGGATATGGAAGATTTGGGTGAGGTTTGAGGATTGTATTGCTGGATAATATTCAAGTCAACTTTGGTTCTCTTTGCTACAATAAATTATTCAATGATTTAGCTGCAAAATCATAACAGCTTAATATAAACATGAACTTATGACTTTATAGTTAAACCTCATAAAAAGGATTTTCAGTGGCGCTAAATATTCCAAAAAGAATGAAAGAACGACTAGAACAAGACTCTAGTATCAACTCTTTTACTTTAACAAGCGTAAACAATCTTAAGCCTTGGTTAGATGCAAATACGACAGTGTTTTTCCCTGAATATACTGACCATAGTTTTGTCCATTTAAATGAAGTTTTGGCGACAGCTGAAAGTATTATTACAGACGAAAGCTGGGATACCATAACATCAGAAGACGTATCAGCAATGATAGTCTCTGTATTACTTCATGATTGTGCAATGCATATCACAGAAGATGGTTTCTACTCTCTTATAAAAGATATGTATCCACCAATCAAGTCTCAATATGTCAGCATAGAGCCTAGATGGAGCTTAATGTGGTCTGAGTATATGGCAGAGGCTAAACGCTTTAACTCTGATAAGCTCAAGTCTATCTTTAATGACGCTAAGCCTGTCAGTGATATTCCAGATAATAAAATAGATCTTACGACTAGAGATAAATTGTTAATTGGTGAATTTATTAGAAGACATCACGCTCGAATAGCACATGAGATTGTGTTTAACGGTGTGCCCGGAACTGAAGGGAAAACACTCAAATTAGCGGAAGCACAAAAAACGCATTTTTTAGATTTATGTGGCTTTATTGCTAAAAGTCATAACATGTCATTAAGGCAGGCTGTCGATAAAATACAGTATAGAAAAAAAAGAGTTCATTTAAATACTCATGTTCCATTTTTGATGTCTGTACTACGTATCTCTGACTACATCCAAGTGCAAGCAACTAGAGCACCTTCACAACTATTGAACGTTAAATCTCTGATTAGTCCTATATCGAAAGGTGAGTGGAAAAAGCACGATGCTATCCTTGAGATTAGTCATGCCGATGAAGACCCAGAAGCTCTCTTCATAGATGCTGAACCACAAGATGCAATTCTTTTCGAAGACTTGAGATGGCTTTTCACTGACATCCAAAGAGAGCTTGATGAGGTTTGGGCTGTGCTGGGCGAGGTTTATGGAAGATACGATAAGATGGCTAATTTAGGTATCAATATTCGTCGTTTGCGTTCTTCTTTAGACAATATTGATGAATATACTAAAAATAAGAAGCCTGAATTCATTCCTAAAGTATTGAAATTCCGTACTGCTGATTCGGAAATGATGGAACTACTCATTGCACCGCTTTACGGTAATAAGCCAGAAATCGGTATTCGTGAGTTAGTACAAAATGCAGTCGATGCGTGTTTAGAGCTTAATAATATCAGTAATAAACGAAAAAATATTAACATTGATAAACCTGACGATTTTGATATCTGCATATCTGTCATTGAATACGAAGATCATGGCGAAGTGATTATAGAAGATTACGGTGTAGGTATGACCATTGATACTATCGAAAACTACTTCTTAAATATAGGTGCTTCATTTAGAAATAGTGATAGATGGAAGAAGATACATGAAACCAATGGTAGCTCTGATATTAATCGTACGGGAAGGTTTGGTATCGGCTTGTTAGCGGCATACTTATTAGGTAATGAACTTAATGTTGAAACAAGACATATAAACTGCCCAGAAAATGAGGGTTTGAAGTTCAAATGTAGTCGAGGAAGTAAGTCAGTCACAATATCTCATACTGAATGTCACGTAGGTACCAAAATATCTATTAAAACAAATAAAAATATTACTTCTTATCTAAGTAAAAAGACGCGATTATGGGATTGGTACTGTTTATCCACTCCTAAAATTAAAAGAGAGTTAGTAAAGATAATTAACTCTAATGAAGAGTACATGAAAACTCTCTCTCAGGCTATAAAAGTTCCGCAGTGCAAAAGTGACCTAAACAACACCAATTGGTTTAGAGTTGACTGTAAAGATTTTGAAGATGTTATTTGGTCACATCAGGCATTCCCCACAGCTATGGATTTTTCGAATGAACCGTCTTCAATACTAGTTTGTAATGGTATTGCTATTAACACAAACAGATATGGCAGTAATATAAAATTTTCATGGGATAAAGATGAATCAATACTTAAACCACGAAATCCTTCTATAGTTATATATGATCCTAATGGGCAAACTCCTTTAGATATACAAAGGACTCACTTTATACATTCCACCCCTACAATTATCAATGAGATTAGCAAGGCAGTCATAGTTGATATTATCAAAAGGTTTTTTGATGAGTTCGATGATAGCGATTTCAATAGTATTGGTAATGTTGTCAAAAAAACATTAAGTTTGAGAAAATTAGAATGGTATCAAAATCTAGATTTGGCTAAATATATAAGTGCTTTTACTTTTTCTCGTAAAGGTATATCTCTCTTAGACAAAAAAACTATGATCAATGTTAAGCCTGACGTACTACAACTTATCCCCTATGATAATAACTTGTTTAACAGCCATATACCCCATGATAAGAATGGAGATTTTTCATATACTCAAGCGAGTGTAAAAAGTAAAACTGGCAGATCAGATTGGATAAAAAATTATTTTATAATTTCTGGCCCATCTCACTATATAGCTCACTATATATTCATTAAAGATTTCTTATTAGGTTCTAGACTTTATATGCATATTGAAGACTATAATGAGATATGTGAATCAAACTTAATACCTAAATACATACAAGAAAATATAAGTATTATTTGGAAAGATAGTAAGTGGTGCGTTTTAGAGAACATAATTGAAGGTAAGTTACCTCCTTTAATAAGTCCAGAGGCATTAGTAAAAACTCTTGATCAGAAAAAGCTAGTAAGTACAATATTTCATTACTTTAATTGGGAAAATAAAATCTCAGATAGCGAATCAACTTTCGACTACTGTATAGCTGACGCATGGTTAGAACTAAATAATGGAAACCCTTACTTTAAACTTTAAAGTAAGGGTTTTACAATCTAACACCCCTTAAACTCAGCCTCCCTTCTCTCAACCATCGCCATCACGCCTTCTTTCGCATCTTCTGAATGAAAGAGTGGCGGCAGATAGCCATGGATATTAGCCAGTGCCGTCGCTGCTCCATTGCGGCTCGCATCTTGCGCTGATGATAGCGCGCCTTTGACACCCAGCGGTGCAGCTTTACAAATCTCTTGCGCCAGCGTCAATGCACGCTCGTATTCAGTCCCATTTGCCACCACTTCACTGACCAAATTCAGTCGATCAGCCGTTTGCGCATCGAATGCTTTGCCCGTCAGCAGATACGGCATGGCTTTTTGCCAACCTGCCGCTGCGACAAACCGTACCGTCGCCCCGCCAAATGGCATGATGCCGCGCTGGACTTCCATTTGAGCAAAGTTACAGTTGTCACTGGCGATGACCACATCACAATTGAGCATCAATTCGATAGCCACGGTAAAGCACGTGCCTTTGACCGCCACCACCACAGGTTTGGTACGTAAGCGTCCACTAATACCCCACGGATCAATTTGGTTGTCATCAAACTTAAACACACCGTCGTTTAGCTTGTCTTGTAGCTCGACCAGATCTAGCCCAGCGGTGAAGTGATCACCATACGCAAAGATAAGCGCACAGCGCAGATGCTCATCGTCTTCATATCGAGTCAATGCGTCAGATAGCTGGGTGATCATATGACTGTCAAAGGCATTGCGTTTATTGGCGCGGTTTAACCCAATCAGGCAAATAGTGCCATCTGTGTCATAAGTGATGCGATTGTCTTGCGTAGTACTGTCCGTCGTCATGGTGATGTCCTTGTCAAAGTTATTTTTTATGAAGTGAGTAATTATATTGTCGAACCTTGGTCGCTTATTTATAGCGATTTGTCGATAGGACTATTTTTAATACTTCATTTAATATAGACAGCATATAGCCATAACACAAGCGATAGCAATGACTCGAATGGCGCGATAATAGATAAAAGTTGACCTCATTTACGATAAGTGCAACTATGATTCAGACTAGGTTGGGTAAAGTATCAAGGTACAGAGGGTTTTATGGAGTTTTGGCACGGATTTTTGCTGATCACGAGCGTTCACTTGCTGGCTGCCGCCTCACCAGGGCCTGATTTTGTCTTGGTTTCACAGCAGACCTTAGCTAAGGGTCGACGTACTGGTTTGATCTGTAGTTTGGGGATTACCTTAGGGCTGTCCGTTCATATTATCTATTCGGTACTGGGACTAGCAACGGTGATTGCGCACTCGCAGCCACTATTGACCGCGATCAAATGGCTGGGTGGCGGCTATTTGATCTATCTAGGGTGGCAAGGCATTCAGGCTAAACCTAAGAAGCCAGTAGAGCTAGCAACGACAGAAAATACGTCCGTTGATGTGTCACAAACAGAGAACGGAGCAGCCCTTTCTGCTAACAGCCCTTCCCCTAAAAACTTGTCTGAGAAAAGTGCCTCTATTCATACCGAATCTACCTTTGCCACATTGCGCCGTGGGTTTTTCTGCAATGTCTTTAACCCAAAAGCACCTGTCTATTTTGTGGCAATCTTTACCCTTGTTCTTTCACCAGACATCCCACTTTGGCAATTGGCCATCTATGGCGTCTGGATGATGGTGTTACAGATGGCATGGTTTAGCACGGTGGTGATGCTACTCTCTATCCCTGCGATTCATCGACGATTTCAGCGTTTTGAGCATTGGATCGACCGTGTATTGGGGTCAGCGATGATCGTATTGGGACTCAACCTGATCTTTCGTCACCGATAAAGCACGGATAAACCATTAGAAACCTGCGAAATCTGCTACACTGCTGACTTATATTCACCTATCGTAGCCCTACCTTATGACCCGTATCCCTGCAAACAGCAAACACAGAAACCGATCTCCTGCGACCGCCAAAAAACTCGGTCAGCTGCATCCGCGCAACCCGCACCAAGGTCGTTACGACTTTGCCGTATTGACTCGCGCCTTGCCTGAGCTTGCTGAGCACACCATCACCAATCCCAAAGGCGAGCCGACGATTAATTTCTCGGATCATCAAGCAGTTCGTGTACTGAACAAAGCACTACTGGCAAACTATTACGGCGTTAAATTTTGGGATATTCCTGAAGGCTATCTATGTCCGCCTATCCCTGGACGTGCCGATTATATTCACTATATTGCGGATTTACTCGCGCAAACCACGCACGTCAATGCCGACAACACACCGCCGACGGGTAAAGAGATTCACGCGCTAGATATCGGTACGGGTGCCAGTGCGATCTATCCGATCGTCGGTAGTCAGAGCTATGGCTGGCGCTTTACCGCGAGCGATATTGATCCGATTTCGGTCAATACCGCTGCACTCATTTGTGACGCCAATCCAAAGCTAAAAAGCGCGGTCAAAGTAAAGCTGCAACCTGAGCCTAAGTTTATCTTCAAAAACATCATCGGTCGTCAAGATTACTTCGATGTAGTGGTCTGCAACCCACCGTTTCATGCCTCATTAGAAGAAGCGATGGAAGCCAATAGCCGCAAGCAGCACAACTTGCAACGCCATCGTGGTAAAAATGAGAGCGAGCAAATCAGCCGTCATTCAACCAAATCAGGTAACGCCGCGCAAAACCTAAATTTCGGTGGTCAGCACAAAGAATTGTGGAGTGAAGGTGGCGAGATTGCATTCCTCACCAAGATGGCAAAAGAAAGCCAAAGCTTTGCCGAGCACGTCGGTTGGTTCACGACTTTAGTATCAAAATCTGAAAACGTGAAACCTTTACAGCTACTACTAAAGCAGCTAGATGTCGCGCAGATGCGTATTATCGAGATGAGCCAAGGTCAAAAGAGCACTCGTGTACTCGCTTGGCGCTTTGATACCGACGAAGAATAGTCGTTGAATACGTAATACACTTAAGTTTCACGTGAAACAAAAAAGCACCGCTTTGATAGTCAAGGCGGTGCTTTTTGCATAAAGGCTAAGTGAAACTCTAAATAGATTAGCTAAAAAACATGACTTTTATGCCAATCGCAATCAGTACCATACCGCCCAATACTTCTGCTTTTTCTTCTAACCATGTGCCTGAGCGACGTCCCAAATAGACCCCAATCCAGCCAAATACAGCCGTTACTACCGCGATAATCAAGCATGCTAGCCATGCGTTCAAGGCCAACAAATTTAGCGTAAATCCGGCTGCCATCGCATCGATACTGGTGGCAATCGCTAGCGTAAACATCGTGCGATGATTGATGTGCCCATGATTAGTATGTCTGTGATTGGTGTGTGCATGATAGTTACTAGAGACTACTGCTGTTTTGCCATCAGTGCTAATCGCATCATCGTTGACATCTAACTCATCACTATCCGCATCTGATTCGTCAGCGGTAAACACTTCGTAAAGCATTTTTCCACCTAGAACAATTAATATGATCCCGCCAATCCAAGGCGCAGCCGCCGCCAACCAACCCAGCAGCGCTGCACCCAATAAGTAACCAATGAGTGGCATCACGCCCTGAGCGATACCAAAGTAAAGCGCAGCATAGATAGCCAAGCGCCGTACATACTGATGGCTGTATTTTTGAGCCTTAGCACCTAGCCCTATCGATACCGCAAACGCATCCATCGCTAGGGCGATAGCAAGTAATATCACTTCGATCATTTTATTTCCACAAGTTATGACTGCTAACTAATAGCAATTTATTTAAATAAGTTTCACGTGAAACAAAAATACCGCTTCGATGATCGAAACGGTATTTCATATATTATGAATAGCAAGTCTTATATTTAGATGTCTAGATTTGACACCGTTAGGGCATTTTCTTCGATAAAGATACGGCGCGGTTCGACATGATCACCCATCAAGCAGGTAAACATATGATCAGCGGCAATCGCATCTTCGATAGTGACACGTAGCATGCGGCGGTTTTCTGGATCCATCGTTGTATCCCATAGCTGGTCGGCGTTCATCTCGCCTAGACCTTTGTAACGCTGAATAGCCAGACCACGACGCGCGTCGAGCATCATTTGCTGCCAGAGATAATCGAAGTCACGTACTGGGATATCTTTAGTTGTCCCCGCACTTGCTTCACGGCGGATAAAGGCATCACTCTCAAGCAGGGTATTCCACTCGCTTGAGAGACGTAACAGCTTGCCATACTCACTTGAGTTGATAAAGCTAGCATCTAGCAGATAATGGTGCGCCAGTTGATGCACATATACCGTAACGCGTGGTAGCCATTGCGCCTTAGTAGATAGAGCCTCATTATCTGACGCTTCGCCTTCTACGGTACCTGTGGTTTCAGTACCAATGGCAGGCGTCATACCCAATAGATCGGCAGCCGCTGCATCCATATTTTTTGGCTGCGGCGCATGGATATTGACCAATTCAATCTCAGGACTTAGATCACTACCGAAATGATCCAGCTTAGTCTGCATCGCGGCTTTCCAGTCCTGCATGGCAGACTCATCATAAGTCATATCAGTGCTAAGCCTTGGCGTATGCGTCAATGCATCTAAGATGACCGCTGGGAAGCGGATCTGCAAACGAGCTTTGATCAATTGCGTTTGGTTATAATCATTCAGCAACGTCTCAAGCGCTTGTCCAGTAATAGCAGGCGCATCAGCACTGATATGCAGCTTGGTATTGTCAATCGTTGACGACAATAGATAGGCTTTAAGCGCTTCATCATCCTTCAGGTATAGCTCTTGGCGACCTTTTTTCACCTTATACAGCGGCGGCTGAGCAATATAAATATAACCACGCTCAATCAACTCAGGCGTTTGGCGGAAGAAGAAAGTCAGCAATAAAGTACGAATATGTGAGCCATCAACATCGGCATCGGTCATGATGATGATTTTATGATAGCGTACTTTATCTGGATTATATTCGTCAGGGCCAATACCACAGCCCAATGCCGTAATCAGGTTACCCACTTCAGCAGAGGATAGCATCTTGTCAAAGCGCGCACGCTCAACGTTCAGAATTTTACCTTTTAGCGGCAAAATAGCTTGAGTCTTACGGCTACGACCTTGCTTCGCTGAGCCACCTGCAGAGTCACCCTCCACAATATATAGCTCAGATAGTACTGGATCTTTTTCTTGGCAGTCAGCCAATTTTCCCGGTAGACCTGCAATATCCAGAGTCGTCTTGCGACGGGTCATTTCACGCGCTTTACGAGCGGCGTCACGCGCCCGGGCTGCTTCCATAATTTTATTAGCAATGGCTTTACCCGCCGTTGGATTCTCTAGCAGATAGTCATTGAATTTATCATGCATCGCTGATTCAACAGCAGACTTGACTTCGCTTGAGACTAGCTTGTCTTTGGTCTGGCTTGAGAATTTCGGATCTGGCACTTTCACCGAGACAATAGCCGTTAGGCCTTCACGAGCGTCATCACCAGTCGCAGCGACCTTTTCTTTTTTGAATAGGTTTTCGCGATCCATATAGCTATTTAGGCCGCGTGTAAGTGCTGAGCGGAAACCTGATAGATGCGTACCACCATCTTTTTGCGGAATATTATTGGTAAAGCACAGCACTTTTTCGTTATACGTATCGGTCCATTGCAGCGCAACCTCGACACTGATACCGTCGTCTTGTTGACTGGTAAAATGGAATACTTCATTGATACCGTCTTTGCCTGCATTGATATAGCTGACAAATTCTAGTAAGCCACCTTTGTGCTCAAACTCATGACGCTTATCAATACGCTCATCGGTCAGAACGATACGCACACCAGAGTTCAAAAATGACAGCTCGCGTAGGCGTTTTGCCAAAATATCATATTCAAAAACCGTACCGGTGAATACGTCGCTACTTGGATAAAAGCGGATTTGCGTACCCGTTTGATCGGTCGCTTCCATCTGCTGAATATCAGCGTCAGGTACGCCATCAGTATAGGTCTGATGGTAATGATAGCCTTCACGCCAGATATTCATCTCAAGCTTTTTAGACAATGCGTTGACGACTGATACCCCAACACCATGCAGGCCACCTGATACTTTATAGCTATTATCATCGAACTTACCGCCTGCATGCAAGACAGTCATAATGACCTGTGCCGCTGATACACCCTCTTCTGGATGAATATCGACTGGCACACCGCGGCCATTATCCATCACACTGACAGACTCGTCTTCGTGAATGATGATATCGATCTGATCACAGTGACCGGCCAGCGCCTCATCGATAGAGTTATCCACGACCTCAAAGACCATGTGATGCAAGCCTGTGCCATCGTCAGTGTCACCGATATACATACCAGGGCGCACGCGTACAGCTTCTAACCCACGTAATACACGGATATCCTTAGAACTATAATCAGAGGGTAACCCTTCTGGCGCTACAACAGGTGCAATCGTTTCGGCAGCACTGTCTGACGTCAGTTGCTCGTGGTCAATAGGTAATGAATCACTCATGTACATTCCTTAATCTAGCCATAATCAGCCATTTATTGTTAGCGCACTTATAAAAAGTCCGCTACATAATGGCATCTTAAAATTAACGTCTATTATTCATAATCTAGAGTGCATGTGAACAGCTAAACCACTAACCACCGTTAGCCTCAAAAAAGGCCGCACAGAGATAAAATTGGCAAATTACTTATTAGTAATAGTCTTTGTTTTTCTAGCCATTGTTAAAACTATCGAAATAAATAAAATATTTAATTATCAACTACTTATAAAGAAACAAAAAATAGAAATCTTTTATATGATGCTATCAGATAAATTGCTGAGAACAGGACAAAAATAAAGGACTATTTTAGCATTTTTTTGCCTCTAAGTCACTGTTTACTGGGAGTTTTACGACTTATGAGTCAGTGTCTTCGCCTAATAGCTAGTATCAGTGATAGTCGTGGCTGTGATACTCAATAAAGGATGTATAAAAGGAGTTATAAGTATGCAGGAAAATGCTTAAAGCGATGATAAGCGACCAAGAATTAATCAACAGGAATTAATCAACAGATAAGATCTGCCCTTGTTTCACGTGAAACAACTTAGGTTTTGGCCACAGCTCATTAACCAGAGGTACGATATCATCCGTTAAACTGGTCATGAACACCTGACAAGGCAGCTGCGCTAAGGTCGATAAAAGAATCCCTATCGCTCTATCATCTAACTCTGCGGTGATGTCATCTAGTAGCACGACAGGAGTCGCTCTCGATGTTGAGCTATTATCGAACGAACCACTATCTTTATTATCATTGAGCAATAATGGTAGTTGTGATAAGCGTAGCGCAGTAATAAGCAGCTTCTTTTCACCGCGAGACAATACATTTGCTGCCTGTTCTTTTAAAGTTGGTAATTTAGCATTTACCTCATGGCCTGAGGACGCTGTATTTGTATTTGTCGCCTGACTATCTACAACATCATCAGACCGTAAAGTATTATCAGAGCGCCAATGTACATGGATATCAGCGCGATGATTGCCTATACGGGTATATCCTAGCTGTAAATCCTGCTCTAATCGCTCATTAAGCTGTACATCAAGCGCGACATTAGTATCATAGCCAGCGTTATAACTTGGGCTCAATTGCTCAGCATAAGACGGCAACAACTGCAAAACACTTTTGGCAAAATAAGGCTGCCACTCAGTAAATACTTGCTCACGATAATGATGTATCAACGCCGCATGATTACTTAGTCCTTTATCCCAAGACTTTAGCTCAGCTAGCTGGACTTGAGTCAATTGACGAGTCTTTTTTAGTAAACTATTGCGCTGTTTTAGAAGGCGTTGATAGGCGACCCACTGTGGATGAAAACCTTGTTTCATGTGAAACACCAACCAATCCAACAGCTGGCGGCGACTGGCACTACCCTGCTCTAACATATCCATCGTTGAGGGATCTATCAGTAGCGTGGGTAGTTGCTCGGTCAGTATACTTTGGTTGTAGACAGTAGCTTGATTAAGACGCAGAATGGTTGACGCATCTGCTTGTTTTTGAATGGCTAGCGTACGACTGCCATTGAGTCTAGCATATACAGTTGTATTATTCTGATAATGCTGAATATAACGTTTTGGCTGGTGATGGCGAAAGCTCTTGCCTCTCGATAGTAAGAATATGGCTTCAAGTAAAGAGGTTTTGCCGCTACCATTTGCACCGATGATAACGTTGCAAACGGTAGACTGAAGATTAACTTGTGTGAGGTTGCGCAGATTTGATATTTGCAGACGTTCAATCATGATATCGATAGCCGCCCATTATTTTCAGCTTTCAAAGCAAGCAAAAGTTTATTAAAATTCAAGCTGTCCGAGTACATCCTTAAAAGATGCTAGCGCGGTTCAATGCTGTATGATGTGCAAAAAATCAGACTATATACGCATCGGCATGATGACGTACTGATGGAACTCATCATTAAGCTGATTGACAAGTACAGAGGCATTCGATTGGCTCATATGCATCTGCAAATCACCTTGAATAACACTTAGCACATCTTGTAGATACGCAGCATTGAATGATAGCTCCATTGGCTCGCCCTGATATTTGGCTTGTATCATCTCAACAGCTTCATCTTGCTCAGCATTATTGGCACGTACCTCTACCATACCATCACTGGCAAAATTAAAGACCACACCGCGCGACTTCTCATTACTCAAAATCGCAACCCGGCGTAATACGTCAGTCATTTTTTCTTGACTAAATAACGCAAGCTTATCTGTATTGCTTGGCATGACGCGGCGATAATCAGGGAATTTGCCATCAATCAAACGGGCAGTAAACGTCACCATTAGGTTTTGGCTGACTTGCCCTGCACTATCTACATCGCCAAATGGTAAGCTGACTTGTAAAAACTCACGGCCAAAACTCAGCGTAACTGCATTGTCCTTATCCCCTAGCATTTTGCCAAGCTCAGTCGCCAAACGCTCAAGCTCGATCACTGCCTTACGTGGCAAGATAGCCTGCATATTGAGATCGGCACTCACATCTATAACGCTACGTGCCAAGGCCAGTCTATGTCCGTCAGTCGCAACGGTCGTCAGCTGCTGCTGTGAAACATCAAACAGCATACCCGTCAAATAATAACGTACATCCTGAATCGCCATCGCAAACTGAGTCTTGTGAATCAAATCTGTCAGGCGACTACGGCTGATGTTCAACGGCGTAATATTTTCAGGATTGCCCAAGCTTGGATAATCTTCGCTTGGTAAGGTACCTAGCGTGAAACGGCTCTTGCCACTGGTAAGCAAACAGCGCTCATTTACTTGAGTCGCTAGGTTAACTTGAGCTTGTGCAGGTAAAGACTTACAAATATCTTTTAGTTTTGTTGCAGGTAGCGTCGTTGTTCCTGCTTCGACACAAGCACCAGCAGGCAATTTCAAGGTCGATGTCAGCTCCACTTCTAAATCTGAGGCTGTCAAGATAAGCTCGGACTCTGATAACTGCAGCTTAATATTACCCAATATCACCATATTATGGCGTTTATCAGCGGCTTTGGCGATCAAGTTGATAGCTTTTAGTAACGATTCTCGATTGATCGATAATTGCATGCTTAGTTACTCTTATTTGAATGATTTTTTTATAAAAACTTGACGTAATCGTCTAATAATACCTTGTCTACTGACTATAATCTACAGAGCATCTATCTGCTTATATTTTCAATATTATAAACGATATTTTCTCGCTAAAATACAGTGAAGATTTACTCTGCTAACCTGCCTGTAGCATCAAAGCTAGCGTCTTATAATCCTTGTCGAACGCTGGATCTGCTGCTCGTAATTCATTTACTTTATCGCAAGCGTGCATCACTGTTGTGTGGTCTCGTCCGCCGAATGATTGACCAATCTCAGGAAAACTATCACCTGTCAACTCACGCGATAGAGCCATCGCTATTTGCCGAGGTCTGGCGATGCTACGAGTACGTTTACGTCCCATAATGTCCTTGACCGTTACATCATAGTATTCAGCGACTATTTTGCGGATATTATCCATATTTACGGCTTGTACACGCATGGCGACGATGTCTTTTAGCGCGTATTGCACCATCTCAAGAGTAATCTGTGCGCCTGTCAAATTAGCATTTGCAAAAACTTGATTGAGAGCACCCTCCAGACGTCTGACATTGGATACTACGTTTTGAGCGATAAACAATGCACACTCTTTAGGCAGCACCATGCCATAAGAAGCGGCTTTTTTCTGCAAAATTTGCACGCGAGTATCAATCTCAGGAGGGTCAACTGCGACTGTCAATCCCCAAGAAAATCGCGACCTAAAGCGTTCATCAAATTCCGTCATTTGTGATGGATGACGATCAGAAGCCAAAATCAGCTGTTTGTCACCACTGGTAAAATCTGCAAACAATGTCAAAAACTCATTACTACTTTTGGTCTTTCCTGCTAAGACATGAATATCATCTACAATTAACAAATCTACCTTTTTTATTTTCTTTTTAAAATCTTCTATTTTATTATTTCTTAATGAATAAACTAATTGATTTATAAATTTTTCAGAAGTGAAATAATAAAAACTTTGATTATTTTTTAAATAGCGATGTGCTACAGAATGCATTAAATGCGTCTTTCCCAATCCAGAAGGTCCATATATAAATAAAGGATTGTGCCGATTTTTTGATTGTTTTTTACCAAGCTCGTAACAAGCTTTGTAGGCCAGATTGTTCGACTTACCGGTGACAAATGTCTCAAAAGTAAAGTCATGATTGAGATAGCTCAGTGATTTAGCATCAGCTGAGTCGTTTAGTTCTTCCTGACGCATATTAGCGTCGATATCTGCTTTCGAATTATTATGATGGATAGATTCAAATTTATGCTCAGATGGGGTAGGGGAGGGCTTATCCTCCAAAAATAATGAGCCTGATTGTGACTGCTGACTATCGTCTACCTCACGTCCAGCATTATCAACACGGACAACAACCTCCTCAATGCTACCTCGACTGTGCTTAGCAACCAATTGCTGAATATCTTGAAGATGGTTCTTTTTGATATACGTGACAAAATAATCATTAGGCGCAAGAATGATTAGAGTTTGTGCTTCTTGGTGAGCTGACAAAGGTCGCAGCCACATGGTGAAAACGTTGTCTTTAACGTTGTAGCGCAAATCGTTCAGACATTTATCCCAAATATTTGCTGTGTCTATCATGAAAAATACTAACCCTATAATTTGAAATAATAGTTAACTTCAATAGCCTGACCTTCTACATAAATACTTAGTATCAACCGCAATTAACTGTCTTAAAAGCCACACCGAAAAGCTATGAGAAGCCACACACGAAGTAGGGGCTAATCTAACATAGATACCCTGTGGATAAAACCTTGTTTTTTGGGGATAAGACTGTGGACAGTTTTGTGGATAACTCGACAAGATGAGTTATCCATATTTAACCCACAGGTTATCCACAACCTTACCCATAGTCTAGTATCTTGATAACTAAGGAGAAAAAGGAGTTAACCACAGATAAACAAGGTCCCAATAACAACAATATTTATATATATTAATTAATTATTATTATAGACGTCACACAAAACTGTGGATAACTTCAAAAATTATTCACTATCAACTAAAAGAACTGGTTAAACAAAACTGGAGTCTTGAACAAATAATATCTAGTAATCTGATAGTCGAAACTAAATCTTCAAAGACAGGCTAAATTAGTTTATTGACCAAATCTATACTGGATGGTATAATCCTCCGTTATTACGAATTTAGTCCATTATTTTGATAGGTGAGTTATGAAACGTACATTCCAACCAAGCGTGATCAAGCGTAAACGTACTCACGGTTTCCGTGCTCGTATGGCAACTAAAAAAGGCCGTCAGGTCTTAGCTCGTCGCCGCGCTAAAGGACGTCATCGTCTAACTGTATAATCAGTAGATAGCGATAAGCATGGCTAATAGTGCTTGTTGTGCTCTCATTGTTTATAGATTGCAATAGTCAATCATCACAACTGACACTTAGCCATATATTAAAAGCGCCCGCATCGGCGCTTTTTTTGTTTCTATATTTTGCTATTATCTCTAATATCGCCATTCCCTATCATATTAGGTCATACCATGCCCAAATCTCTTTTAGCTACACCTACAGCCAATTTTACTAAAGAGCAGCGCCTACTGACACCAGCAGCTTTCCGTGAAGTGTTTGACGCACCTGAGCGTAAGATACATCAGGGTCACTTAATGGCGTTTGTGAAACCCAGTGCCTGTGACAAGCCACGGATCGGTATGGCGATTACTAAGCGTAAAGTACCTACTGCTGTCGCTCGAAATTTGATTAAACGACATATCCGTGAGCAGTTCCGTACAAAAGCTTTTAAATTAGAAAATAAAGATATTGTTTTCATAGTAAAAAAATCAATAAAAGGCATAAATAGTAAAGAATTAAAAAAAGAAATAAACAATATATTTAAAAAAATAGAAAAAAAATAAAATGGAAAATTTATTAAAATTAATAAATAAAATAACTTATAAATTTTTATTAAATATAATAAAGTTTTATCAAAAAATAATTAGCCCTATAATACCTGCTCGTTGTCGTTACTATCCCACCTGTTCAAACTATGGTAAACAAGCTTTGGCGTGGCATGGTACTCGTGCAGGTAGTTGGTTGCTGTTAAAACGTCTTAGCAGATGTCATCCGCTTGGTGGACACGGCATTGACTTTGTCCCGCTCCCTTTATCTTCTTATCGCTATAAGTACTTGTCCTTTACTGATATATCCAATAGTACCGCTCAAGGACTGGGCGTTTACCGAGATCGTAAGGGGTATGTGCCACGTCTTAACCACTTAATGAAGACAACATGAAAACCGCAACTTCGAGCTTTAGATATCATCTTCAATGACTTACCCACAAGTTATCCACACTCTTGGTATCATTTGAAGCAGATTTTTAGTAAAATGATGCACATTTTATGTAAATGACTCTCAACGCAGTTATCGATCATGAAGATAACTATGCAGTACAGTCATGACACATGCCCTAATTTTTCATTCCCTAATTTTTAATCTAGGAAAGGTTTATGCAAAAGATATTTCGGGTGATGATCATCATTGCGATGCTAATTACCGCTTATCTGCTGATTTTGGCATGGCGAGATGATTATGCCGATGCACCAGCTGTAGAAGCGGTGCCAGAAACTACAAGTTCAGTAGGTGCTGACATCCCTTCTACCACTGGTGCCGCAGGTGATATTCCGGTTCAGACCCTACCTGTAGATGATGCAGCTGTGACAGCTACGACTGCAAAGGACACAGGATTAATCACGGTAACGACCGATCGCTATGATATTAAAATCAATCCAGAAGGCGGTGATATTGTCTATGCTGCACTCAAGCAGTATGACGCGACGCTCGATAGCGATAAGCCTTTCGTATTGCTAGAAAATAATAGCAATCGTGTATACGTGGCTCAGTCTGGACTTATCGGCCAAAATGGTATTGATACGGCAGAAGGTCGAGCGACTTACAGCCACACCGCTAATAATTATGTGATGGAAGCTGGGCAACAGACATTGTCAGTACCGCTTACTTACAAGAAAGATGGCGTGACAATCACCAAGACGTTTACCTTTACTGAAAACAAATATCCAATCGATATTAGCTACAAAATTCAAAACGCTTCTACTAGCGCGTGGCAAGGCCAGATGTTTGCGCAGCTAAAACGTGACGATAGTAAAGATCCTGGTATGTCTGATAAAGGCGCGCTGAGCATGGCGACTTATCTAGGTGGTGCTTGGGGTACGCCAGATGATCCTTACAATAAACTGAAATTTAAAGACTTCAGCGATGGCGAGCTGACGACGACCAGTGATAAAGGCTGGGTTGGCATCGTGCAGCATTATTTTGTCTCTGCATGGACGCCTGAAAACTTTACAGGTAAGTTCTTCACTCGCGAGACTGGCAACGACTATTTTATCGGCTTTAACAGTCAGCCAGTCAATGTCGCACCCAACAAGCAAGTTACATTGGATGCCACACTGTATGCAGGTCCAAAGGTACAGTCTGAGCTAAAAGATGTGGCAGTTGGTCTGAATAAGACAGTGGATTATGGTTTACTTTGGCCAATATCGAAGGTCTTGTTTGCTATCTTGGAAGGTGTGCATAAAGTTGTGGGTAACTGGGGTTGGTCAATCATTATCCTCACAATTCTAGTCAAAATTGCTTTGATGTGGTTCTCTAATAAGAGCTACTATTCAATGGCAAAAATGCGCGCTATTGCACCAAGGCTAAAAACGCTAAAAGAAGAGCATGGCGACGACCGCATGAAAATGTCGCAAGAAATGATGGCCATTTACAAGGAAGAGAAAGTCAATCCGATGGCGGGCTGTTTGCCAATATTGATGCAGATGCCAATTTTCTTAGCCCTATATTGGGTGCTCGTAGAGAGTGTCGAGCTGCGTCATGCGCCATGGATTCTATGGATTCGCGATCTTTCAGCAATGGACCCATGGTTTATCTTGCCGCTATTGATGGGTGCGTCAATGTTCATACAGCAGCAGTTGAATCCGCAGCCAGCAGATCCAATGCAAGCAAAAGTGATGAAGTTCTTGCCAATTATCTTTACCGCATTCATGCTGTTCTTCCCAGCAGGTTTGGTATTGTACTGGACGGTGAATAACTTGTTCAGTATGACTCAGCAATATATTGTAAATAAGAAAGTTGAAGAAGAGCAGAAACGTCGCACGGTAAAAATAGTTGACTAACTGACGCTCTATCAAAAGGATAAAAACAAAAACCATCGCGCAAGCGGTGGTTTTTTTATAAGTGCTAAAATGTTATCCACAGCTTATCAACATTAAAGAAAAACTATAAATGATTAGTCTGCGTTTCAAAGTTTGCTTTGTCACTATGAGCACAGACGTCTATAATGGGATTTTTAGCTATTGAGAGTCATTGTGGATTCCTTAGAGATGGCATTAGCCACACCGAATCATTCTGAAAAATCTAATACATCGGGACTCGCCACGATTGCTGCGATTGCAACGCCGCTTGGGCGAGGGGGCGTGGGGGTCATACGCCTATCAGGTAGCCGTGCTTATGCCATGGCCTGTGCGCTTACGGGCAAATCAGCTTTTACGCCACGTATGGCCAGTTTTTGCCGCTTTTATCAAGCTGATGGCACCGTTATTGATGAAGGGCTAGTATTGTTCTTTAAAGGCCCGCATTCATTCACGGGTGAAGATGTGATTGAGCTGCAAGGGCATGGCGGCGTCATTCTACAGAACCAGTTGCTCGCACGTGTATTTGAGTTGGGTGCCAAGCAAGCGAGTGCCGGAGAGTTTTCTTATCGTGCTTTTGATAATGATAAATTGGATTTGGTGCAGGCAGAGGCAATCGCTGATGCAATTGATGCGACCAGTGCGGCGGCCGCGAGTAGTGCGATTCGATCTTTAAGTGGTGAGTTTTCTCAAAAGATTAATCAGCTATTAGAACAGTTAATTCATTTGCGCCTGCATGTTGAAGCGGCGATTGATTTCCCTGATGAAGAAGATGTCGATTTTTTATCTGACGGCGTGATACAAGATAAGCTTGAGCAAACGCAAGATAAAATACAGCAAGTTTTAGCCACTGCAAAACAAGGTCAGCTCTTACGTGATGGTATTCATGTTGTCCTAGCAGGTAGGCCAAATGCTGGTAAATCAAGCTTGCTGAATCGTCTTGCAGGGCAAGAACGTGCTATCGTGACCGATGTCGCTGGCACCACGCGTGATACGCTGCAAGAGACGGTCGTGCTCAATGGTTTGACACTTCACCTTACCGATACGGCAGGCCTACGTGATACAGAGGACACGGTAGAGCGTATTGGGATTGAACGTGCCCGCAACGCCATTACCCAAGCTGATATGCTGCTGATGGTTTATGATGTGACTCGTGATGTTGAACAAGAAAGCACACCGTTACAGCTTGCTGAGCAGTTATTTGGCGAGCTGCCAGATGCCAAACGATTACTAATCATTGCCAATAAAAGTGATTTATTGAGCGATGATAGTAGTGAGAAATCGGCCTCTATGACGCAAGCTAAAATCAAAGATAGAGGCTACGAACAAATTAATGTTTCATGTGAAACAGGCGCTGGTATCGAGAATTTAGTCGAAGCACTGTGTAATAAGGTAGGTTTTCATCCACCAGAAAATAGCCTCATCGCTCGTACGCGTCATATAGATGCCCTCAGACGGACTGCCAATTATTTAACAGAGGCGCATGAGCAGTTAACGGTATTCCAAGCAGGTGAATTAGTCGCCGAAAGCTTGCGTCAAGCGCAGCAGAGCTTGGGTGAGATCACAGGTGAATTTAGCGCTGATGATTTGCTCGGCAAGATATTTGGCAGCTTTTGTATTGGTAAATAACGGTTGAATAACCCTATTTATTACTCAATAAATTTGTCTATTTTATAAATTTTGCTTTTACTCTTAGTCGTAAAATAAGGAATTGCTATGCACTGCCCGTATTGTAATGCATCAGAGACAAAAGTGATTGACTCACGTCTTGCTGCAGAAGGTGCGCAAGTGCGTCGCCGCCGTTCATGCAATAGTTGCCAAGAGCGTTTTACAACGTTTGAGATGGTAGAAGTGGTGATGCCAAGGATTATCAAATCTAGCAACAAGATTGAACCCTACGACAATGAAAAACTGCGCCGCTCTATCTTGTTGCCTTTGCAAAAGCGTCCCATCACTATCGATGAGCAAGAGGCAATGATTAGTCGAGTTGAAAAACGCGTCAGACAAATGGGTGAGCGTGAAATCAGTAGCAAAGTCTTGGGCGAAATCATTATGAGTGAACTAAAGGCGTTAGATGATGTCGCTTATGTGCGTTTTGCTAGTGTCTATCGTGATTTTCAAGACATCGATGCCTTTCATCAAGAGATTGCTAATATTCGCCCAAATGACAAATAAGCTGATACATCAATAAACATGTCTAACCATTGAACTGATTTTGAGCTCAAAGCGCTTAGATTATTAAATAAAATTCTCCGTAATTATTACCAATCATTTATTAAGCCTACTGTTATGCCAACTATAAATCACTCTCAAGATGCGCAAGACTGCTATTTTATGATGCTTGCTATCGAACAAGCTAAGCGCGGTTTGTATACTACTAGGCCAAATCCAGCAGTAGGTTGTGTCATCGTCCAAGCTGAAGAAGTGGTCGGTCAAGGGTTTCATCCAAAAGCTGGTGACCCACATGCAGAGGTATTTGCATTAAAAGAAGCAGGCAATCGAGCAGTGGGCGCAACGGCTTATGTGACTCTAGAGCCATGCAGCCATACAGGGCGTACACCGCCGTGTGCATTGGCACTCGTTAAAGCTAATGTGAAGCGTGTTGTGATTGCCGGTCTAGACCCCAATCCGCAAGTTGCAGGTCGTGGGGTAAAGCTGCTCGAGCAAGCGGGTATAGTCGTGAGAATCGGTGTGCTAACAGAGCAGGCAGAGGCATTAAATCTTGGATTTTTAAAAGCCATGCGGACTCAGATGCCTTATGTCAGACTAAAAATAGCGACTAGTCTAGATGGTCGCACCGCGATGGCATCTGGTGAGTCAAAATGGATTACATCAAATGCGGCTCGCGAAGATGTGCAAAAAATACGCGCGCGAAGTGGGGCAATTCTAACTGGTAGTGAGACAGTGATAGCTGATGATCCGCAGCTCAACGTGCGTTCGAATCAACTAGGCGTATTACCCGAAAAAATACCAGCACCTCGGATTGTAGTGCTCGATAGACGTCAGCGTTTAGAGCACAGTGCTCAGTCTGATTATCAATTATGCCGCCGTACAGATACGATTTATTGGCGCACAGATGATCTCACTGATTTACTAGCAACATTAGTGAGAGACCATCAATGCTATGATGTCTTGTTGGAGGCAGGTGCTGGCGTTGCGGGAAGCTTTTTAAGTCAGCAGCTGGTCGATGAGTTGATTGTTTATCAGGCGCCTTGTCTACTGGGTGATCAAGCGCGACCAATGGTTAATTTCAATCCTATTTCACTGGCTCAACAGTTGCGCTTCGATATTTATAATTATGAGCAGCTAGGTTCTGACCTTAAATTAACACTATTGCCTTTATGAGCTCTTACTTGCAAAACTGTTATTCACAAAATTCTTATACTGTGAACAGTATGTGGATAAGTGCGTTATTATTTTAAATGTTCCACATGAAACTGTGTATAACTTTGTTTCACATGAAACATGAAAAACTGATTCTTTTTAGGTTTTTGTGATAAATTATATGATAATCAGTGACTTACGCTTTCAACTCTTTCGTTGTAAGCGCCAAACTAAATTTAGCACCATTGTGGATAACTCCATAATTACTAAAGATTTTAAGAGTATCCTATTGACTTACGCTTACTTATCCACAATCTATCCCATGACACTGCATTTACCACGTGTTTCACTGCGAAGTGTACTTAGAACGGCAGCACTAAGAAGTTTGGTCAAGTATTTTATAAATAAAGCTATGTGTTTATAGCAGCAATATAATAAAGAGATGAGGATGATATGTTTACTGGAATTATAGAAAGCGTTGGAAAAGTTAAATCCATTCAGCCTAAAGGCGGTGATATACGTTTGACCGTGGAGTCCAATGACTTAGATTTTAGAGATGTAAAACTGGGCGATTCTATTGCCTCAAACGGTATTTGTTTGACGGTAGTAGAGCTCGGTAGCAATTACTATGCTGTTGATGTTTCACGTGAAACTATTGCGAAAACAGCACTAGAGTCTTTAAAAACAGGCGATATGGTCAATCTAGAAAAAGCGATGCTACCGACGACTCGTTTTGGTGGCCATGTTGTTGCCGGTCATGTGGATGGGGTAGGCGTTGTCAGTAAGCTACAGCAAGATGCACGTTCTATTTATATTGAGATTGAGATACCACAAGAGTTGGCACATTATACAGCGACCAAAGGTTCTATCACGGTAGACGGGATTAGTCTGACTACCAATCTGGTACGTGAAAATATCGTTTCTTTAAATATTATCCCGCATACCGCCCAAGTGACTAATATCGCTAAGCATTGGTTGGTGGGTAACAAAGTCAATATCGAAGTGGATATCGTTGCACGCTATTTGGAGCGTTTGCTAAATAAATCACAATCTGGAGGTATGAGTTCTGCAAATCCTCAAAGCCAAATTACAGAAGCTTTTTTAGCAGATAATGGCTTTATGAAATAACGTTTGAGTCTGTACTTACCTGTCTAGATACTTCACCCTGTCGATATTACGAAATCAAAGTAATATCGACAGGGTGATTTTTTTATTGACGTTTAAGATATAAAAATTTGTAAAACGGTTTCTAGATCCTTTTTACTGATAGGCTTGGATAAAAACTCATCCATTCCTACTTGCATGCACGCCTCGCGATCCTCTGCTGTATTATTTGCCGTTAGCGCGACAATAGGTATATCGTCACCTTGTGCGCGGATTGCCTGAGTAGCTTGTAGACCATCCATGACTGGCATCCGGCAGTCCATCAAAATCAAGGAAATTTCCTCACGCTGGCTGGCTAATATATCAAGCGCTTGCTGACCATCTTCTGCAACGATACTGCGATAGCCAAGTTTGCTCAGCATTTTGCAGGCTATTTTTTGATTGGTTGGGCTATCTTCCACCACTAAGATAAGGGGTGATAATGGCTGCGAACTTTCTTTTTGAGCAGTTGTCTCGCTAATGTTCTCTTTAATATCTTGTGTTTGTGTTAGCTTTCTTCTAGCGGACATTGTCAAGCGCAGGATTTCAGACAGTAATAGCGCACTATCTAAAGGTTTTGCCAAAAAGCCATCACACTGATCGAGTAACATAGAGGGTATACGGCGCTCAGATTTCATACTAAACAGTATTTTAGGTAAGGATGTATTAGCGAGTAGGTTGTTTAATGCTTGCCGTCTATCAATGCTAGTGACTATGTGATTGCTGTGCGTTAAATGGGATTTTGTGAGGTCAGCCTGCTCTTGTGATAATGAGTCTTGATATTTCGCCGAGCTGTTAGCGTCGGGCTTATTGCCAACTAAGCTCGCGCTGGTATCATAGTATTCATAATCTAGTAGGAGTATGGGTGCTGAGCTTTGCTGATCTCGACTTAGGCGTTCTGTTAATCGCTCTATAGTCGCTAGGTCTACAGAAGTATAAATAGTATTAGATATCGCTAAGTGCTCACAAAGCCGCTGTAAATGTTGCGCGACAAGCGGCTGATGGACGACCGCGATTAGGCAAATATAACTTAGGTGCTGACTAGGATGATATACCGGCTGATAGTTTGGGCGTCGGCAAGGCAAATACAGGTTGAACACACTACCTTCATTAACGGTGCTGGTTAGTTCTATAAATCCGCCTAGTAATCGTGCAAAGCTATTGACGTTTTTTAGTCCCAACCCTGCATCGATAGTATTTTGTGCTATTAGATTGATATCTGAGCTATGGGATTTATTTAAGTACGACAAGAGCTGATGCTGTTTGGCAGATGTGATACCGATACCAGTGTCCTGCACACTAAAGCGCACCCAGCAACTCACTGCATTTGCGGTAAGGTTTTTATTGATAGACTGTAAGGTTTCCTTGCTAGCCTCTGACATTTGCTCGCGGTCGGTTTGTTCGATCATCAGGGTGACATGTCCGGAGGGGGTGAATTTTACCGCATTATGCAGTAGATTCAGTAAAATCTGCCGGAGACGCACGTCATCAGTATCAATACAGCGTGGACAGTCTGGGGCAAAAAAGTAAATCAGCTCAAGCCCTCTTTGCCTCGTATCGTTTATAATTAGCTCATTAACTTCCTGACCAAGCTTATAAATATCGACGGGCTCAATATTAAGGCGGGTTTTTCTAACCTCGATATTTCCTATATGTAGCGTCTCATTGAGGGCGGTCAGCATGTTCTGACTGGTGGTAATCAAAGTATCTAGTGTTTTGTTTTGTCTTGCATTCAATGTGTTCGGATCAATTGGCTCAAGGATATCGATCATAGCTTCTAGCGGTATGCGCAACTTATGACCGATGACAAACCTAAGTTTATTGAACTCATCAACCTTTCGCTGTAGCTGTTTATTTTGCTGTTGCAACTGCTCGTTCTGATTAACCAGCTCACTGACATCATTAAGCAGTACCGTAAAACCATGAACTTGTCCATGCTCACCAAACCATGGAGTGGCATGCAACTGGTAGGCTTGTTTGTTGTCTATTCCATAGACGGTCAATGTACGCGAGACTTGTAAACCAGCTAGCGTTTGCAGTATTTGCTGAGTCGCCTCATCTTTGCCCATGACAAAGTCAGTGAGTGTATAACTGTGTCCGTTTTTGGCAGAGGGTGTAAATATTTTTTCAAAGCGTTGATTATAGAAGCTAATTTGACCGTGACGTAAGCTCATCAGCATTGGTAGCGGTGATTGATCAACCAAGCGCTCCAAACGATGATTTAATGTTTTGATACGTCGATAGTCGTTGTGTAGCTGATAACTGACACGGCTCAGTGCATGACCTAGTAGCAAAAACTCAGTGGTGGATTTTTCTTGTAAAAAGGGCGGCGGCGTATAAGACTCTTTTGCATGAACGCTCAAATTATCAGTGTAAGCTATTAGCTGCTCCCAGTTGGTTCGACGGTGGAGCATATAAAACAAAGCGATAAAAAACAGTATCAAAGCCACCATTAATGGTAGCCAATAACGGTACGAGGTCCATTCGATAGTCAAAGGCTCATAGCGCAACACAACATAAACCTGATGACCACTTTCGAGCTTTATCGTTCCTGTTAAAGCACTATTACTGACTGTATAAGCACTTTGATTATCCTTAGACAAGGTAGCTGCATTGACTGTGGGAAACGTTACTGTCGTAAAAGCTGATTCATTCGGTTGAGTTTTACGATGGATATAAGTTTGCCCAGATGGCATCATCAAAATAAGCTGATAGCTGATATGATCAAAAGCAGGCTGTTTTAGAATTTTTTCTATTTCTACATCGATAGGCGCGGCATGCTCAGTAATACTGTGCTGTAACGCATGAAAAGTATCTATACTGTGTTGTTCGCTATGATGTCTCAACCCATCAAACAACGTGACATAGTACAGCAATAGCATGACCAGCAAGGTCGATGCATAGAAGATCAATAATCGCTGTAAGGACTGGAACTGTTGCATGAGAGCATGGCCCTATATCGACGCAAAAATATATAGTGAAATCATCGTTTCTTATAGTAATTGATTTATCCAAAACCTTGCTACTGATACCTTCCTATTATCTATAGCAGAATAATAGTGTGCTATTTGCAGAGTATTGCTGATAAAGTATTTTTATTCTATAAGAAGGTCGACAACTAGAGCAATGACACTTCTCATATTATAAAGACAAAAAGCGCTATTAGTCATACTGGATTGAGACTACCACACTTATGGCACAACGTCGTAAACTCACCTATAATGGACAAATAAACCTTATACAATGCATGATTATGACTACAACTGCTCCTACCTTTGATACATCTAACTCGCTTACTGACCATGATAACCCAACTATTAACCGACTAAGGGTAGTATTTGCTGGTACACCTGAGTTTGCTGCGATCAGCTTAGAAGCGCTCATTCGCCAGCAAGACGCACTTAATATCGATATTGTCGCGATATATACCCAGCCGGATCGCAAAGCAGGACGCGGCCAAAAACTATCAGCCTCTGCTGTTAAAGAAGTGGCACTAGCGAACGATATTGCGGTAGAGCAGCCAGTCACCTTCAAAAAATCCAGTACAGAGGGCATGGCAGCACGACAGACGTTGCGTACGTATCAGCCAGATCTTATGATTGTCGCTGCTTACGGTTTAATTTTGCCTATCGGTGTATTGACCACACCTACTCATGGTTGTCTAAATATTCACGCCTCATTGTTGCCACGTTGGCGCGGTGCGGCGCCTATTCATCGTGCACTATTAGCAGGTGATAATGAGACAGGTATCACCATCATGCAGATGGATAAGGGGCTGGATACGGGTGATATGCTTTATAAGGTGAGCGCTAGTATAGAGCCTGATGAGACGGCTGCGAGCCTGCATGATAAGATGGCAGCGCTTGGTGCAATGGCTATCAGTACGGTATTAAAAGAGTTATCACATTATCAAGCGCAGGCGACTACCCAAGATGACAGTCAAGCAAACTATGCTGAAAAATTGGTAAAAACTGAAGGGGAGGTTGACTGGACGAAGCCTGCTGCTACCATCGAGCGCCAAATTCGTGGATTGACACCATGGCCAGGCGCTTATACTTTTCTAGAAGGGCAGCGTGTCAAAATACTCGCTGCACTGCCCATCAATACCACGCAAAAAACAGATAAGCCTGCGGGCACGGTTGTGAGTGTCGGGCGCAAGGCAATTTTGGTGGCTTGCGGTCAAGAGGCTGAACAACTAAATGGTAATGCCGCTCATGACGTACAACTCAGCAATACATTGGCGATAACCAAATTACAGTTTGCTGGTGGTAAGCCAATGACGGCGGAACAGCTTTGTCATGGTAATCAGCTAAACGACGGTGATCAATTTACAGCAGACTCAAAATAGCTTTATCTAAATAGCTCCAACGACATTTAACCCTACTAGCACAAGACGCGATCGATCATACGTCAAGGAAATACAACTTCATGAGACAAACCAACAGCGCGTCTAAAAACAATGCACCTAGAAACAATACGCCTAGAAACAATAAGCTCAAGCCATCAAGCAACCTGATTATGAATGGCAGCGTGCGCGTGCGTGTGATTCGCACCTTGCTTGCGATTCAAAATGGTCAGTCGCTCTCAAGCGTGCTTGACCCATTGTTAAATAGCTTGCACGATGGTGATAAAGGTTTTGCACATGCATTGTTACTGACCACGTTACGCCAATGGCATGCCCTTGCACGATTGCTCGACACGCTAGCGGACAACCCTATTGACGAAGTAGAAGTTCGTACCACGATTCAAGTGGGTTTGGTGCAGTTACTGTATTTGGAAGTGGCAGCTCATGCCGCAATTCATGAAACCGTTGAAGCCGCAAAAGAGATTGAATTTGCGCATGCGACTGGTTTAATCAATGCTATCTTGCGTAAAGTTGCCAAAAACCCTAGCAAGTTTCGTAAGAAGTGCGATAAAAAGCATAGCCTACCGAATTGGCTTGCCTATCAGCTTAAGCAAGATTGGAGCGAGCAGTATGATGAACTGACCCAAGGCTTACGCCAAGCGGCACCGATGTTTTTGCGAGTCAACTCGGCAGTTACTCCAGTAGAGGATTATCAACAGTCATTGTACGGCGCAGAAATTGATGCAGACATCGTTGAGCTAACGACTGGTTTTAGCGTAGCGAACTTGTCAGATACTACTACAACACTATCGACCAAAGGCTTAAGACTGCATCAGACTACCGCTGTCAATGCTTTGCCTCATTTTGCTGAAGGCGCTGCTAGCGTGCAAGACATGCATGCTCAGCTTGCGGCACCCATTATCAATAAAGCGTTAATGGCGAAGCTCAGCGCTGAAAAATCTGATACGGAAAATACCAATAACGAGATACACGTTCTAGATGCCTGTGCAGCCCCTGGTGGCAAGCTAGCTCATTGGTTGGAGTTACTCAGCTCAAATGATGCTTCATCGTTGTTTCACGTGAAACAAGAAGATGCAGAAGCGAAATCTCTAGCTTCCAAAATCAAGCTGACCGCTATCGATAATGAAGCGCCGCGTATCGAGCGTATTTATGACAACTTGCAACGTCTAAACTTAAAGCAGCAAGACTTAGAGCAAGCTGAGAAAAATATCTCCCTTAGCGTTATCTGCGCTGATGCCACCAGATGGCAGCATGGCAAGAATAAAAAAGCGGCTACCAATGAACCGGTATTCGATGCAATATTATTGGATTCTCCTTGTACCGCGACGGGTGTGATTCGTCGTCATCCGGATATCAGTATCTTGCGTACCGAAGAAGACATCGAGCAAACGGCACTGCTACAAGCAGATATCTTGCATAACTTATGGCCACAACTCAAAGCTGGCGGTTATCTACTATACGTTACATGCTCTATCTTAAAGCAAGAAAACGTCGAGCAAATGCAGGACTTTATCAGTCATCATAATGATGCGGTAGCGATTGAGTTTACCGAGGATTGCAATTGGGGCATCGCGCAAACCATCGGTCGTCAGTGCTTGCCGATTGATAGCGAGAGCGGTGATGGTTTTTATTATGCGCTGTTGCAGAAGACTGCTGAATAAACCATTTTTAACTATTGAATAACATTATTGTAGACAGGACAATCTAATGAAATATATCAGTACTCGTGGTCAGACAGCACCGATGGACTTTAGTGATGTGCTATTAATGGGTCTTGCTCCAGATGGCGGTTTGATGTTGCCTGAACATTACCCAACGATTGATAGCGCTGTACTTGATGAATGGCGCACTCTCAGCTATCCACAGCTTGCGATGGCGATTATGCAGCGCTTTGCTACAGACATTCCTTATGCGGATCTAAAAGACATTATTGATCGCACCTATACCGCTGATGTGTTTGGCTCTGATGATATTGTTCCTGTCCGCAAGCTCGAAGACAACTTATACATCTTAGGGTTATCAAATGGCCCAACGCTAGCATTTAAAGACGTTGCTATGCAGTTCTTGGGCAATGCCTTTGAATATGTCCTCAAAAGAAAAGAGGCACGTATCACTATTATTGGCGCAACTAGCGGCGATACGGGTAGTGCGGCGGAATACGCATTGCGTGGTAAAGAAAATGTCGAAGTCTTTATGCTGTCACCGCATGGCAAAATGAGTGAGTTTCAGCGGGCGCAAATGTACAGCTTGACTGACGATAATATTCATAATATCGCGATCGATGGCATGTTTGATGACTGTCAGGATATTGTCAAAGCGCTACAACAAGATGCTGACTTTAAAGCCCAGTATGACTTGGGTACGGTTAACTCTATCAACTGGGGACGCATCCTCGCGCAGATCGTTTATTACTTTAAAGCCTATTTTGCGGTGACGGCAAGCAACAATGAGAAAGTCAGTTTTAGCGTGCCTTCAGGTAACTTTGGTAATATCTGCGCCGGTCACATCGCTCGTGAAATGGGTCTGCCCGTTGAGCGTTTGATCGTCGCAACCAATGAAAACGACGTGCTCAATGACTTTTTTAACCAAGGTGCTTATCAGCCACGACCTACTGAAAAAACCTACGTCACCTCAAGTCCATCGATGGATATCTCAAAAGCTTCGAACTTTGAACGTTTTGTTTACTTGTTGCTGGATAAAGACAGCGCGCGCGTTCATGAGTTATTTGACGGCGTAAAATCAGGTCAAGGGTTTGATTTGTCTGATTTGATGGAAGCGGTCAATACGCGTTATGGCTTTGCTGCTGGCAAATCAACCCATAGCGATCGTTTAAATACGATCAAAGCGTTGTATGAAATGCATGGCGAACTGGTCGATCCGCATACAGCTGACGGTATCAAGGTTGCCAAAGAGCTACAGCGTGAGGGTGAAATCATTATCTGTGCAGAGACCGCATTGCCTGTTAAATTTGCTGACACTATCATCGAAGCAGTGGGGCAAATCGACATCGAGCGTCCGGCTCACACAGAAGGCTTAGAGAGCCTGCCACAACATGTGACTGTATTAGAGAACAAAGCTGAATTGGTTGCTGAGCAAATTCGTCAACATGTTGCACCAAATCCAGCATAAGCGATAAATGTTTTGAGTTTATCTTCTATAGATAGAGGCGTTCGTATAAAAGTTACACCATTGTAATAAAGTGTTTATGATTGTGTTATGGTAGATATAATTGTAGTATTAGAAATAGCGTCAGCGAGTCATTATTTTGCTAGACGCTTTTTTAGGAATGAATCTAGCCAATTATACTGAACAGCTGCCCTATAGTTGCCACAAAAGCAACGCTTATAAATCGCTGATAATATTGATTTTTTGATATACTTTTAATAAAGTCAAATGTCTTTAGAGTGATGAATTAAGTGTGATCTATTGTGACCAAAACAGTGGTACATATTGTGGATATAACCATGAAGATGAGCTTAAAAAAGACAGCAAAAGCACTGGCAAAAGGATTATTAGTTACGACATTTAGCAGTGCCATGTTGATGACCACAGCCCACGCCAATAATCCACCACCTACCATAAAAGCAGATGCCCCCAATCGCTATATCGTCAAAAAAGGCGATACCCTATGGGACATCTCAGGCCGCTACCTCGACAGCCCATGGCGCTGGAAAGAGATTTGGGCAACCAATAAGCAAATCAAAAACCCAAACCTTATTTATCCAGATGACATTCTTATCCTTTGTGTGATTCAAGGTAAGACGCTGATAGGAGTCGATACAGGAGAGGGCTGTGCTGGTATCGAAAAGCAACTAACGGGTAACGTGGTCACCAGTACTATCGCCGTGACCTCAACGGCCAATAGTATTCCGCCTATTCCATGGTCTGCTATTCAGCATTGGCTTGATAAAACGCTTATTGTGAATCCAGAAGATTTCAATACCACGCCGTATATCTTGGCGTCCAAAAACCGCAATTTAATCACGGCAAGCGGTGATAAAGTCTATGCCAAAGGCGTGCCACTAATTGTTGGTCAGCGCTATGGCGTATACCGCGAGGGTGACCTATACGTTGATCCTAAAACTCAAGAAGTTATCGGTCTAGAAGTCACACAAGTAGCGACTGGCCTTGTTACTTCGACAGAAAGTAATGGCGTCACAAGCTTGCAGCTTACTGACAGTTATGACAAAGAAGTGCGTGAAGGTGATCGCGTGTTTGTTGAGTTGGACAACGCTATTCCGCCTGTCTTTTATCCAACGCCTGCCAGCGTCAGTCGTGGTGGTATGATTGTGCGAGTAATGGATTCAATCAGCTCTGCCGCTAAAGGCAGCGTGGTAGCGATCAATTTAGGCAGCTTGCATGGTGCCAAACCAGGTGATGTACTGACCGTGTATCAAAAAGGTCCATTGGTACGAGACGTTAAGGATAATGACATGCCGGTACGCTTACCAAATGAGCCGAGCGGTATGGTGATGGTATTTAATACCTTTGATAATATCAGCTATGCTTACGTACTTGACTCTGAGCTACCACTCAATGTCGGCGACCAGCTATTGCCACCCCCTTATCTATAAGTACATAAGGCTTTGTGAAGCGATTTTACTAAGTTTGCCCAAACGAGACAGATGACAATGACCGCAGTCACCTCTTCTTTATCCGATGATCAGCGTGCGATATTGGCGCTGTGGTATGAGGTGAATGCATCCTTATCTGCTTATCATAAGCTTGTTACCACTTATGGTGACGCGCAGCTCGCGTGGCAAGCCAAGGTAGAAGCATGGAAGCAGCTAGACATTCATCACACTCATCTCAAACGCCATGAACAGCCAGAGCAAACACATGCTGCTATCGATAAGATACAGCAAGCGCTTTTAGATGGGCGCTATGGTTTATTGTTTGCCGGTCAGCCTGACTATCCCGCTCAGCTTCTTCATATTTATGATCCGCCGCCATTACTGTTTTTTCGAGGTAATAGCGCGCGCCTGCATCAAGCTCAAATTGCTATCGTGGGCAGTCGAAAACCGACAGCCCATGCACAAAAAATCACGTTCGATATGGCGCAATATCTGGCACAGGCAGGGTATATCATCACCAGTGGTCTGGCAATAGGCGTGGACAAACGGGCTCATCTGGGCGCTTTGGCGCAGACTGATCTTGACTATCAAGGTCGTACTATCGGCGTGATGGGGACAGGGATTGATGTGAATTATCCCAATCATCGTGACCAGTTATTTGCTCAAATCATCGAGCAAGGTGGCTGCATTATTAGTGAACTACTACCGCATACTCAGCCGCACAAACATACCTTTCCGCGCCGTAACCGTCTGGTAGCTGGGCTGAGTCTAGCCACTATTGTGACTGAAGCGACGATCAAAAGTGGCTCGCTCATTACCGCCCGTTTGACTTCTGAGCAAGGCAAGCAGGTCTTTGCCATTCCAAGTCATATTGATAATAGCAATGCCGAAGGTTGCCATCATCTGATACGTGAAGGGGCGACGTTGATTTATCATCCTCAGCAGGTGTTAGAGGACGTCAATGGTCAGCTTGATTATGATAAGCGCTCGTATAGACCAACAGATATTATTACAAGCGCTAATAGCCACCAATCGCTGGTCACTCAGCCCTCTGACGCATCAAATGTAGAGAGGAGCTCTGTCACAACGGTCAGTCAGCCAGAAACTTCTCATATCAAATCCCCTCGTAGCGCGATCGTTGTCCCTGAGCATTTAACACAAATCTATGAGCAGCTCGATTGGCATGGACAGGACTTAGATGCGCTTGTTATTGCCACTAAGCTTGCGCCGCCACAACTGATTGGACAGCTGATGGAACTTGAGCTAATGGGCGTCATCAGTGTGCAAGGCGGACGCTATTTACGTGTATAGCGTATCGTAATTCCTAACTACCACATAGAAATAAGTAGGATGGATTCTAAATATCGCTACCTTAGTCAGCCTGTCTCTTGTGCTATTATTAGTGTCTCTATTCCAGCATGAAACATGTAAGCTATGAGCCAATCTATACCTTTTATCACTGACTCTGCCATACAAGCTGCAAACTGGCTTAAAGAAGGAAAGCTGCTTGCATACCCAACAGAAAGCGTTTGGGGTATCGGTTGCGACCCTTATAATCAAGCCGCTGTGCAGCGTATCTTGGATATCAAACAACGTCCGCAAGCCAAAGGCATGATCGTCATTACCGATAGCGTAGAGCGTTTGTCACCTCTATTAGCCTCTTTAAATAATGCCCAGCGCCAGCAAATTATCGATAGCTGGCAGTCAGATGTTAATGACGGCGAGCTACAAAATCGCCAAGCGCATACTTGGTTATTACCCATTCCTCAGACACTTTCGACCACGATGCCCTCATGGATAATGGGTGAGCATCAGACCATTGCAGTCAGGGTCATCGCCCATCCTGTCATACGAGAACTGTGCCAACAGATGGTCAGCGCAAATAATCCATTTGGCTTCATTGTTTCGACTAGTTGCAACCCATCAGGTCAATCGCCTGCCAGCACCTTTGATACTGCCTATGGTTACTTTGGTGAGCAGATTGGCTATTTTCAGGCTAATACTCTAGGTTATATCTTACCCAGCCAAATCCGTGACGCAACGACAGGCTCAGTCATTCGTTAGTAGGCAATGAACGAGTTTTCATACCATCATAGCCTAGTCTTTTGTACTGTCTTCTTTGTGCTGTCGCCATTGCTAAACTGTGTTTCGCCAGCTGAAGATTGCTATGGTTATCGTTCTGTAGCCATAGAAAAATATACCGTCTCAGCGCTAGCTATCGCTAAACCCGCTTCCTTTGCTCCCGTTGCTTTACTAAAAGTATGTAAAAGTTATTTTGATAAAAACGACAAAAAAGTAGACGATAGTTAAAAGGGGCTGATTTTTATTGAACGATGAATCTTTCAACAATAGGTCATCGTTACGATATTTGATACATATAGGGGGTAGGGTATGAAAGTTTTAATTAGTGGTGGCTCAGGGTTTTTGGGTAGTGCGTTTAGCCGAGAGTTAATCGAACGGTATCGCACGCAAGATAAAGAGGTGATGATTACTTGGCTGACCAGAGATAGCAGTCAAGATCACCCTGATGACATCAGTATGATGACTTATGACGAGCTTGAAAAGTCTGATATGAGTTTTGATGTCATAATGAACTTAGCTGGCGCAGGTATTGCTGACGCGCGTTGGAGCGATGAGCGTAAAGAGCAATTAATAGCCAGTCGTATTAAGCCTACTCAATCGATATTAAGCTTCATCGAACGTACGGCAACAAAGCCAAAACTACTAGTAAGCGGCTCAGCAATCGGTTGGTACGGCACGCAAGGCGATAAGCCATTAACTGAACACAGCAGTTTTGAGACAGACTTTGCCCATCGCTTATGTGAGGAGTGGGAAAGCTTGGCGCTCAAAGCGACTGATTACGATGTCCCTGTCGCTATTGTGCGAACAGGCGTTGTGATACATCCTGAAGGTGGTATGGTGGCCAAATTACTACTACCATTTAAGTTTGGCGTTGGCGGGCAGTTGGGTGATGGTCAACAAATCATGAGCTGGATTAGCCGTGACGATTGGGTGGGGGCGGCGATTTTTATTATTGAGCAGCATCTTGCCAATCAATTTGGCCATAAACAAAGAATTTCACATAGTGATAATGTCATAGAGACAAGAAGTGATACGCCAGCCTTTGTCTATAATCTCACGGCGCCCAATCCCGTGAGTAACCATACTTTTACTAAAACGCTTGGCTCATGGTTACATCGGCCGACACTTTTTACCTTGCCAGAGTTTTTACTTAAGCTCATGTTTGGCGAGATGTCGACGCTACTGATTGATGGACAAAAGGTGCTGCCACAAGCGCTATTAGATGCAGGTTACGTATTCAAGCATGTGACACTCAAACAAGCATTAGAGGATCAGAAATAGTTATATCGTGACTGTTTCATGTGAAACATAATAAGGTCGGCTTATATTAAATATTTACTGGATTATATTTTTGTCTAAGGGCAATCCATGCGTTACGCATTTTTCATCACTATTTTTTTGCTCTTGCAGCTGTTTAGTGCGGGTGCTGCTCTAAGCTTACAGTGGTGGTTACAGCCTTGGATCACGCCAACGCTTCAGATCGCTATATGGTCTGCTATATTTATTATTACTAATGGGTTGTTGATATTAAGTGTCAAAAGAGCTTTTGCCAATAGCTACCGCTGGGTTAGCGGTTGGATGTTGGCTATGCATTTTATGCTGCTCACGGCATTGCTGATAAGCCTACTCTATGGTGGATACTGGCTGGTAGCATCACTCTTAGGCGCCCCGTTATATGAATCTAATATGCTTTCTATGGGCCTACGAGCGCTTACGTTGGTGGTATTTTTAGGGTTGTTCAGTTTCGCATTATATAGTGCTTATGTGCCAGTCGTACGTAAGCTGTCCATTAGTATCAACAAACCGCTCGCTAAACCACTGCGCATTGCGGTCGCAAGTGACCTGCATTTAGGACGACTATTTGGCGTAGCAGCGATAGATAGGTTGAACCGTCTAATGATTGACTCGCAGGCTGATATGCTGCTTATGCCAGGCGATATCATGGATGACAATACAGACGCATTTAATCACTATAATATGGCGAAAAACTTAGCTGAGCTATGCAGCAACCTGCCATACGGCGTCTATGCAACATTGGGCAATCATGATTTGTACGGGCACGAACAACCAATCAGCCAAGCGTTAGTCGATGCAGGCGTACATTTATTAAATGATGACGTGCTTAGTATCGAACATGAGGGTCAGCTTATATGGCTGGTTGGACGTTTTGATAATCATAAACGCCAGCGTGTCGCGACAACTGATCTGCTCGCGAAAGTTGATACTTCACAGCCAGTGATACTGCTGGATCATAGACCCAGCGATATTGATGAGCACAGCCAGTTACCAATTGATCTACAGGTATCGGGACACACTCACAATGGACAAGTATTCCCCGCCAACTTCATCGTGAGCGCCATAAACCGATTAGGCTATGGATATGAGACCATTGGCAGAGGACACTTTGTGGTGTCCTCGGGTTATGGTTTTTGGGGTATTCCGTTTCGGTTGGGCTCACGCTCAGAGATTTGGTTAATTACCGTTTCTGGTCATACTAATAAATAGTTAGTATTAGCTAACCACTATGCCACGAGCCGCGATTTTGTACTAATGACCTCACGGACGAAGCCGCCAAAACCATTAATAATATTTTTTGTTTCCTGCCCAAGTCCTTGATGTACGCTCATAAAATGAATAAAGCCATGCGGTGCGCCCAATACAGTATGGGTCTCAACAGGGACTTTATAGCTCTCTAGCTGCTTGGCATAAGCAAATGCCTCGTCACGCAATACATCGAGTTCAGCGGCGACGATATAGGTGGGACATACTTTGCTATTATCACCAAGCATGGGCGAATTTAGTATATGTATGCGTGGCAACGGACTATTCTCAAGACAAGCAGCGTCAAATACTGCCACATCAGCGTGATCCAATAGCAGGCCTTCACCATACAGCTCCCAACTCGGATAATCTGTCTCAATATCAGTCACAGGATACAGCGGCATCTGTGCTAGCGGCGCAGGTAGTTTCTTTAATAGATCAAACATTTTCTGACCATCTGCACCCAAATCTAGCCAAGCGTTTTCGTTTGGTGCAGTGAGTTGCTGTGCAATCAAGGTAGAAAGACCGCCACCTGCGCTATCGCCTGCAAGAACGATACGTGACGGTAAGGCACCTAAGGTATGGCACTGCTCAGCCAACCAAGCATAAGCGATGATACAGTCTTTTAACGCTGCGGGTGCAGGACACTCAGGAGCCAAGCGATAATCCACACTGATCACGGGCCAACCAGTCTGCTCACAGACCGCGTGACAGAACTCGTGATGTGTATCGACATTACCGATACAAAACCCGCCACCATGAAAAAACAACATGGCTGTTTTGTCAGGGTTATGAGCATGTCTTTTTTTAGCGCCAATACTTTTGGTACCTGCCTGATAGCAGCGAATGGTCATATCGCCATCATCCGCGTTGGCTATGGTTTTATCTTCCCAATTGACAGGTGTTTCGCCTTTTTTGATAAAAGGTTTGATATTACTTAGCATGCTGCCACCCGCTTGGTGCCATACGCTCGGTGCTTGCATCGCTACTGCATCCGCAGCAAACCTTTCACGGAGTTCATGCATGGGCGTCAGCTCTAATGGCGTCTTAAGATGACTATTTACCGCAAGGATCAGGCGCAAATGAGCATTGGCATGCAGATACTGCTTTGAGTGAGGCCCTTTTAAATAACCAATCAAACCTTCTAATACTGGCGTCGGTAGATAGCCAAGACCTTTCATCGCATAGTGTAAAGTGTGTGGTTGGCAATGTGCCATTGGGTTATAACTGAGCATTTTTTCTTTCACGCTCAACCGCTTTTTTTGTACACCATTGTCTTTCGCTTCACTAATGATCTCATCGTTCGACGCCAAATGCAGCGCTATCAATGTTTTGTTCAGTAAAGTATTGATTGATGATACTGTTGAATTAGACATAACATCTCTCATAACTGTTTTTGAGTGTTTACTGTTACATCAGCGTACACTTTAAGGTAAGGAATAATATTTGCAGCAATAATAAGGCAGTAGTGCGTAAAACAGGGTGTTATTTAGTAATAGTGTGGGTAGCAACGGTAACCTATTTAGAGTAATTGACGGTTTTTTGTACGTTTTGTTAACGTATATTGAGACCATTTGACACAGCGGAGAAATACTGAGCACTTGTTTTAAAGACAGATCTAACCATATTTGTCATAAATGCGAAAAATTCCTTTGCTTTAGGCTTGAAATTTATACTTACTACCTTTATCAAGCAGCTATTAGAGCGTATTAATATAAAAAATGAGTGATAAACATTAAGTATCTGATAAAGGCATGATACAGCCAGCGATTGGCTGATTTATTGTGTCTTATCTCAATTATTTTTGAAATTCCAAGGAGCTATTATGAGTGAGCAAAACCCAAATCAAGAAAAGTTTGACCAAACGGTCGTACATGACAACGTTGAGCATAAAGAAAGTATCTTAGAAGAAACCTTGGATGAGTTTGATCCAAAGAACAACTCAGGCGAAGAAGCCACAATTGAAAACGAGATCAACCTTGATACATTCAAAGCGCGCATCGCTGAATTAGAAGGCGAAGTAAAGCAGGCCAAAGAAAGCACCGCTCGTGCCAATGCTGAAGCTTATAACGCCCAAAAGCGTGCTGAGCAAGAAGCGGATAAGAGCAAAAAATTTGCACTACAGAAATTCGCCAAAGAGCTACTCGATATCGTCGATAACTTGGAGCGCGCTATGGAAAACGCAGATGCAAACGATCCAGTCGCTGAAGGGGTGCAATTAACTCATAAAGCATTGGTCTCTGTACTGACTCGCCATGGCGTAGAAGTGGTTGATCCAGAAGGTGAGAAATTCAACGCTGATTTCCATGAAGCCGTGGGTATCGACCCAGAAGCAGAAGTAGATACCGTTGGCACTGTCTTACAAAAAGGCTATAGCCTAAATGGTCGCTTGCTACGCCCAGCCATGGTACGTGTTGGACAATAATATTTTTAGGGGCTAAACCCTACTAATATGAAGGTTTTTCACAAAAAATCACAGGAAAGACCATTTTTGCGTGATTTTTACCTTGAAAAATATGACAAGCAAACCGATATATAGCAACAAGTGACCGATCACGGTCTGAATAAATAAGTATTTATAGTTAAAATAAATTAGGAGCAATTCATTATGGGTAAAGTAATTGGTATTGATCTAGGTACGACCAACTCTTGTGTGGCAGTGATGGAAGGTGACAAAGTTAAAGTCATCGAAAATGCTGAAGGTACACGTACCACACCATCAATCGTCGCTTATAAAGATGACGAAACGCTTGTTGGTCAGTCAGCCAAGCGTCAAGCAGTCACCAATCCAAGCAACACGTTGTTTGCGATCAAGCGTCTGATCGGTCGTCGTTTTGATGACAAAGTTGTACAAAAAGACATCGGTATGGTGCCTTATAAAATCGCTAAAGCAGATAACGGCGATGCATGGGTAGAAATCAACGGCAAAAAGCTTGCGCCACCACAGGTTTCTGCTGAAATCTTGAAGAAAATGAAAAAAACAGCAGAAGACTATCTTGGTGAGAGCGTGACCGAAGCGGTTGTGACTGTACCTGCTTACTTCAATGACTCACAGCGTCAAGCCACCAAAGATGCGGGTAAGATCGCCGGTCTTGATGTAAAACGTATCATCAACGAGCCAACTGCTGCGGCACTTGCTTACGGTATGGACAAAAAGCAAGGCGATAGCACCGTTGCTGTATATGACTTGGGCGGTGGTACTTTTGATATATCAATCATTGAGATTGCAGACGTAGACGGCGAGCAACAGTTTGAAGTACTAGCGACCAACGGTGACACGTTCCTTGGTGGTGAAGACTTTGACTCAGCGTTGATCGATTACTTGGTAGCTGAGTTCAAAAAAGAGCAAGACGTGAACCTAAAAGGTGACTCTCTTGCGATGCAACGTCTAAAAGAAGCGGCTGAAAAAGCGAAGATTGAGCTATCAAGTGCACAAAGCACTGAAGTGAACTTGCCATATATCACTGCTGATAGCAGTGGTCCTAAGCATTTGGTTGTAACCATCAGCCGCTCAAAACTTGAGAGCTTGACAGAAGATCTAGTACAGCGCACCATGGGCCCTTGTAAAATCGCCCTTGAAGATGCTGGCCTAAAAATCGGCGATATCGATGATGTAATCCTCGTTGGTGGTCAGACGCGTATGCCACTAGTACAGCAAAAAGTACAAGAATTCTTCGGTCAAGAGCCACGTAAAGACGTGAACCCTGATGAAGCAGTTGCAGCTGGTGCAGCGATTCAAGGTGCCGTATTGTCTGGTGATAAAACTGACGTATTGCTACTTGATGTAACGCCATTGACGCTAGGTATCGAAACCATGGGCGGTGTTATGACGCCAGTTATCGAGAAAAACACCATGATTCCTACCAAGAAATCACAGGTATTCTCAACAGCTGAAGACAACCAGCCAGCAGTAACGATTCAGGTATATCAAGGTGAGCGTAAGATCGCTAACCAAAACAAACTGCTTGGTCGTTTTGACTTGACGGATATCCCACCAGCACCACGTGGCTTACCACAAATCGAAGTGTCGTTTGACATCAACGCTGATGGTATCATGAACATCTCTGCAACGGATAAAGGTACTGGTAAAGCACAAAGCATCCAGATCAAAGCGGATTCTGGCTTGTCGGACGAAGAAGTAGAACAAATGGTTCGCGATGCAGAAGCCAATGCTGCTGAAGATGAGAAGTTCGCTAACTTAGCGCAAGTTCGTAACGAAGCAGATGGTCGTATCCATGCGGTACAAAAAGCGCTGAAAGAAGCAGAAGATAAAGTTACTGATGAAGAAAAATCAACAGTAGAATCTGCGATCACTGAGCTTGAAGCGGCGGCGAAAGAAGACGATCATGACGAAATCAAAGCCAAGCTTGAAGCGCTAGACAATGCATTCTTGCCAGTTAGCCAGAAGATTTATGCTGACAGTGGCGCAGGTAGCGAAGGTATGGATCCAAGCCAGTTCCAACAAGGTGCTGACGCTGCTGGTAGCAACCAAGCGGATGACGATGTCGTTGATGCTGAGTTCACTGAAGTAGACGAAGACAAAAAGTAATACCAAACCCAAAAACGCGATTAGCTGTGTCAAACTCGCTTAGTCTACTAAATGTAGTACTTACGCTCGTTTTCCTTGCTACTCACGTTTTTGAGAGTGGTAGAATTAGTAAGTAGTCAATTTAAAAAAACGCATCTTTCGAGATGCGTTTTTTTATGTCTGATATTCAAGTATATTTTCAAGCGTGCCATTATGGTGAATGCGCATCAATAACAAGTATGTCGTAAGTCAGATATACGCAAGGTTGCCCACGCTCATCAATACCTGAAAACTGCTGCCAATAGTCGCGCTCGAACGTTTGCAGGCGGGTTTTGGTCCAGACAAAAGGATGTGTGTTAGGCGCTTGCTCGCCAATCGTTTGCTTGCCACAGGTTTGATTGCTATGTGTTTGATTGGTAGATACACCTGTCATCTTCATATGTTTAAGCACCTCATAAGGCTTTGTAAATGGTACTTCAAAACGCTGCGTTGATAGCTTGATGTGTCTAAATCCTGCTTGATCCAGTGCTGATTGCCATTCACTAATATCTGGATAATGCAGTCCTTGTCCTGTTAAGGTTTTTATTTGCAAAAAATTATCTGGGGTAAAGGTACTGAGTAGTAACTGTCCATTAGGTTTTAGCTTTGAGGCTGACTGTGCAACAAAGCTGAGTGGATCATCAAACCACTGAATCGCATTGGCACTGATGACTAAGCTATGTTCACCGCCTAAATCCATCGTTTCCGCATCGCCAATAAGGATTTGTGCTTGTGGCAACAAGTCTTGTAAATGAGTGGCTTGCTGTTCACATAACTCGTTGATAGACCATCGCGCACTTTTTACATGTGCTGCCAGGAGCTGCGTTAGTTTTCCTGTGCCTGCACCGACTTCAAGCACACTGTCCTGATTGGTATTATCGATAGCCATTAATAAGTGCTGACAAACCTGCTGCTGAATATGAGCATGTTTGTCGTACTGACTGGCTTGAGAAAAATGCCGCGCAATGGTCTGCTTGCGGGCACTTAGCTCGGAAGTAGTGAGGGGATATTCCATAATCGTTCTTTCACATAAAGGTTTATAATGAGCATCAAAAAATGCTGTCGTCATATGGATAATTGCATGATCAGGCGCTCGCACTCTGCATGGGTAATGGCTGCATTGAGTACCAAGCGAATACGTGACGTATTAGTAGGGACGGTCGGTGGCCTAATGGGTAAGGCATAAAATCCAGCGTCTTGGAGCTGCTTTGCCTTTGTCATCGTACGAGCGTTGTCACCCAAAATATAAGGCACAATGGGTGACTCGTAAATAGGATCTTTTGCTGCTGATGCTACACGATATTCAGCGCTAATGGCTTGGCTAAGTTGTAATGAAATCTGCGCCAAATGCTGTCGCCGCGTCTGGAGTTGTGGCATTTTTGCCAAAATAAACCGTGTCCAAGCATGATTGATTGGCGGCAATGCGGTACTAAAAATCAGCGGACGCATCTGATTGATGAGCCATGATTTGACCACCTCATCACATAGGATATAGGCACCAACTGAAGCAAATGCTTTACCAAACGTACCAACTAGGTAGTCAATCTCAGTTAGGGTATTTGTTTCTTCAGCCAGACCTAACCCTTGCGCGCCAAGCACACCGACTGCATGTGCTTCATCGATATATAGCTCGATACGACTGTCAGTGGCTTTTAGATTAATTAAAGCAGGTAGATCGGCGCGATCCCCGTCCATACTAAAAATACTTTCGGTGACGATGATGATGCGCTCCACGTCTTCTTCAACCTGCGCGAGCATAACAGCCAAATGCGCATAATCATTGTGTCGATAGCGGCGATACAGGCAGCGCTTGCTTTCGCTGAGCCTGATACCATCAATCATGCTGGCGTGTACCAACTTATCTGCCAAAATAACCGTCCTCACTGGTAGTGCAGCCAGTGCAGGTAAAATCCCGATATTGGCGTGGTAGCCACTATTCAATACCAGCGCAGATTTTGTCGCAGTTTGATTTATTCCAGCTGCGGTTTCATACCAAGCTTGTAGCTCGTCCTCTAGCGCTTGTAGCTGTGCATCGTTACCAGTTAACAGACGCGATGATGTTGCGCTCATTTTGGGCAAACAGTCCATTGATTGCTGAATAAATTCAAAAAACTCACGCTGCAACTCAGCATCACTGCCCAAACCTAGATAATCGTTGCTAGCAATATTTAATAGGGCATTGTCATTAACAATTACATACCGTCCTTGGTGTTCGATATCTGGTAATTTGCGATACTGCTGTTTGTCTTTGAGTTGTAAGAGTGCAGTTTGTAGTTGTGCGTTGATAGAAGCTGACATATAGAGCCGTCCTTTTTCTTTATTCGTCAGTATATGCGAAACACAATGAGTAGGGATTATTGCACAAAAACGTGACGTGTAACAAAAAGTTTCATATACCAGCCTTTGTAACCCACACACTGATAAACGCTTTCAAATCTTAACTCTCATACCATTAAACACTGACAGAGTGTCTGAAATAGTTTGTTACTATGTACTCATCGTTAGCAGACAAGGCGATAGGGCTACAAAGCCAATATAAATAAATAACTTGTTTGTCCAAACTTACTTGAAGGAGCTAATAATGAAAACTCTACAAAAAACTATACTTGCACTAGCAACTGGTTCTTTACTTACTGTAGGTGCAAACGCCGCCGTTAACTATGGTAATGGCTATACAGGTCAACCATATGTTGGTGCTAAAATTGGTCAATTTGACAATGACGTAAGTGGCGACGATCCAACTGCTTATGGTGTATATGCTGGTTATAACTTCGATCCTAACTTTGGTATGGAAGTTGAATATGTTGGTTCAGATGATGCTGACCTAGACAACAATGCTGGCGACTACGATACCAAAACTTATGGTGCATACGGCACTTACCGTTATATGTTCCCAAATACTGCACTCTATGCCAAAGGTAAACTTGGTATCGCTAAAACAGAGCTAGAAGCTGATTTTAATAATGGTAGCAGCGATTCAGTGAGTGATACTGGTATTGCCGGTGGTGTCGGTCTTGGTTACGCAGTGAATCCTAACTTCAATGTCGAAACAGAGTATGCCATGATGGATAGTGATGCAGATACTAAGCTGCTTACTGTTGGCGCTAACTTAAAGTTCTAAGCTAATATAGCTTGCCTATAACCATAGTCAAAAACAAAGAAACGACCATTTTATATGGTCGTTTTTTTATGTCTATAAAATATTTTTGCAACATATGTTTACTTTAGTAAATAATTTGGTATGATACCGCCACTACTAATAACAAGTAGAAAATAGTTGAGTAGTATTTGATATTCAACAAATTATTTGTTTATTGAATCCAAGGTTGAGAATAGTTTATGAAAAATCTACAAAAAGCGTTACTTGCAGTAATCGCAGGCTCAGTAATGACCATGAGCGCACAAGCAGCCATTTCTTATGGTGCTGGCCAATCGTACGTTGGTATTAAAGCTGGTCAATTCATGGTAGATGCTGATGATTTAGATGATCCAACTGCATATGGCGTTTATGCTGGTTATAACTTCGATCCTAACTTTGGTGCTGAGATTGAGTATGTAGGCTCTAATGACGCTGATGTTGATACAGGTAACAGTGGCATTGACGCTGAATTTGATCTAAAAACTTATGGTGCTTATGGTACTTACCGTTATGCATTCCCAAATACTGGTTTATATGCAAAAGGTAAACTAGGCTTTGCTAAAGCTGAGATTGAAGTTTCTGCTGAAGATATTCTTGGAAACTCTGGAAGTGATAGCGATAGCGACAGTGGTGTAGCGGGCGGTATTGGCTTGGGTTATAACTTCAACCCTAACGTGAGTGTTGAAGCTGAATATGACTATGTTGCTGAAGACCTTACGCTATTAACTCTTGGTGCACATTACAAATTCTAAGCTTTCATTTGTGTGGATGACTAAAAAACGATCACTTTAAGTGGTCGTTTTTTTCGTGCCAATTTTAGCATTCATTGTACTTGTTTTATCAAAATACTACACCATAAATAATAATAGGTAATTGATTTTCAAGATAATATTATCTGCAAAACTGTGCTACATTGGAAGGTAGGCAGATACAGGAGTAGGCAGCGATGATTGAGACTATCTGGATGATTGAACCTTGGCATTGGTTGGTGTTGGGCTTCTCCTTGATGATTGCTGAGATATTTATTCCGACCTTTGCCAGCCTTTGGTTTGGAGCCGCCGCCGTGATCGTTGCCGCTTTAGCGTGGCTGTTGCCTATTCCGTTATTATTTCAAGTATTGATCTGGCTTACGCTATCGGTTTTGTTTATGTATGCTTGGGTCAAATACATCAAGCCGCTGTCCATGAACCGCAAAAAGGCGGGGCAGAGTAGCGATCTGATTATTGGTGAGACGGGTATGATCGTGGTCAAACCGCAAAAAGGTATTTCAGGTATGGTGCGTTTTAACGTGCCTATTTGGGGTGCAGATGAGTGGCCATGTCGCACAGCAGGCGTGAATGTCGAGACAGGTGATCGGGTGGTGGTCATAAAGGTGGTCGGCGATGAGATGGTGGTTGCACCCACGCAGCGCCTCCAAGCACCCAAAACCATACAGCCAAATATTACCCCGACGATCAACAGCCAAGTGCCTGCAAGTAGCCAAATGCCTGCCAAACAATCTAAAGCGAGTAGACTGAGCTTGCACAAACCTGATCTCAAAGAGACAGGTACTAGCAAATAAACGTCATCAGGTACCAAAGATTTTTAAATTAAGAAAAAAAGGACATAAATCACGTCGCTGGCAAATAAAGCGATGGTTAAGGAGAATCACATGGGTAGCATCTTGAGTAGTTTAAATGGCGTCGGTATCGTGATGCTGGTATTAGTAGCATTGGTGATTTTTACCGTTTTTAAAGGCGTTTGTATCGTCCCGCAAGGGTATAAGTGGGTCGTGCAGCGGCTAGGTAAATATCAGCAAACACTAGAGCCAGGATTTAGCATTATCATTCCTTTTGTGGATAGAGTCGCTTATAAAGTCACCACAAAAGACATCGTATTAGACATTCCATCACAAGAGGTCATCACCCGTGATAACGTCGTTATCATCGCTAATGCTGTGGCTTATATCAACATCCTGCGTCCAGACAAAGCGGTCTACGGTATTGAAGATTATGAGCATGGTATCCGCAACTTGGTACAAACTTCCTTGCGCTCGATTATTGGTGAGATGGATTTGGATAATGCCTTATCGAGTCGTGATGAGATTAAAGCCTTGCTCAAACATGCGATTTCAGAAGATATCGCAGATTGGGGTATTACGCTTAAAACTGTAGAGATTCAAGACATTAACCCATCGCAAACCATGCAAGCCTCTATGGAAGAGCAAGCAGCGGCAGAGCGTTTACGCCGTGCGACCGTTACTCGTGCCGATGGTCAAAAACAAGCGGCTATTTTGGAAGCAGATGGTCGTCTGGAAGCTTCACGTCGCGATGCTGAGGCGCAAGTGGTACTGGCTAAAGGCTCGGAGGAATCAATCCGTCTTATCACAGCGGCGATGGGTGATGAAGAGATGCCGATTGTCTATTTACTTGGCGAGCAGTACATCAAGTCTATTCGCCAACTAGCAGAGTCTGACAATTCAAAAATGGTAGTGTTGCCAGCCGATATTTTGAGCACTGTTAAAGGCATGGTTGGCGATAAATTAAAGCTGTAAATATCCACAGTAATATCTAAAAAAGACCTCAAGTGAGGTCTTTTTTACATTTAATAAATGGTTTGAATGCTAATTAACTTAAATCACTTTTGAGAAACGGTTTTTATGTTTCTTCTCTAAGTATTCATCAAATACCATGGCGACATTGCGACCTAGCAGGCGGCCTCTAGGTAAGACACGAATACCTGCTGCATCCATATCAATCAGTCTATCTGCTTGCATCTCGCCCAGCTGTTGAATCTCATCAATAAAATAGGTAATCGCATCGATACCGAATTTTTGATTCACATCTTTAAAATCGAGATAGTCATGGCAAAGCAGGTTCATGATGACATATTCACGTAAGCGATCTTTGATGGATGTCTTAATATATTTCATGGCAGGCATAACCGTAGGATTGATTTTCGCCATATCAATCTTAGCTTGGTAGTTTTGCAAATCGGTGTCATTTTGTAGGATATAGCGCGTATTGCTATTGGCAATTTGACTGATGGATGAGACACCAAAGCCCAATAAGTCACAGTCACCCATGATGGTGTAGCCCTGAAAATTACGATGCAATTTGCCTTCGCGCTGAGCAATGGCCAACTCATCATCAGGCCTGGCAAAGTGATCGATACCGATATATTGATAACCCGCTTCGGTTAATGTATTGACGGTATCACCAAGCATGGTCAGTTTGGCGGCTGGACTAGGCAGATCTTCGTCTTTGATCTGGCGCTGGGCTTTGAAACGCTCAGGTAGATGCGCGTAGTTAAAGACAGACAGACGATCTGGTGACATCTCTATGATACGTTGTACCGTTTTGTCTAACGTGGCAGGCGTTTGATGCGGTAAACCATAAATCAGATCGATATTGATAGAACGAAAACCAAGCTCGCGCGCCTCTGTCAAGACACTTTCAATAAGCTCTACTGAATGCACTCGATTGACCGCAATTTGTACCGTTTCATCTAAGTCCTGCACGCCTAAGCTGATACGATTAAAACCAAGGTTGCGCAATATCTTAAGCGTATTATCGCTCAGCTCCCGCGGGTCGATTTCGATAGAATAGTCGCCTTCATTTTCTGGCAAAAATTCAAACTGTGTCTGCAAGAACTCCCACAGTTGTACCATCTCGTCATCACGCAAAAACGTTGGCGTACCGCCGCCCAAGTGTAGCTGCTTGACCAAGGGCTTATCACGGCCCTTTGACACAGATAATAAGCGACGTTTGATAGCAATCTCAGCCATTAAATACTGCAGATAATCACCAGAGTCGCTATTTTTTTTGGTAATGATCTTATTGCAAGCGCAGTAATAGCAAAGGTGTCGACAAAAGGGAATATGAAAATATAAAGACAACGGCGCACGCGACTCGCGATTCTGCAGGATTTTTGTTTCAAGACCAACTGTCTCAAAACTATCTGGTATTGGCGTGAACTCTAGAGCAGTTGGATAAGAGGTATAACGTGGTCCCGAACGATTGTACTTATTGATGATCGCCTCATCAAATGCTGGTAGCTGCTTACTGGTGATACTGCCGCGTGTACTGGCATAAGGGTTGTCTGGTTGCATAACAGGGCGCACAGTGGTTGGCGGCTCGTCCGCACGGTTGTAGGGCTGCTGAGTGTTCGGCTCTGAATAGTCTGTCATGCGGTATTCCTCGTTTTGACTCTCGACACTGCTGGATTTTGTACTGTCAAGGACTCATATTTGGAGTCGATTTTGTGTTTTTATAATGGTTACTAGAGCTATTTGAATCGTCTATTAGTAGAAATAGGTGCTGCTAAATATGTAGCAGCTAGTATAGCAAATCCTTATTAGCAGTGGGGAGGTCGGTGCGTGTACTTAGGTGTTGAAGAAGGGTTGTTATGCAAATATGAAAAACCCCAGCACTGAGCTGAGGTCTTTTATATTTATGCTTTTTTCTATGAAAACTATTCTCTTAGCTGAAGGCTATTACCAACGGCCTGGTCGTTCACTTCAGCTTGACTAAACGGTAAGCGTATCCAGTCTTTAGCTGAGTAACGACGTGTCTGATCACGATGGTGAGGGCGTGTACTGTCTGAGGCTTGTGAATAAGCCAATAGTGCCTCTACGACGGGTCCTTTACTATCAAAGGTGACGGTCTGCATATAGGTAGGACCATTGGTAATTGGCTTATAAGTACCATCTTCGTTTAGTCCTGGACCTTGAGCAACGTTAAATATACCTTCGCGTCCAAGTCCACCATGCATAGGTATTTTTTCATTATTATTGCCTGCATCAATGACATATTGTAGATCTGCCAAAGTTGCATCAAGCGCTATATTTTTGCTATTAAAGAAGGCAATCGCATCTCCCAATGCGCTGCGGGTATTGTCATTGATAATGAGGTCACGAGGCGTGTTGACAGGGTCGTTAATATCAAACTTTACATTGAATGCATCGTCCGTGGTTTCCGTAAAATTGACCTTGCGCCAGAATTCTCTAAATACATGAGCGCCTTTACTATCTAAATTATCACGACGATCCCAATTGCTCAAAACGGCACAAGCCTGAGTGGCATCGATCGTACCACCGCTGGTCAGTGGCATCACAGGATTGGCTGTACAGTCTGCCAACACATCATCGAGTACGAGCTCGGCGACGTAGCTGCGGTTGCCATAGACAACGTCTTGCATATTATTTAAATTAAAAGTGTTGCCACCAAGTTGGTCTTTGTTGCTGAGTCGGTCTAAGATCTGTGTCAGTCCCATGCGCGAACGCATGAGTAACGGCACACCGTCTACGGCATTAGGCCCTAAAAATGGTGATAGACGACGACGTAGGAGAGGTGAGAAACCAGTCAATGGCTGCTTGAGGTTGCTCAACCAGTAGCTGTCATTCGAGTTGGCGACGTAATCATCACGAATTAAGAAAGGCAGATTTGAGCGGCCGAAAATACCTGCTTGCGGCGAGTCAGCATCATTGCCCCATTCACAGGCAGCTGTGGCTCCGTTTAGTGCTGGCAAGTCTGATGCAATCAACGCGCCAAGGAATGGACCAGCATTGGCACTACAAGATTCTAGTTGTTGCTTGGTAACATGCGGTACGGTTGAGATATCGGCATATAGTGCTTTACCATAGCGATCAGTAGCAATGGTATTGACGAAACCAAGACCAAGGGTATCTTGCATTCTATCAACCAAGTCTTCCACACTGCGTGCTTTGTTCATACTGCGCCATTGGTTCAGGGCACGCGGGTTTTCAGAAGCTGCATCACGGATCGTATAAGCGAGATTGTTATCGCCCCAGTTAGGTAATTGACCGTTCAACGCTTTCACGTTCAGCATAGGTCCATACTGTGATAAGTAGATAGGACGAACCAATGTCTGATTGTTCGGCAGTTGAATGGTCACATCGACTTTTTCGATATCACGTTGCTCAAACACACCTGCACTGTTTTGATAGTTATATTTCATAGGATTGCCGTTTACCAAACTGAGCTGGTAAAGGGTGAAGCGTTTGGCTGTAGAAACTGTATGGCTCCAAGCCACATCCTTGTTAAAGCCGATGTTAATAAAGGGTTGACCTTGCTGAGCGGCGCCCATCACATCAAGCTCGCCTGGCAAGGTCAAATGAAACTCGTAAAAGCGCTGTACACCTTCCCATGGCTCATGCGGATTGCCATATAAGATGCCACTATCTGTACCAGTTACCTCGCTGCCAAAAGCATAAGCATTGCTGCCACCTTTCATCGCATTGATCGTGGAGTTATCAAACTCGGCTACTGGCTCTGGACTCACAGTACGCATTCTACTGCTGTTCATCGTTGTATTTTGATCAGGCGGTGCGGCCGCTACGATGGGTCGGACAAAGTTAGACAGTCCACCGCGCAGGTTCGCTTTGCCATATACGGTCAGCAAATCATCAATTGTGATTTCACGTACCCATTCTGCACCCGCACAATCAGGGTTGATGTTATCAACCCCTTTATCCCGTAGGTATCGGCTATAGCCAGCCGCGTAACCAGTGACCGCATCAACGACCTCTGGATCCTGAGCGGCCAAAAATTTAGCGCGTCTCTCCGGAGAGTTATACCACGTATAAAAAACGTCGCTGTCCACATCACCTTCGTCGCCCAGATACCGCATACTTTGGCCGCTAGCCACAACGACTTCACGTGCCAGCGAGCAGATATTATCCTCGGCAAAAGCATAACCCACGCCGTAACCAAGTCCTTTATAGTCTTTGGCAGTGATATGAGGTATACCGAACTCGGTACGCTGAATGTTTGCTGAATAAGTTGATTGAGAGGTAAATGAATCGTTATCGTCGTCGCCGAAACAACCAGATAACCCTATAGAAACTGCCACTGTGAGTAGCGCGAGCCTAGGCACACGCCGATTAAGCATATCGATGCTCATAAGCTTATCCATCCATGGTTAGTTGGTGTGTATAAAGCCGTAGAAAACAGCAATCACCGAGCTTTATATGATCAATAAAATCCTTTTATTGCCAATGCTCTTTCTAACTCTGGACGTGCCATACTGAGAAAATTTTTTACTATATCTAGCCTATTTGATAGACATTGAGTAAATCAAAAAATCAAGTCAGTTAAGACGAGGCCTAAGAGCACCTACTTATCATATAATAATTTTTGATAACTATGCTAGTAAATAAAATAGACTATAAAACACGACATTTGCGCGCTGATAAATAATACTTTATCATCGATTAATCTCTAATATTAGGAAACGCTGATGTCGTTTGCCCAAGTCTATACCCGCTCAGTCGTCGGTCTGCACGCCCCCAAGGTCATCATTGAGGTTCATCTGTCACAGGGATTACCCGCATTGACCATTGTTGGTCTACCTGAAGCGGCCGTGCGCGAGAGTAAAGATAGGGTACGCTCTGCCATTCTTAATTCAGGATTTCAGTTTCCTAATCGGCGTCTCACGATCAATTTGGCACCCGCTGACTTACCTAAAGATGGCGCGCGTTTGGACTTGCCGATTGCCATTGGTATATTGGCGGCAAGCGGACAACTTGAGCCAGAAGTGTTGTCGGGGTTTGAATTTATTGGAGAGTTGGCACTTAACGGTGAGCTTCGGCAGGTAACCGGCAGTTTGGCAGTCGCCCGCGCGATTAAAGCAGAAGGACTGGCATTAAAGTTATCACAGGCGATAGACACAAATGAACAAACGCAAAGTGAGCCAAGCCATTTAGCGCAGACACCGAAGCTCATCGTACCGATTGATAATGGTCGTGAGGCTAGCCGCGTTGATGGCGTGACGGTACTAGCAGCGCAGAATCTAAAAGCAGTTTGCGACCACTTGCAGTCGCTGACTGATCCAAGCGGACCTTATGAGTGTTTGAATGTGGTGCAGCCCAGTCCAGCACCGCAGCATGTAGGCTATCAAGTGGACTTAGCCGATGTCAAAGGACAGCACCATGCCAGACGCGCGCTAGAGATAGCAGCAGCTGGCGGTCATTCGTTGCTGTTTACAGGGCCACCGGGTTCTGGCAAAACGCTCATGGCCTCACGTTTGCCGACGATATTGCCTGATCTCAATGATGAGGATGCGCTCGAGGTTGCCAGTACGTATTCAGTGGCAGACAGTGATTATGATTACGGCACACGTCCCTTTAGACAAGTGCATCACACCATATCAGCCGTGGCTTTGGTTGGCGGCGGCTCACGGCCCAAACCGGGTGAGATTACGCTTGCTAATAAAGGGGTGTTATTTCTTGATGAATTACCAGAGTTTGATCGGAGCGTGCTTGAGGTATTGCGCCAGCCGTTAGAAGCCAAGCAAATCACTATTAGCCGTGCTAACTCGCAAATGACCTTTCCAGCGAATTTTCAACTGGTCGCAGCGATGAATCCGTGCCCATGTGGCTATGATGGCGATATCTCAGGTCGCTGCCGCTGTCGGCCTGAGCAAATCAAACGCTATCAAGACAAACTCTCAGGACCACTATTAGATCGTATTGATTTGCATATTACCGTACCAGCCCTACCCATTGCTGACTTGCAAAGCGCGCAGGCAGGTGAAAATTCCAAACAAGTACGCGAGCGAGTAGCAGCCGCGCATCAGCATCAATTAAAACGACAACGAAAAGTTAATAATGAGCTAAGCCCGAGCGAAATCGATGAATACATCAAATTAGGCGACAGCGAAAAACAACTATTGCAACTTGCTCAGCAGCGCTTGAATTTATCCGCACGTGGCTACCATCGAGTGTTACGCGTTGCACGCACGATTGCTGATTTGGCTGCGAGTGTCGATATTACCAGCGCCCATGTGTCAGAGGCGCTCAGCTATCGTAGTAAGGAGTAGTCTTCGTTTGAGCCAGCTATCACATCGATTTGATAAATGTTTTTATGGGTTAGATGTTATCTTTCATAATCCAAGCAACCAAATCCGCAAAATTATCAAACGCCTCGGTTGGGTTTAGCTCGCGAATATCTTGCCCATAGTTATAGCCATAGGACAGTCCAAGCGTGTCCATATTGGCGTTTTGCCCCGCTAACATATCGTTTCTAGAATCCCCAATCATCACTGACTGCGCGACATTAACATTGAGAGCGTTGCAAACGTGCAATAGAGGCGCTGGGTCTGGTTTTTTGACGGGCAAACTGTCACCGCCCATCACTTCACTAAACAAATCCTGCCAGCCAAATGATTCTAATATTTTTGGCACAAAACGAATCGGTTTGTTAGTGACTAGGGCAAGATTATAACCAGCGGCATGGAGTTTTTTGAGTCCCTCGTCGACATCTGGATAGGCAACGGTTTTACTACCACTGAGGTTTTTATAAGCTTCAAAAAATATTTGCTCTGCGTGATCGGCTTCAGCTTGGGTCAATGCGCCCTCTAGGACAGTGACATCACCGAACAAAGCACGCTCTACGAGCATTCGTGAACCATTTCCTATCCAATTGCGTATCGTCTCAATCGGGTAGGTGTCTTTGCCAAGCGTGGTCAGCATTGCATTGGTCGCATCGGCCAAATCGGGCACGCTATCAATGAGCGTTCCATCAAAGTCAAAAATTAAAAGTTGCTTATTCATCGTTCCTCACTATTAAAAGTAACTCTATTTATTATGTTCGATATTCCGTGTTATACCTTAGCACAGTAGTATTTTAAGACTGGTCAATTTAGTGTTGTTATATTCTCAAGGCGCTGAGCATTAGCAATTACTCGACATCTTTATAACGCGCGCGGTGTTCTTTCTTCATTCTTAGATAATCTTCGTTCTCACGGCACTCGTCCCATTTTTGCTTAAAAATACGTGCTGATTCTGCTTTGATAGGGTCTTCGGTTTGTCGTGGTAACTCTTCGCGACCATGAGCGCCGCTTTGGCCTTTTTTATCATCAGGTACCGGCCCTTTATACTTTTTACCGCCTTTATGATTGGCATAGCGACGCGCGCGGGTATAGCCCATTTGAATAAATTTACGCGCCATATCTGCACCGACGAAGTCATCGGCAGCCAAGTAATCTAGAAACATCTGATAAATCGTCTCACTGCTCTCTCGGGCGATATCAGGAGTCGCAAAACGCCAATGGGGTAAAATCTCAGACTTGTAAGGCTCTACCAATAATACGCCTTGCTCACCGCGACCGACACGGTACAACTCAGGCTGAGCACGCAAATCCAAACTCTTATAATCCAAGTCGTAATCAAATTCTCTCATATCTGCCACCTAGGCTCTGTACTATAATGGGTATCTGCTCATTCATAGTTAATGAGTATACTGAGCCAAGCGGTGTAGAAAAAAGCACAAAAATGTTATGCAACCGTGAGTAAAGTGAGCGATGAGAAATATCCTGTTAAAACATAAAACAAGCGTCATTAAGCAAATCCGTTCGTTAGTATCCAAAAATATATGGATTGCGCTACTACTGCTAACGACAAGTATGTTTACGAGTATGGCAGCCCATAGCGCTTGGTTCGAAAAGTTGATTCCGCAGGGTGAGACGTATACTGTACGCGCGATAGATCGTGATTTGGCGTTCGTGATTGATGGCTTTATTTATGACGCGCGCACGTCTTGTTTCTTAGCCGTGGGTGATCGCGTGATATTTTTTGAAGGACGTCACGGGATTGATTATCGCGCAACGATCTATGACTTGGATTCACGCGAGCGCTGTCATTTGCTATTACGTGGTCGGCTCTACGAATAAGAGCGACGCATGAATAAAATGGACGCTAAAGAATACGGTAAAATTTAAACATAAAAAAAGCCCCAAACATCACTGTTCGGGGCTTTTTAGAATCTATTAACGAATGGTGGCTCGAGGCAGGATCGAACTGCCGACACACGGATTTTCAATCCGTTGCTCTACCTACTGAGCTATCGAGCCGTCTTCGTTGAGGCGCTATTAAACTAAATATAGGCTCGGCTGTCAAGTGATTTTTGCGTTATATCTCATAAAAGTCGATAAATAATCAAATATTCGCGAAATGAGCCCTATTTACTCTATATTTAGTCTTTTACGCGCAGGAGTTCGTACTCGCTCATGATTCGGTGAATATCAGCATCAGCAGGGACAAATTCACGCACGCCTTTTTTGACCTCACAGTCATAGACCAATTTAATGAATTTGGCATCGATGGCGCGTTTACGGTTCTCTGGATGTACCGTCAGATACTGCAAACGCTTGGCATTGGTCTGCCCATCATCAAAGCAGGCAACCGCAGCAATGGGTTTATCATTGAACATACCGACATAGAGATACTGCCCGCGTTTGAACCCTTGCGCAACGATATCTAATACCTCGGCACCATCAGGCTGCGCGTCATCACTATCGTACAATGCCTGCAAGCGTTCTGACAACTCATTGTCACGGGCAGGTTTTTTGATAAGTGGCGCATCCAAATTATTAATGGCGATCGCTTCTAACGGCATAGCAGTTCCTATAAACAGAGGGGTTTTATGGTCAGACAGCACCATGTCATAGAGAGTAGTGCCATAAAGGTGAGACTGTCAACATTCGCGCCAGTCATGATTGATAATACTGAACACACTATTTTAGCAGAATGACGTAAATTTGTGCGTGGTTTGGTGCTTGGTCGTGGCAGTAAATGTTAGGGTTTGCTATGATGAGGCTAGATAATATGTGGGACACATCAACCCTAATATATTGATATCTTTTGTATATATCATTTTTTCATACATTTTTTGCTGGCGCTGAGGGCAGCGTTAGCGGTGATGTTATGGACAGTAATGGGTACTGTTTTGCCCTATTTATAATTGACCGCTTTTCACTGATAAAAAACCGATAGAGAATAGCCATGACAGCCAATGCAACTGAGCAAAATCAAGCAACAAACCTAAATCTATACGGTCGCCCTGAGCGCATTGCGACCGTTGAGCGTAATACTGCGGAAACCCAGATCACTTGTACCGTCAACCTCGATGGGACGGGTAAAGGTGTGGTAGACACGGGCGTGCCATTTTTGGATCATATGATCGATCAGATCAAGCGTCATGGTTTGTTTGACTTGGATATCAAGTGCAACGGTGACACCTTTATTGATGACCATCATAGCGTCGAAGACACGGGCATCACCCTTGGTCAAGCCTTCAATAAAGCCTTGGGCGACAAAAAAGGCATCCGTCGTTATGGACACTTTTATGCGCCATTAGATGAGTCGTTGACACGCGCTGTGGTGGATTTGTCAGGTCGTCCAGGTCTGCACATGGATATTCCATTTACGCGCTCGCACGTTGGCCGCTTCGATGTTGATCTATTCAGTGAGTTCTTTTATGGCTTCGTCAATCACTCGTGGATGACCGTGCATTTGGACAATCTCAAAGGCAAAAACAGCCATCATCAGATTGAATCAACCTTCAAAGCGTTTGCACGTGCCCTACGTATGGCGTGCGAATATGATGAGCGTGCGCTAAACACCTTGCCATCGACCAAAGAGGCTTTCTAAGGCGCATTTAAGGCTCTTCTACAAGATTACTCAAAAGGGCCAGTTAAGCTTGGCGTACTGGTTTTACAGCCTGCGTTTAACTTCCTTGTAGCAAAACCTTATCTACACCTTAGTAACAGAAAATAGTATACATAGTATAGTAGTCAAAATATTTAAAAACGAGAACCAATTGATGACCAAAGTAGCGCTATTAGATTATGGTATGGGCAATTTGCATTCAGCTGGCAAAGCCTTGTCGGTCGTCGGGGCAGACGTCTCTATCACCAATGACCCAAAAGTCGTGGCAGCAGCAGATAAAATTGTATTCCCTGGTGTCGGCGCGATGCGTGATTGTATCGCTGGTATGCATGAGGCAGGCATTGATGAGGTGATACGCCATGCAGTGTTTAACAAACCCGTGATGGCCATCTGTGTGGGGATGCAAGCGTTGTTTGAGCAATCGGCTGAAAATGGTGGTACAGATTGCCTTGGTATCTTGAACGGCACGGTAGAAGCATTTGATCCTACGTGGAAAGACAAACAAGGCGCAACGATAAAAGTACCACACATGGGCTGGAACACCATTAGTGGTATGGATTTCGACCATCCGCTTTGGCACAGTATCGAGGACAACGCGCATTTTTATTTTGTACATAGCTACTACTGTGCACCTAGCGACCGCAAGCAAGTGGCAGCGGTATGCGACTATGGACAGCCGTTTTGTGCCAGTGTGATTCAAGATAATCTGTTTGCCACCCAGTTCCATCCAGAAAAGAGCCATACCGCTGGCTTGCAACTGCTAAAGAATTTTGTCGAGTGGAATGTGTAGACAGGCAGTAAACGTAAATTGCACACTCGCTTCAGAATAGGGTAGATTATCGCTTGTATAATCTACCCTATTTTATTCTCCACTATTGTCATTCTTAACCATCAATTTTTAGTTATTATTGTTTAGTGATACGCTCAATCATTTTCTGCTCGCTTATATTTGGAATACTCTAGTGGACTTTACCGCCTTTAAAATAAATGTTGTTGAAACAACTGGCCTTGCCAAAGATGCCTTACATATCTATGTCGGGGTTGGCGTTTATCTATTGTGTCTGTTTGTGCTGCGTCCTATCATCAAAAACCACAATATCAGAGCGTTCATCGCGTTGATCGTGGTCACTGGTGTGGCGTTATCAGGTGAGTATCTGGACAATCGCCATATCATCATACCAAAAGGCCTCTTGGCATTAGAAATGGTGGACATAAAGGCCAGTCTGCATGATCTGATGAATACGTGCCTGCTGCCTTATCTGCTCTTTGCGCTGAATAAGTGGACGACTATATTTCACCCGACCAATAGATCTACTTCAATAACCAAACGCCATAAAAAAACGGACTATTAATGAGTCCGTTTTTATTTGTTCGCTTTATTTACAATTATTTGTTTTGCGCTCAATCACAAAGTTCACAAAACACTTCCGCCAATCGCTTTTATACCACGCTTTTGCGTTTGTTCGTCAAGAACAATACTCCTGTAAAAGCATCCACACAATGACTTCTAAAATAGCTTATGCCTAAGTCGGTAGCTATTGCAGCGGTTGTAATTTGACAGATTAAACACGCTCTCTTTACAAAGCTTACGAAATATAAAAAGTCTTGTCTATTTAACCCTTTCTCAGTTTGTTATCTTAAGATAAAAGAGTCGCGGTATCGGCGTATATCCTAAGTATATTGTCTTTAAATATCGCCTGACTCGGTATCCATTCTCCATAATTAATAATAACTAGGAAGCACTATGAATATCCAAGAAATACTAGACAACGCAAAAGAAACGTTAGGGTTGCAAGCACAAGAAGCCGAAGCGGGAGTATATATTCCTTCCAAGTCATCTTTGAAATTGGCGGCCCCAAGTAAAACCAACTACGACAACACAAAGTATGACACGCCGTATACGGGCAATAAAAAAATCCTCATGGTCTGTAGCGAGCAGCAATACATGACTATGGAAAATGGTAAAAAGTTTGATACCGGCAATCATCCTGTTGAGATGATGGTGCCTTTATTGCATTTTAAAAAAGCGGGTTTTGACACGGATATCTTTACGCCAACAGGAGAAACTGTCAAAGTTGAGCAATGGGCGATGCCAAAAGATGATGACGATGTTAAACAAATATACGCTGAGTATCAGTCAAAGCTTGAGAGTCCGAAAAGTATCGCTGACTTTGTCAAAAATGACATGGCCAATAGCGACGATTATGCAGCGATTTTTATTCCAGGTGGTCATGGCGCGATGCTAGGCTTGCCTGAGGACAAGAACCTTGGTGAATTGCTACGCTGGGGCCATGAAAATGACTTGTTTACCTTGGCGATTTGCCATGGACCTGCCGCTTTATTGTCCGCTAACCTAAACGGTTCTGATAAGGCAGATGATAAGTCCGAGCGCGACTTTATCTTTAAAGGTTATGAGATGGTAGCGTTCCCCACTAGTATGGATAAGCAAATGCCAAAAATTGGCTATCTGCCTGGTACGATGCCATGGTACTTTGGTGAAAAGCTTGAAGACCTAGGCGTCACCATTAGCAATAAACTGGCCACCGGTAGCACTCATCAAGACAGAAAACTGATCTCGGGGGATGGACCATTAGCTGCCAATGAGTTTGGTAAACTGAGCGCTACTGAATTACTAAAAGCGCTTAGCTAAAAGGTTGGCAAGCCGTTCACTTGAAATAAATCATTTCATAGCATAAAAAAACGGACTATTAATGAGTCCGTTTTTTTCAAGCGGGTAATCTAATTTGGATAACCTCGAATAGGAGCTATCGGATAAAAAAGAACTAAATTATCCATTTTTCTTCTTCTACATTGATCCAAAAATTCTATTAATGAATCTTCGTTTTTTAAAAATTCATTGAGCTGTTCAAAAGAAATTTCATAATATTCTTCATACTCAACATACCTATGATTTGGCGGACTAACTGGAAAAGATAAGTAATATTTATTGGTAGTGGTTTCTCTACCTAGCGAGTATCTTTTTTCTCTACTGATTTTCAAATTTTCAAATTTGTAACGCATAGAGGCCTCACGCAAAGTCATATTATGAAGCTAACCTACTTCTCATCATACAACTCACGCACTACTTCACCAATCACTCTAATACCATCCGTCAGTGTCTGCTCGTCAGCCGCGATACTCATACGGATACATTCGTGCGCATGCTGATAATCGCTGACATCGACACCGGGGAAGAAGTATTCGCTTGGTACAATAAGCGTGCCTTTTTCTTTTAGGCGCTCGTATAGATCCAGCGTGCTAATCGGCAAGTCTTTAAACCATAACCATAAAAATATCGCGCCTTCAGGCTTATGAATGACCAAAGGATAATCGCCCAAGGCTTCTTTTAATAGCTTTACAGCAAGTTTCGCCTGCTTTTGATAAAACGGCTTTATGTCGTTATCAGATAATTGCTTAATACGATCGTTTTCTACCAATGGCGTGGCAATCGCCGCACCAAAGCGTGTCGGTGCTAGATTGACCACGGCATTCATCGCACTGACCGCTTTGATCACTTCGGCATCAGCCACGATAATACCGGTACGCATACCGGGCAAGCCAATCTTCGATAGGCTAAAGCAGAGAATCGTATTGTTATCCCAGTTCAGATTGACATCAGAGTAGATGATATTGGGGAAGGGCATACCGTAGGCGTTGTCGATAATCAGCGGAATATCATAGCGCCCCGCAATCTCGGCCAAATGCGCCATTTCGTCATCGGTCAGCACGTTGCCCGTCGGGTTGGTCGGACGTGAGCAGCAAATCGCGCCGATACGACCTTCCTTTAGTGCTGGCAAGTTCTCTAACGCCTCAAAATCCACACGATATTTAAAGAAGCCTTCTTCGCCATCATGCGTCACTTCATCAATATGCGGTAATACCGCTGTGAAATGCTGACCTTCCACATGCACATCACTATAGCCGATATACTCAGGGGTCAATGGCAGTAGAATGGATTTGTCGACAGATTGGCTCTGCTCATTTGTGAACGCGCCGCCAAACAGATTAAACAGATAGAAAAACGCATTTTGTGAGCCATTGGTCAGGGCGATGTTTTCTGCCGTGAGATTCCAATCGTAATGACGGTTAAAGAAGCCAACCAACGCATCGATAAAGCCTGCATCCCCTTGCGGATTAGAGTAGTTTGCCATGCTGATAATCGCGCTACTATTGGGCACGCCTGTATCGTTATCAACGCCCAGCGCCTTATAGGTCTCCAAAAATAGCTCATTGACGGCATCAATTTTAGCAGGGTTACCACCGCCCAGCATGTTGACTGGCTGATCGCTTTTTAGCGCGTCGCCCAGATCATCCATCAATTGTGAGATGCCAGTGGGCTGGGTAAATTTTTGACCGAACTTTGAGAATTTCATAAGGCTACCATGCTGTTTGGGAGGGTGTTATAAGTGGATATTTAACCGATAAAGTTGGGCTAGTATAGCAAAAGGTGGGGATGAGGGGAGAGGTGGTTTGAGGGGATAGAGAGCGAGCCAAGACTGAGTTAGGAACATCTTAGGTTAAAAAGCTGAATCTAAATCTATAAATACCGAAAATTTATCTTTAGCTATGCTTTATTAATATTTATGATGCCTTTAGTTATGGCTGTTTAGCTAACGAATATATAGCCTCTCCAAGCTTTGATATAAAATCTATACAATTTTCACAATCTATCTGAAGGATTTGAAGCTTATTCAAATCCTGTGGATTAATATCGGACTCATGTACTATAGAATTACGTCTACTAACAATCAGTTTAAGTTGGGTTTTTATTTCTGATTCTTTCATAGACATATGCTCAGATATCTTAAACCACTTAGAATTATCACTAACAATGTAACTTAAGCCATCTGATATTTTACTAGGGTCTTGGTAAGAAATAAACTTTAGCTTGTCGTAAATTGATTGCTCAAATATACTTAACTTTTCAAATTCAGCCTCTATAGTTGTTGAATTAATATTTGAAATTTTATGATAGATATCCATTTTTAAAGGCTCAGATAAATATTTAGGTGTAGCAATCCTACTACCCTTGAATATTTCTACAATACCTATTCTGACTAAGTCATGAATGAGTTTGTCAAAAGCACTAAGCGAATTGACAATTTGAGCTCTTAAAAGGTCGTCAAAGCATAAAGGCACAGTAACATTATTAGTTAAGTAACTATAAACTGTAGTTAAACTCTTTACATCTTCTATGTTTTTTAAAAAATTTTTATATGAATTATACATGTTCTAATAACTTTTTTATGTCTTTCGAAAGGGATTCAAAATGCTCAAGTAAAGAGTTTCTTTTATTTATCATTGTTTCTAAAACGCTGCCTGTATTATCCATATCCCCATCAAGCAAAGCGAATACTGGCACATGGGCAACATGTGATTTTGGTAAAAGACCTTGAAAATCTGGTATTTCTGCTAAACAATATCCTCTATCTATAATATCCTGGCCATAGAAACCATCTAGAGTCATTCCTGAATTTAACATTGATTGATAAAACTCATTCGATATTTTATTTTTTATCTCAGTAATGTTATTTCTATAAGGTCGAGCAGCTCTACCATTCCTAATATTAAATCGCTGTATCAAACTTCCAAGAAATTTTGGTGTTTCCGTAGGCATAGGGTAAGCAGAGTCTTTAAAAATATCGATAGAAGATTCTTTCCATTGTACCCATTTAGGAAGAATTCTAATTAGAGTATCAATAGCCATAATTGAAAATGGGTCAGGATTGGTTGGTACTATAAATGCATCCGATGATAAAAATAAATTTTGATTTATAGCGCTTAAGCTTGGGTTTAAATCTATAATGGTAACGTCAATATTATATTTTTCCTCAGTTAATTTTAGAAGCTCTGAAAAAGCTCCTGGTAGATTTTGCAAAGTGGCAAGCGCGTTATTAGACGTTTGAGCAAAAGTAAGAGCTGCATCATATTCAGATAGGTTAGCGTGACCAGCTAATAAAAATAAATTATCTGCTCTCTCTGGTGAATAGCATTCTACTGACTGTATAGGCTGTGGCCTACCTAAAAAAGCTGCACTTACTCCATCTTTAATATTTTGCGATTTCGTCGAATCTTCAATGTAATATCTTTCAAAATCATCATTTAATATTAAACTTGTCAGGTTGCACTGAGGATCCGCATCAACTACAAGAACATTCATATCCTTACTAAGTATCCAGCCTAAGTTATATACAGAAGTAGTTTTACTTACTCCACCTTTGTGATTAAATACAGCAATTCTTTTAGACATATTAAACCTTGTTAATTTTTTAAAGTTGTTTAATGTAGCACATTGAAAATGATGGATGTTAAATTTACTACTCAAAATATATTTTTATTTTTCAAAGTTAAATCATCGCCCGTACCCTAGCCATAATCCCACGTCCAATCACCAATCTCACATAGATAATGGCAATGGCAAACAGCAATACGATTAACGCTGCACCGCCAATAGCCAAACTCGTCCACGCCACACTAAACTGTAGATTAAACCATTGCGTGATTGCCGCCCATGCGCCAACACTGGCAATGACCACGGCAAAGGTCGCCGCGCTAATACCAAGCACACCCAACTCTAAAATATTGAGCATATACAGGTCACGCTTTTGCATACCGAGCAGTCTAAATGACGCGCTGTCTTTCATACGATCTTGCGAAGTAGACAGTAGCGAGCTGATCAGCACCATGACGCCAGTGAGTAGGGCAAGCAAAGTAAACACATAGACCAAGCGGCTCATTTGTACCACCAGCTCTTGGATTTGCTTAGCGATAGCCGTGCCATCGATGGTGGTGACCGCAGGGAACTGGCGTACCAGTTTGCCTTGTAGCTCTGGAATCGCATCTTCTGATACGTGCGCAGTAGCAAATTGAATCTGCGGGGCAGCGGACAGCACGGACGGCTCAAACAAGAAATAGAAATACGGGCTTGGGCCACGCTCATAGCGCGTGCGAATACTGGTGATCTGCCCGACGATTTCGATACCTTGAATGTTAAAGCGTACCTGATCGCCCATACCGACATTGAGCATACTGGCGGCAGTGTCCAAGATAGATAAAGGTTTGACTTGCTGATCGGCATCATCGATAGGCGTATACAGCGCATCGTCTGTGAGTGAGTCAACGATGTATTCGGTATCCATCACCGTATCTGCGTAGCTTAAGTTAAACACCCGTGTAGGATCATCAAAGCCATCCTCAGGTTCGATATCTTTTGCAGGTACGTCATTGGCCGTCTCCACACGCGCGCGAATGACGGGATAATAAGTGACGGGCGCATCAATGATCGCATCAATATCGTCATGTTGATCGCTCTGCACATCCAGCAAAAACAAATTGGGCGCATCTTCAGGATAGGCATTGATAAACTGCGCATTGATACTGTGATTGAGTGTCGTGATGAGTGTCAGCACTGCAACCGATAGCGATAAAGTGACAAAGAACAGCGCAGATTGATTGCCTTTACGCGCCAGATTATGAATGGCGATACGCTGCATCCAACTGACCTTGGCATTGCTCGCCAACTTGTTAAGCAGCCACAGCCACCCACGCGCTAGTAGCCAAAATATCGCTACCAGTACGATTAAGCCGCCCAATAACTGCGCGCCTAATGACAGCGACCCCACTTCATAAGCAAAGAAGGCATACAGCCCTGCCAGCACGATGCCATACCACAGTAATGGCGTGCGTCGATACCACGGCAGATTTTGCATCTGCGTGCTTGCTCCTTGATTGAGTAGGGTAGCGGGTTTGGTTGTGTTAAGCGCGCTCAAACCACGCTGCGCAATCAGCAATGTCAGGGCTAAGGCAATGAAGATGGTCTTGATCGCGCTAATTGGATTGATAGATAGACCCACGTCAGCAGGTAAGATAGCCACCAGATACGGCTGGCCAATTTTAAGTAATCCCAGACTAAGGACAATCGCGGCAACACAAGCAATGACAGTCGTGACGATAAGCAATTGATAGTAGCTACGTTTGAGTGAGCCAAGCGGCTCGCCTAATGCCAAACGAATGGCATTATTGGACTGCTGCTTGCTGACGAACGCACTAATGACGCCGTACATGGCGACCGCAGAGAGTAGCAACACCGCGATGACCAGTAGCTTTAAGAACATCAATACATTATCAGAGATACGCGAGACCGAAGTGTCCGCCGAATCAGCATCAGAGAGCTCAATATCAGAATAACTGGTCAGTATGCCTGTGAGCTTTTTGCGCTGCGTGTTTATCAGCTCAGGATCACCTGCCATCTCGATACGGTAATTGATGCGGCTGCGCTGACCGAGTAGATTGGTCGCCTCTAACGCATCTTGTTTCATTAACACGCGTCCGCCAAAACCAAATGTGGTCAGCGGACGGTCAGGCTCTTTGGTCAGTACATCACTGATCGTGAATTGCGCATCACCAATGGTGATACGGTCGCCGATACTGGCTTTGAGTCCGCTGAGGACTTCTGGCGCGACGATCACACTGTCGGATGTCAGCTGATCCCACAGCGGTTGTCCTGAGGCAAGCTCAGCTGTACCGTATAAGGGATAAGACGGTGAGATGGCTTTGACGCTGGCAAGCAAAGTTTGCTCATCGGTGACGAGCATGGCGCTAAACTGATAGTCATACACGGTTTGCGTATCGGGGAGGGTTTCTACTTGTGCCAGTACCTCGCTGGGCCAGTCTTGTTTACTGTTTAAAATCAAATCACCACCAACGAGCGCGCGCTGATTGTCATTGATATAGCGATCGACAGACTGCTGTACCGAGTCGAGGGTCAGGTAGGTTGCAAGTGATAAGGTCAATGTGAGTAGAAATAAGACAGGATAGACCCAGCGCTGCCACCAGCTACGGCTGAGTGCTTGCGAGCCCAAAGTTTGACCGCTAAAAAAACGGCTCCCTTTAGTATCAGTAGCTTGATTATTGATAGCAGTATCGCTTTTTTTGATCGTAGCTTTAGTCATAATTTTTTGCTTAATCGGTAGACGTATTAAGAAATTTTAAAGTGTGTCATCAGGTAACCAAACATAGATAAAGTCGAACAACTCTGCATCTGTCATATCAGTTAATGAATGAACGAATTTTTTATCTTTGACTGTCTTATATACTGCGCTAGCGACTACTTTCTGATAAAGAAGAGGCTTACCTTTTGTTTGTTGCTCAAACCAGTGTTTATTTATTTTGCTAGGTAAATTATAGAACAAAGAAAAATCTAGCTGTTTACTGAGGTGGTTCAACTTTTCATATTTATAAGTATCAAAGTAATATAAATGTCTTAATACCTCATTTTGTAGTGTATTTTGCTCATTCTGTAGTAAGTCTAAAAAACAAAGATACTCATCATCATTTTCCATAAAGTACGTCAAAGGGTATAGAAAATAATTATTTGCTCTCAAATACCCCCTACTTATTGCTTGTAGAGTAAGCTGACTTATCTCGTCTCTGTTGGCATTGATGAAAGGTTTTGAGTAATGCTCTAATATAAAAGAGAGTGCAAAAGTAATGGAATGATCGTTTGAGTCAGCCATCTGTTTTAAATAATAAAGCGCGTTATCTAATTTATAGATCGAAACCAACTGATTGATTGCTTGGCTATAATCTTCGGTTTCAAAAGTGAACTTTCCAGCAAGTAAGTCTTTTGCCACGCTTTCTATCTCAAGAGTTCCCATTGAACTAACCTTATTGAAGTAGAGTATTAAAGACTAAAGAATGAATGCCTATTTATTCTTCAATCCGCCCATCATGCATGGTAATAACGCGATCTGCCATCTCAGCAAGCGCAGGATCGTGAGTCACGACCACCAGTGCCGAGCCAACCTGCTGGCGTAAGTCTAATAACAATTGCATGACTTGATCGGCATTTTGCTCATCCAAGTTACCCGTTGGCTCATCGGCAAAGACAATCTTGGGATGAGAGACCAAAGCTCGTGCCACTGCTGTACGCTGCTGCTCACCACCAGATAGTTGATTGGGTAAGCTGTTACGTCTATGACCCAAATCAACCGCATCTATCAGCTCGTCTACACGTGATGGGTTTGGACGTCTAGCGATATCTAACGGAAAGGCGATATTTTCGGCGACGGTCAATGTTGGGAGTAGATGAAATGACTGAAAGACAAAGCCCATGTCCTGTTGACGAATGACCGCCAACGCATCTTCGTCCAGACTACTGAGCGTTTGACCTGCTAGCGACACTGTACCGCTATCAGGATAGTCTAATGCCGCGAGTAACCCTAGTAAGGTCGATTTACCCGAGCCTGATTTACCCATGATGACCACAAACTCGCCCGCGTTGATATAGATATCTACGTCTTTAATGATAGATAATTTTTGCTCACCGACTTGCACCGTTTTATTTAACTGTGAGGCGGTCAGTAGGGCTTGTGTCTTAGCGTCTGCTTGTGGCGTGAAAGCGACAATCGAAGGTGATGATGTCATTACATAGTCTCGTTAAATGGTCTCGTTAAGTAGTCTCATTTGGCGTATTTTTTGTCGTTTCGGCTTGAACTGTTTCAGTCGTATTCTCTGTATCGGTTGTTTTTAACTCATTTAATTTAGGCTCTAGAATAGGCAAGATATTGTCATTGACGATGATCGTGTAGCCTTCCTTCGTTGGATGAATCGCATCGGCTTGGTTGAGCGCGCGATCACCGCCCACGCCCTCTAAGAAAAACGGAATAAGGGTCACGTTCATGTCTTTCGCGACGCGAGGATAAATGTCTGAGAATGCTGCAACATAGTCACTACCTAAATTGTCATAGATCGACATCCCGCCCAAAATAACGACACTACCATTGTCTTGTAGACGTTTAACCGCCGTACGAATATTGGCTTCAATCGTCGCCACATCGATACCACGTATGGCATCGTTAGCACCAATGGTCAAAATCGTCACATCAGGTTTGGTTTGTAACACCCAATCTAAGCGATTGACCAGCCCCGTGCTGGTTTCACCGCTCAGCCCTGAGTTGATCACCTTGGCGTTGTCGTAGCCCATCTCTTGTAGACGATCTTCTAACTGCGCAGGGTAGTTATCATTTTTATCAACCCCAAGGCCTTCCGTCAGTGAGTCGCCAAGCGCTAAAATAGTGATTGGTGATGAATTGACTTGTTGATCCACGGGCGCTGCGGCCTCCGTGGTTACGGACGCAGCATCGGCTTGATTGTTAGTTATTTCGGTATTCTGTGTGTCAGTCGGCGCTGTAGGTTCGGCATTTTTTTGACAGCCACTGATCGCCATTACGGCTGCGAGTATGACGATAGCAGGCAAACGCTGAGCGAAACGAAAGGGTAAATTCATCATGGGGGTTATGTCCTATATGCAATCAAACCAGTGTAGCAAAAAGTGTAGCAAAATAAGACAGCAACCAATATTGCCCTAAGGTTAATTTAAAGACAGCTTTATTACGCGTTAGAAATCAAAAGCTTATGGAAGTCAAAAGATTGAAATCAAATGTATTTGCCATCGACCATCACTGTACGACTAACGAGCCACGCAATTACCACGTTTGCAATCATGAGTATCAGCATAATAAAAAGCGGCAGACTCCAGCTATCAGTCGATTCATGGAGCCAGCCTGTGCCAAGCGGCCCAAAAAATGCAATCAAATAACCGACGGCTTGCGCCATACCAGACAGCTCACTTGATTGATTGGTGGTATAGGTACGCAGGGAAAACAGCATCATACTCAAGGTAAAAATCGCTGAGCACCCAATTCCCATCATGGCTGACCATAGCCACGCCAAATCCGTGGATAGATAACTGATACCTAATACGCCAATGACATTGAGTACAGCGGCAAACACGGCAAGCGCTTGAATAGGACGACCACGATTGATTAGCCACGTCAGACTCAAAATAGAGATAGGCGCCATAAACTGAAACACAGAACCCATTTGTCCAGCGCTCACAGCAGATAGCCCTTTACTAACCAAAATAGAGGGCAAAAAACTGGCAACGGTATAAAATAGTAATGATTGCAGCCCCATAAAGACAGCAATTTGCCAAGCAAACGTCGTTCGCCACATAGAGATATCAGAGGCATCTTTATCTGTAGATATAACGGGTTGGTGGTTTGATGAGCCCAAACGCACACGCAAAAACAACCAAATCAATAACGCAAAAATACCTAAAATCGTCCAACCACCCAGCGCCCATTGCCAGCCTACTTGCTCAGACAAAGGGAGGACGATGCCTGAGACTATCCCTGCGGTCACCGTCATGGTTAAACTAAACAAACCCGTAATCAGCGGAATATGTTGCGGGGTACGTTGCTTGATGACAGGAGCTGCTAAAGTATTAGCAAAGCCAATGGCTAGAGTCAGCAATAAAGTACCGATCAAAAACCCAGTCCACGTCGGGATAACGGTACGCAAAATCATGCCAGTGGTTAATAGTGCGATCATGGCAATCAGCGTATTCTCAAGCCCGAAGCGTTTGCCAATGGCTGGCGAGATCAGCGCACCAAGGGCAAAACCCAGCATCGGAACAGCGCCCAGCCAGCCAATCTGTATCTCCGAGATATTGAGTGCTTCTTTTACCACTGGCGCGATAGCGCCCAGCGCAACGATAGGGGCACGCATATTGGTCGCTAGCAAAATCATGGCACATAGCACTAACCAAAAGGTGAAACGTGATGAAGGCAGTTTGGATGAGGTAGACATAGCAGCACAACGATAACAGGGAAAAAGGACACGTTATAAAACAGCGCCGAAAAATCGTCGCTTGTAAAACAACACCAAAGATCATTTACTCAGACACGTACCTAAACGGTAATCAATAACGTCAATCAGGACTAAAAATTTGTAGAAGGCAAAACAGATATGTCTGTTGGCCAATTTTTAAATAGAAAATATCTAAATAGAGAGTGTCTAAATAGGAATAATAAGAGATGGCGATATAAAAATAGCGCCAAGTCACTTTTGAATGACTTGACGCTATTATACGAACAGATGTTAGGTAAATACTACCCGCATATGGTAATCAATGAGTTTTTACACAGATTTGCCAAGTTGGGCAGCTCTTAACGCGTTTTCTTGCTGTTCTGCCATCAATGAGTCGCACTTGTTGGGATCATCGCCGCAAAATGAGCACTGCTCATCACCCATCAATTTGGCAACGCCGCCACAAGAGCCTTTAAGCGGCTTTTTTTTGACCATATAACCGATGCCCATAAAAATGAAAAATAGGATAAACACCGTAAAGGTAATGGCAAGCATGGGAAGCAATTGGCTAAGCATAGAGGAAACCTCATTGTCAAAAGTGGGGCAGTTGCTGTTAGTGATAACGATGTACTTTTAATGGCAACTAATTAATAGTATAGCAAATTTTGGTATCGCTCGTTGTGCGTTATCGTATTCTCTTGTTTCAATGCCAGAAACCTACTAGGGCTTTTTGTCAGCACGTAATGCTTGCATTGCTGGTGTCTGTACTACTTGCCAGTCATCGATATTATCATCAGACACGTTATCCGAAGTATTACTCTCAGACCCTTCTGCTTTTACATCGTCAGCCAATACTACAAACATAGCAGCCAAGTTTTGAGCTTTGGCGACATCTAGTGCTTTATGATAAGGCATCGCTGTCAGCGCTGTCGCCCATGCATCAGCTAATGCAACTGAATCAGCTGCTACCGTGACTGAGGGCGCACCGCCCGCAATAGGTTTGCCAGTGGTCGGATCGATGGTATGGCTATAGCGTTTACCATCAAATATGACGGAGTTGCGATAATTTCCAGAGGTTGCCAGATGCATTTGGCTAGCCGTGTTTTTTGGTTGACGAATCGCAGATATCGTTTGGCGCTCGCTGACAGTGCTGCCTTCAATAGGGGCGTCAATCGCAATTTGCCATGGCTGCTGTTGATTGTTAACGCCAGATGTCGAAATTTCACCGCCAATCTCAACCATATAATTGCGGATTTGATAGTCCTCTCTGAGCACGTCAGCGATGACATCAACCCCATACCCTTTGGCAACGGCAGAAAAATCAAGCTCAACGCCGTCTTTCGTTTTAGAAACGGTATTGTCTTCTTTTACGATGCTCTCAAAGTCTACCAGTGCTTTTGCTTGGGCAATCTCGAGCGCTGTAGGCGGGCTCTGTAGACGCTCGACTGTCATAGTGCTGCCAAAACCCCAAGTCTCTACCAAAGGCATAACAGTAGGATCAAACGCACCACCAGATTGCTCGTAGACAATCTTTGACACATCCAGCACTCGACTAAAATCAGCGTCAATGATAATCGGTGTGTTTTTATTCAACCGATTAAATTTAGAGATGGTCGAGTCGCTCTGATAGGTCGACATGCTGTCGTTAATCTGTTTCAAGCGTTCATCAATTGACGCTTGTATGGCAGCTTCGTCTGCATTGTCAGGGAGCTGATAACTGATATGGTAGCTTGTCCCCATCGTTTCACCAGTTAGATAGTTATAATCTGGTGTTTGCTGGCAAGCACTGAGGCTTAGGACGCTGACAAGGCTCATCGTGCCAAACAGCGTATTTTTGATCGTTTTCTTAGAAAGTAAGCAGTACATTGTATTTTTCATAATATCTTCGGTATGACGCAGAAATGAATAGGGTGTAAAACAAGACACGCTTATTTTACACCCCTTGACCCTAGAAATACCAACGATGGCAATGTTCAGTGACAATCTATTGCATGCCAAACTACTGCATACTAACTACTACAGACTAAGTTATTTTACTTGCGACTCGCGTATTAGCTTATAAAGTTTCGGTGGTGACACGCGATTGACTCGTGTTGCCAGTTTTTCTTTACTGCCCGCAACAATGATATATTCCTCACCTTTTGTGAGTGCCTTCACCACTTGCTTTGCAAACTCAGTGGCAGTCAGACCTTTATTGGTTGCCTCATCCATCGTTCCTTGGGCACTGCCATCACCTGTTAATGCATTGATAGAGATATTGGTTTGGATAAATCCTGGGAATATCGTCGCCACTTCTATGCCTTGGTCATATAGCTCAGCACGTAAGCTGTTTGCCCACATATGCAGTGCGGCTTTGGCTGCCCCGTAAGTGCCGCGATATTGTGTACCTAATAAACCTGCGACACTTGATACCATGACGATTTTGCCTCCGCCTTGTGCAATCATGTCTGGTAATACCAGTCTCGTCAGGCGCGTCTGGGCAAAGTAGTCTATCTCCATGATCTGACGCTCGACGTCTTCATCTGTCTCCATGATGAGTGAGCGTTGACTGATACCGGCATTATTGATGAGCCAATCGATTGTTCCTGCCTGAGCTTTGGCATTGTCATAGGCTGCTTTTGCTTGAGCAGCGTCACTAATATCAAACGGAATGACGATATGTTTTTTGGAGTGCTTGCAGCTTTTTTTGACGGCTTCTAGTTTTTCGTTATCACGTCCACTGAGAATAATTCTAGCACCACGCTTGGCAAAGGCAATAGCCAATGCTTGCCCAATACCACTAGAGGCACCAGTAATCCAAATGGTCAGATCTTTGTATTTCGTTTTCATAAGCATCCTTTCTCAGCCTGTAAATAGTCCATAATATAGGATAATAAAGCGGCTCTACCAGTGAGATTTGTAGCCTAAAAACTCAAAACCGCTACTAAACAAACAAAAAAAGAGCCTCAATTGAGACTCTTTTTATATACGCTTTTAAGTTTATCTGGCGGGGTTATTTAACCACCGAAATCATCAAGCATGATGTTTTCGTCTTCTACGCCCAAGCTGTGTAGCATATCGATCACAGCAGCGTTCATCATCGGTGGCCCACACATGTAGTATTCACAGTCTTCTGGGTTTGGATGATCTTTCAGATAGTTTTCGAGCAACACGTTATGGATAAAGCCTGTTGGACCTTCCCAGTTATCTTCTGGTAATGGGTCAGACAGAGCCACATGCCATTCAAAATTGTCAAACTCTTCTTCTAGTTGGTCATAGTCCTCAACGTAGAACATCTCACGAATCGAGCGAGCACCGTACCAGAAACTAATCTTACGATCCGTATTCAAGCGTTTGAGCTGATCAAAAATATGCGAGCGCATCGGGGCCATACCAGCACCACCACCGACAAAGATCATTTCAGCTTCGGTCTTCTTGGCAAAGAATTCACCGTAAGGGCCCGAAACCGTCACTTTGTCGCCAGGGACCAAGCTGAACACCCATGAAGACATTTTGCCTGGCGGAATGCCATCACCACCACGTGGCGGTGGACTTGCGATACGAATGTTGAATTTGATCAGACCTTTCTCTTCAGGGTAGTTAGCCATCGAGTAAGCACGGATAACCGGTTCATCAACTTTTGAGACATAGTTGAAGATACCGAATTTTTCCCAGTCTTCTCTATACTCTTCGTCAATCACAAAGTCTTTATAATGTACTTCATGCGGCGGCGCTTCAAGCTGTACATAACCACCAGCGCGGAAGTTTACTTCTTCGCCTTCTGGAATTTTTAGTACCAGCTCTTTAATGAAAGTCGCAACGTTGTCATTAGAGACAACCTCACATTCCCATTTCTGTACATCAAAGAACTCAGGATCAATCTCAATTTTCATGTCTTGCTTAACAGCCACCTGACAAGCCAAGCGCATGTGATTGCGGATCTCACCTTGAGTAAAATAGCCTTCTTCGGTGGGCAAAATAGAACCACCACCTTCAATAACGCGGCAACGACACTGCGCACAAGTACCACCGCCACCACACGCTGAAGACAAAAAGATGCCTTCGCTAGCTAGCGTTTGCAGTAGTTTACCGCCTGCTGGTGTCACCACGTCATTATCGGGATTATCATTAATATGGATAGTGACATCGCCTGAACTGACCAGTCTTGAGCGCGCCGCCAAAATAATAGCGACGAGGCCCATGATGATCAAGGTAAACATAGCAACGCCACCAATCGCCGTAGCGTAATCCATGGTAGGTATCCTTAATCTATGGGGTAGGGGTGCGAAGACATGTTTTAAGCTGTGTCCGAACCCTTACCGAATAAATGAATTAAATAGATCAAATAGCTAATAGAAGCTTTGAGCTTAGTAGTTTAGATGGACATACCACCGAACGACATAAAGCCGAGCGACATAAGACCAACCGTGAGAAAGGTAATACCAAGACCGCGCAATGGCGCTGGAATGTCTGAGTATTTGAGCTTTTCACGAATACCTGCCAATGCAGTAATAGCAAGTGCCCAACCGAAGCCTGCACCCACACCATAGACGACAGACTCACCAAAGTTATAGTCACGCTCTACCATAAATAGTACACCACCTAAGATGGCACAGTTTACAGTGATCAGTGGTAAGAATACCCCAAGCGCGTTATAAAGACTTGGTACAAACTTGTCTAAGAACATCTCTAGAATCTGTACGGTAGCAGCAATCAAACCGATATAACTGAGCAATCCTAAAAAGCTCAAATCAATATCAGGAAAGCCTGCCCATGCCAGCGCACCATCTTTTAGGATAAACTGGAATAGCAAGTTGTTTAGCGGAACCGTGATGGCCATCACGACAATCACAGCAACCCCTAGACCAATAGCCGTTGAGACTTTTTTGGATACGGCCAAAAACGTACACATACCTAAGAAGTAGGCAAGTGCCATGTTCTCAATAAAGACTGAGGTTATAAATAAACTAATATAATGTCCCATTAGTGACCGCCTCCATGTGCCATGCCTTTAGATTGCGGCTTCATTACAAACTCAGCTTCTTCCACTTGTTCTGGTTTCCAGATACGGACGATTGCGATAAACAAAGCAATAATGAAGAACGCTGATGGTGGCAATAGCAACAGACCGTTTGGTATATACCAACCGCCATCAGTAACTGGCTGTAAGATAGTGATACCAAACCAAGTACCTGCGCCTAACAGCTCACGAATGGTGGCAACGAATAATAAGACCGCTGAGTAACCAAGACCGTTACCAATACCATCTAGAAAGCTTGGAATTGGCGGGTTGCTCATCGCAAATGCTTCAGCACGGCCCATGACGATACAGTTGGTGATGATTAGACCAACAAAAACCGACAGACCTTTACTCACATCATAAGCGACGGCTTTTAATACCTGATCAACCAAGATAACCAAAGATGCAATAATCGTCATCTGTACAATAATACGGATGCTCGATGGAATCTTTTTACGAATGACAGAGATAAAGAAGCTTGAGAACGCCGTCACCAATGTCAATGCCACACACATGACCATGGCATTTGCCATACTCGTTGTGACCGCCAACGCCGAACAGATACCGAGAATCTGTAGACCAATGGGGTTATTGTCAAAAATAGGCGTGGTTAAAATACTTTTAGTATCAGCCATGTTATGCCTCCTTGCCGTTTGCTACTGGTAGCGTGGCTGCCAATTCGGTTTTAGGTTGAGCTGCAGGCTTTGATTGATTTGCTTGTGTGTCTGCATTATCAAGTGTCTGGCCGCTCTGTTCACGTAGCATATCGAGATAAGGCTTATAGCCTTGCTCGCCTAACCAAAACTGAATCATATTACTGACGCCGCGGCTAGTCAGTGTTGCACCGCTGATGCCATCAACCCAGTTTTCTTTTGAATTACCGGCTTTAGTTACGCCTGTGGCAACGTCGCCATTGTCATCATAAGAGCGGATACCGTTCCACTTTGCGCGCCACTCTGGCTCTTCGATACGAGCGCCAAGACCCGGGGTTTCTTTATGCTCATAAAAACTGATACCTTTGATGGTGTTCATGTCACTTTCAAGCGTCAAGAAACCATAGATCGTACCCCAAAGTCCATAGCCTTGAATTGGCAAGACAATCAGCTCAGGCTTACCCGCGTCATCTTCTTTGACATAGACTTTAGCATATTTTGGCTTGCGGCCAATACCAGCAGGATCATTGTCACCCAAGTCTTCACTTAAGGCTTGATTTTTTGTCGCTTGACTGGCGTCATAAGCATTACGATCAGGAATACCAGCCGTTTTTAACTCATCGTCATCAAGGTAGTTGCCTTTATTTAGATCAATGATTTTGACATCAAAGTCTTTAAAACGTTCGGCAACATCATCTGCTGTATCAGATTCAGCATCGTATAGATCAGCAGCAACCAAAATATTTTTGTTACGATCTAAGCGCGCATTTTCGACTTGTGCTGGCTTTAGGCCAACGGCAGCTGCCGAGACCAATACGGAACACACCAAGCACAGCATCAAAGCCACACTAATGGTTTTTGCGTTATTACTTTTGGGCTTGGACATAACGAACCCTCCGAGCGGTTTGGCGTTTGATGTTTGCTTGGGTCACAAAATAATCAAACAGTGGAGCAAATAAGTTGGCAAACAAAATGGCCAGCATGATGCCTTCTGGGAAAGCAGGGTTAATGACACGAATCAATACGGTCATAAAACCAATCAAAATACCGTAAGCCCAGCGGCCTTTATTGGTATGCGCAGCTGAAACTGGATCGGTTGCCATAAACACAGCACCGAAAGCGAAACCACCGATCACTAAGTGCCAGTAGAACGGCAAGCTCATCATCATATTGTCATCAGAGCCAACCATATTGAACACAAGAGACGTAGCGATCAGACCAACCACACAACCTGCCATGATGCGCCAAGAAGCAATACGCGTCCAAAGCAACACCGCAGCACCCATTAGGATAGCTAACGTTGATACTTCACCGATACTACCTTGCATGTTGCCTAAGAATGCATCACTCCACGTGATCGCATTACCATAAACATCAACAAAGTCTTGAGGAACCACACCAAGCGCGGCAAGCCCAAGCGGGGTCGCACCTGAGAATCCATCTACTGCCGTCCATACTGAGTCACCAGACATATACGCTGGATAAGCAAAATATAGAAATGCACGGCCTGATAGGGCAGGGTTCAAGAAGTTTTTACCAGTACCACCGAACACTTCTTTTGCAACAACCACACCAAAGATAATACCAAGGGCAACTTGCCATAAAGGAATATCTGGTGGTAGGCATAGCGCAAACAGAACCGAGGTCACAAAGAAACCTTCGTTGACTTCATGCCCGCGGACGACCGCAAAGATAATCTCACAGAGAATACCGACAGCAAAAGTGACGATATAAATCGGCAAAAACTGCATGGCTCCGTAGACAAAGCTGGCCCAGATACTGTCTGGGTTATAGCCTGCCATGCTAGTGATAACTGTACGCCAGCCGTCAGGCTGCAAGCCAAGCTGTGCGATAGCAGTTAGTGCTTGATGACCGATGTTGTACATACCCCAGAACATTGCTGGGAACGTACATAGCCATACGGTAATCATAATACGTTTTAGATCAATCCCGTCACGCACATGCGATGACGCATAGGTGGTTGAGTCTGGTTGACGTAAAAACGTATCAAACATCTCAAAAATAGCGTAGTACTTTTCGTGTTTGCCGCCTTTAGTGAAAGATGGCTCCATACGATCGAACATATTGTGTAAAAATTTCATCGTGGTTAGCCCTCCAGCTCAATGCGCGTTAAGTTATCACGCAAAATATCACCGAACTCATATTTGCCAGGAGATACAAAGGTGCATAGTGCCAAGTCTTCTTCGTCCAACTCAAGTGCACCCAAATCAGTGGCGCTTAAGATGTCTTCGACAATCAAAGCACGTAACAATTGAGTAGGTAGGTAATCTTGAGGCATGACTTCTTCATAAACACCGATGGGTACCATGGCGCGAGGTGAGCCGTTACTTGTCGTGGTGAAATTGTATTTTTTGCCACCAAAGAACTGCGAAATATAGATGGGCAGTTTTGAGAAGCGGTTTTTACCTGGGCTAAAGAAGTGAAACGCTGGGCGCTCATGGCCTTCAGCTAGTACACTGATCTGATTATGAAAACGACCAAGATAAGCGATATTGTCAAACACTTTACGACCAGACAAAACTGAACCTGAGATAATACGGTTCTCGCCTGCCGCCAATTGACCTTTAGTCAATGCCGTAATATCAGCGCCGCGCTCGGTCGCAACCAAATGTGGCTTGGTAACCGCAGGACCAGCTAAACTCAGCATACGGCGTGTATACAGATGTCCAGTCGTGAACAGTTTACCAATCGCAATCACGTCTTGATATCCAATCGTCCATACGGTTACACCGCGCATGATTGGATGCAAAAAGTGAATGTGCGTACCAGCAAGACCTGCTGGATGTTTACCAGCAAAGGCGTGATACTCAGTGACATTATTGGTCGCAGTTTTTGCAACTGGCGTCAGCTGTGCATCGCCATGATAGCAGACAAAAGTCTTTGGCGTGAGTGTCGAAAGTACAGCAAGACCATCATTGAAGGCTTGTAGCTGCTCATTGATCACCAGCATTGGGTCAAGGGCTAATGGATTGGTATCCATTGCTGTGACAAAGATAGCGTGTGGACGAGCACCAATTTCTGGTGCACGGCTGTAGGGACGCGTACGAAACGCAGTCCATTCGCCAGAGGCAATCAGTTGGGTTTCAACGACTTCAGAGTCTAGGTCAGCAAGCTGCTGTGAGTCATAGCGCTCAAAGTCTATTTCTTCACCTTTTGGGTCGACCGCGATCACAAGACTTTCAAACACTCGGCGCTCACCGCGTTTAATCGCGACGACCTTACCAGCAGCAGGTGCAGTGTAGATGACGCCAACACGTTTTTTGTCTTCAAAAACGGGCTGACCTTTTGCTACGATGTCACCTTCTTTGACATTCATCGTAGGCTTCATGCCCACGTAGTCATAGCCAACAAGTGCTACATGTGTCGGTTGGTGCTCAGATATCTCGCGGGAGGGTTCACCGGTGATGGGCAAATCCAAACCTTTTTTGATGGTAATCATAAGCGAAAACTTAGTCCATAGTCTAAAACGATACCAGACGTCCTGTTTGGTACATCGGTAGCATGAACATTTATATCACTCAATAAAGCCTTCAATCATCTATTTCTATATTGAAATAGCGATGAAAGCTCTGTGAGGACAATACATAATCATAACTACTATTAAGAGTATTAACGCTGACCTTAGACTCCTTAACAACACGTTAATGTCTTATTCGAATTACCAAAGTGGCGACTGGCTACCAAGGTGTATGCTAAAACTATCGAATCAAAATCAATCACCAAAAGCACACTGCCAAAAGAGATTACTTTGAAAATAACAGCCTTATCACACGTTTCATTGAAATTAAAAACTTGTAACACCAGTATGATGGGCCACTTTTATCCAATCAGTATCGTTTAAAAATACGCGATTTTTTAGAAGTGTGACCAAACAACGATCTATTGAAGTAGATGATAAACTGGCTAAAAGGCAACCTAGATAAGCAAGCATCACGTCATTATTGTGAGCTGCTATAACTCTAGTCATAACTGTTCTAATATTGTTAGCTCGTGATAGGGATTTAAAAGGCAACCAATAGGGTTTAAGACTGCAGAATCGGTGGTATACAAGCTACCAGTTTAGATTTCTATTATAACCCTTTCTGGCAAAATATCAGTCAATATCATACAGATATATTTAGCCATTGCTCGTTGTATCTGAATCGTCTCAATATGCTACTAAGCAATAACGACTCAACAAAAAGCGTAACACCTGGTTACTATCACATAGAAACAAATAAAAATTTACCTAGGATTATACGCTAAATTGACCTAAAATTGCCAGTCAGTAATAGAATTTAACGAATGTTGGTGGTGATTCTACGTACTACAACTTATGGTTATGATTGTTTGGTTTTGATTGTATCCTGTCTCTATTTGAGCAGATTTCTGACCCATTTTATTTGGTTTTTTGAATCTGTCTATAATTTATACCGCGTTTGAGTGGTGTTTTCTATCGTTGTTTGATTCTCTAATATCGTTTCATTCTCAACAATGTAATTTACTAAATTTATTGCCAATATTGTGCTTTATAAGGAATGCTATATGTGTGCTGTGCCTGTTATTATCCCGGCCATTGATTTAAAAGATGGTAAATGTGTACGTTTAAAACAAGGCCGTATGGAAGATGATACGGTATTTTCTGATGATCCAGTCGCTATGGCTGCGCGTTGGGTAGATGAGGGCGCACGTCGTCTACATTTGGTCGATTTGAATGGTGCTTTTGATGGCGTGCCAGTACACAGACAAGTGGTCAATGATATTACCAAAGCATATCCGAACCTGCCTATTCAATTAGGTGGCGGCGTGCGTAATATGAATACTATTGAGCAATATATTACTGCCGGTCTGACTTACATTATTATTGGTACAAAAGCCGTTGAAGATCCAGATTTTGTTGCAGAAGCTTGCCGTGAATTTGCAGGGCACATTATCGTTGGTATCGATGCCAAAGACGGTATGGTAGCCACTCATGGTTGGGCCAATGTTACCGATACCAAGGCAACCGAGCTTGCCAAGCGTTTCGCTGATGTGGGTGTTTCTTCTATTGTGTATACTGATATTGCTCGTGATGGCATGATGCAAGGCGTGAATGCTGAACAAACCGTCAATTTGGCTCGCGAAGGCGGTCTACCGGTGATTGCATCAGGTGGCGTGACTGATATGAAAGACATCGAGCTGTTAAAGCCTTATGGTGATTGTATCGAAGGTATCATCACTGGTCGTGCTATTTATGAAGGCACGCTGAATTTGAGTGAAGCACAACGTTACTTAGATAGCTAACATAAGATAATTAATTGTCAGCACAAAGCTGAGCGCTGTAAAATCTATAAACAAGCAAAGGATGCTTATGGCCACTTATTTTGACCGTCGAATGATACGCCTTTCTATAAACGCGTGGGGTCAAATGCTGTTGCTGTTAAGCATCGTTTGTACATGGCCCGCCTACGCTGCTGGTGAAGAACTCTCTGGCATTGCAACCGCGCTAGGCGTGGAGAGTACAGAAGAGGCAACACCTGATAGTGATCCTGCGCCAGACGAGGAGGCATCAGAACCTGCCACCTCATTACCGACACCCGCTCCGCCACCAGTAATTAGTGGCGAGAGCACCAATAACGGTCAAATTGAAACCACACCCACCCCGCAAAAAGACAATGAAATCCGTCAGCGTATCAATGGTATTTTTTCTGAAATTGAAGGGTTACAGGCCGTCAATGTCAGTGTTAGCCAAGGTGTTGTCACGCTAACAGGGGAGACTGCCAACGAAAAAAAAGCGCAGCAAGCCATCAATCTGACCAACCGTTTGACAGATGTTGTTACGGTCGATGACAATATTAATCGAACGTTGGACGTTCAAGAGAATGTCTCGACGGTTTATCAAGGTCTAAAAGTACAATTAGAAAACCTCGTAAAGGCGTTACCTTTACTGCTAGTCGGTATCGTTATCTTTGCATTGGTGACATGGTTTGGCAGTTGGTTGTCGAATCGCAAAAGAATGTGGCAGCGCCTAACGCCCAATCCTTTTGTCGCTGAGCTGTTGTCGCAGACTGTAAAAGTCATTTTTATTATTTTTGGTCTTATCTTAGGCCTGAGTCTCATCGGGGCAGAAACAATTTTAGGTACTCTGCTTGGCGGTGCTGGAGTCATCGGTATTGCCGTTGGTTTTGCAGTCAAAGATACTATCGAAAACTATATCGCCTCCCTAATGCTGAGTATTCGTCAGCCATTTCGCGCACGTGATCAAGTGGTCATCAATGGGCAAGAGGGTATTGTCGTTCGTCTGACTTCACGTGCGACGATACTGATGACATTAGATGGCAATCAGTTGCGTATTCCGAATGCTGAAGTCTTTAAAGGTACCATTCTGAACTATACCAAAAACCCCGAGCGCCGCTTTACTTTTGAATTAGGCGTTGATGCGAATGATGATCCATTAGCAGCTATCAAAGTAGGACTGGATGCAATAGGTACGTTAGCATTTGTATTGGATGAGCCTAAAGCGATTGCCGTCATTATCAATGTCGGTGACTCTAATATCGTTTTAGAGTTTCAGGTTTGGGTAGATCAATCAGAGACAGATTTTGCCAAAGCGCGTAGTATTGCCATTCGCGAGACCAAACATGCATTAGAAAACGAAGGCTTTAGCTTACCTGAACCCATTTATCGTTTGCGGTTTAATGACAAATTAGAGAAAGCCATTGAACATATGCAGAACAGTACGAGCAGTGCTAAATCTGACATGACGATTACCTCAACCACGCCTGAGCCTACTTTGACTCATCAAAATAATGAGAATCCTATTGATGATAAAGATAAAAAACAAGCGAAGGCGCGAGCCAAAGTTATTTTGCAAGGCCGTAATGCTGATGAGGTTCTCGATGCCCGCCCTGATGACAAGCTGATGGAAAAGGTCGAGCAAGAGATTGCTCAAAGTTCGGACGAAACAGATTTGCTTAATAATAATAGTCCGCAAGAATAGTAAGAGATAGCAGGTTTAAAAGTAGGCACAAAAAGTGCAATGAAACTCGTATTTGGTCATTAATCAAAGTCGAGATTTTTTATGGAAATGAAGCATCTAATCATATTCGCCGTAATCGGCATCGTGGCATTGCTTGGTTTTAATATCATTAGTGGCAATAGTCACGAGAAAAACAGAGAGGTTGCCGTTAGCAGTACTGCCTCTGAACAGCCTACAGCAGCTGTATCTGATGCAGATAGCTCTAAGAATAGCTCTGCAAATATCGCCAGCACACCACTTGGTGAACAGCCAAAAGCCATGTTAGATAATGCAACCAATAAAATTGACCAAGCACAGCAATCTGAACAAGATCGCTTGGATCAGATAAATAACGCACAGTAAAAAAATTCAGCCTGTTATTAGGGGTAATAAAGCATAAAAAAGGGCCAACGTTATCGTTAGCCCTTTTTATTTATGGTACTACAGTTTCAGATTAGCTTTTTTTGCTAGATCCTCTACGGTTATTACTTCTCTTCGCAGGGCTTTTCTTAGGCTGATCTTTTTTTGCGGACTGCTTTTTTGTCTGATTCATGGCACTAGACTGCAGTTTTTCTTTTAAATCAAAGTCAATTTGCAATAGATCCATGTTGACGCCAGCAACCTGTACTTTGACCAAATCACCGAGTCCAAAGAGCGTGCCTTTGTCTTTACCAATGAGCTGTTGTTGCTGCTCATCATAAACGAAAAAGTCATCGCCAACGTTTGATATGTGTACCAGACCGTCAATGTATAAGTCAGTCAAGGTGACAAATAGACCAAAGTTAGTGACTGAGGTCACAACCCCTTCGAACTCTTCGCCAACATGATCAGTCATGTAGTGGCACTTAAGCCAAGATTCTACATAGCGCGATGCTTTTTCTGCACGGCGCTCTGTATCTGACGTCTGTGTACCAGCACCATCAAGAGAGAAGTCCATCACAGGCTGTTTGCTGTTCGTTACCTGAGCTTTAATACCGCGATGCAACATCAAATCTGGGTAGCGACGGATCGGCGAGGTAAAGTGGCTATATTCATCATAAGCCAAGCCAAAGTGACCAATATTGTCAGGCGCATAGTTTGCTTGCATCATCGAACGCAGCAACATGCTATGGATACTGATTGCATCTGGTCTATCTTTGGTCGCTTCGATAATGCGCTGATAATCCGCTTGCGTTGGATTCTCTTCTGGGAAAGGTAACCCAAAGTTTTTTGCATATTCGTGAATACGCATCGACTTCTCATTATCAGGCTTATCATGGTTACGATATAAGACTGGTAGCTCGTGCTTGAGCGCAAAGTTTGCAGCGCAGGTATTAGCAAGGAGCATACATTCTTCAATCAGCTTCTGAGAGTCACCACGAGTACGCGGTAAAATAGCGTCAATGCCACCTTTTTCGTTGAACTTGATGTACGTTTCAACCGTTTCAAATTCCATTGCATGACGTTCTTCACGCTTCTTAATCAGTAGCTCATAAAGCTGGTATAACGTATCGATGGATTTTTTGACGTCTTTGTTACCCGTTAATGATTTAGGAAGTCTCTTATCATTTGGATTGGCAAGATAGTCGTTCACTTGGTTGTAAGTTAAGCGTGCTTGCGAGTGAATCACTGACGGATAAAACTCATATCCTGTGACCTTGCCTGCGCGCGATATTTTGATATCAGCAACCATACATAAGCGATCTAGATTAGGGTTCAATGAGCATAGACCGTTAGATAGCACTTCAGGCAACATCGGAATCACGCGATGCGGGAAGTATACGGACGTGCCGCGCTCATAGGCATCTTGGTCCAGTGGTGAGTTTGGCGTGACATAGTAGCTGACATCCGCAATCGCAACCACGACACGGTAGTTACCACCTGAGCGCTTCTCAGCAAATACGGCATCATCAAAATCACGTGCATCTTCACCATCGATAGTGACAAGTGGCAGATGACGCAAATCTGTGCGACCTTTTATATCATTTTCAGTTGGTTCTTGATAATCAGAAGCTTGCTTGAGTGCCGCTTCACTGAAATCTGATGGAATATCATAGTTAAGAAGGGTCGTCTCAATAATCAATTCACGGTCGTTATCATCAGACAACACTTCAGTGATTTTACCAGTCCCAAATTCATGCTGGTTTGGCCAGTCAATGATATCGACTTTGACAGGCGCGCCTTGTTTAGCATTCAATGCCTGTACGTTGTCATCAGTAACCGTGATCGGTTGATGATTGTTTGGACTGCCAAGCTCAACACAATAGCCGTCTTCATCACGTGCAAGCGTACCGATGAAATTGTTTTGGCGGCGCTCGACTACATCAACAATACGACCTTCGGTACGACCGCGATTGTCTGTCGAGGTGCCGACAGCTGCTACCGTATCGCCATTGAATACCCAGCGCATCTGCTTTTCATGCAAAAACAAATCTGGCATATCACTTAGCACCACAAAACCAAAACCCTTTGGATGTGCAGATACCGTACCTGTAACGATATCTTGTTTAGTGACCGTGCGATAGCGATAAGGACGGCCTTCGCGGTTCACTTGTCCATCGCGTGCCATCGCCTTCAAGCGATTGCCCAAAGCATCAAACTGGTCAGGATCATCAATATTAAAGGCTTTTGCCAATTGCTGATGCGTGACTTCCCCATGCTCATTAATCGTGCTGAGTATCAGCTCACGACTAGGAATCGGGTTGTCATATTTTTTTGCCTCATTTGAGGCGTTTGGATCATTCCAACTCATAAATTACCGTATCTATTTTTAAAATTATTAATAGTGACTATCTTAACACGAACGACGGCGCAATATCTTGCGTCAATTGTCTTATGTGTCCTCGGTAGCAGGAAGCAGTCAGTTTTGATGACTGCTATGTGGACAAATCAAATGTCGATATCAATACTGTTTGATTGATTGGTGATCTTTTTGCTATCAAGCTCTTTTGAGACTTCTAATACCGTAGTCTGATTTGATTTATCCAAGTATTTTTGTGCTTTATCTACTTCAGTGGTCAAGGTATTGACCGTTTGCTTCATATTCTCTAGCGCTTCAATTTTATAATTACTAATCATATCCATCGTGTCATAGACATTATTGAAGGCATTCTGCAGTTTATCAAGCTCAATGCTACTGCTAGTCGCTTGTTCATGAATTTCACCTGACTGACGTTTAAGCATCGCTGAAGTTGATTCAATCAAACTACTGGTTGTTTTGTTCAATGCCGTAATTTGATCAAGTACCAATTTTTGATTGGTCATGGCTTGAGCAACTACCACCGCCGTACGTAGTGCTGAAACAGTGGTCGTCGTTGCACGATCAACCCCTTTAATCAGCTCTAAATTATTACGGCGAATGGTATCGAGCGCTAGATAACCTTGTACGTTGACAGCTAACTGGGTCAAGAAGTCAGTATTTTTTTGACGGACATAAAACAGCATCTCTTCCTTAATAATGCGGGCTTTCTCAGGATCTGTTGCCTCTATAGCATAAACTTTTTGCTCTAGTTGCTCATCAATCTTCTTGCCGACATAGATATATTGACGAATAGACTGCATCAACTCCCACATATTGACTTTCTCTTGCTCAATCATCGCATTGTCTTTGAGCAATTCGTCCTTACCGTTATATAAACTGGTGACAACAGCATTGATATGCGATTGAGCCGACTCGTATTGACGGAAATAATCTTGTACTTTATTACCGAATGGAATCAGACCGAATAGCTTACGTGAATTGGTCAGCTCTTTTTTGCTCGGATCTAAGTCCTCGACAATACCGCGCAACTCAGTTAGAGATTTGGCGATAGGGGAGTTATCAAACAAACTGTCATTGAGACTTTTGGCCGGTAGCTCCAGCATTCGATTAGAGACTTGCGCTGACTCACGAATTTCTTTCGTACCTAAATTATGAATAGATTGAACGTTTTGCTGAAACTCTGGACTGTGCACCGAGTTAGTAATCACGTGATCGACGAACGCATCAACTTTGGCATCGAGTTCTGGAATTTGGCTCTCATCCAACTTGACCATTTGATCGGCTTCACTTTTTTGTATTTCTTTGACAGGTTCAGGCGCTGTAAGAGAAATACTAGGAGTTGTGGCGTTTTCTGGTGGCGTCAATTCTTGCATGAAATTTCCTTTGATGTCGGCTAAAAGTAGTGTGTTTTATCCGTGACTCTAGCGGTCGCGATATACGTTATTGTTATACACTGACTAAAAATTTTGATAAATACTGATTAGCAAATATAAAACAGACCTTTAGACTACCGCGTAATCAAATAGTTGAGAAGGTAGATTTTGTAAAATAGCGTCAGCCAATTATATCTGGCTAAATACATTTAAAAGAGATAGTAGGCAGTCCAAATAATAAAAAACCATCAATATCCCGTAGCATATTGATGGTTAGAGTTATAAATAGCTATATGGACTAACAGCCACTACTCAAAGTAACCCAATGAACAGATTACTTTTTCTTTGTAGGTCCGAGCAACATACCCATTTGACGACCTTCCATCTTAGGATATTGTTCGACGTTTGAGATATCAGCAGTATCTTCAATGATACGATCAAGTTGTTTGCGACCGATGTCTTGGTGCGCCATTTCACGTCCGCGGAAACGGATGCTAATTTTAACTTTGTCTTGATCTTCCAAGAAGCTCACGATTTTTCTCAGTTTAACCTGATAATCGGCCTCTTCGGTACTAGGACGTAGCTTCATCTCTTTAAGCTGAGTCTGCTTTTGGTTTTTCTTAGCTTCTTTAGCCTTTTGCTTTTGATCATAGAGGAAATGTTTATAATCCATGATCTTACATACTGGCGGCTTAGCTTCAGGAACTAATTCAACCAAATCTAGGTTTTCATCACGTGCCGCTTTCATCGCGGTTGCGATATCAACCACACCCATTTGCTCGCCATCTTCTTTGACGAGACGGACTTCTTTGACGTTGATATCTTCGTTGATGTTCAAACGGTTGGACTGTTTAATAGGTATTACTCCTCATCTGTTTTTGGGGTCTGTCGGCCTTTTTTACTGACAGCGGTTTGTACTAATGTAATAAATTCAGAAACACTCATCACGCCAAGGTTCTCACCTTCGCGAGTTCGGACGTTAACACTGCCCGATTCCACTTCTTTATCCCCTAATACTAGCATATAGGGAATACGTTCTAATGTTTTCTCTCGTATCTTAAATCCAATCTTTTCGTTACGCAAGTCGCTAATAGCGCGCAAACCTGCATTTTTAAGCTCGCTAACCACGTTTTCACATGCATCAGCCTGTTTATCTGTGATATTCATGACCACAACTTGCTGTGGTGCTAGCCATACTGGCATCCAACCAGCATAGTTTTCGATCAAAATACCAATGAAGCGCTCGAATGAACCTAAGATTGCACGGTGCAACATAATAGGCACTTCGCGATCGTTTTGCTCATTGACGAACTCAGCATCGAGACGCTCAGGCATGTTTGGATCAACCTGAATGGTACCGCACTGCCAAATACGACCTAATGAATCCTTTAGACTAAACTCAATCTTTGGACCATAGAAAGCGCCTTCGCCAGGTAGATAATCCCAGTTTAGCCCTGAACTATCAAGCGCATCTGCCAACGCTTTTTCTGCAAAATCCCAAGACTCATCACTACCTACACGTTTTTCAGGACGAGTAGATAGCTTCATAATAATGTTATCAAAGCCAAAATCTTCATAAACAGCAAGCGTTAGCTTAATAAAGTCAGCAACTTCTTGTTGAATCTGCGACTGCGTACAGAAGATATGCGCATCATCTTGCGTAAATCCACGTACGCGCATTAAACCATGCAGCGAACCTGATGGCTCGTTACGATGACAAGAACCAAACTCGGCCATACGTAGTGGCAAGTCACGGTAAGACTTTAGGCCTTGATTAAACACTTGCACGTGGCAAGGGCAGTTCATCGGCTTTACCGCGTAATCACGGTTTTCACTAGAGGTCGTGAACATATTGGTTGCATAGTTGCCCCAATGTCCTGAGCGCTCCCACAAACTACGATCAACGATTTGTGGTGTCTTAATCTCTTGATAGCCATTATCGTATTGTACTTTGCGCATGTATTGCTCAAGCACTTGATAAATCGTCCAACCATTCGCATGCCAAAACACCATACCTGGCGCTTGCTCTTGCATATGAAATAGGTTTAACGCTTTACCAATTTTACGATGGTCACGCTTTTCTGCTTCTTCGATACGTTGGATATAAGCTTTTAACTGTTTCTTATCAGCCCACGCCGTACCATAGATACGTTGCAACTGCTCGTTTTTCGCATCACCGCGCCAATAAGCTCCTGACATTTTGGTCAGTTTAAATACTTTCAAAAAGCGAGTGTTTGGTACGTGCGGGCCACGGCACATGTCGACGTATTCTTGATGATGATACAGACCAAAGGCTTCTTCACCTGGCATATCATTAATTAGTTTTAGCTTATAGTCTTCGTTACGTGATTCAAATATCTTGATCGCTTCGGCACGTGGCGTCATTTTTTTAATAACGTCATAATCTTGCTTGATCAGCTCCATCATGCGTTTTTCAATAGCTTCCATGTGCTCAGGCGTAAATGGCGTTTCACTAAAGATATCGTAATAAAAACCATCATCAATAACAGGACCAATGACCATCTTCACATCAGGATATAATTGTTTCACTGCATGACCTAATAAGTGAGCGCATGAATGACGAATGATATCAACACCATCGTCATCTTTTGGCGTTACGATTTCAACGTTGGCATCAGCGACGATAGGATCGTGCGCATCTACTAGTTGACCATTGACACGTCCAGCAACTGTCGCTTTAGCGAGCCCTGTCCCAATACTTTGCGCCACTTCCATGACTGTTGTATGACCTTCGAAGTTTTTCACGCTACCATCGGGTAAAGTAATCGCTACCATAATCTATTCGCCTGTTATTGGGTCCGTTGGCAGTGATGATTGCAACAATCAATCATATAACCGTGAGACCGCATCAATTATATCTAATCGTTGTGATATATAGTGAGAGTGACACATTACTTGCAATACTTTCTACTGCTATATATTGTGGGTTTTATTGGTTATTCAAGAGTATCAAACCAAGACCGACATCATAGACAGAACCTTGTCATCTATCTAATATAGATAATCAGCAAAAATAAGTAATGTAATAAAAGGATGATTATAGCAAAAACCGTCTATCAACACTAGATAGCGAGGGATAGAGCCTTCAGCCCAATAAGAGATAAACTGCGAAAGTTATTTTTGAACATTTCACAATAGAATGTTGGCAAAACTATATAAAACTTGGCGATTAACCTTGTATATAGTGATGTTTGTATTAATCTCAACATTGGAGATATGAGTAGGAGTGCCTTAAAAGAGGTAGAAGATAATCCAAAGATAATAAACAGCACTACATATCCGATAAAATTATTAATCAGAGCAAACTTCAATTTGCCTTTTAAAGCAGCCAACCCCAACCTATTGAAAACACTTAAAATTTCAAATGGTTGTAAAATAAGTCCAAAAACATTAATAAAACAGGTTGACACAAAAATTAAACCCTCTATAATACGCCCTCATCAGACGGACTAGCGGCAACGAATATGTAAATTACATATTGATAACGCAGTTAACTTGGTGAAACAAATTATAAAAAAGCTTGACAATTCAAATCATTATGATAAGATAGTCGG